>JAFBAL010000047.1 GCA_019247845.1 Alphaproteobacteria bacterium | reverse complement strand
GGCCATCTCGCGCTTCTCGTTGATGGTCAGGAACGGCGCCTTCGAGACCTGGTCCCAGTAGACCGAGCGGTCGGCTGCCAGCGCCGGCACGGCGTCGACATCCACCACCAGCCGCACCTCGCCGCCGAACGCCGGCGACAGCCAGTGCGTCAGCGACGAACCGATCCGGCTCGCCAGCGGCAGCACGGTGCCGCGGAAGAACACGCGGTAAGCCTCCTGATAGTTCGAATAGGTGTTGTCGCCGGGGATGCCGAGCAGCATCGGCGGCACCCCGAAAGCGAGCGCGATCTCGCGCGCGGCACCGTCGCGGCCCGCCGCGAAATCCAGATCGGCGGGCGCATAGCTCATCGCCTTCCAGTCGAGCCCGCCTTCGAGCAGCATGGGCCGGCCGGCATTCTCGCGGCCCTGATAGGCGTCCTCGAGCTGGCTCTTGAGGCGCGCGTACTGGTCGTCGGTCAGATGCGGCGCGCCGTCGGGCCCCTTGTAGATCAGCGCGCCGGAGGGCCGCGCGGAATTGTCGAGCAGCGCCTTGGTCCAATCCCCGCCGGCATTGTGCACCTCGATGGCGCGCGCCGCCGCCTCGATCGGCGACAATCCGCAAGCGTCGTCGAGCGGATGGAACAGCATCGCGTGCAGCAGCGGCAGGAAGCCGCTGCCGCGCTCGGCCGCGATGGTCGTCACGTGATTGCCGACCGTATAGGTATAGGCGACGGCGCGGCCGCGCGCGCCCTGCACCGCACGCACGCGGTCGGGGCGCAGCACGTGCAGCTCGCGCACCTCGGGTCCGACCAGGATCGCCTCGAGATAGGCGTTGCCGGCGCATTGCAGATGCGCGTACCAGCGCTCGAACAGCGCGACGCCGTCCTCGTCGGCGTTGGGACGGGCGAGCAGCGAGAGCAGCGGATGCGCCTCGACCTCGTCGCGTCCGTCGTAGAGCAGCCACGGCACCGACGACGCGGACTCCGCGATCATGCGCACGCAGCGATAGGCCACCGCGTTGCGCATCACACCCTCGCGGGCGAGCGCGGCATAGCTGCGCTCGCCCCACGAGGGGCGCCCCGCGAGAGACAGGCAGGCGACGGGGGGAAACGCCGACTTCGTCTCGGGCGCGCGCGACGATGCGCGCCCCTGCGCGGAGCGGAACCAGTTCTGGAACATGGCTTAGACCTTTCTGATGCTCGGCCCGGCCTTGGCGACCGGGAACAGATCGCTCAGCGCCCAGACGAGCGCGTCGAGCCGGTCGGGGCTTTCGCCCCTCTTTCGGGCTTCATAGTTGCAGAGCTGGTCCTCCAGCTCGGGGAAGACGCCGACGTGATGGATGCGGCCGGTCTCGTAGAGCAGGGCGACGGGTTCGGCGCGCACCGTCTTGGACTTGCGCGCGTTGACCAGCCTGACCGGCGCGTTCTTCAGCTGGTCGACGAGCACGGCCTTGACCATCTCGCCGCCCTGGTTGCTTTCGGCCACGATGCAGCCCGCGTCGAAGAGCTCGAAGGCCTCGGCGACGCGCTGCGACCAGCCGAGCGGGGTCAGGCCGGCCATCGACCGGTCGGCGAGCACATAGCCCTTGCCGTCCGCGCCCAGGCCCGCCACCACGATGCCGCAGGCCGCACCGTGCGACGTCGCAGGCGGATCGACCGCGACGACGATGCGCACGAGTTCCGGCGCCGCGCGCAGGCGGCCGCGCTCGATCCAGTCGCGCTTCCACAGCGCGCTCTCGACGTCGGCGATGATCTCGGCGTCGAGCTCCTGGCGGCCGAGCCTGGTGCCGCCGTAGCGCGCCTCCAGATCCTCGACGAAGCCCGGGGCGAGGTTGGCCGCGTTGTCGCGCGTCGAGCTGCGCGTGACCTTGGTGCCGCGCGCCTCCATCAGCCGCGCGAGCGCGGGCAGATTGCGCGGCGTCGTGGTGATCGCCATGCGCGGCTGCTTTCCCAGCCGAAGCGCCATGCGCAGCATGTCGAGCGCGGCGTCCGGCTGCGACCATTTGCAGAACTCGTCGCACCACGCCGCGTCGAACTGATGGCCGCGGATGCCGTCGGGCTCCTCGGCGCTCAGCACCGTCGCGACCGCGCCGTTAGGCCAGCGCAGGCGATGGTTCGAGGGCTGGTATTGCGCGGCACCCGCCACGCTCAGCAATCCGGATTCGCCTTCGATCATCACCGCACGCGCGTCGTTGTAGGTCGCGCCGACGAGCGCGATGCGGCGCATGCGTTTGGCCTTGACGCCGCCCGCCACCCATTCGGCGCCGGCTCGCGTCTTGCCCGCGCCGCGTCCGCCCAGATAGAGCCAGACCCGCCAGCGGCCGGGCGGCGCGAGCTGCTCGTCGCGCGCCCAGAACGTCCAGAGCCGGCGCAGAAATGCGGCCGTGTCGTCATTCATCGTCTCCAGAAACCTGCGGCGCGTTGCGGGGTCCAGTGAGTTGATCCAGCTGGCGCTGAAGCGCGGCACGCTCTCCTTCATTGCGGTTGGCCATCTTGTTGGCGCGCAGGGCCGCGCGCCCGGTTTCGAGCTTGATCAAATGGTCGAGCGAGCGCTGCAGCTGCATCAAGGTGCGCGCGTCATGCTCGCGCTCCTTCGCCGAATCGGATTTGTTCGAGCCGTTCTTCAGGTCTTCGAGCTTGATCATCTGCTTGTTCCACTCATCGAAAAGCCTCTTGATGTTGTGGTCCATCCAGCCGGACGGGATGTCGTCGACCTCGCGGCCGATCCAGAAGCCGGGCGCGGTCGCGCTGAGGCGACCGCGTCCCGTTGCAGGGGCGGTGATAGACATTGCGGATTTCCTCGAATTTCAGTCCTTGCGGCAGATCGCGCCCGCCGCGACGAAGCGCAGGCTTTCGAAGCGCGCGCCGGTCCAGCGCAGCCAGTGGATGCCGCTCTGCGCCTCGTCGCCGCCGGGCGCGCCGAGCATCACGAGCAGGTCGCTGTCCTTGCGGAAGAGCAGCGTGTCGAAGTCGGCCGCGTTGGCGCCGAGCGCCGCATAGTGCCCGGTGACGGGATCGTTGATCGGCCACACGTCGGTCAGGTTCTCGATCGTGCGGATCCTGCCGTCGAAGGTCACCTTGCCGTTGGCCTGGTCGACCACGCCCCAGTCGAGGCAGCCCGTGCCGCAGCCCCAGCCCGCGAGCGTGTAGCGCCCGGCGAAGTTGGGGCCGGCCTTGGCGGCGTCGCGCAGATTGGTGCGGTACTGCCAGGCCTCGCGGCTGGCATGGACGCGCGGCGCGACGTGCGGGCCGGCGAAGGCATGCGCCTCGTAGTCGGCGAATTTCGGCGCCGCCTTCAGCACCGCCGCGAGCGGCGAGCACTTCGCCGCCGCGGCGGGAGTGGCGGCAGCAGCCGCGGCGCCAGCAGTGGCGGCGGCGGCAGTGGCAGCGGCGGCTGTGGCGGCGCCGGCCGTCACGGCGCAGGCGAGCGTGAGCGTAAGAGCGGTTCTCATGGGAGCCGTTCCTGTCCTGATGCAATTGTGGGGATATGGGTGATTTGGGATTTCGACCGTGACGGTTCAAGAGGCGTCATGAAAAATATTTTCGAGGGCCAAAATCGCAGCCAAAGGATTGATCCCAATTGCGGAATAAAAATGACGCCCGGCCGGAAGCGCGAATTGCTGCATCGCAGCATGGCGGAAAAATTTTTCGGCGGCTGCCGGAGTGCGCGACGGGCGGCGGTAATACTCAATCCGCGGAATGAGTATAACCGCGCGCCCATCCCCCGAAAAAAGCCGCCGCCGCGGCGCAAGGGGAACCGCGGCGGCGCGCTGCCCGCGACCGGGGAGTCGGGCGCGGGCGCTAGAACAGGCTGAAGGCGGTCGACACGAAGATGCCGACGGTCGAGACGTGGGTCGTGCTGGTCCAGTCGTAGCGGATGCCGCCGCTGAGATGCTCCGCGCCCTTGTCGTCCTTGAAGGTCAGCAGATAGAGCGGCACCTGCACCGCGGTCTGGCCGCCGATCGCGTCGTAGGTGACGCCGGGGTCGAGGCCGAACGGGATGCCGAACGCCGACAGATTGCCGATCCAGCGGATATCGGCCCCGATCAGCGCCTTGTCGTGCAGCAGGGGCGCGCCGATGAAGCCGTTGACGCAGGTGGCGCCCGAATTGATGCACTTGGTCTGCGTCGTGCCGTTGCCGCCGTCGAGATAGGACTCCTGGTATTTGGCGGACAGATTGAAGGACACAGGGAGCTCCTTCGGCACATAGCCGAGCGACGCGCTCGCCTGCCACGGCGTCTTGTCGAGCGAGCCCGCAGCCAGCGTCACCGGATCGTAGTAATTGTGCTGCTCGTAGCCGACGCTGCCGCCCAGGCTCACGATCCAGAGATCGGCGGGCACCGGCAGCACGTTCTTGTTCAGGTCGTCGAGCTCCTTGGCGAGCTTGTCCTCGAGCGCCTTGTTCTGCGCCACGGTCGTGGACGACGCGCCTTGGACGCGCGCCGCCTCGTCGCGCGTCGCGCGATCGGCCGTGATGTCCTTCAAGAAGCCCGCATCGCAGGTCTTGAACGGTTGGGGGCTGTGGAGGTCGGACGTGGCCTGCTTGAACAGATCCCAGCATGCCGTCTGCCAGGACGGCGAGGCGAACGTCGCCTCCGACGATCCCCGCACGAAGCCGCCCCAGCTGTGGATGAATTTGAGCGACAGCGTGGTCGCCTTGGTCAGGCCGTCCAGGGTCACCGTGTTGGTGTAGTTCTGGCCCTGCGACTGGGGCGTCTGGATGGTGAAGGAGAGATAGTCCTTCTCGGGCTCGCGGCCGAACGGCTTCAGGTTGAACGTGCCGGTGATCGACGCGGTCTTTTCGTCGGTGTTCAGCGTCGCCTGGAAGGTCGGCTTGTCCGCCAGGATCTGGCCGCCGGGATTGGCGCTGTCGGAGAGGCGCTGCACGTCGTCTGCTTTCGCCGCTGTCGCGGCCATCGCCAAGGCCAGTGCTGCGATTGCTGCCTGCTTCATCGCCTCCTCCTATTCCACGACGAAGTGCACTTGGACGCCGGCGACGCGCTTGGCGGCGTCGATCTTCCAGTCGCCGGTTCCGATGGGCGTGCTGTCGCTCGCCTTCGCGACGGTGACCTTCCCGAACGGCCCGAGGCCGGAAGCGGAGCCGACGAAGGCGTAGGTTCCGGGCGGCAGATAGACGGACCACGGTGGACCGCTCTGCGCGTTCATGATCGGCGTCTGCGTCGCCGGCAGGTTGACGTCGTAGATCGAGCCCGTCGCGGGACCCGGCTGCGGGTCGGCCTGCTTGATGATCACGTTGGGCGCGGCCATCGTCGTTCCCCTGTTCGAATGTCGCGGGGAGATTGGTAGCGCCGGTGCGGGGCCCGCCGCCGTGACGCGCGTCACGTCCGAAAGGAATTTCCGGCCCGGCGAGTCGCCGACCAAGCCGCCGAGTCGCCGGCCACGTTGGAAGCCCTCGCGCATGACGGTTTCGTCATGCGCAGCCGCGCCCGCCGCCCTGCCCCGCGCGCATGACACCGAACCGGCAACCGGACGCCGCGAGCACCGTTAAGGCCTTGAATTGGCCCCAAAGTTCGGCGAGGAAGCGCGCCTTAAAGGGGCGAACAGCGGCTTGCGATGGGCGAGGCACTTCTGAGCTTTTTCGAGGATATCGGCCGCTGGCTGTCGGAGCGGCGCCGCGGCATCGCGCGCGCGGCGGCGCTGATCGTGCTGATCGCGGCGCTGCCGCTGGCGGCGCTGGCGCTTCTGCCCACGGTGCTTTCGACCTTCGCCCCGCCGCTCGACCCCCATGTCGACCTCTACACCGTCAATCGCCCGCTCGCCTTCACCTTCCTGGACACCAACGGACACGAGGTCGGCCATCGCGGCGCGATCATCGGCGACCGGCTGCACCTCGCCGAGATGCCGCCCTATCTGCCCGCCGCCTTCATCGCCATGGAGGACCGCCGCTTCTACGAGCATCACGGCATCGACGTGCGCGGGCTGGTGCGCGCGTCGCTCGCCAACATCAAGAAAGGCCACGTCGTCGCCGGCGGCTCGACCATCACCCAGCAGACCGCCAAGATCGTCTTCACCAGCCAGGAGCGCACCCTGGCGCGCAAATGGACCGAGCTGTTCGAGGCCGCCCAGCTCGAGAAGTCGCTGTCCAAGACGCAGATCCTCGAGCTCTACCTGAACCGCATCTATCTGGGCTCGGGCGCCTACGGCGTCGACGGCGCGGCGCATGTCTATTTCAACAAGTCGGCGCGCGAGCTCACCTTGCCCGAGGCCGCGATGCTGGCGACCTTGACCCGCGCGCCATCGGTGTTCTCGCCGCGCCGCGATCTCGCCAAGGCGCAGACCCGCGCCACGCGCGTGCTCAACACCATGGTCGAGACCGGCGCGATCGGCGAAAAGGAAGCGGCGGCCGGGATCGCGGCGCCGGCGCAGGTCGCCGACCGCGGCGCGATGGATTCGCGCAACTTCTATCTCGACACCGCCGCCGACGAGGCGATGAAGCGCGCCACCGTGAACGGCGTGGCGCCCACCAGCGACCTGATCGTGCACACCACGCTGGAGCCGCATATCGAGGACGCAGCGCGCAACGCGGCGCTCAAGACCTTGCGCAAGTCGGGGCGGAAGATGCATGCCAGCGAGGCCGCCGTCGTGGTGATGAAGACCGACGGCGCGGTGGTCGCCCTGCTCGGCGGCACCGACTATGCCGAGAGCACCTTCAACCGCGCGACCCAGGCGCACCGCCAGCCGGGCTCGGCCTTCAAGCCCTTCGTCTATCTGGCCGCGCTCGAGGCCGGCTTGACGCCGTGGGACGTGCGCGACGACGAGCCCGTGGACATCGACGGCTGGACGCCGACGAATTTCGGCGGCCGCTCCTACGGCACGCTGACCTTGGCCGACGCGCTGGCGCATTCGGTCAACACCATCACCGCCAACCTGGCGCAGGAAGTCGGCATCTCCACCATCGTCGACGCGGCGGCGCGCTGCGGCATCCAATCGCCGCTGGAGCAGAACGCCTCGCTCGCGCTCGGCACGTCGGAGGTGACGCCGATCGAGCTCACCACCGCCTACGCCGCCTTCGCCAGCGGCGGCTATGCGGTCGAGCCCTATTTCGTGACCGAGGTCGACCGCGCCGGCGGCCAGGTGCTGTGGCGCCGCACCGCGCCCGAGCCGCAGCGCATCATCGCCGAGCACGTCGACAAGGACCTGGTGGCGATGCTCTACGGCGTGGTGACCGAGGGCACCGGCCGCGGCGCCTCGCTGACCGGCCACGAGGCCGCGGGCAAGACCGGCACGACGCAGGATTATCACGACGCCTGGTTCGTCGGCTTCACCGCCGACTACGTGGCGAGCGTCTGGATCGGCAACGACGACTCGACGCCGATGAAGTCGGTCACCGGCGGCAGCCTGCCGGCGCAGATCTGGCGCAGCGTGATGACCGAGGCCGAAAAGGGCAAGGCGTCGACGCCGCTCGACAAGTCGTCGCCGCAGGCGCCGGTGACCGACGTCGACACCATGCTGGACGCCTCGGGGTCCGAGCCCGTGACGACCGGCGACGACGAGAGCGGCAACGCCGCCGTCTCGATGGCGCCCGACGCGAGCGCCGACCGCGAGCAGCACGAGCGCGAGGCGCGCCCGCGCAGCGACCGCCGCAACTTCTTCGACTGGCTGTTCGGCCGCGACGAGAGCCGCCGCACGCCGCCGCCCCCGCCGCCGCCCTCCGTCGCCCAGCCCGCCGATCCCAACGCGGACCAGGAACGCGAGCAGCGCGACGACGACGACGACGATGGGAATTGAGGGTTGAAGGGCCGGCTTCTCCGGTCCGGCCGACCATGCACCGGGAGCCCGACGAGTTCGGATCGCCGGGGATGATCCACCGATAGTGGATCAACCCGCCCTAATAGCCGAACACTTCCGCCATCAGCCATTCGCGCTCTTCCAGCCGCGCGCGCAGGCGCGTCTTGATGCGGAACTTGTCGTCGCTTTCCTTGTCGACGCGCTTGGACGTGTTGAGCGGCTTGGCGGTGCGCACGAAGTCCAGCGCCGCATCCAGATCCTTGACCGCATGGGCCAGCGGTCCCGACAGCAGCCGGCACAGGTCCTCGACGAAGCTCTCGTGGCGGACGGAGAACCTGGGCAGCTTGTTCGCCTTGAAGACGGTGCGGATGTCCTCCTCGGTCGTGCAATCCGCGAGCTTGGCTTCCGCGTCGGGGATCGCGAGCCTCAGGTAGCGGTACGACTGGAAGCCGAGCAGCTCGGCGATGCGCCCGTCGGCCGCGTCCTGATAGCGGTCGCCGAGCGGGCCCGCGTTCTTGGGCTTCAGCATGAAATGAAGCCACTCGTTGAAGCCCTCTTCGGTGCGGTCGTAGAACTCGCCGTGGCCCTGACGGCGGAAATGGGCATAGACCTTGCCCATCCGCTGGCAGCCGAAGGAATAGAGCGAGAGATAGGCGTCGAGCGGATCGCGCACCGAGATGAAATAGAACTTCTTCGGATCGAAGTCCGCGCCCATCGGGCGGTGATGCTTCTGCACCAGCGACCTCTCGGACGAGAAATCGTTCAGCAGCTGCGAGATGAAGGTCGATCCCGTCTTCTCGGTGTCGAGATAGACGAAGCTCTCGAATTCGTGCATCGGCGTCAGGCCTCTTCGCCCTCGCCGTTGCCGTCGTCGTCCCCGCCGCCACCGTCTCTGCCGCCGCCGTCTCCGCCGCTCTCGCCGGCCTTGGCCCGCGCCGCCTTGCGCCTTGCCACGCGCTCCTCGCGGCTGAGGCGCGCGTCGCGCGGCTTCTTGTTCCTGCGCTCGTTGTCCGAACGCGTCTCGCCCGAGCGCGCCGCCTTGATCAGCGCGTCCATGAACTCCGCCGCCATGCGCTGGTATTCGGGGCTGCGCCAGTCCCAGAACTCCGGCATCTCGAACGGGACGAGCGCGGGGAACAGCGGCACCGAGGCATCGCGGTTGAACTCGCGCTCCAGCGCCGCGTTGCCGTCGGCGAAGTCCTTCAGCAGCCGGGCCGAGTGCTCGTAATCCAGGATGTCGGCCGAGCGATGGTATTGCGTATGCCCGCCCATCACCGGCCAGAACAGCTTGTCGCGCGGCAGCTCGATGCCGGACTGGTTGACGGCGCGATAGAGCTCGAGCAGCTCGAGCCGGGGCGACGGGTTGTGCGCCTGGCGCTTGCGCTGCGCCAGCACCGGGGCGACGTCGACGCCGACCGCCTGGAAGAAATCCTCGGTCACGTCGATGCGCCCGCTCGCGCGGTCATAGGCGCGCAGCAGGATGTTCTGCGCCCCGAAGACCTCGGCCCAGCGGCGCACGACGCTCAAATAGTCGCCGCGCTTGCCGGTCTTCGCGTACCAGTCCTCGAAGCTCTGCGGCCGCCCGCCGGTCACCGCCTGCTTGTAGAGCGACTGGAGATAGCGGTCCTGGCGGCGCAGATAGGCGACGATGCGGATGGGGCCGACGTCCTTGAGCTCGGGCGCGAGCTTCTCGGGATCGGTGAACCAGAAGGCTTCCGAGCTCATCACCGTGGGCATGCGGCTGTGCGCGGCGATCTCGGCGCGCGCCTCGTCCCACACCGCGTGCTCGCCGATATACTGGCCGCGCACCGCCCAGGACAGCGAGTGATGCGCGATGCCCTGGCCCAGCCCCGCGCGGACATAGTGCACGCCGCACCGGTCGAGCTCGGCGCCGCGGCGGGTGAGGAAGGTCTGAAGCGCGGAGGTGCCCGTCTTGTGCGTGCCGATGTGAAGGAAAAGCATGAGAAACGGGCGCCCCTGTGGTCGGCCGCAAACTACTGGCAAACAATCCTTTGCTCAACTATTTTGCCCTTCGTTTTCACAAAGAACCGCCCGTGCTCGTTCTCCACATCGGTACGCACAAGACCGGCACCTCGACCCTGCAGAGCGTCTTGACGCGCGCGGCGCCCCGCCTCGCCGAACGCGGCGTCAGCTATGTCGCGGCGGGGCGCGAGAACCGCATCGCCCATCACCCGCTGGCCTGGGGCCTGCGCGGCCGCTATTCGACCGGCATGGAGGTGTGGGAGGGCGCCCGCGCCGAGATCAACGCATCGACCGCGCCGATCCAGGTCTTGAGCACCGAGGGCTTCTGGTACGAGGACCCGGCCGAGGTGAAGCGCCAGCTCGCCTTCGCCGGCGAGGTCAGGATCGTCGCCTATCTGCGCCGCCAGGACGCGTTCCTGCAGTCGCTCTACAAGCAGGCGGTGTCGAGCGGGCGCAAGACGAACTTCCAGGACTGGCTGAGCGAGTTCGGCTATCGCGGCGACTATCTGACCGTGATCGACCGCTGGGCCGACGCCTTCGGCCGCGACGCCATCGTCGTGCGCCCCTACGAGCGCGGCAGCTCGACCATCGACGTGGTCGACGATTTCTTCGCGCTGGTCGGGCTCGACCCCGCCGACACCATCGCCGACATCAAGCGCGGCTCGCACAACCCGTCGCCGCGGCGCGAGCTCCTCTATTTCCTGCGCGCTTTCAACCAGCTCAACCTCAAGATCAACTACGACAAGCTGTTCTATTCGGTGATCGGCAGGAACAAGGCCTATGTGCGCTCCGCCGACCTGCTCACCCATGAGGAATGCGTGAGCGTGCTGGCGCGCTATGCCGAGAGCAACGCCAGGCTCGCGGAGCGCTATTGGAAGGGCGAAGGGCCGCTGTTCGGCCAGCCGCCGCGGCGCGATCTTCCACCGATGTGGACGCCCGAAGATCCCGAATTCTTCCAGCTTGCCGTTGACGTGCTCGACGGCGTCGTGAAACTTGTCGCGCCCGGGGGGCCCGGCACCGGCGCGGTCCGCAAGAAGCGCAAGCCGCAGGCGCCGGCGCCTTGAAGCTGTCGAAGACCGCGCCGTGATGCGCCCCAACTGTCGAGGATTCCCACGATGAAGCATTTCGGGTTTGCGGCCGTCGTCGCCATGGCCTGCACCGGCGCGGATGCGGCCAACATGCCCGTCAATTTCGTCACCGATTGGAAGGCGCAGGCCGAGCATGGCGGCTTCTACGAGGCGCTGGCCGAAGGGCTCTATGCCAGGCGCGGGCTGGACGTGAAGATCGTCCAGGGCGGGCCGAACGTGAACGTGCCGCAGCTTCTGGCCGGCGGCGCCGCCGACTTCGGCATCGGCTCGAACGCCTTCATCGCGCTCAACAACGTGAAAGCCGGCGCGCCGATCAAGGCGGTGGCCGCGATCTTCCAGAAGGACCCGCAGGTTCTCATCACCCATCCGCGCGGCGACGTGAAGAGCTTGGGCGACATGAAGGGCAAGCCGATCATGATCGCCGACGCCTCGACCAGCGCGTTCTGGCCGTGGCTCAAGGCGAAATACGGCTTCCAGGATGCGCAGATCCGCAAATACACCTTCAACCTGGCGCCGTTCCTCGTCGACGACAAGGCGATCCAGGAGGGCTATCTGACCAGCGAGCCCTATACGATCGAGCAAAAGGGCAAGTTCAAGCCGCAGGTCTTCCTGCTCGCCGACAACGGCTATCCCGGTTATGCCAACATGATCGTGACCACCGACAGCTGGATCGCGACCAAGCCCGACATGGTGCGCGCCTTCGTCGACGCCTCGATCCTGGGCTGGACGCATTATCTCTATGGGAACCCCAAGCCTGCCAACGCGCTCATCAAGCGCGACAACCCCGACATGACCGACGACCTGATCGCGCAGGCCATCGCGAAGATGAAGTCCTACGCGATGCTCGAGCCCGCCGGCCTCAAGCTGCACAGGATCGGAGCGATGAGCGACGCGCGCTGGAAGACCTTCTTCGACACCATGGTCGCCGAGAAGCTCTACGCGCCGAACCTGCCGTACAGAAAGGCCTATACGCTGGACTTCACCGGCAACCTGATCAACGACGGCAGGGACATCGGCCACATGGAGTTCACCCTGGAGAAGAAGCCGTAATGGCTTATAACCCGCAGCTGTCATGGCCCGCGAATGCGGGCCACCCAGGTGGCGCTACGGAATGCCGAAGACATATTTCGTCTACATCCTCGCCAGCAAGCGAAACGGCACGCTTTATATCGGCGTGACCAACGATCTGGCGCGGCGGGTTTGGGAGCATCGCGAGGGCCTGATCCCCGGGTTCACGCAGACCTACGGCGTGAAGCGTCTTGTCTACTACGAGGCATTCGATGACATCCACGCCGCGATCGCCCGCGAGAAGCGGTTGAAAAAGTATAAGCGCGAATGGAAGATGAACCTCATTCAATCGAACAATGCCGAATGGCGCGATTTATACGAGACTGTCGGCGGTTGAGCGGCCCCATCTGGGTGGCCCGCATTCGCGGGCCATGACAATGGATCTCCTCACCCTCTCCGGCGTGTCGAAGACCTTCGACAACGGCGTTCAGGCCATCGCGCCGATGGACTTGCGCGTCGATGCCGGCGCGTTCGTGTCGCTGGTCGGGCCGTCGGGTTGCGGCAAGTCGACGGCGCTCAGGCTGATCGCGGGGCTGGAGAAGCCGAGCGCGGGGACCATCGCGTTCGCGCCCGCGCGGCCCGTGATCGGCTTCGTCTTCCAGGAGCCGACGCTCATGCCCTGGGCCGGCGCGCTGGCCAATGCGCGGCTGGGCCTGGACCTCAAGCATGTGAGCCGCGGCGAGGCGGACGACCGCGCGGCGCGCGCGCTGCACCGCGTCGGCCTGAAGGGCTTCGAGCGCGCCTACCCGCGCGAGCTCTCCGGCGGCATGAAGATGCGCGTCTCGATCGCGCGCGCCATCGCCGCCGCGCCCAAGCTGCTCTTGATGGACGAGCCCTTCGCGGCGCTCGACGAGCCGTCGCGGCAGGCGTTGAACGACGACCTGCTCACCCTCGCGCGCGAGGACGGCATGACGGTCCTGTTCGTGACCCACAGCGTGTTCGAGAGCGCCTATCTGTCCTCGCGCGTCGTCGTGATGACGCCGCGGCCGGGGCGCGTCGCCGCCGAGATCGCGCTCGACCCGCCGGACGAACGCGACGTGTCGTACCGCATGACGCAGCGCTTCAGCGACGGCGCGCGCCGCGTCCAGGACGCGCTCAAGACCGCGATGGCGGGAGAGACGGCATGAATGGCCCCAATGGTGGCGGCATGAGGCGCACCCTTCGCACCCTCCTGCCGCTCGCGCTCGGCGCCGTCGCCATCGCGTTCTGGCAGTGGTCGGTGGTCCACTACCGCTTGCCCGTGTTCCTGCTGCCGGCGCCGAGCGACATCTGGCCGTCCTTCACCGAGAACATCGCCTCGCTGATGGAGTCCGCGCTGGTCACGCTCAAGATCACCTGGCTCGCCTTCGCGTTTGCCGTCGGCGGCGGGCTCGCGCTCGCGGTGATCTTCAGCCAGAGCCGCACGGCGGAGATGGCGCTCTATCCCTACGCCGTGGTGCTGCAGGTGACGCCGGTGCTCGCCATCGCGCCGCTGATCCTGATCTGGACCGGCTACGAGCACGTCGAGCGCGCCGCGGTGATCATCGCGCTGATCGTGGCGTTCTTCCCGATCCTGTCGAACGCGACCTTGGGGCTGAACACCGTGGACCCCGGATTGCGCGATCTCTTCCGCCTCTACGGCGCGTCGCGGTGGCAGGTCTTGTGGCGGCTGCAGCTTCCCGGCGCCTTGCCGCATATCATGACGGGGATGAAGATCTCCGGCGGGCTGGCGCTGATCGGCGCGGTCGTCGCCGAGTTCGTCGCCGGCTCCGGCACCGCGACCGGGCTCGCCTGGCGCATCACCGAGGCGGCCAACCGGCTCGAGATCCCGAAGATGTTCGCGGCGCTGGGCCTGCTCGCCGCCATCGGCATCGTGAACTTCTATGCGCTGAGCGCGCTGGAATGGCTGGTGCTGCACAAATGGCACGAGAGCGCGCGCGGGCGGTAAGGGCGCCGACGCGACGAGCGGCGGCCGCTGTTGCGACCACTTCGCAAACTGTCGCGCAAGGTTCACAGGCGTTCGCGTTTACGCCGTACGATTTTCGTTGTTAACTTTCCGACACAAAAGGCGCGTTCTGCGCCCCTTCAACTCGGGGAGACGACAACATGAAGACGACACTTCTCTGCGCTGCATCTCTGGCGCTCATGACCGGCGCGGCCTCGGCCGCGAGCCAGACCGTCATCCAGCTCGACGGCTTCTGCGACACCTATACGATCACCCATGACGGCGCCAATGTCGGCATGTCCTCGACCCAGCAGGACTGCGATCCCGGCATCGGCTCGGGCTATATCGGCAAGGTCAAGGCGCACGGCAAATACGCCGATCTCGGCTCGATCCTGAACGGCGACCCGGGCAGCCATTGGGTGATCGGCCTGCAGTGGCCGCTGGTGACGGGCGGAAGCTTCACCTTCGGCTTCACCACCGACGGCATCAACATCGGCAACGACATCCTGACCGGCACCTACTCCGTGGTCGGAACGGCGGCGCAAGGCCCGCGCGGCACCAAGTCCGCCACCTCGGCGATCAAGAACAAGTAGAGCTGGACCAAGCGTAACCGGCGGCGCGCGCTCGAACCCCGCGCGCGCCGCTGTTTTTCATGGCCGTGTTCCCGCGGCAAAGCTGGCTCGCAGGGAAGGTATCGATTTCATCCTCGACCACATGTGGAGCACTATCTCTGGTGACCTGCATAAGCACATAGACAGATTGCGTTCGACCTGTTCGCGACCAGCTTCGCGCAATAGTCCTTAAATCCCTTCACTTCCCCTTCAGATGCTTGTCGATCCAGGCGAGGTCGCGCGCCAAGCGGTCCTTGAGGTCGCTGGGCTGCGTCAAGCTGTGATACTGGCCGGGATAGACGATGAGCTGGCTCTCGATACCCTGGCTCTTCACCGCCTGGTACATCTGCTCGACGTTCAAGAGCGGCACGTTGAAGTCCTTGTCGCCGCCCATGAACAGCACCGGCGTCTTGATGCGGTCGGCGTGCAGGTACGGGAACGAGATGCGCATCCAGGTCTCGACGTTCTTCCACGGCACGCCCAGCTCGGCCTCGTAGTCGCGCACGTATTCGTCGGTGCCGTAGCCGGCCAGGATGTTGGAGATCGAGGCGCCGCTGATCGCGCATTTGAAGCGCGTGTCCTGCGCGATCACATAGTTGGTCGACATGCCGCCGTAGCTCCAGCCCTCGACGCAGAGCCGGTTCGGATCGGCAAGCCCGCGGCTGACCGCGTCGTCGACGGCGGCGAGATCGTCCTTGGCGTCCTTGTTGCCCCAATCGGCATAGATCGCCCTCGAATAGGCCTCGCCGCGGCCCGAGCTGCCGCGCGGATTGCCGACGACCACCGCATAGCCGTTGGCGTTCAGGAAATGCAGGCCGAAATCCCACGACAGGTCCCATTGATAGACCGGCCCGCCATGAATGGAGAGCACCGCGGGCCTCTTGCCGCTGCCGCCGGCAGGCGAAAGCACGTAGCCGTGCACTTCGTTGCCGTCCTTGTTGCGGAACGCGGTCTCGACCAGCTTGCCCAGCGTCACCTCCTTCAGCCAGTCGTTCTGGTGGCTGAGCTGGCGCGGCCCGGAGGCGCTGCCGGAGCCGTTGCCCGAACCGTCGAGCGCGAAGATCTCCGACGGCGCGAACGGCGTCGACAGCAGCAGCGCCTCGCGCCCGCTCTTTGCCAAAGCATGCGCGAAGATCACGTTGCGCCCGCCCGCGACATGGGCGACCGCGCCGCCGCCCGACGGCACCTGCGCCAGGTATTGCGCGCGGTCGTCCTCGACGATGAAGCGGATGGCCTTGCCGTCGGCGGTCCATATCGGGTTCGACACGTTGCGGTCGAGCCCCGCGGTCAGCACCTTGGGCGCTCCGCCCGCGACTGGCACCACCGCCAGATGATGCACCGCATATTCGATCAGCTTCAGCGGCCCGCCTTGAAGATAGGCGACCGATTTGCCGTCGGGCGAGAAGGCGGGATAGCTCGTCCAGTCGGGATGGTTGTCGGGGCCCGCGAAGGTGGTCAGCGCGCGCGGGCGCGAGTTCGCCTTCGCCGCGACGACATAGACGTCCCAGTTCTCGTCGCGGTCGAAATCGGCGCGGGCGCGCTTCGACACGAAGGCGAGCGACTGCCCGTCGGGCGACCACGCGGGCAGCACCTCGTTGAACTCGCCGGGCACGATGCGCGCTGCCTTGCGGCTCGCCACGTCGAGCACGTAGAGGTGCTTGCGTTCCTTGCCCTGATAGCCGCTGACGTCCTCCTTGAAATAGAAGCGGTCGATGACGATGGGCTTGGGGTTCTCGCCGTCCTTCTCCTTCGGCTTCTCGTCCTCGACGATGAGCGCGAGCTTCTTGCCGTCGGGCGACCACGCCAGGTCGTCGACCGCGCCCTTGAACGCGGTGAGCTTTTGCGCCTCGCCGCCCGCGCGATCCATCAGCCAGACCTGGTCGACCGCGTCGGCATCGTCCTTGCCGCCCTCGCCGCGGTCCGACAGGAAGGCGATGAAGCGGCCGTCGGGGCTGAAGCGCGGCGCGCTTTCGCTCTCCCTGGCGCGGCCGGTCAGCTGCACGCTGCGCTTGCCGTCGAAGCTCGTCATCCAGATGTGGCTGGTGCTTTCGTCGGCCTTGGCGTCCATCTGCGACACCGAATAGGCGACCCAGTTGCCGTCGGGCGAAATCTGCGGATCGGCGACGTCGCGCTCCTTGAACATGTCGTCGAGGGCGAGGTTGCGGGCCGCGGCCGGCACGGCGGCGGCCGCGAGCGCCAAGGCGGCAACAGCGAATTTGCGGATCATCCCTTCCCCCTTTTGACCGGCGCACTTTCCGGCATCAATGCCATCGCCACCAGCCCGATCGCCATCGCGCCGGCCCAGTACCATGCCGGCGCCAGCGGGTTGTCGTGCGTCAGCCAGAGCAGCCCCTTGATCACGAACTGCGTCGAGCCGCCGAAGATCGAGATCGCCAGCGCATAGACCGTCGCCACCGCGCCGGAGCGGATCGGCTTGGGCAAGAGCTCGGTGATGGCGACGATCGCCGGCACGCTGCTGGCGCCCGCGAAGAACACCATCACGAACTGAGAGGCATAGAGCACCTCGGGCGTGCGGTAGTGCTCGATCAGCGCGAAGCCGGGGAAGATCGACAGCAGCAGCAGCACGCCGGGCACGATCATCACCGGCTTGCGGCCATAGAGGTCGCACCACCACCCCGCCAGGGTCTGCGAAATGATGAACGACAGCCCGCTGACGATGGTGACGCCGAACGACGCCTGCGCCGGAAGCTTCAAGGTGTCGAGCGCATAGGTCGTCATGTAGCCGATGGTGTAGCTGCCGACCGTGCCTGCGGTGAGCATGACGAGGCCGAGCGCGATCAGCCCACGGTAGGGCCGCGCCATCGCGAGCGCCGCGCCGCGCTCGGTGGGCGTCTCCAGCGTTTCGGGCAGGTTGTTCCGCGCCCACAGGCCGAACGGCACGATGCCGGCGCCGACGAGCATCGCCACGCGCCAGCCCCACTGCGTGAGCTGCGCGTCGTCGAGGCGGCCGGCGAGCGCCAGGCCCACCAGGCCGGCGACCAAGGTCGCCGCATCCTGCGTCGTGTATTGCAGCGAGAGATAGAAGCCGCGGCGCTCTTCCGGCGCCGCCTCGGCCATGAAAGCCGTGCTGGGCCCGACCTCGCCGCCGAGCGCGAAGCCCTGCAGGAGCCTGAGCAGGATGACGATCGCCGGCGCCGCGATCCCGATCTGCGCATAGGACGGCGTCGCCGCCAGCCCCAGGATCGCCGCCCCCATCAACGCGAAGGTCAGCAGCATCGCGGGCTTGCGCCCCTTGGTGTCTCCCATCGTACCCAGCACGACCGCACCGACGGGACGCATCAGAAAGCCGACGCCGAAGGTCGCCAGCGTCGCGAGCAGGCTGAGGTTCTTGTCGCCCAAGGGAAAGAAGGTGCGCCCGATATAGACGGAGAAATAGGAGAAGGTCAGGAAGTCGTAGAACTCGAGCCCGTTGCCGACGAACACGGCGAGCACATGCTTCAAGGGCACGCGGCGGGGAGCGGTCATGCCTCGAACATCGGCGAAATCTTCGCCAGAACCTCGTCGACGATGGCCTCCGGCGCGCGCTCCACGCGTCGCCCGCCGCGCGCCTTGACGTCGAGAACGCGCGGCTGGTCGCAGCGTATTATACCTATAGTCCTGGTACCCGTGCCCGAGAGCGATACAGCGAAGCCGATGGAACGCGCGAACTTGCCGCCACTGGTGATCGGAACCACCACGGGCAATCCCGTCACCTTGTTGAACTTGCCCGGCGTCACCACTAGAACGGGTCGGCGCCCCTGTTGCTCGGGACCGACGGCCGGATCGAGCGACACGAAATAGATGTCGCCGCGTTCCATCAGATGAGCTCGCGGCCGACCGGACCGCCCGCGGTCCACGCGGTATCCTTCTTGCGCTTCGGCGCGCGTTTGGTTTGCTTGAGCAGCTCGTCGAGGGTGTATCGTCGGCGCGCCTTCGGCGCGAGCACGAGCTTCTGCGACTTCACCGTCAGGTCGACGCCGGCACCGGCGGAGAGCCCAAGCTCGTCGAGCACGACGGGCGGGATGGCCAGCATCACGGAGCCTCCGACCTTGCGCAGCTTCGTCTCATAGGTCATGGCGGGCCTTCCTTAGTTATATAATAGTATAACTTGTCACGCATCGCCCGGCAACTTCACCGGCGCCGTCTCGTGCATCAGCGCCATGGCGACGATGCCGAGCGCGGTCGCCGCCATCAGGTAGTAAGCCGGCACCATGACGTCGCCGGTGGCGCCGATCAGCCAGGTGACGTTGAACTGCGCCGTGCCGCCGAAGATCGAGATCGCGAGCGCATAGGTCGTGGCCAGCCCGGCGGAGCGCACCTGCTTGGGCAGCGCCTCGCTCAACGACACCACCACCACCGCCGCCATCTGGCCGAGCGCGCCCAGCACCAGCGCCGCGCCGAGCAGGGTCGCGGTGTCGCGGCGCGCGACGAGCAGCGCGAAAGCGGGCCAGATCGCGAACAGGAACAGCACGCGCGGCACGATCATCACCGGCTTGCGGCCGTAGAGGTCGGAAAGATGGCCGGCCAGCGCGCTGAACACGATATTGGCGATGCCGAACACCAACGTCGCGCCCAGCGAGACGCTGGTCTTCATGTGCAGGAACTGCGACGCATAGGTGGTGAGATACGCCACGACATAGAAGCCAACCGTGGCGCTGGCCAGCATGCAGAAGCCGAGCACGATGGTGCGCCAGGCGTGCGGCGGGAGCCGTGCCCCCAACCAACCGTTGCGCGGCGGCAGCGGCGGGCGCGCGGTCGTGGCGATCTCGTGCGGATGCAGGGTCTCGGGCAGCGTGCGGCGGATGAGGAAGCCGAAGGGCAGGATCGCCGCGCCCAGGCCGAGCGCCAGCCGCCAGCCCCAGTCCTGCAATTCCTGCGCGCCGAGCACGCTGGCGAGCGTCACGCCGATCGCGCCGGCGCAGACGCTCGACAAGCCCTGGCTCGAGAACTGCAGTGCGGCGAAGAAGCCGCGGCGGCGCTCCGGCGCGGCCTCGAGCAGGAACGCCGTCGTCGGTCCGACGTCGCCGCCGACCGCGATGCCCTGCAGGAAACGGATGATCACCACCAGCACCGGCGCCGCGATGCCGATGCGCGCATAGGACGGCATCAGCACGAAGGCCAGGATCGCCACGCCCATCAGCGCGAAGCTCAGCATCATCGCCGGCCGCCGTCCCGCGCGGTCGGCATAGGCGCCGATCAGCACGCCGCCGACGGGACGCCCCAGGAACCCGATGCCGAAGGCCGCGAGCGAGGCGAGCAAGCTCAGGAACGGCGTCTTGAACGGAAAGAACGTCGCGCCGATCTGGGCGGCGAAATAGGCGTACGTCGTGAAGTCGTAGAACTCGAGCGCGTTGCCGACGACGACCGCCGCGACGTGGCGCTTGCGCGGCGGCGACAGTGGTGATGACGACAGTGGTGATGACGACGGTGGTGGTGACGACAGCGGCGGCGTCTCCATCTATTCCCCTCGCCGCTTCAGGAAGGCCTCGACCGCCGGCAGCATCGCGTCGTCCGGGAGCATGTGGCCGCCGCCCGGCACGGTCACGAATTCGGACTGCCTGCCGAAGCGCTGCGACAAGGTCACGCCCATGTCGTAGGGAACGACCTGGTCGGCGGTGCCGGCGACGATCAGCACCGGCACCTTGATCTTCGGCACCAGCGCCAGCGTGTCGAAGCGGTCCCACATGAAGATCCTGACGGGGAAGACCCAGAAGTCGCGCGCCGCGACGTCGACGATCGCGGTATAGGGCGATTGCAGGATCAGCGCGGCGCCGCGCCCCTCGGCCGCCATGCGCGCGGCGACGCCGGTGCCCAGGCTCTGGCCCCACAGGATCGTCCTGTCGCTGGGCAGCGGGCTCAGGATCGCGCGCGCGTCGTCCATCAGACCCGCTTCGCTGGGGCTTCCCGGATTGCCGCCATAGCCGCGATAGGAGGCGAGCACGATGCCGTAGCCTTGCGCGTTCAGCGCCTCGCCCATCTCGACGAACTGCAGCAAGGTGCCGCCGTTGCCGTAGAAGAAGACGATGGTCGGGCGTCCTTTGCCGGCGTCCGCCTGCCACACGGTCAGCGTCGCGTCGCGCTCCTTGATTGTCCGTGTACGGTATATGGAGCGTTCGGGCGCCTCCACCGCGGCATAGCGCGCGCCGACGAACAGCATGTCGCGCTGCCACAGCACCAGGGCGCCCAGCGCGATCAGATACGTCAGCGCCATGGCGCCGACGAGGAGGATTCCGACGTTGCGCGCAAAGCGCACGGCCGGGTGCGGGGCCGCGTCCGTCATCGCGCCGCCTCGTCGAACAACCGCATCAGCCGCTTGCGCAGCAGGAAGCAGAGCAGCGCCCCGACAGAGGCGATGGCGGCGTTCAGCGTCCAGAACGACGCCGGCGTCAGGTGCTCGTAGAGCGTGCCGACGCGGCCGAGCGTGATGTTGGCGACGAACAGGCTCAGGAACGCGGCCCCCATCAGGGTCGCCTTCAGCTGCCGCGGCGCGGCGCGCGAGACCAGCGCCAGCAGCGTGGGCCATTGCCAAAGGAACGAGATGCCGAGGAGGACCTCGTATCCCACCGGCACGATCAGCGGCACGCGCGCGAACGCCAACGCGCCGAGCGCCAGGGTGAGGTTCGCCGCCGCGCCGATCGCGGCGCCGATGCCGATCTTGGCGATCTCGTCGGGCTCGCCGCGCGTGCGCCACAGCCAGAGCAGCGGCGGCACCGCGACGATGCTGGTGAAGGAGTTGATCGTGACCAGCCACGACACCGGAAGCGTGAAGCCGAATATCGAAAGATCGGCATATCGGCGCTCCCACACCAGCCCGATATTGCCGTTCTGGTAGAAGGCGATGGAGTGGAAGACGGTGAGCGCCATGGCGGCGAAGAGCGCCGCGACCACGCGCCAGTCGGCCTTGGTGAGCGGCGCCGCCGACGCGGGCGCGGCCGTTCCGCGCGCGCTTTCGCTCAAATGGCGATAGCCGATGCCGTAGGTGACGAGCGCGAACAGCATCAGCACGCCCGCCGCGGCGAAGCCCGTATGCCAGCCGAACGCCGCGGCGAGGCCGGCGCAGACCAGAGGCCCCGTCACCGCGCCGGCGTTGATCGCGACCGAGAAGATCGAGAAGCCGCGCGCGCGCCCCTCGGCGTCGTCTTCGGCATAGAGCTGGCCGACCTGCGTCGAGATGTTCCCTTTGAGCAGCCCGCAGCCCACGATCAAGAGCACCAGCGCCAGCAGGAACGAGGCGTCGAAGGCCATCGCGAAATGGCCCGCGCTCATCAATATGGCGCCCGCCATCACCGCGCGCTTGCGGCCGATGAAGCGGTCGGCGATCCAGCCGCCCAGCACCGGCGTGAAATAGACGAAGCCGGTATAGAGGCCGTAGGTCGTCGATGCGAGCGCGAGGGGGCTGGGATTGCCGAAGAAGGCGCGATAGGCGGCGAGCCCCGCGACATGGCCCGCATGCCCGGGCAGGAACAGCGCCTGGCTCATATAGAGCACGAGCAGCGAGGTCATGCCGTAATAGGAGAACCGCTCCCACGCCTCGGTGAAGGCGAGGAAGCCCAACGCCGGCGGCTGGCCGAAGAAGCTGCCGCTTGCGGGGCGGGACCCGGTTGCCGTGGTTTCGCTCATGCCCGGGTGCCGGTCGTTTCGCTCATGTCTTTCGCGCCAGGAACATCAGCCGCGACAGCCGCCGGCTGGACGAAAGCGCGTGCACCGCGGCGAGGAAGCGCTGCGTCGCGTCGAACGCGGCCTCGCCCTCTTGCACGACGAGGACGGCACGGCGCTTGTCGCGCGCGGCGATGCGGCGCGCGGAGATCTCGGCCGCGGTATCGGTGACGTCCTCGACCGCGGCCACGGCAAAGCCCGCCGCGCGCAGCAGCCGCTCGTTCTCGCCAACCGGAAGGAAGACGAAGGCGCCGATGGCGCTGCGCATCGCGAACTCGCCGGCCGTCACCTGCCCGCTGACCACGACGGGATCGGTATAGAGCACGACGCCGCCGGGCTTGAGCACGCGGCGCCACTCGGCGAGCACGCGGGCGCGGTCGCCCAGATGGTTGACCGCATCGATGCACTGCACCGCGTCGAAGCACGCGTCGTCGAACGGCAGCCGGGCCGAGGCGTCGGCGCAGAGGAACCGGGCCGCGAGGCCGCGTGTCCGCGCCGCTTCGCGCGCCCGCGCGATCCCGGCCGCTTCGGCGTCGATGCCGGTGAGCGCGAGCCCGACCGTCTCGCACAGGAACAGCGCCGGCCCGCCCGCGCCGCAGCCGACCTCGAGCAGATGCGTGTCGCGCGTGAAGCCGGCGAGGCGCGCGAAATCCTCCTGCTGCGGCGCGGTCAGCCAGCTCTGCTGGCCGATGTCGCGGCCGTAGATCTCGCGGCGCATCTCGTCCGGCAGCGGCGCGCCATAGGTCGTGTCGTAATACCCCATCGCCTCAAGACTATGTGAAGCACGCGCCCTCGGCCAGCCGTCACAGCCGCGTGAGGGCGCCTTGCGCGACACGCTCGGCGGGTATCAGCTTTGCCCGGTCATGGAGGAACAGACATGCGTAGACTCACCCTCGCTTCGCTCGCCGTCACCGCTTCGCTCTGCGTCGCAGCCCCCGCGCTCGCCGAGGGCGAAGCCACCGCCCAGCCCGCCGTGCTGCACCAGAGCGCCGCGGCCCAGAACCAGGTCGTCTGCAGGGTCATGACCCATGAGGGCATGGTGCTGCGCAGGCAGATGTGCCTGACGCGCGAGCAATGGGACCTCGCCGGCTACAAGGCCCGCCAGCAGCTCGCCGATTTCCAGAAGCGGCGCTACAGCCACTGAGGGCGGCGACGCTTACGACCGCGCGAACGCCGTCAACGGTCCATAGTCGTGACCGTCGGCGGCGTGCGGCGCTTCGATGTAGAGTCTGCGCGTCTCGTCTTGGTCCCGCAGCGCGCTGCCGTCCCAGCTGAATCGCGGCCGGCCCAGCCGAACGACCAAGAGGTCGGCCATGAAACGGGACCAGCGCCCGTTGCCGTTCGCGAAGGGATGGATCCAGACGTCCGGCAAGTTCCCCCCAGCGCCATACCTTGTCGAACATCCGGCGGTGGAGCAGCAGCGCGAAGCGCTCGGTCAGCACGTCGCGGCGGCGCATCGGCTTCTGCCGTCTTGATAACGTATAGGTTATCGGTCACTTCGCCGCCGGCCACGGGTCCTTGAGCGGCCGGCCCTTGTCGACGACGTAGGTCACGATCACCTTGGCCGGCGCGGTGCCGGTATTGACCGCCTCGTGCGGCGTCTCGCGCGGGATGGCGATGCTGTCGCCGGCGCGCATGATCGCGGCGCCCGGCCCTGGACGGTGACGCGCACCTCGCCTTCGACGACGACGTTCATCTCGACGCCGTGGTGGATGTGCAGCCCGCTCGACTGGCCGGGCGCGAAGTCGCGTTCGACGAAGACCGCCGTCTGCGGCGGGCCGCTCATGTCGACGTCGGTCGAAAGATCGAGCGGCGCCGCACCCATCGCGGCGATCCCGAACGCCAGGGCGGCGAAGGTCTTGTTCATGGCGCGGTCTCCTTGTCGATCTCCCTGGCGAGCGCAAACTGCTTCGCCGCTTCGTCCTTGCGCCCGAGATAGCCGAGCGCCTCGCCCCATTTCGCATGCAGACGCGACCAGCGCGGCGCATATTTCGCGGCCTCTGCGAACTTCGCGAGCGCCAGGTCGGAGCGGTTCCGCTTCATCAGCGCCTCGCCCCATCCCTCCAGCGGATCGGCGAAGCGCGGGCTCGAGCCGTGGGCGGTCACGAACTTGGCGATCGCGCCCGCCGCGTCGCCCCTGGCCAGCAGCGTCTCGCCCCAATCCACGAAGGACGACGACACATGTGGCGCGAAGGCGGCCGCACGGGCGAACCACGCGTCCGCGCCGCGCCAGTTCTTCTCGAGCGCGTCGATGCGCCCGCGCATGCGCAGGCACAGCAGGCAATCGGCAGCCGTGCGGTCGATGGCGGCATGCGCGCGGCGGAAATCGCCGAGATTGGCGAAGGCATAGGCGACCATCGGCATCGCCTGGCGCAGCATCGTGTCCTGATGCGCGCCCGGATAGCCGATGCGCGCGTCATAGGCGCGCGTCAGCCGCTCGATCTCGTCGCCGGCCGCCACGGTCTCGCGCCAGCGGCCCTGGCGCACCGCGGTGTCGATCCTGAGCGCGGCGCGCCCGGCCAGCACGTTGGGATCGCGCGTCGCGGGCAGCGCCGCGAACAGCCGCCGGGCTTGCGCGAAATCGTGCTGCAGCGCCGCGACATAGCCCAGGTTGTCGCGCGCCGCCTCGACCAGCCCCGAATAGTCCGGCAGGTCGACGATGCGCGCGAAATTCCTGCGCGCCTCGTCGAGATCGTAGGCATAGAGCGCGGCATTGGCGCGTTCGAGCGGGAACTGCACGGCGCGGGCGCGCGGCGCCATCGCCACGCCGCCGCGCGCGAACAGCTTCGCCGCCTCGCGCGCGTCGGCGAGCGCAGCCTCGTCGTGGCCATAGGCCGACTCGAAGGCTTCGAGATTGGCATAGGCCAGCGCGAAGTTCGGGATGATCGCGGCCGCCTTGCGCTCGGCGGCGATCGCGCCCGGGAAATCGCCGACATTGGTAAGATGCACGCCGTAGCCGACATAGGCCCAGGCGCGCTCCTGCGCGGTGGCGCCTTCGACCGCGAGACGGCGATAGATGCGCGCGCCCTCGGCCAGCCTGTCGTGGCTCTGCAGGAAGCTCGCATAACGGTAGGGCTGGGTGCGCGCATAGATCGCCTCGGCCGCCTTCTGCAGCAGGGCGTCGAGATCGTTCTCGCTGCCCGTGACCTTGGCGCCGCCGCCATGGCCGCTCGCCCGCACCGCGATGGCGAGGCCGGTGCGCGTGCGATAGACCTCGCCGGTGATATGGGTCTGGTTGCCCAGCCAGCGCACCAGCACGCGATAGACCTCGCCGATCGAGACGCCGGTCTCGGGGATCTGCACCTTGATGTCGTCGCCCCAGTTGTTGGCATAGGAATCGGCGGGGCGCGCGCTGTCGGTCTCGTCCTGGAGCGCGGCGAGCTTGTCGAGCAGCGCCGAGGCCACCGTCTCGCCGCTCATGCCGCGGCTGCCGAGGTCGGGCGGCACCGAGAAGGCCTCGATGACCAGGCTGTTGTCGTGCGCCGCCGACCACAGGGTCGCCCCCACGCCTACGGCGACCGCCAGGATCAAGAAGGCGAAGGCGAGCTCGAAAGCGAGCTTCAGCACGTCGCCGACATGGCGCACCACGAAGGACCAATGGCGCAGCCGGTTCTCGCGGCGCATGTCCTCGAGCTGCATGCGCGAGAGCTGGATCTGCTGCTCGAGATAGGCGTCGGCCTTGTCGCGGCTGGCGCCGGCGAGCGCGGCCTGCGCCGCCGCGGCGGCGGCATTGGCGAGGTCTTCGCTCTCCTCAGCCATCGAGGCTCCTTGCGAGCGCGCGCTGCTTCGCCGCCTCGTCCTTGCGTCCCAGATAGCCGAGCGCCTCGCTCCATTTCGCGTGCAGCCGCTTCCAGTTCGGCGCCTCGTGCGCGGCGGCCTCGAACTTCGCGAGCGCGAGGTCGGAGCGGTTGCGCATCATCAGCGCCTCGCCCCAGCCTTCGAGCGGATCGGCGAAGTGGGGACCCTTCTCATGCGCCGTCTCGAACTTCGCGATGGCGCCCGCCGCGTCGCCCTTGGCGAGCAGCATCTGGCCCCAGTCGGTCCACACCAGAGGCGAGCTCGGCGCGTCGCGGGCGGCGCGCGCGAACCAGGCGTCGGCGCCGGCCCAGTTCTTCTCGAGCATGTCGATGCGGCCGCGCGCGCGCAGGCACAGCGTGCAGTCGGCCGGGGTCTTGTCGATCAGGGCATGCGCGGTCCTGAAGTCGCCGGCCATCGCATGCGCCAGCGCCGCGACCGGCCAGAACTGGCGCCGCCGCGGCCCGTCGAAGTTGCGCAGCGCCACGTCGAACTGCGGCATGTCCTTGAGGAGGGTCTCGGGATGGCCGAGCAGCAGCTGGCCGAAGTCGCGATTGCCGCGGCGGCTGAGCGCGGTCTGCTGGTTCGACGGCGGCGGCAGGCGGCTGAAGACGTCGTCCGCCGCCTTGCGGTCGTGCAGCTGCGCATAGGCGAAGGCGGTGTTCTGGCGCGCCTGCTCGAGCTGGCCGTTGAAATCGGGCTTGCCTTCCGCGCGGGCATAGAACGCGATCTGGCGCCGGAGATCGCCGACCTCGCCCGCGAGCGCCGCCTCGTTCGCATCGAGGTCGAGGACGTTGGAGTCCGGCACGATGTCCTCGTCCTTGCGTCCGCGCAGCAGGGCCACGACCTTGCGCTGGGCCGCGAGCGCCGCTTCGTCGTGCTGGAGCTGGCTTTCCGTATTCGCGATGTTGAACCACGCCATCAGGAAATTGGGGCGGATCCCGAGCGCCTGCTTCAGCATCTCCAGCCCGCGCGCGTCGTCGCCGCGCGCGACATAGAGGTTCTCGAGCCCGACGAGCGCCCAGGCGCGGTCCTGCGACGAGCCGCCGGCGACGAGCTGGTTGTAGACGACCTCGGACTCCTCGATGCGCCCGGCATTGTTCAGGTAGACGGCGTAGCGATACGGCTGGGTGGCGCGATAGACCGACTCGGCCGCCTGCTGCACCAGCTGGTCGAGGTCGGCATCGGAGCCCTTGTAGGTCGGGCTGGTGTCGTGGCCGACGCGCGCGGTCACCGCGAGCCCCGACGTCGTGCGATAGACCTCGCCGGTGATGCGCGTCTGATGGCCGAGCCAGGCGTGCAGCGAGCGGTTGAACTCGCCGATCGACACGCCGGTGTCGGGGATCTGCAGCTTGATGTCGTTGCCCCAGTTGTTCTCGTAGCTCGACGGCGCGCGGCTGGACTGGGTCTGCTGCTGCATCGCCGACAGCCGGTCGAGCAGCCTGGCCGCCATCACCTCGCCGGTGAGCCCGCGGCCGGCGAGGTCGGGCGGCACCGAAAAGGATTCGACGACCAGCCCCTGATCGTTCGCCGCGTTCCACATCATCGCGGCGAGCGCGATCACCACCACGGTGGCGACGAGCCCGGCGGCGACCTCGAGCGCGAGCTTGAAGATCGCGCTGGCGTGCTCGAGCTTGAGCAGGCGCCGCCGCGTCGCGTTCTCTTCCTCATGCTGGGCGATCTGCAGGCGGGTGAGCCTGGTGTGCTCTTCCAGATAGGCCTTGGCGTGGGGGCTGTCCTGGCCCAGCGCCACCTGGGCCGGCATGTCGGAATTGTGTGCGTCGTCTTCCATGGGTCCCCCGCAACGCCCTGATTCTTCGCGGAAAATCGACGGATTGGCTATGGTATTTAGCACATTCGAAATTTGTACTTCTGGGTAAAGAACAAAAAACTTCTGTGAAGGCTTGAAACGCGCCCCGGGAAGTGTGACCTATTCCCATGGCCAGGCAGATGCTCACCGCGAACCGACTGCGCGACGGGGCCGTGCTCTATTGGCGTGGCGGCGGCTGGGTCGAGACGCTGGCCGAGGGCGAGGTCCATGCCGATCCGGCCGCGGCCGATGCTGCGCTCGCCGCGGCGCAGAGCTTCGTCGCGCGCAACGAGGTGGTCGGCACCTATCTCTTCGACGTGCAGCCCGACGGAACGCCCGTGAAGGAGCGCGAGATCATCCGCGCGCGCGGGCCCAGCGTTCGCGACCCCATCTTGCGTAAAGACGGCGGCAAGCAGGCGGCGGCGCCGGTGCCCCCGGTGCCCGAGGATCCCTACAATGTATCGATATGACGAGTTCGACGCACGCTTCGTCGCCGAGCGCGTGGAGCAGTTCCGCGGTCAGGTCGCGCGCCGGCTGACAGGCGAGCTGACCGAGGACCAGTTCAAGCCTCTGCGGCTGATGAACGGCCTCTATCTCCAGCTCCATGCCTATATGCTGCGCGTCGCGGTGCCCTACGGCACGCTTTCGCCCAAGCAGCTGCGGATGCTCGCCCATGTCGCGCGCAAGTACGACAAGGGCTATGGCCACTTCACCACGCGGCAGAACATCCAGTTCAACTGGCCGCGCCTCGTCGACGTGCCCGACATATTGGCCGATCTCGCCACCGTCGAGATGCACGCGATCCAGACCAGCGGCAACTGCATCCGCAACGTCACCGCCGATCATTTCGCGGGCGCGGCGGCGGACGAGATCGAGGATCCGCGGCCCATCGCCGAGATCATCCGCCAGTGGTCGTCGCTGCATCCCGAGTTCAGCTTCCTGCCGCGCAAGTTCAAGATCGCGGTGTCGGGCGCCGCCCATGACCGCGCCGCGCTCAAGTTCCACGACATGGCGGTCGAGATCGTGCGCAACGGCGCGGGCGAAACGGGCTACCGCGTCTATGTCGGCGGCGGCATGGGACGCACGCCCTATGTCGGCTACGTCGTGAGCGACTTCGTCGCCAAGCCCGACATCTTGAGCTTCCTCGAAGCGGTGATGCGCGTCTACAACGAGCAGGGCCGGCGCGACAACCTGTTCAAGGCGCGCATCAAGATATTGGCCAACGCGCTGGGCGCCGACGAGATGCGCCGCCAGGTGGCGGTCGAGTTCGAGGAGATCAGGACGAGCGGCACCCTGACCGTGCCGGCGGAAGAGCTGGCGCGCATCGACGCCTATTTCGCGCCGCCCGAGTTCGAGGACCTGCCCGACGATCCGGCGGACGGGGCGGACGGCATGCCGCGCGATATCCCCGGCGTCGATCCCGACTTCCTGGCGACCAACGTGCATCCGCATCGCGCCAAGGGCTATTGCATCGTCACGATCTCGCTGAAACCCATCGGCGGCGTGCCGGGCGACGCGACGGCCGAACAGATGGATGCGCTCGCGGACCTCATGGATGAGCACGGCATGGCGGAAATCCGCGTCAGCCACGAGCAGAACCTGGTGCTGCCGCACGTGCGCAGGAAGGACCTTCCCGCCATCCATGCGCGGCTGACGGAGCTTGGGCTTGCCACGCCGAACGCCGGCCTCATCACCGACATCATCGCCTGCCCCGGCCTCGACTATTGCGATCTCGCCAACGCGCGCTCGATCCCCATCGCGCAGAAGATCGCCGAGCGCTTCGCCGATCTCGACCGCCAGCACCATATCGGCGAGCTCAAGATCAAGATCAGCGGCTGCATCAATGCCTGCGGCCACCATCACGCCGGTCACATCGGCATATTGGGCGTCGACAAGAAGGGCGTGGAGTTCTACCAGCTCCAGCTCGGCGGCTCGGGCGCCGAGGATGCGAGCATCGGCGAGATCCTGGGCCCGGGCTTCGGCAAGGACGAGATCGCCGATGCCGTCGAGCGCGTCGTCGAGGCCTATCTCACCCTGCGCCAGGGACCGGACGAGCGCTTCCTCGACACCTATCGCCGCGTCGGCATCGTGCCGTTCAAGAACGTCGCATACGGGCAGGACCTCCATGCCGCTTATTAGAGGAGGCCAGTTCGTCGACGACCCGTTCTTCTTCGTCCCCGACGGCAAGGCCTATCCGGACGAGAAGGGCGCGATCGTCACCTTGGCGCGCTTCCAGGGCGAGAAGGAGACCTTGTTCGCGCGCGGCCTTCCCGTCGGCGTGCGCCTGGCCTCGAGCGAGAACCCGCAAGTCCTGAAGGCCGACCTGCCGCGCATCGCCGCGGTGGTGCTCGAATTCCCCAGGTTCCGCGACGGGCGGCCGTTCTCCTGGGCGCGGATGCTGCGCACGCGTTTCGCCTTCAAGGGCGAGATCCGCGCGACGGGCGATTTCCTCTACGACCAGCTCGCCTCCATGGCGCGCACCGGCTTCGACGCCTTCGAGGTGCGCCAGGACTTCGCGCTCGACGATTTCCGCCGCGCGCTGGCCGAGATGACGAACGTCTATCAGCCCTCGGCCGACGGGCGCCGCACCATCCGCGACCTGCGCGCGGGTTAAGCCAGCGCGCCATGCGCGGGTCAAATGTCGGCGCGCTTGCGCGCGGGTCAAAGGTCGGCGCGCCTGCGCGCGCGGGTCAAAGGTCGCCCTGCGGCAAAGCCAGCTGCAGCGACGCGGCACCGCACAAGATCGCTCCGCTCAAAGCGGCTTCGAACCCGTATCCCATCGCGCGATCATAGCGATTGTTTTCGCAAACTTCGAATAAACAGAGAGGCGTCACCGCGTCTTCATGCGCGCGCCACGCTTATCACTTTTGCCGCCGGCCGCGCTTCGTAACTTGCCTTCGCGCTAACTCGCTTCATAGTGGAAATCGAGGGGATGCTACCTAGGTTCGAGTCCAACCAACGGAGAGCATCATGCACAACGGGAACAAGATTGGCTTCGCACTCGCATTGACCGCAGGGCTGCTGACGGCGACCGCCGCTTCGGCCGCGCTGACGGTGCTTCATACCTTCTGTCCGTCCGCCACCTGTACCGGCACCCAGGACGGGGAATTCCCCGCCGGCGCGCCGGTGAAGGACGGCAACAAGCTGTACGGCACGACCGAAGGCGGCGGCGCCAACGGCGTCGGCACGGTCTATCGCTACAACGTCAGCAACACCAACTATGCCGACATCTTCGACTTCGCCTCGACGGGCACCAACCTGTACTCGCCCGAAGGCGCGCTGATCGAGGACACCGGCGGCAATCTCTACGGCACCGCCAAGCTGGGCGGCGCGCACGGCCATGGCGGCGTCTACAAGCTCAATGCGCCGGGCGGCGGCGGCGGCTGGACGATCACGACGATCTACAGCTTCTGCACCACCACCTCGGGCTCGATCTGCACCGACGGCGACAGCCCGCGCGCGGGACTGACCTATGCGGGCCAGGCCGGCGGCTCGCAATACGACGGCACCTCGCTTCTGTTCGGCAACACCTTCATCGGCGGCGCCAACGATCACGGCGCGGTCTTCGCGCTGCAGCTTTCCGGCGGCGTGTGGTCGGAGAAGGTCATCCACGACTTCGCCGGCGCGACCACCGACGGCCAGAACCCGACCTCGAGCATGTGGATGGACGGCTCCAACAACATCTTCGGCACCACGCTGCACGGCGGGTCGGCGAGCAAGGGCTTCGTCTTCGAGCTCACCCCCGGCATGAACCAGTGGACCAATGCCTGGACCGAGACCGCGGTCTACAACATGTGCTGGACCGCCGTCGCCAAATGCCCGGACGGCAATCTGCCCACGGGCCTCATCATGGACGGCAGCGGCAACATCTACGCCGCGGCCGAGCTCGGCGGCAACGGCATCAACCCGTCGGGCGGCGGCACCTTCTTCAAGCTCGACAATCCCGGCGGCTGCACCGAAGGCGGCGTCGCGACGTTCTGGTGCCTGACCGTGATCCACAACTTCTGCACCGCCGCGAACTGCACCGACGGCTATATCCCGGCCGCGACCACCAACCCGGTCGAAGACGCCTCGGGGAACTTCTACGGCGTGACCTCGAACGGCGGCACCGGCGCCGGCGGCTTCCCGGGCGGCGGCACGCTCTACAAGATCACGAGCGCCGGCGCCTATTCGGTGCTCGCCAGCTTCTGCACCGGGGGATGCGGCAACGGCGAGACGCCGATTTCGACGCCGGTGTGGGACGGCACGACTCTCTACGGCGCGACCCAGGGCGGCGGCGACGCCACCAATCTTGCCGGCGTGCTCTGGTCGTTCTGATCGATCCGAAGCCCGGAACCCTCCCCCGCATTCACAAGCGGGGGAGGGTATCTTTTTTACTGTCGCTCCAGCCTTGACTTGCCCTTCATGGCGGCCACGATGTAACAAGCCGCCGAAAGGACATCTTATGAAATACGGCATCGACTACCGCTTCCTGGCCAAGGGCGAGACCCAGCTTGTCGACAACACCACCATGCACCGCGCCGTCGACGTCGAGGTCGACGAGACCGAGTTCGCGCTGATCCCCAACGTCGGCGACTACGTCGACTTCCCGGGCGAGGACGACATCCGCCACGTGCCCATGAAGGGCCGCGTCAAGAGCCGCTGCTTCCACTACAAGCTCGGCTATTGCTACATCACCGTGGTCATCGAAGAGACCGACGACGATTGGTCGTGCGTCAGGCCCTGATCCCCAAGGCCTTGCCTCCCTGGGCCTTGCTTCCCTGGGCCTTGCCTCCCTGGGCCTTGACCCTCCCTTGCGCCTAGCCCAAAAGGCGGCGCCATTGCTGTCGAGGGCGTCGTCATGAGCGCAACCGAGCGCGCCGAGCTGCCGCGTTTCGCCGGCATCGAAGAGGTCGTGGAGCGGCTGAAGCCGGCCGAGCCCGTCTATGTGCTGCACCCCGGCCGCTTCCAGCAGGCGGCGCGGCGCTTCCTCGACCTGTTCCCGGGCGACACGCTCTATGCCGTCAAGGCCAATCCGGCGCCGCAGGTCCTCGACCAGGTCTATGGCGGCGGCATCCGCCATTTCGACACCGCCTCGCTCCCCGAGATCGAGCTGATCAAGGGACGCTTCCCCGACGCGCATTGCCACTTCATGGCGCCGGTGCGGCAGGTGGGCGTGGCCAGGGCCGCGTTCGAGCGCTTCGGCGTCACCGACTTCGTCGTCGATTGCGACTTCGAGCTCGACAAGCTGCTTGCCGAGATCAAGACGCCCGCCAAAGCGCGCATCTTCGTGCGCATCGCGACCCCCCTGGGCGGCGCGATGCTCGAGCTGTCGAGCAAGTTCGGCGCCACGACCGAAGATGCCGCGGCGCTGCTCAAGCGCGTCGCCGCGTCGGGGGCCCAGCCCTGCCTGACCTTCCATGTCGGCTCGCAATGCCTCTCCCCGTTCTCCTACGCGCAGGCCGTCGAGATGGCGCGGCGCACCGCCACCATGGCCGGCGTCGAGATCCGCGCGCTCGACATGGGCGGCGGATTCCCCGCCCCCTATCCCGGCAACGACGTGCCGCCGCATCACTGGTATTTCGACACCATCAAGGAGGCGCTGGCGACCTTCGGGCCGACGCATCCGCCGGTGCTCTGCGAGCCGGGCCGCGCGCTGATCGCCGAGGGCCTGTCGCTGATCGTGCAGGTGGTGCTGCGCAAGGGTGAAAGCCTGTACCTGAACGACGGCGTATACGGCAGCTTCGACGAGCTCACCTTGCCCGGCTGGACCGCGCACTACGCGCACAAGGTTTTCGCGCTGGACAAGAAGGGCCGCGCGCTGGAGGTGACCGGCGAGAACAAGCCGTTCCGCGCCTATGGCCCGACCTGCGATACGCTGGACGTGCTGCCGCGCCCCCTGATGCTGCCCGAGGGCATCGCCGCCGGCGACTTCATCGTCTTCGAGGACATGGCGGCCTATTCGGTGGCGCTGCGTACCGCCTTCAACGGCTTCTTCCCCGACACCTGGGCGGTGGTGGGGAATTAGCCCGGCGCGGCGCGTCGCGCGTTAACCCCGAATCCCACTCGCGCGGGGCGCGCAGTGCGCCTATTCTCGCGCCGGGATTTGGGGCACGACCGTCATGACAACGCGACTTCTTCTCGCCGCGGCCTTTGCGCTGGCCGCGACGCAGGCTTCGGCCGAATGTTCGCTCAAGCAGCTCGCCACGCTCGACGTCACCACGATCGGCGGCCGGACCTATGTGCCGGTGACGCTGGCGGGCGAGAGCGGACTGATGCGGCTGACCTTGACCGGCATCACGTCCATCGTCAGCGAGGATTTCGTCAAGCGCCACGATCTCAGGCGCGACTCCATCAACCAGAACGTCTTCATCAACGTCGGCGGCCAGGACGTGCATCAGCGCGTTTCGGTGCCGCTGGAGATGGGCGGCTCCAAGGGCGAGGTGCATATGGGCATCGTGCCCAAGCCGCTCGACGACGAGCCGCGCAGCTTCGGCCTTCTGGGGCTGGACGTGCTCAACCTGTTCGATGTCGAGCTCGATCTCGGCCACGGCAAGATCAGGCTGTTCTCGCGCGATCACTGCAAGGGACAGGTGGTCTATTGGACGCGCAGCGCACCGGTCGCGGTGGCGCCGCTCGAGACCAACGGGCAGATGAGCTTCGTCGTGCCCATGCAGCTCGAAGGCAAGGACATAGACGCCGTGTTCACCACCGATGCCGAGGGCGCGCTGGACGGCGACATCGCGCGCCAGGACTATGCGACCGGCGACGAGACCAGCCACGTCTTCAAGACCCTGACGGTGGACGGGCTGGGCATCGCCAATGCGCGCATCCAGATCCGCCCGGCAAGCGGCTGCAACGGCCGCTCGCGGCTGCGCGGCAAGCCGCTTCTGACCGAGCGCAACCCCGAATTCGAGCGCTGCTACGGCGAGCCCGAGCTGACCCTGGGCGTGGCCGAGCTCAAGCATCTGCGCATCTTCATCTCGTTCGAGGAGCGCAGCCTCTATGTGACCGGGGCCGATGCCGGTTGAGGAAAACGAAACCTTAACGCGCCGCCCTTAAGGTCGCGTCCATGGCACAGACCTTCGGCGCCCAATCGTCCCAGTCTTCCTGCGCACAGTCTTCCCGCGCACAGTCTTCCCGCGAGCGCCTGAACCATCTGCTCGACCTGGCGGCGCAGGGCCCCGAGGGCCGCACGGCGCTGCTGGGCGAGCTCGCCGGGCTCCTGGTCGACTGGCCGGCCGACTATGCGCAGGCGATGCGCGCGCCTTTCGAGGCGCTGTTCGAGAAGACCGCGCGCGAGACCGACCGCTTCGGCCGCGCCGCGGTCGCCCCCACCCTGTCGGGCCACGACGAGCTGCCGGTCGCGCTGCTGAACGAGTTCTTCCTCGACGCGCCCGCTTCCCTGCGTGCCGAGATCCTCAAGCGCAACGACGCGCTCGATGCCGACGCGACCGAGCCCGCGCCCGCGCGCGCCGACGGCGAGGCGCTGGTCGGCGCCGCGCGGCGCACCGTCAACGGCGCCTTCGCCGAGGTCTTCGCGCGCGCCTTGTCGCTCAGGCGCCCGCTCGCCCAGGCGATCCTCGACGACGCTTCGGGCGAGGCGCTTGCGGTGGCGTGCAAGGGCGCGGGCCTGGACCGCGCCGCCTATTCCGCGGTGGCGCTGATGGCGGGCTGCCCGCCGTCGCAGCTTGCCGGCTACGACGCGATCCCCGACGCCGCCGCCGGACGGCTGACGCGGTTCTGGCAGGAGCGCGGCTGAAGGTCAGCGCGCCCGCGAACGGTTCTTGCCCACCACCGCGAGCACGATGAGCCCGAAGGTCAGGAGCCTGGGAAGATAGAACAGCGGCTCGTAGTCCGAGCCTTCCGCCAGACCGAGCGCCAGCTGGCAGGCGCCGTAGACCGCGAAGGCGGCCGCGAACAGCAGGAAGAACCGGTCGCGCGTGCCGAACCAGAAGCGCAGGAAGAACAGCGCGGCGGTGAACGAAGCCATCGCGACCGCGCCGGACAGCAGGGAACGAAGCGTTTCCATCACTCGGCGTCCCAGATCAGCCCGAACAATAGCACGCTCACCGAGGCCAGGGCGACCGAGGTGCGCCAGACCGAGAGGTCGACATCGGGCAGCACGACCTTGTCGATCACCAGCAGCACGTTGTTCAGCGTCAGCCCCGAGAAGCACAACGCGCTCCACAGCAGGAGCCGGTAGCGGCTGCGCCGGTACGCGCGAACGAGCAGCGCCGCGCAGAGAAGCGCGACCAGCGCGCATAGGGTGTAGATCGTCGCGGCCATGTCATTTTTCCCTGCGGAAGCGGAACGCGTCGGCGAATTGCCGGATGCGCGACGGCTTGGCGTGGATGAGGTTGGTGACCGCGATGAGCGAGCGCGCATAGGCCTCGGCCAGCCTGTCGACGGTTCGGCGCAGCTCCTCGTCCGACGGCCGATAGCGGGTGAGCCCGCCGGCTGAGACGCAGAACCCCGAAACGGCGAGGCGCGCGAGCAATTCGACCGCGGCGCTTTCGGCGACATAGAGCCGCCTGGCCAGGCCCAAGGCCGTCCAATCCTCGTCGGCGGATTTCCTGAGCAGCAGCAGCGCCTCGAGCTCGGCGACGGAGTCGATCTTGTTGAGCAACAGGTCTCGGACGTCGGCCGGGATGATCGTGTCGGGCATGTCTGACGCGGTACGCTGACCGCGCATCTTCCGACAGCCTTGCGCGGAAGGCAACCGTTGCGCGTCGACGCTCGCGCGCAGCAAGCCTTGTGCGCCGGTCAGCCTTCTTCCATCACGTCGGCGCGCTCGCGGGTCTTGGCGAATTTCACGTTCGGGAACTTGCCCGCGACGTAGCCGAGCTCCCACTGGCTCTTGGCCAGGAACACCGGCGCGCCGTCGCGATCCTGCGCCATCTGCCCGCGATTGGCGGCGACGAACTTCTCGATCTCGGCCGGCTCGGCCGAGATCCAGCGCGCGGTATCGTAGGGCGAGGCCTCGAGATCGGCGTCGAGGCCGTATTCGGCGTTGAGCCGCGACTTGAGCACGTCGAGCTGCAGGCTGCCCACGACGCCGACGACCCACTGGCTGCCGAGCATCGGCTTGAAGACCTGCGTCACGCCCTCTTCGGCGAGGCTGGTGAGTGCGCGCGCGAGGTGCTTCTGCTTCATCGGATCCCCGAGCCTGACCCGGCGCAGGATCTCGGGCGCGAAATTGGGGATGCCGGTGAACACGACCTCGCCGGTCTCCGACAGCGTGTCGCCGACGCGAAGCGTGCCGTGATTGGGGATGCCGATGATGTCGCCCGGCCACGCCTCGTCGACGGTCTCGCGCTCAGACGCGAAGAACAGGATCGGGTTGTGCACGCCGATCTGCTTTCCCGTCCCGGACTGCTTCAGCTTCATGCCGCGGCGGAACTTGCCCGAGCACAGCCTGAGGAACGCGACGCGGTCGCGGTGGTTGGGGTCCATGTTGGCCTGGACCTTGAAGACGAAGCCCGAGACGTCGGCGTCGGCGGGATGCACGTCGCGGCCGCGCGCCGCCTGCGTCCGCGGCGGCGGCGCCTCCCTGGCCAGCGCGTCGAGCAGCGTGGCGACGCCGAAGCGCTTCAGCGCCGAGCCGAAATAGACCGGCGTCAGGTGCCCCTCGCGATAGGCCGCGTGGTCAAAGCGCGCAAGCCCGCCCTTGGCGAGCTCGACCTCCTCCTCGAACGCGGCCTTCGCCGCGCCCTCGACCTTGCCGTCGCCGAAGGGCACGAATTCGTCCGTATAGAGATCGAGCACGCCCTTGAAGTTCAGCCCCATGCCGGCGGGCCACACCATGGGCGCGACCTCGAGCTGCAGCTGGTCCGAAATCTCGTCCAAGAGCTCGAACGGATCGCGCGCCTCGCGGTCCATCTTGTTGACGAAGGTCACGATCGGGATGTCGCGCAGCCGGCAGACCTCGAACAGCTTCAAGGTCTGCGCCTCGATGCCCTTGGCGGCGTCGATCACCATCACCGCGGAATCGGCCGCCGTCAGCGTGCGATAGGTGTCTTCCGAAAAGTCCTCGTGGCCCGGCGTGTCGAGCAGGTTGAAGACCGCGCCCTTGTACTCGAAGGTCATCACCGCCGACGAGACCGAGATGCCGCGCTCCTGCTCGATCTTCATCCAGTCCGAGCGCGCGCGACGGGCCTCGCCGCGCGCCTTGACCTGGCCCGCGGCATGGATCGCGCCGCCGAGCAGCAGCAGCTGCTCGGTCAGCGTCGTCTTGCCGGCGTCGGGATGCGAGATGATCGCAAAGGTCCGCCGCCGCTGCGCTTGCGCGGCGGGCGTCTGGGGACGCTTGGCCTCGGTCTCGGACGGCTGGCTCATGGGGCGGGGGGAGTAGCAGGCGGGGAGACAGGCCGCAAGGTTCAGGGCGACGTCCGGGGCGCATGCGCGGGACGCCCCGCCATATGACGCCCGAAAACGCGCTTACCGAGCTCGCCGAGCACCGGATCGGCTTCGCCCCCTCACACCACCTTCTCGTCGACGAAGGCGCGGCCTTCGCGGTCTTCGATCTCGACGATCCAGATGTCGGGGTCGAACTTCACCTGGCGCTCGAAATAGGCCGAGGCCCGCGCCTCGTCGCAGGCGTCGCCGAGCGGCCGCGTCCAGACGAGCTCGCCGTCGCCGGCGCGCGCCTGGGCGAGCACGAACGAGGTGCCGTCGAGGCGCGCGACCTTGATGAACACCGCGCCGGCCTCTTCCGAGCCTTTGCGCACGACGAAGCCCTGCGCGCCGGCGACCTGCGCGCGGCGGATCAGCGCGCGCACGAAGATCCCCGACTTCAGGCGCGGCGTGGCGCTCACGGCTTGGCCGGCGGCTGCGGCGCGGGTTGCGGCGTCTGTTGCGGCGCCAGTTGCGGCTTCGGCTGCGAAGGCGAAGCGGGCACGAGCGTCACATGCGCCTCGTGCGGATATTGGTTGTCGCTGCCCGAGAGATGATCGACCGCCCAGCCCGGTCCATAGCCGAGCACGACATTGCCGAACACCGCGAAGCCGTAGTCGCTGGGCAGCGCCAGGTCGGCCTCGGCATAGCCCGCGAGCGTGCAGGCGAGCATCAGGTCGTCGCCGGTCTTGCGCACGCGCACCGTCTCGGGCGTGCGCTCCACCGTCGCCGCGACCGAGCCGTTCGGGCGCTTGAGGTCGCAATGCGCGCCCGCGGGCGTGCTGGTGACGGCGATCTCCTGGCGCGTGCCCTGGACGATCGCGCCGCAGCCCGAAAGGCCGCACGCCAGACAGATCGCGAGCACGAGGAAAGGCCGACGTCTCATGCGCGCGAGACTAGTTCGCGTGAACCGCGATTGCCAGCACGGATGGGCGAAGCGCGTCGCGGCGCCCCGCCCGTCGCTTATCAGTTTGTGCCGGGAAGGCCCGAAGCCGAGGTCGGCTGCGCGGTCGTGCTCGGCGCGGGCGGGGCCCGAGCCCGGGATGAACGTCACCTGCGCGGTCGCCGGATACTCGTTGTCGGCGCCGACGGCGGAGTCGATGCCCCAACCGATCATGCCGCCGAGGATGACGTTGCCATAGGTGCCGGTGGCGATGCCGCTCTTGAGATAGGTGCTGGCATCCTGATAGCCCGCCAGCTTGCAGGTCATCAGCAGATCGTACTTGGTCTTGCGCACATGCGCTTTGCCGGGCGTCGCTTCCACCGTGCCCGCGACGGTGCCGTCGGGCTTGGTGAGATCGCAGCGCGCGCCGGGCGGCGTCGACGAGATGGAGATGTCCTGGTGGATGCCCTGCGTGACAGTTCCGCATCCGCCAAGCAAGCAATGCCGGCCGCCGCAAGGACGGCCAAGGTTTTTGTAGTCATGGAAGTCGGTCCCCTTCGATAGGCGCGCATCCTACGTCCCCGCGCGCGGCGGTTCTAGCGAAACGAGAGGCGCCGAACGCTTTTGACGCATGCGTGCACGCCTTAAGGTTGGATTGCGCGCGGCGCTTTGCCTAAGGTGCGAAACGCAAACGGGGGAGTTCATCATGAACGTGACGAAGATCGCCGTGTTCGGCGCAGTGCTGTGTCTTGCGGCGAACGCCGACGCGCAGACGATGCGCAAGAACCTGTTCTATTTCTCGACGCCCGATCTTTCCCAAGGCTTCCATTTCGACCTCAAGCAGTACGAGGTGACGAAGGGCCAGCCCTGGGGCGGCGTCACCACCGATATCGACACGAAGAAGCACTATGCCGAAATCTATGTGATGGCGGGGCGCAAGGGCTCCTACGACACGGGCTTCTGGTTCCGCGCGCAGGTCGGTTCGGGCGCGGCGCTGGGCTCGGGCGCGGCAAAGTCGAAGCTGCCCGAGGATCTCAACTTCGGCATCCGCGGCGATCTCGCGATCGCGGCCGGCGACACCCATCTGCTCTGCAAGGACGTCGTGATCGGCCAGGGCCACCAGTTCGACGGCTCCAACAACTGGTGGGTCGGCGGAGCGAGCATGAAGCCGGAGACCACGCCGCAAGGGCGCCGCCTGCTGGTTCAGGCTTGCGACGGCGGCACCGCGAAGATCGGGATCGGCGGCGTCGGCAACAACAATTTCGATCTGTATGTCTATGGGCCGGACGGCCGCTAGGCCGCGCGCAACTTGTCATGGCTCGCGAATGCGGGCCACCCGGCCGGGTTCTGCCCACCGTCGCGTGGCAAGGCGAAGCAGGAGCAAAACTGCAAAGCTTCCCGCAGCTCACTGGGTAGCCCGCATTCGCGGGCTATGACAAATTTTGGAACGACAAAGCCTAAGCCGCGATTTTGATGGCCCCGCGCGGCTCAAAGCCGCGCCCTGATGGCCCCGCGGCTCAAGCCGCGCCCTTGAAGGGAATGATCTTGGCTTCGGCCGGGGCTACGCGCGCGCCCTTGTCGTCGACGGCGGCGTAAGGCAGGCGCACATGCACCGTGGTGCCGACGCCGAGCGTCGATTCGATCGTCGCCTCGCCGCCATGCATCGAGGCCAGCGCCTTGACCAGCGCCAGGCCCAGGCCCGTGCCTTCCTTGGCGCGCACATGCTCGCCCTCGACCTGCTCGAAGGGCTTGCCGAGCCGCTCGAGATCCTTGGCCGAGATGCCGACGCCGGAATCCTTCACCGCGATCTCGACGCCCTTGCTGTCCAGGCTCGCGGTCACCCGCACCTCGCCGCCGCGCGGCGTGAACTTGACGCCGTTGGTGAGCAGGTTGACCAGCACCTGCTTGATCGCGCGCTTGTCGGCGAAGATCACGCGCGCCGCCGGCGCGATCGCGACCTTGAGCGCCACGCCGGCGCGCTCGGCCGGCTGGCGCACGAAGCGCACCGCGGCCTGCGTCACCTCTTCCAGATCGAAGATCTCTTCGCCGAGCTCGAACTTGCCGGCCTCGATCTTCGACATGTCGAGGATGCCGTTGATGAGCTCGAGCAGATGCGCGCCGCTCTCGTGGATCAGCCGCGAATATTCGAGATAGCGGGGGCTGCCCACGGGTCCGAACATCTCATGCGTCATCACTTCGGAGAATCCGATGATCGCGTTCAGCGGCGTGCGCAGCTCGTGGGACATGTTGGCGAGGAAGGCGGACTTCGCGCGGTTGGCGCCTTCGGCCTGGTCGCGCGCCTCGATCAGCGCCTGCTCGTGCACCTTGCGCTCGGTGATGTCGCGCGTCACGGCGACGATGTCGGCGGCCTTGCCCTTGGCGGGGGCCGCGGGGCGGCAGCGGATCTCGGCCCAGACGAAGGTGCCGTCGGCGCGCTTCAGGCGGATCTCGGCGGCGGCGGCGCGCGCGAAATAGCTCGATTCCATGAACGCGGCCTGGATGACGCGCAGGTCGTCGGGATGGACCAGCGCCGCCGGCGCCACGCCGAGCAGCGCCTCGGGGTCCTGGCCCAGCAGGCCCTGTGCCGCGGGGCTCGCGAAACGGATGCGGCCGTCGGCGCCGTGGCGCGTGATCAGGTCCATCGCGTTGTCGGCCAGGAAACGGTACATCGCCGCGCCTTCGGCCGCGGCCTGGTCGGCGGCGCGCTGGCGGTCCTGCGCGGCCGCGGCGACAAGGCCCGCCTGCATCACCGCGGCGAAGACCGAGACCGCATAGACCTCCCAATCCATCGACGGCAGGCGCGAGGGCGGCAGCGCGTGCAGCGCCTCGACGCCGGCGACCAGCGCCAATGCGATCGCGGACGCGGCGGCGGCGCGCGCCACCGCCGGGCGTCCGCCGGCCAGCGCGGCTTCCGCCGGCACCAGCACCAGCCACACCACCAGCGGCGAGGTCACGCCGCCCGTTAAGACCGCGAGATAGGCGATGAGGCCGGCGAACACCGCCAGCGCCGCCTGCTCCAGCGCCGAAAGCGGCGCTTTCGTAAACGCCAATGCCGCCAGAATCGCCGGCGCCATTAAGCCAACGAGCGCGATCCACTCATACGAATCCGGATGGCCGACCAGCGCCAGGAACGCCAGCGCCAAAGTCGCGCCAAGTCCGGCCTTGGCCATCTGTATACTGACGAAAAGCCTGCGCAGCGCCGCTTCGTTGGCGGCGGCAGGGGTGCGAAGGTGTTCGTGAACAGCCATTTACCGTTTTCGAATCCTGCCCCGTTCCTTATGCGGATCGTGGCCCGGCAAACTTAACGAAGCTTGAACGTCCGGAGAAATCGTTCGTTAATTCGCAAGGTTTGGCGCGGCGGTTATTCACAGTTTGCTAACCAAGACGGGCGCGAATCGCGATTCGCGGCATGGGCGCGGCACGGTTAAGCGAAGCGTCCGCGGTTTCACCCATCGTTAACCCGGAATGACCCGATTCGCTCCTATATCGCATAACCTTTCGGAAATTTTGCATGGGCACAATCGGCGGCTGCGGAGTGGGACCGGTCAAACTTGCGAAGCGCGAGCGCACCTTTGCCTGTGCAGGACGACGACACGGCCACGGCCGCGCTCGTCGAGGCGCTGCATTGCCTGCGCGTCGCGGTCACGGTGTTCGACGCGGACGAGCGGCTGATCTTCTGCAACCAGCATTTCAACTATCTGTTCCGCTCGCTGCCCGAGCGCGGGACGCTGATCGGCCTCACCTATGAGGAGATGATCAAGCTCGAGATCGCGGGCGGCGAGATCTCGCGCGCCGAGGCCGCCGACGTCGCGGGCTTCATCACGCGCAGGCGCGCCCAGTTCCGCATCGGCGAGTACAAGCCGCTCGACGTGCATCTCTCCGACGGCCGCGTCGTCGAGATCAAGGCGCGGCGCACGCGCCAGGGCGGCTGGATCGCCTTGTGGACCGACGTCACCGCGGCGCGCCACGCGCAGTCGCGGCTCGAGGACGCCGTCGCGCTCTCGGCCGACGCCTTCGCCTTCTTCGACCAGAACGACGTGCTGGCCATGTGCAACGACCGCTATGCGCGGTTCTACGGCCATGCCGGCGCGCACGAGGCCGTCGGCTCGCATTTCGGCGAGCTGATCGAGCGCGCCACCGCCGAGAGCCTGGTCGCGCGCATCGAGGGCGCCGCGTCCGAGGAGTGGCGCGCCAAGCGCCACGCCGCGCACAACGCCCCCGCCGGCGCGATGACGGTGGAGCTTACCACCGGCGAGGCCTATCTCCTGCGCGACCGCGCCACCGCCGAGGGCGGCCGCGTCGTCGTCTTCACCGACGTGACCGATCACCGTCGCGTCGAAGCCGCGCTGGAGGAGCAGACCCGCGCGCTCGCTGAGACGCGCAGCGCCGCCGCCGCCCAGGCGAGCTATCTGGCCGATCTGAACAAGCGCTTCGACGAGGCGGCGGCCAGCGCCGACACCACCAAGACGACGCTGATGCGCACCATGAGCCACGAGCTCAAGACGCCCTTGAACGCCATCATCGGCTTCTCGGACCTGATGCTGTCGATGGCCGACCGCTTCGGCCCCGACCAGGTGAAGGAATATGCCGGGCTGATCCACGAGGGCGGCCGCAACCTGTTGCGCCTGATCAACCAGATCCTCGACCTCACCAAGCTGTCGGCGGGACGCTATGAGCTGCGCCGCGCGCGGCTCGACGCGGGCGCGATTCTGTGGACCGCCTACGGCGCCTTCGAGGCGCGCGCTTCGGCCAAGGGCATCGTGATCGACGCGGACCGCGCGCCGGTCGGGCTGTTCGTCGATGCCGACGAGACCGCGGTGCAGACCATCGTCCACCATCTCGTCGACAACGCGGTCGCGTTCACGCCGGCGGGCGGGCGCGTCGCGCTCGAAGGCGTGCGCGACGGCGAGGTCGTGCGGATCACCGTCAGCGACGACGGCCCGGGCGTGGCGGCGGACGACGTCGAGCGCATCCTGCGCCCCTTCGAGCAGGGCGGGCGCGGCACCGCCGACCACACCAGCGGCGGCGGGCTGGGCCTCACTTTGGTCAAGGCCTTCGCCGAGGCGCATGGCGGAAGCCTCGGCATCGCGAGCGACACGGGCAAGGGTTTCACCGCGGTGGTGACCCTGCCGGCCTGCGCGTGATTTTCGCCTGCATATCGATTCAAATTTTATTCATAGCTTCGACGATGTTGAGGCAAGTTCGACTCGACATGCATCCAATGTCGAAAGCCGGCGTTGTGCTTGAAACCGGCAAAGGCGCGCATTAACCGCACTATATCGAAGTTTACCGATTGCTTTCAGGGGGCGGCAAAGCGGGCGCGGCCAGTGTTTGCGGGTCAACAACGCAAAGGTCGCCCATGATCTTCCGCGCGATTTTCTGGATCGGACTCGTGGCCCTGCTCATGCCGCACGAGCCGGATTTGGGCTTCGGCCGTCCCGACCGGGCGAGCGACGCCATGACGGGCGGCGTCGCCAACGGCGTGGCCGGCGAGGTCGCCGGCTGGACGCAGTCCAAGCTCGCGCCGGGCCTCGCGGATCCGAAGACCCTTTGCCGCTTCAACACCCAGGCCTGCAGCGCCGGCGCCAGCGCGATCGACAACGTCCGCGACGCGGCGATGCACGGCCTGGCCGGCATCAAGGCGGATATCGAGGCCGACCGGCGCGCGCGGCGCGGCGGGTAGCAACCGCAGCCGAAGCGACGGTCGAAACCACGACGGCAAGCGGCGGCTGGCACCCTGCGACTGCGGCGCGCTACACTCGCGCGCATGAGCGAAGAGCAACCGCCCGATCTCGAACGCTGGCACGTCGTGGCCTTGCGCGGCTTCGACGAGCTCGAAGTCGGCGAGGTCTTCCGCCTGCCGTCGCGCACCTTGACCGACGCCAACTTCGCGGCGTTCCAGACCGTCAGCCTCGACAATCACCCGATCCACTACGACACGGAATACTGCAAGCGGCTGGGTCATCCCGGCCCGCTGGCGCACGGCTTGCAGGTCCTGAGCTTCACCGCCGCCGGCGCGGGCCTGTTCCCGCACGTCGTCGGCGAGAAGCTCATCGGCTTCATCGAGGTGAACGCGAAGTTCCTGAAAGGCGTCTTCGCCGGCGACACGCTCTATCCCGCCCTCGCCATCGTCGAGCTCACCCGCCAGCGCACCACCGGCGTCGTCGCGATGCGCGCCACCGTGCACAACCAGAAGCGCGAGCTGGTGCTGGACGGGATGCACCGGTATCTGATGCGGCTGTGATATAAAATACTATATCAAATCATCGAAGTGATATAGTATCATGCATCATGACCGCACAGATCGAACCCGTCGCCAAGGCGTTGAAATCGGCCCGGAAGCGCCACGGCCTGAGCCAGCGCGCGCTCGCCGCCAAGGCCGGCGTGCCGCAAAGCCATATCTCCAAGATCGAGAACGCGGCCGTCGATCTGCAGACCACCAGCCTGATCGCCATCGCGCGCGCGCTGGATATGGAAGTCCAGTTGGTGCCGCGCGAGGCGCTGCATAGGGTTCGCGCGGTGCTGTCCGACGGTGGAACGGCACAACGTCCTGCCTACAGCCTGGACGAGGACGACGATGGCTGACCTCGCGGTCGTCGACGTCCTTCTCCACGACAGGCGCATCGGCACGCTGACCAACCTGCCCGGCGAGCGCGTGCTGTTCGCTTTCGACGAGAGCTATATCGGCGATGCTGCGCGTCCGACCCTCAGCCTGTCGTTCAAGGACAGGTTCGGCCAGATCATCGCCGACATCGCGCCGACGCGCGTGCGGCTGCCGTCCTTCTTCTCGAACCTCTTGCCGGAAGGCGCGATGCGCGAATACCTCGCGCGCCAGGCCGGTGTCGCGTCCGAGCGAGAGTTCTTCCTGCTCTGGGCGCTCGGCCGCGATCTTCCCGGCGCGCTCAAGATCGGCGGCGGCGGACCGCCGCGCCCCGAGGACGTCAAGCCGCGGCGGCGCCCGGCCGGCAACGGCGACACGCTGCGCTTCTCGCTTGCCGGCGTGCAGCTGAAATTCTCGGCCGTCAAGGAAGCGGGCGGCGGCCTGACCGTTCCGGCCGAAGGCGTCGGCGGCTCCTGGATCGTGAAGCTGCCCTCGACCGTCCATGCGGGCGTGCCCGAGAACGAGTTCACGATGATGAAGCTGGCGCGCCGCATCGGCATCGACGTGCCCGAGACCGCGCTTGTGAAGCTTGCCAAGATCGCCGGCCTGCCCGAAGGCGTCGAGATCGCGGGCCGCAACGCCTTCGCCATCCGCCGCTTCGATCGCGGCCCGGCCGGGGCGGTGCATATGGAGGACTTCGCCCAGGTCTTCGGCGTCTATCCCGAGCAGAAGTACAGAAAGGCCAGCTATCGCAGCATCGCCAAGGTGCTGTGGATCGAGACGGGCGAGAACGGCGTCGAAGAGTTCGTGCGCCGTCTCGTCTTCACTGCGTTGATCGGCAATGGCGACATGCACCTGAAGAACTGGTCGCTCGTCTATCCCGACGGACGCCGGGCCGCGCTGTCGCCGGCTTACGACTTCGTCTCGACCATCGCCTATATCCGAAACGACGCGCTGGCGCTGAACTTCACGGATTCCAAGGAGTTCGCATCGCTCACCATCGACGAGTTCGTGCGTTTCGCGGCCAAGGCGGGGCTGCCGGAGAAGCTGACGCTCGACACCGCGCGCGAGACCGTGTCGCGCTTCCGCGAGGCCTGGAGAAAGCGCGGCGACCTCGTGCCGCCGCCGGTCGAAAAAGCAATCGCGGCGCATCTGAAGGCCTTGCCGCTCTGGCAGTCCTGACCCTCACTCCATCCGCCAGCTGCGCATCCGTCCGCGCGCCGGCGCCGCGACGATCAGCCCGTAATGCAGCGCCAGGCGGTCGAGCGCGATGGCGAGCACGGCCTTGCCGGCGCGGCTGGGCCAGCCGAACTGGCGCTCGGCATCCTCGAGGCCGACCATGGCGCAGCAGATGTCGAACAGCAGGTCGCTCAAGACCGGCCCCACCGCCTTCATCGCCGCGGCGAAGCGCTGCTTGGCGGCGAGCACCGTGTCGGCGGGCAGCGCCTCGGGCTTGGCGCCGCGCGTGCCGGGCATCAAGGGCTGGCCGAGGTCGACGCCCATGCGCGGCGACAGCTGGGCGATGGTGTAGTCGCGCCTGAGCCGCTCGCCCGCATCGCGCTGCGCCGCGTCGATCAGCTTTCGCGCGAAGAGCCGCGCCAGCGGCGACTCGGCGTCGTCGAAGACGACCGTCCGCTCGATGCCGTGGGCATCGACGACGTCGCGGCGGCTTCGGATCTGGTGCTGCGCGCGATACGGATCGCCGTCGGCCTCGCAGCGCCTGAGCCAGGCCGCGCCCGCCTCGCTCAAGCGGAAGCTCTCCGGCACCGTGCCCAGCGCCGCCAGCCAGTCGCGCACGCGGAACCCGGCGACGAATTCCTGCGCCACCAGGCTGCGCGAATGTTCGGGACGCTGCCCCCGATAGACGAGATATTTCCCGTTCGGCATGCGCACCAGGCTGCGGTCTTCGCCGAGGAGCTTGCGGAAGATGCGCCGCGCCTCGCGATAAAGCTCGCGCTCCGGGATCACGTCGCCCTCCCCGCCGCGTCGCGCAGCAGGCCTTCGAGGAACCGCAAGGTGCGGTCGAAGGACGGATCGTCGCGAAGATCCTCCACGTGCCTGAGCGCGTGATGCGCGGTCGTCTTGTTGCGCGCGAAGGCGGCCGCGATCTCGCTCACCCCCATGCTGAAGACGACGTGGGCGAGATACATCGCGACCTGTCGCGCCAGCGCCGTGCGCGGCGCCCCGCGCGTGGTGCTGCGCATGTCGAGCAGCGTCACGCCATAGACATGCGCGACGACGGCCGCCGCCATCCCCGCGCGCTCCGGCAGCAGGTTCGAAGAGCGGACTTCAAACGCCTCATGGCAATACATGTCATTCCCCTTTCAGGCGCCCAAACGAAGCACCGGAGGAGAATTATCCTATATTTCTGATTGCGTTTGATAAGAGGACAACTTGTAATTGGTTTCCGGCGCGAAAAGCCGCGCCGGATGAACCACTTAAGGATGGTAGGACCGCCGTCCCGCCGTTCGATAGTGAACGTTTCACAACCCAGCGGAATCAACAGGTTGTGGGATTTTCTGCCTCAGCGCAGCAAAAGCGCGCCGAGGATGGCGCCGATGCCGAGCGAGACCATCAGGGCGGCGAGCGGCTGCTCGCGCACGCGCTCGCGCGCGTCGTCGAGATTGTCGTTGGTCCATTGCTCGATGTCGTCGCGATAGCCGGACGCGGTCTCTTCGGCGAGACGCAGCGCGCGTTGCGCCAGACCCTCCGCGAGCCTGAGCGCATCCTGCGCGCGCCCGGTGGCGACGTCGGCGGTGTCGGTCGCCAGACCCTTGGTGTTGTCCTGCAGGCTGTTCAGATCGGCGCGCAGCGCGTCGATCCGGTTGTCGATGTCCTTGGGCGTCTTACGCTTCGTGCGAGCCATGTCTATCTCCCTTCGTTGAAAATATCACGCCGCGAAAAGCGAGCGGCGATCGTCCTGGTTGCGTGCCATCACCGCGGCGACGCTTGCCACGATCGCGCCGAACAGAAGCGACAGCGCGATCCACAAGCTGGCATAGCTCGCGGTGCGGCGCGCGATGTCGGCGGCATGCCGCGTGTTCTCCTGCACCTTGGCCTGAAGCTGGCCGATGCGCAGCGCCGCGGCGTCGCGGGTGAGGTTGGCTTCTTTCGACACCAGCCCCGTCAGCCGGTCCATGTCGTTCGGCGCGATCTGCTCGCCATGGGCGAGACCGGCGTCGAGGATGCGCGAGGCTTCGGCGCGCGCGCCGTCCGGGGCGGTCGCGCCGTTGGGGCGGAACAGCACGTCGACGAGATAGGCGGTCGGCGTCGCGTCGGTGCGCTTGCCCGCGCTCGCTCCGTACAAGGCGCCGGCGGTCAAGCCGCTGTTGCTCGCCGCGGCCATCGCGAAGAAGGCGGCCATGGTCACGCTGGCCAGCACGGTCACCGCCCAGGCGGCGAAGCCGTGGGCCGCGGCGCGGAATTCCTCCTGCGCATGGCTTTCCGCGATCGGCCCGAGCAGGCGTCCCACCAGGTGGCCGCCGACGGCGAAGCCGAAGGTCTGGGCGATGAAGAAATAGATCGCGCCGCCGGTCAGGAAGGACGGCACCGCGTTGAGCGTCGGATTGGTGAGCAGAAGGCCGAAGCCGGAGCCCAGTGTCAAAAGGAAGAAGGTGACCGCGGTGGCGGCCACGCCGCCCGCGAAAGCCAGACCCCACGAGAAGCGCCGGCCGGTGTCGGCACTCTCTTCCTCGGCGATGACGATGGTATCGGCCATGGCGTCACGCGTGACCGGTGATGAGCCAAAGCAGGATGATGATCGGGATCGGAATGCCGATCAGCCACAGCAGTATCGAACGCATGGAAAATCCCTCGGTGGTCCCGTCAATCAACGTGGGCAGGAAAAGAAAGTTCCGCCGGCGCGACCTGGGCCGGTGCCGCCTGGGCCGGTGCCGCCTGGCAAGTGCGGAAGCCGATGCCCGCCCGACGGTCGTATCGAACGCGGCACGGGTACCGAGCGCGGCGCGCCTACCGGACGCGGCCTGCGTACCGAACGCGGCCTGCGTACCGAACGCGGCGCGTCCAACCCGCTTCTCTGCTGCCCCGCCTTCCTACGCCCCGCTTCCCTACTGCGCCATCCTCACGCGCTTCTTGGCCGCTTCGAACTTGCGGTTCATCGCCACGCGCTGGCTGTCGGAAAAGCCTTCCTTCACGTCCGCCCAGATGTTGCGCTCTTCCTCCTCGACGTGGTGCTCGATGAGCTCCTTGAGCACCTTGGCGGCGGCGGCGAACTCGGGCGACATGGTGTTGGAGATCTTGCCGAGCAGCGACAGCGTCTCGGCCGCCAGCTTGTGCTCGATATAGCCCTCCTCGCCGTCGGTCTTGGCGTCCTTGTCCTTGAGCGCGAGCACCGCGTCATAGACCACCTTCTGCTCGGCCTTGATGTGCGGCACCAGCGCCTGCTTGATCTTCTTGACCAGGCCGCGCCGCTCGGACGCGCTCTCGCTGTCGACGAGCTGCTTGAGCATCGCGCCGACCTCGTCATGCTCCTTCTTGAGGGTGTCGAGGATATCGGCTTCGTCCGGGTCGTCGCCCACAATCGCATGGCCGACGCTGCGGCCGGTCTTCTTGATCGCTTGCAACAGATCCATGGCAACCCCATTCGCAAATGTTGCCATTTGTGAACGCCCCGGCCGCCGCTTCGGTTCCTGGAAAACCGCCCCGGTTTCCTGGACAATGCCGCCGCCGCGGGCCAGAATCGTCCCCGCGCAGAAATTGTGGAATCCCCGCGATGCAGCTTGTCCGCCGCCTTTTCGCCATTGCCCTGATGCCGGTCGCGCTGTCGGGCTGCATCTTCTTCGAGACGCGCGCCGACCGGGCGTTGCGCCAGCAGCCGACCTTCCGCACCGGCTACGAGGACGGCTGCGCCAGCGCCAATGCGCTGGGCGCCAATATGCGCCGGGGCAATATCGTGCGCGACGACTCCCTTTACGACAGCGACAAGGCCTATCGCGTGGGCTGGGCCCAGGGCCACGGCGCCTGCCGCCGCGCCGCCCCGCCCAGCCAGGAGCCCGGCCCGCTCGCCGACCCAAATCCCGGCAACGGACGCTGAGCGCCGACGTCGGCCGCCGACGGCGCGGCTATCGACGGCGACGGCGCCGGCCGCCGACGGCGCCGGCTATCGACGGCGACGGCGCGGGCGACCGTCCTCTGGCGCGTGCCGGCCGCGGGCTCGCTCCGTACGCGGATCATCGTTAACCGGCCGTTAACCAAAACGTAACACGCTCACACACCCGTGCGTTGTGACGTACGGGAAACTGTCATATACTCCGTGTACGGTCGGTCGCCTCGAAGGGCATTGACGATGCTGGGTCATCTGGTTGTCAGCCGGTACGAAGTGGGGAACGAGACGCGCGGCGCCGCGCTCCCGCACTACGACCTCGGCTGGTTGCGCCGCGTGCTGGGCGCGCTGTTCGGCCTGCGCTAGCGCGGCCGTTACTGCAGCACCAGCAATTTGACGTCGCGCGCCGGCGCGAAGCCGTCGCGCGCCGCCTCGAAGGTGGTCGCACCCGTCTTCTTCAGCGCGCCGTCCCAGCACAGCGACAGCGCGTTGTCCGGCTTGAGCTTGTCGAGCGTGAGCCGGAACTGCCCGATCCCGCCCTTCCAGTTGTTCGCGGTCTTGAGCACGAACTCGGTCTGAGTGCCCTGCAGGTAACGGCCGTTGGCGCCCATCGGATCGAGCTTCCTTATCTTGGCGCGGATCGCGGCCTGGGTGCCGCCGTCGATGCAGTAATACTTGGCATAGCCCGGCTCCTTGGCGGTCAGGTCGTTTTCGCCGAAGAAGAACTGCCCCGTCACCGGCTGGTATTCGTGGCCGATGACGACGGTCTTCCCGGCCGGGAACTTCTGGTGCCACCAGAAGCTGGTCTTGGCGATCCAGTGCGGATGGGCGTCGTCGCCGTCCATCTCGAGAATCCCCTGGGCGGCGAATTTCTTGCGCGCGGCGAGCGGCATCTTCTCCAGCATGTCGACGAGCTTGGTGCCGACGATGTTGAGCGGCAGGCCGGCCGCCTTGACCTTGTCGGTCACGTCCTTGCCGTCCAGGACGGCGCGCGCATCGGCTGTGGCCTCGACCGGCTTGCCGTCGACGGTCAGCTTGAAGCCCATGAAGTTGGGCGAGGCGTCCAGCGTCGTGCCCAGCGGCTCGTAATAGAACTCGCGCACGTCGATGTCGGGAAGCGGGAAAGCCACGATGGTGTCGACGTCCGTCTTGCCGTCGTTGACGAAGGCGTAGCGCACCTTGACCCTGGTGGGGCTGATATACAGGTCTTCCCTGGCCATGCGGATGTGGGCCTGCTTGGTGAAGACCAGACCGCCCGCCTTCAGCGCCGCGGACGAGTCGTCGGCCCAAGCCGGTGCCCACGCGGCCGGCGCCGCCGCGCATAGCAGAACGCCCGCCGCCAAGGCGAAATCCAATCGTCTCATGAAATGCCCCCGACAATGAGGGCGCAAAGCTACTCCGGCCGCGTGCGCGAGGCAAAGAAGGCGACGATCAGGCCGAAGACCATCATCGCGGCCAGGTTCTCGAGGAACGGCACCAGGTTGAACTTCGGCGTGCGGTGCCAGGCCGAGAGCGGCACCACGACATAGGTCATGACGAAATAGACCGGCACGCCGTAGAGGATGCCCATCAGCGCCCATTGGCTGCGCAGGACCGGCAACCAGCGCATCGCGAAGATGTAGATCGCGGCGATGACGATCGACATCGCCCATTGCAGCACCAATCCCAAGCCCGCCGTCTGCATCCCGCCCTCGAGCGAGGCCTTGCCCAGAAGGCCGCCGGCGATGAACTGGCTGATGAAGACCGGATCCTTGCCGCTGATCAGCGAGGCCGCGCCGATGTCGATCGTGCCCGCGACGATGCCCGCGATCAGGATGGCGGTAAGCGGCGAAAGATTGGTCATGGCGGTCCCCCCAGGTTGCGGGGAGCTTAAGACGGGGCGGGCGGAGATGCGATAACGACTGCGTGACCGGCCGCGTTCGCGTTAGTCGTCCCCGGCGGGGTTGGGCATTCCCGGCGGCGACGGTATCGCGCCTTCGAGCAAGCCGCCGGATCGAGCCGACTTCAATTCGCGATTAAGGCGCGCGATCTCTTCGCGCAGCGCTTCCACGACTTGTTCGTTGGAATCCGCGGTCTTGCGCATCCTGAAAACGGCATTGGCCCGCGTGATCGGGTTCGAGACCTTGACCGCCGGCTGCTCGATGAACGTCGCCATCTCGGTCAGTGCACGGCGGGAATTTTCGATGCTGTGCCAGTCGGCGAGGTCCACGAAGATCGTGCGATGCGCGATGTTGTCGAAGGGCAGCACAATACCGGCGCGGGCGATATGGATCGCGGGCTTCTCGCTCGCATGGCGGATGCCGAGCTCGTAGAAGGCGTTCGGATTCAAGTTGGTCAGGTCGGCCACGACCAGCTCGGCATTGATGATGTCGGTGATCACGCGGTCGCCGATCATGCCGGGGTCGCTGTCCTGGTCGGCGCGCTTGACGTGATAGCCGAACGGCGGCGCCTCCAGCACCTGCTTGATCACGGTGTGCAGCAGCAGGTCGGAATGCTTGCGGATATCCTCTTTCTCTGGCCATGGCGCGACGCTACCATGGCGGTCGTGCCGCCGGAACTACCTCGGCTTCTGCAGCAGGAAGCAGTTCGACAGCTTGTGCGGGCCGCACTGGTTGTCCTCGCGCACCTCGAGCACCTTGAGGCCGAGCGCGTCGAACAGCTGGAACAGCACTTTCTGCGGCACCGCGAAGGTCTCCATCTGCTCCCGCGGCGAGGTCGGCGGCATATAGGTGTCGGCCGCGAAGCGCTGCTCGGGGATCAGCGTCGGCAGCTGGAAATAGGCCACGCCGCCGGGGTTGAGCTTGGCGAGCAGGATCTCGAGCACGCGCTTGATCACCGGCGGCGGCGAATGCTGCAGCGAGATGATCGAGAAGAACACGTCGAAGGGCGGCGCGCCTTCGAGCTCGGCCATGGTGGCGACGCGCAGGAAGGCGACGTTGGTCTTGCCCCGCGCGGAAAGCTCCTTCGCGGCGACGTCGAGATGGGCGCTGGAGATGTCGGCCGCGATCACGCGTTCGAACCGCTCGGCGAGCCAGGCGGTGAGCCGCCCCACGCCGGCGCCGAGCTCGAAGCAGACGGGCAGGCTCGCGATGTCGACGCCGTTGCGCGCCAGCGCCGCGGCCAGGAACTCGACGCGCTTGCGTCCCGTCGCATAGAAGGCCGCGCGGTCGACCGCGGCGCCGGCGGGCTTGAACCTGGTGAGCACCGACCAGAACGGATCGTTCTCGCCGAAGCCGCGCCACACGCTCTCGACGCGCCCCAGCAGCCGCTCGAGCACCGGCCCCGGCACGTCGACCTCGACCTGCGGCGCGGGCGCCTTCAGGAAGCGGAGCTGGATGGACTCCTGGAACAGGCCGTGCAGGCGCGCGCCCGCGTCGGTGACCAGCTGGCGGCGCAACTGGTCCACGGTCGTGCATTTCTCGATCAGGCGGTCGACCTCGTCCACCTCGGGCTTGGTGCCGCGCAGCAGCCGGTAGGCGAACGACACCCGCACCCGGGAGAAGGGCTGATGCTCGGGTTGGTCGGCCCCGTGTTCGGGTTGCTCGGCCGGATCGATGTCGGTCATGACCCAGCCTATAGCAGAACCGCGACGCTACGAATATTTACGTTCGTCCCACCCGCCTTCGCCAGACGGCTTCGGCGCTGAGAGGCGCGCGACGGTCAGGAGTATTTCCGTTCGTCCCACCATGGAAAATATCGCGGCATCCCCGTCGAAACCTTCATCGGGAACTTCGCCGGGCGCTTCTCGAGGAACGAGCTCACGCCCTCGCGCACGTCGGCCGAGGCGCCGCGCGCATAAATGCCGCGGCTGTCGACCTTGTGCGCCTCCATCGGGTGGTCCATGCCCAGCCCCCGCCACATCATTTGACGGATCAGCGCGACCGAGACCGGCGCGGTGTTGTCGACGATGCCGCGCGCGATCTCGCGGGCGCGGGCCATCAGCGCGTCCTGCGCCACGATCTCAGCCACCAGGCCCGCTTTCAGCGCCTCGTCGGCGCCGAAGACGCGGCCCGAATAGCACCAGTCGAGCGCCTGGGAGATGCCCACGATGCGCGGCAGGAACCAGCTCGACGCCGCTTCCGGCACGATGCCGCGGCGCGCGAAGACGAAGCCGAAGCGCGCCTCGGGGGCGGCGATGCGGATGTCCATCGGCAGCTGCATCGTGATGCCGACGCCGACCGCGGCACCGTTGACCGCGGCGATGACGGGCTTCAGGCACTCGTAGATCGCCAAGGTCACGCGCCCGCCGCCGTCGCGCACGCGCTCGTCGCTCCAGTCGACCGTCTCGACCGGACCGGCGTCGCGCTCCTTGCGCGCCGGATTGGTGGTGGCGTCGAAGGTGGCGGCGCCGGCGGAGAGATCGGCGCCGGCGCAGAAGGCGCGGCCCGCGCCGGTGACGATCACGCAGCCGACCTCGTCGTCGGAATTCACTTTCGTGAAGACGTCGATCATCTCCCACATCATCTTGGCCGTGAAGGCGTTGAGCTTGTCGGGACGATTGAGGGTGAGCGTCAGGATGCCGTCGTCTTTCGCCACGGCGATCTGTTCGTATGGCCCATAGGTCATGCGTTCCTCCGGTTCGGACGTGAGAGCGCGGATTACTCCGCGGCGTGCGCCTGCTGCTGCGGCGCCAGCTTGCCGTCGATGTCGGCGATGCCCTTGCGCAGCTCCTTGAGCGACTCGTCGATGTCGACTTTCTGGCGCTCCAAGGTGTCGATGCGCTCGGCGAACTTCTTGCGGCTGTGGACCAGCTGGGTCACGCCGCCGTCATGCACGCCGTAGAGATCGAGGATCTCGCGAATCTCGGCGAGCGAGAAGCCGACGCGCCGGCCGCGCAGGATCAGGATGATGCGGGCGCGGTCGCGGCCGGAATAGATGCGGGTCTGGCCGCGGCGCTCGGGCGCGATCAGGCCTTCGTCCTCGTAGAAGCGCAAGGTGCGCGCGGTGACCGAGAACTCCTTGGTGAGCTGGCGGATGGTGTAGGTGCGGGTGGTGTTCATTTCGCTTCGCGGGCGGATGGCGGCTCAAAGGGCGCGCCGGCCGGCCCGGCCTCCTTCTGACAATTTCTCAGTTCTGAATTATTGTCTTCCCTTTACGTCAACGTCAAGAGCCGAATCGTAAGTACGCAACCCTTTGGCGAGCCGCGCATTTATCAATTGAGGGGCGCCAGGGAGGGCGCCATGCGCTACGACCCAGCCGTCGAACCGGACTACGCGGCCTTTGCCGTCGAGCTGGATATCATCGCCGGACTGGCCGACCTGGCCGGCGCCAAGGCGGTTGCAGCCCGCCTCCACGACCGGGCCCGGCGGTTGCGCTGGGCCGGGGCCGCGCCGCCCGAAGGCGACGAGCCCCAGCCGCGCTGGAATTGAGCGCGCCAGCCGCGCTGGAATTGGGCGCGCTGGATTGAGCAGGAATAAACCGGCCTCAACCCACGAACCAGCCGCCTCGTCCGCGCCGGCGCCGCACCTGTCCATGCCGCGGGCTGCCGCTGCGGATTGCGTCGATGCGAGCGCCTATTCCGCGGCGTCGCGCACCGCGTGGTCTTCCTTGTCGAGGTTCTCGGCCGCGAAGTTCCAGTTGAGCAGGTTCTTGAGTACCTCCTCGAGATATTTCGGCCGCTCGTTCTGATAGTCGAGATAATAGGCGTGCTCCCACACGTCGACGGTGATGAGGCAGTTGGTGCCCTTGGCCATCGGCGTCATCGCGTTGGGCGTCTTCTCGACCGAAAGCTTGCCGCCCTTCGACACCAGCCAGGCCCAGCCGGAGCCGAACTGCTCCTTGCCGGCGGTGGCGAGCTCCTTGATCAGGGCCTTGGCGTCGCCGAAGTCGCGCTCGACCGCCTGCTTGAGCTTGCCGCTCAGGATGGTCGGCACCGGCGAGAGCGAGTTCCAATAGAAGTCGTGGTTCCACACCTGACCCGCATTGTTGAAGATCTTGGTCTCCTTCTCGCCCGTGTTGCCGACCGTGGCGCGCACGATCTCTTCGAGCTTCATGTCGGCATAGCGCGTGCCTTCGACGAGCCTGTTCAGCGTGTCGACGTAAGTCTGATGATGCTTGTGATAGTGGAAGCCGATCGTCCGCGCGCTGATCGCGGGCTCGAGCGCGTCGGCGTCGAAAGGCAGAGGCGAAAGCGTGAACGGTCCCGTCATGGAAGGCTCCTTTTGCGGCTCGAACCCATAA
>JAFBAL010000040.1 GCA_019247845.1 Alphaproteobacteria bacterium | reverse complement strand
ATCGAATCAAGTCCGTTGCGTCTACCAGTTCCGCCACGCCCGCTGACTCAGCGTGAATCTATACTAGTGCGCGAATAAGTCGCCAAGGAGAAACTAGAAATCGCCCTAGCTCAACGGGCTTGTTAGGGCCGGGCGTCGGGCTGCGATGCCATGCCATCCGCTGCCTTCTTAGGCTTCTTCTTCGGGCGAAACACATTGATGGCAAGCGTGTCGATTTGATCCTTGATGTGCGAGGCGTAGTACTTCTCGATCATCTCAACGCTGGTGCGGCAGTTCTTGGCGATCTGATAGACATCGGCGCCCTCGCTGAGGCGCAGGCTGATATAGGTGTGACGCAGGCTGTAGAGCGAGCGCGGATTGCCCTCGCGATCAGACAGCATGTCGAGCTTGCGCAAAATCTTGCGAAACAGGTCGTTGTGGCTCTTGGGGAAGAGGCGGTCCGTCGGTCGCGGCGTGGTTAGAACGGGTCTCGTCGGCGCGTTCGCTTTGCCGGAGGCGTCCACCTCCGTCAATTCCGAGACCCGCGTTGGGCGCGGGCGATTGTTCAATCGCCTGAAGGGCTCTACTGCACCCGGCAAGCTCTTGCAGTAGCCAACGCCACGCTTTCCGCGAACCTTGATGACGAGAATGGTCTCGTCGGTGGCCTCATCTTCCACAATTTCCACATCGCGGAATTCAAGCCGCAACGCTTCGTCAGGGCGCAATCCTGTGTTGCCCATGAATAGCACTAGGTCGTGGAGCTGCTCGCAGGCCCAGCGGGAGCGTTCGCTGGGCGGCTCCTTCGCTTGTTTGCGCGTGGCTTCGTACAGCGTGGTGTACTCCTCAAGCGAGAACCACGCGCGATGCGAGATTTTGCTCGATGCCTGATAGGGCGACGAGAGGTTGGGTAGATGCGGGAGCCAGCCGTGCCGGTTGGCGAATTTCAGGATTTGCCGAAGGCAGACGATCTCCTGATGAAGAGCGCTGCGTGACGGCGGACGGTGATCTTCTTTCGAGGGCTCGACCGGCGGCAACTTCTCGCCGCGTACCTTTGCCAGCCGAACTCGCTCCACCTGCTCCTTGTCGCGCTTCGCCTTCTTGAATTGGTCGATGCGCGAAAGGCCGGTCTTCGTCCGGTGAATGCGATAGTCTTGAACCTTGCCGGAGGTAATCTCGGTCAAAACCGTGTCACCGAAGAACGGGTTGAGGTGGTTCTTGATGCGGAAGCGGTGATCCTTGATGTAGATCGCGCTTCGCTGATCGCGGTTCAACGTCTCGTACTCGTCCATGAAACGCTCGGCGGCCTCGCGGAACGTTTTGCCGTCGCGCAATCCGCCAGCGCGATATTTACCGAGCAATCCTAAGTACCAGTCCTGCGCAACGTCCTTCGCGCGCGCCAAGCTTTCTTCGCGCGTCGTCGAGCGCCGCTGCTTGCCGCCGACGGAGCACGAGCAATTCCAATGCGGGCTACCGGGGCGCCGGTAGAGCTGAACCTTGTTGTCCAACAACGAGTGGCGGCTTGTTTCCAATGACTTAGCTCCGAACAGCCCAAATGAGCTAATTGTGCTAGCGATGTGCTAACCTATATCAGAACTAGTTTATTGTTTCAATTGAATTATTTAAATCGTCTGCGATTTTTAAGTCCGTTGCGTCTACCGTTCCGCCACGCCCGCGCGGCGTCACATATATTTTATGCGGCTGCGAAGGCAAAGGCTTGGGCGCCGGTTTGGCGCTAAAGCCATGGGCGGTTTGCGCAAAACCGCGCCGCTGCAATGCAGCAAGGCGCAGCGCCCGCGCCGCCGGCGCGCCGCTCGCGCACCCCGCAATCTTGGATTCGAGGCATGGTTGCCGTAAAATTCACCCTGGGCGTTGGGGTGCGTGCGATGAACTTGACCGGGCTGCAGAAAGCGGCCGCGCAGGCCATCATCAACATCTTCGAGACCGGTTCGATCCGCGGCAATTACGGCGACGTGACATTGCTGCGCGGCGACTCCGGCCAGCTGACCTATGGCCGGTCGCAGACGACGCTGGCCAGCGGCAATCTCTATCTGCTCGTCGCCGATTACGTGGCGCGCAGCGACGGCGCCTATGGCGCCGCGATGAAGCCTTATCTCGACGCGCTGGAAGCGCGCGCGTCGAAGCTCAACTACGACATGGCGTTCCGCGGCCTTTTGAAGGACGCCGGCGACGATCCGGTGATGCACGAGGTACAGGACGCATTCTTCGACCGCATCTATTGGGACCCGGCGATGCGCTCCGCGGATGCGCTCGGCGCGCAGTCGCCCCTGGGCGCGGCCATCGTCTACGACAGCACGGTGCACGGCTCGTGGGCGCATATCCGCGACATGACGCGCAAGGCGCATGGCGAGCTGAAGGAGATCGGCGAAAAGGACTGGATGGCGGCTTACGTCGACACCCGGCGCAACTGGCTCGCCACGCACCCCAACGCCCTGCTGCACAAGACCGTCTATCGCATGGACGCGTTCGAGACCCTGCTCAAGGCGCAGAACTGGCCGCTCGCGCTGGCATTCCCGATCCGCGGCCTGGTCGTGAACCAGGAGGCGCTCTCGGGCGCCGATCCGGTGAAGGTGAGCGCGGGCGGCACGCCGCCCCGTCTGCTCAAGCTCAAGGCCTCGCCGATGACCGGCGCCGACGTGTCGTGGCTGCAGGAGCGGCTGGCGCGCGCCGGCATCGACATCGAGGCGACGGGCATCTTCGATGCGAAGACCGACCAGGCGGTGCGCGCCTTCCAGCAGAACCGCGACCTGAAGCCCGACGGCGTGGTGGGTCCCGTGACGCGCAACGCGCTCGAGGATCTCTCCGTCATCGTTCCGGCGATCGACGTGCCCGAGCAGCCGATGCCTGCGGTCGATCCGGTGGTGCTGGAGCCCTATCCCGTCATCATCCCGGCGCCGCGCGAGAGCGACGACAAGCCTGCGCCGGCAACCAAGCCGCAAGATGCGCACGCGCCGGCACCGCATGATGCGCATGCGCCGCCTGCGCCCGCGAAGCCTGCGCCGCACGGCAGCGACGACGATATCCGAAGCCGCGTCGCCGCCGAGATCCAGGCCCATATCGACGACTTCAGGAAGAGCGTGCTCGCCGATCCGATGCAGACGCCGACCTTGCTGAGCCGCCTGCTCGCCAACGGCCGCGCCTATGTCGCGGCGATCTTGAGCATGCTCACGCTCGCCTTCACCGAATCGCGCGACCTTCTCGCCTGGACCAACACCAGCGGCGGGCAGAATGCGCCGCAGCTCCACGCCGTGCAGGGTCCGGCCAAGGACGTGTTTCAATCGCTCTCCAGCGCGCGCGACTGGGCGACGCAGACCTACATACAACTGCACAATTTCGCGGCCACCATCCCCAACGACTGGGTGTTCCGGCTGCGCGTCGCGGCGCTGGCGCTCATCGCCTATGCGGTGACGCGCTTCGCCCGGCGGCGCAAGGCGGCCCCGGAGACGGTCAAGGCGACGGTCAAGGGGGCGTCATGACGAAATTGCTGGTCAGGAAGCGGGTCGAGCGCCACGCCGCGAGCCGCACGACGGCGGATGCCGGGACCGGGACCGATGCGGCAGCGGGCGTCGTGGATACCGGTGCGGACGCCGGTGCCGCGGAGCCCACGCCCAGCCGCGCCGCGCTCGCGCATCATCGCAATTCGCCGCGGCTGATGGGCTCGTTCGTCTATATCGTGATCCTCTGCGGGCTCGAGCTCATGGTGACCGCGGTGCTCGCCCTGGTCCTGCTGGACTTCGCCATCGGCGGCTCGATGCGCGAGGCGATGCGCTACACCATCCTCGACGCGCCGGGACAGATGGGCTTCATCGCGGCAGCGCTGGTGCTGGCCTGCGCGGCGGTGCGCTTCGCGGCCGAGGCCAATATCGAGCTGGTGCTGCCGGAGCTGTTCGACACGCCCGGCAATGTCGGCCGCTTCGCGAGCTTCCTGCCGCGCGCGCTGGCTTTCGCCGTCGGATGGGCGATCGGCTATCCGATGATCCGTCTGGCGCTCGACGAGCTCACCGGCACGGCGCATGTCCTGGGAAATTCCGCGAACGGCTATCGCGCGCTGCTCTTCGGCTTCGCCGCGATCGCCATCGGGTTCTTCGCAGCCTCCCTCCGCGGGCTGCATGCCAGGGGCACGCAGTACCGCACCGGCCGCTCGAGCCTGTTCCTGCGCCTGGCGCTGGCGCTCGTCCCGCTGAGCGCGATGGTGGCGCTGACGGGCACGGTGCTGGGCCTGTTCCCCGGCGACATACCGGGCCATTTCCTGGGCATCGCGCCGGGCGCGGTGGAGCGCTATTCGACCGGCGACGACGCGGTCTATCACATGGCGGTGGAAGGGTTCGCGCTGTTCCTGACCGCGATCGTGATGCGCGCAGGCCTCGCCATCCTGATCGGTCTTCTGTCGCCCCGCGGCGCCGACGACCTGCGCACCGGCAATGCCAGCCTTGCTCCGCGCATCGCCGCCGCCCTGGTGGGCTTCGCCGCGGCCTATCAGCTGTCGCGCGACTATGCCGGCGTGTCGCTCACTTCGGCGCAAACGCAATGGTTCTACGGCATCGCCTTTGCCTATATCGCCATCGCGGTCGCAGCCAGCCTGGTCGTATGGCCGTCGTCGGAGCATGGCGACACCAGCCACGCCTCGCACCGCTTGAGCGCGCGCTGGCGCTGGGCCGCGGATCGCGTCGCGGGACGGCCGGCCGGCGGCTTCGGCCCGCTCTATTGGATCTGTCCGCTGATCGGCGTGGCGGTGTTCCTGTTCTTCGTCGACACGACGCAGGTCTCGCGTGCCCAGACCGTGGGTCCCATCGCCGTGCTGCTGCTGTGGGGCTTCACCGCGACGGTGCTGTTCGCGCCCATCGCCTATCTGTCGCAGATGACCAAGATGCCGCTGCTGCTGATCCTTCTGATTGCGGGCGTGGCGTTCGCCGGCTTCGACCTCAACGACAACCATCAGATCCGCGGCGCCAGCACCTGGCATTCCGCCAGGCATCACACCGGGGACCCGGGCTATTACCGCGAGCATCTCGAGCTCGGCGAATGGCTCAGGAGCCGGCGCGACTGGCGCGCTTACGACCACTATCCGATCTTCCTGGTGGCGACCGAAGGCGGCGGCATCCGCGCCGCCTATTTCACCGCCACGGTGCTGGCCGCGCTGGAGCAGAAATGCCCCGGCTTCGCGCAGCACGTCATCGCGCTTTCCAGCGTCTCGGGCGGCAGCGTGGGCTCGGCGGTCTTCGCGGGGCAATCGGCGGATGCGACGACCAACACCGACGTTGCCGGCTGCACCTTGGGCGCGATGAAACCGGGCGCGGAGCTGACCCAGGCCCGTGCCGTGCTGTCGACCGACCTGCTGTCGCCGCTGCTCGGCGCCTCGCTTTTCCCCGACGCGCTGCAGCGCATCCTGCCGATGCCGGTGCGCAGCTTCGACCGCGCCCGCGCGCTGGAATACGCCTTGGAAGACGGTTGGCGCCGCGCCAATACGGGCTGCAAGGGTTGCGATCCCGAGCGCATGTCCGAGCCGGTGGCGAGCATGTACGGGCGCGGCGAGCCCCGCGCGCCGGTGCCGCATCTCTTTCTCAACACGACCGAGGCGGGAACCGGCTTGAGCCGGCCCTTCGCGACCTGGGACATCGGCGACCTGGCCGTGCCGGAGCGCTCCGTCACCGAGGAGGAGAAGGCGGCGCTGCCGCATTCGACCCTGGTGCCGGTGCAGAACCGCATGCGCCGCGACGACGTCGCGCTGTCGACGGCCTCGATGCTGTCGGCGCGCTTCCCCTATCTCACGCCCGCCGCAAAGCTCGGCAATACCGGCCACTACGTCGACGGCGGCTATTTCGAGAACTCCGGCACCTGGCTGCTTTCCGGCATCGCGCAGAACCTGATCGGCCAGCGCCTCGACTACACCAGCACCGACCAGGCGCTGGAGCAGGCGGTGCAGAACTCCATCCTGGTCGTGATCGTGATCCGCTCCGAACCGTGCACGCGCAAGGCGGAAGGCGACGGCTGCGACGAGGAGATCTACAAAGGCGACGCCGATTCGACCTGGAACGAGGTGCTGTCGCCGCTGCGCGCGCTGCTGGCGACGCGGGACAAGCGCTCGGAATATTCGGTCAACGACCTGGGCGCGGTGACGGCGCTGATCCAGCGGCTGACGGGCGCCGCAACCGTCACCACATCGGCGGGCACGACAGGGCCCGCGGGCGGCATGCAGTGCAACGAGATCCTCTGCTCGGTCACGATCCGCTTCTACAATGCGCCGGGCGCGGAAGTGCCGTTGACCTGGATGCTGTCGAGCGCAGCGCGGCAATCGATGGACAACGCGGTGCAGCGCATCCTGGACGAGGACCTCGCCGCGCCGCCGCGGGACGTCGAAAAAGACGACCGCATCGAAGGCTCGTACCGCCAGGTGCTGTGCCTGCTGGAAGAAGGAGCCGGAAAGCCCGTCTGTCCGGTCGCGCCCGATCGGGCGGAGGTCACGTCCTCGGCGCCGCCTATGCCGGACCGGTGAAGGTGATCGTGCCGGGCTTGCAGGTGTCGACGTTCAGCATCTGCTGCTTGCGGCCGTCGTCGAAGGTGGCGAGCAGGTCGTAGGCGCAGCCGGTGGCGTTCGCGGGGAACGTCGCCTTGGCCGCACGCCCGACGCCGAGCGAATATTTGCCGAGCAGGTCGATCGTCCAGGCTTGCGTCTTGGGCGCGCGCGCCTGGAGCTCGACGACGGCGAAATCCGCGTCGTTGTAGATCGCGATCTGGCGCGGCGCCGCGGCGGCAACGGTCGCGGGCGGGACAACCGCCCCAGCGGCGATCCCGGCGAAGATCAGGCAAAGAACCGGACGCATGACGCCCTCCCCACTACGGAGGCGACTATACCGTCAAATGCGACGGCTGTCGTACGCCCAGTGGAGCACGGCCTGGCGCTGGCGCGGCCGGCAGAACAGGTCGCCCTTGTCGCAGGCTTTCTCGATCTGGGCGATGTGGCGGCGGATCGCCTTCCAGCGCTTGATCTGGCGGGCATCGTCTTCCATGCGCCGGCCCATCCAGTAGCGGCAATACCACTGGAACCAGCCGCGCGGATCGTCGGGATGGATCCAGCCCTTCTTGCGCCAGTAGGACAGGGGCTTGCTGGCGTCGATCTTGAAGAAGTTGAGCTTGGGGTCGCGCCGCCCAGAAGCGAGCTTGGCATGCGCGAACCACGCGGCCGGAAACTCCTTGCGGCAGTCGGTCAGGTATTTGCCCGCGAAGACGCCCAGCTCCAGCATCTCCCTGGGCGACAGTTCGGGCTTGAATTCAGGATCGAAATTGCGCCCCGCGGGTTCGGTCCGGACATAGCGGTAGCCCCGCTGCATCCGGTCCGAGACGGTGACGGACTTCCGCAAACGCCTAATAGTCCGGCTTGCCCTTATGGGGCTTGCGGATGAGCTCGGGTGCCTGGAAGGGCGGGGGAGCCGTCTTGGCCTTCTGATTCTTGTCGGCCTTGGGCTTCTTCTTCTCTTTGTTGCCACGTTGTTCACGGTTCGCCATTGGCGCCTCCAGGGCTGAATCGGCCCCAAAAAGGTAGGCAAACCGTAACAAAACGCAATGGTCCGTGATCGTAATTTGCCTTTAACGCCGGGAGCGGTCTAAAACCCCCGGGTCGAAGGCGGTCCCCCAACCGCCATTGTTGAAACACAAAACGGACTTACGGATGACCCCCTCCCCCGGTGCCACCCGCCTGTCAGCTTGTGTGCTGGCTCTTACCTCGTTCCTCCTGATCCCTCTCCACGCTAACGCCCAGGAAGCCCCGGTCGTTCCCGATACCGGCACAGCCGTCGCGTCCGAGGACCAGGACAGCTCGCCCTCGTCCTTCCTGCCCAGCGTCGAGTGGCCGGCCAAGCGGCTGTTCTGCGTGCAGTATGCCCGCCTGCGCTCGGGCCTCGCCATCTTCGGCGATGCCAAGCTGTGGTGGTCCAAGGCCCGAGACCTCTATGAAGAGTTCGCCCAGCCCGCCGTCGATGCCGTCATGGTGTTCTCGGGCTCCCAACGCATCCGCCGCGGCCATGTCGCCGTGGTGACCGAGATCGTCAGCCCGCGCGAGATCATCATCGACCACGCCAACTGGCAGAACCACGGCGAGATCGACCACAACATGCCGGTGATGGACGTTTCGGCCAAGAACGACTGGAGCAAGGTCCGCGTCTGGGACATCAACAGCAACCAGTGGGGCGCCCACGTCTACAAGATCAGCGGCTTCATCGCCGGCCAGCAGCCCGCGGTCGTGGCTGCGGCGGGGTCTTAAGCCCCAAGCGATCACAATCGCGCGTGCCCCTTATCGGCGGCGGCGGAACTGAGCCACACTCGGTCCGCCGTTACAGGGGGTGCGCATGACCTCGAGCCGCCGCGAGTTCCTGAAAGCCGCAGCCGCCATGGGCGCGGTGCTGGCTTGGCCGTCCGCCCAAGCCCATCCGTCCAGGCGTCCTTGGGCGGAGCGTCGCGACCTCTATCCACTGGGCGTCGCCTCGGGCGATCCGGCCGCGGACAGCGTCGTGCTGTGGACCCGGCGCCAGGCCACGACGCCGCTGACCGTCGAGATCGCCGAGGACCAAGGCTTCGCCCATGTCGTCTCGACCGCCTCGCTACGGCCGAGCGCGGACAACGACTGGACCGTGCGCGTGCTCGCGGCGGGCCTCAAGCCGGCCACCACCTACTGGTATCGCTTTGCCGACATGGCCGGGAACGGCAGCCGCATCGGCCGCACGCGCACCGCGCCCGCGGCGAATGACGACCGCGCGGTGAGCTTCGCCTTCGTCAGCTGCCAGAACGAGAACCTGGGCGCCAACAACGCCTATCGGCGCATGATCTTCGAAGATGCGAAGAAGCCCGAGAGCGAGCAGCTGGGCTTCGTGCTGCATCTGGGCGACTTCTTCTACGAGATGGTCTGGTATCCCGAGGACAAGAAGACCTATTACGCCCGCACCGTGCGCGACATCGTGCGCTATCCCAAAGGCGAGAAACATTCCGATTTTCATGTGCCCGTCGACGTCGACGACTATCGCAGCGTGTTCCGCGCCTATCTCGCCGATCCCGATCTCGCCGATGCGCGGGCGCGCTTCCCCTTCGTCTGCATGTGGGACAACCACGAATTCTCGTGGCAGGGCTGGCAGACGGTCGTGAACTACGGCAAGGACTGGTTCGCCGCGCAGACGCGCAAGGTGGCGGCCGCCAAAGCGTGGTTCGAGTATCAGCCCGCGCGCATGGGCGGCACGAGCGTCGGCAACCGCGCCGTCGGCACGGCCGACTGGAACCGGTTCGACGCGCCGAAAGTCGCGGACGCGCCCGTCGCCGCCTTCGACGAGCACGGGCTGGGCACCGAAGCGAACAACCTCGCCGCCATCCATGCGCTTCGCCTGTATCGCGCGCTGAACTACGGCGCCAATGTCGACGTGATCCTGACCGACAACCGCAGCTTCCGTTCGCAATCCGTCGACGACCTGCCGGGGGCGGAGTTGTTCGGTTACGAGAATTTCCCAAGCGCCGCGCCGTTCGATGCGCTCGAAATCATCGATGCCGGCAAGACCGCTAACGGCGGCAACCCGCCCGACACGATCCGCGTTGACGGCAAGGACATCCCCAACTGGTGCAAGGACAGGCCGGCGCAAACCATGCTGGGCAAAGAGCAGAAAACGTGGTTTCTGGCCACGCTCGCGGCCTCGAAAACGCGCTGGAAAGTGTGGGGCAATTCGGTCGGCAGCCTAGACGCGCGCATCGATTTCCAGAACCAGAACCTGGTGCCGTGGCCGGACAAAGGCTATGCGACCATCACCACGGGCGACTGGTCGGGCTATCGCCAGGAGCGCGGCGAGATCTACGACTTCGTGAAGGCGCACGGCATCACCGGCTTCACATCCGTCGCCGGCGACCGCCATTCCTTCTGGGCCGGATTGCTGTCGAAACGGCTGCCGCCGCAGGAGTTCGAGCCCGTCGGCATCGAGTTCGTCACCGGCTCGGTATCGGCGCCGGGCTTTTTGGAGTCCATGGAGTACAAGTTTCCCAAGGACCACAAGCTGGCGAAGGCATACGTCCCAAATATCAATCGCACGGTGCTGCACGGCATCCAGGCGGGGCTCGGCACCGGCGCGCCCGATCCGGCATTCGCGCCGCATCTCAAGTTCATGGATTGGGGCGGGCACGGCTACACGGTGGTCCGCGCAAGCCCCGACGCGCTCGAGGCCGAGTTCGTCTGCATCCCGCGGCCGATCGAGCGCGCGGCGGGCGACGACGGCGGACCGCTTCGCTATCGCGTGCGCCACCGCGCCAGGCTGTGGCAGGCGGGCGGGGCGCCGGCGCTGGAGCAGACGGTGGTCGAAGGCGATCCGGGGACGTCTATCTAGACGCCCAGCGCAGCGACATGCAGGACAGCCCGGCATCGAGCTTGGCGATCTCGCCCGTGTCCAGCGCCACGACGTTGTAGTCGCGCGCGAGCAGATCGACGGTGCGCTTGTACTGCGCGCCGACGAAAACCGTGTCGTTGACGCGCAGCGCATTGGCAGCGGCGGGCTCGGGCGCGATGAGGGTCCTGAGCTCCGCGAACATGCCCTGCATGGCCTCGGTCGCGAGCACGGTCTCTTCGTCCAGAAGCGAGCAGGCGGTCTTGAAGTGCAGAACGCCCTTCGGCGTCTCGACGATGCGCGCCGCGCGGCCGAGGGTTTCGAGATGGGCCTTGAGCGCCTGGGCGCCCGCGAGATCGGTGCGCTTGGACAAGCCGATATAGATGACCTTCGGCGCGATCAGCACGTCGCCGCCGTCGGCATGGCCGTCCACGACCTCCAGCACGCGGCCGAAGTGCTTGGCGAGCGCGGCACGCAGATGCTCGCGCTCGCCCAGCCGCGACGGCGCGCCGGGGCGAAGCAGGATCGCGCCTTCCGGCACGACGAAGGCCGGGTCCTCGACGAAGACGGAATCCGGGAAGTCCTCGAGCGGCGGCAGCACGTCGACGGCCAGCCCCGCAGCAGCCAGCGCCGCGACATAGGCCATGTGCTCGCGCAGCACCGCGCCGTGGCGGGGCGTGGCCGCCGCATCCTCGCGCAGCCCGTTCACGACGCTCACGCCCGGCGTGCGCACGACGGCATGGGTGAAATCGCTGACGCGCATGGAGCCTTCCCTCGAGCTCGCGCATTCATAACCGGCGATGCGATGGATTGGAACGGCGGGCTGGGCCATCCGGCGGGAGCACAAGGCACTGTTCCCGGGTGAGGGGCCGCATCTGGCGCGCTATGCGGCGCGGCTGAACGCGGTGGAGATCAACTCGTCCTTCTATCGCCCGCACCGTCCCTCGACCTATGCGCGCTGGCGGGACGAGACGCCGGACGCCTTCCGCTTCTCGGTCAAGATGCCGCGCGCGATCACGCACGAGGCGCGGCTGACGGATGCGGGCGCCGCGCTCGGCGAGCTCCTTGCCCAATGCGGCGCGCTTCGGGAGAAGCTGGGCTGCATCTTGATCCAGCTTCCGCGGTGTCTCGCCTTCGGACCGGGCGACTTCTTCGAGCGCTTGCGCGACCAGTACCGTGGTCCGGCCGCGCTCGAGCCGCGGCACGGGAGCTGGTTCGCGCCCGAGGCGGACGAGATGCTGAAGCGGCACCGCATCGCGCGCGTCGCGGCCGACCCTGCGATCGGGCCGTTCGCGCCGGGCGGCTATACGGGCTTCGAATATTGGCGCCTGCACGGCAGCCCGAGGATCTACTACGGCGAATACGACGACGTGTTCCTGCGCGCGCTTTCCGCACGCATCGGGGCCGATGCCTGGACGATCTTCGACAACACCGCGCTCGGCCATGCAACCCGGAACGCGCTCGCGCTCAAGCGGCGCGCCGGGCTTCCCACTTCGCGGGATCCACGCCCCGCACCAGCAGCCACAAGCCGAGCAGCACGCCGCCCGGCGCGATGAGCATGAGCATGACGTTGCTCGAATATTGCGGCGCCAGCACCGCGCTCAGCGTCCGCGCCACGAAGCCCAGCCCGCCCAGCACCATGAGCAGGCCGAGCAGCTTCGGGAAATAGCCCGAGCGGATCATCAGCGCGCCGCGGATGATCCATCCCGTGCCGTAGAAGATCAGGAACAGCCCCGCGCCAGTGTTGAAAAGCTTGAGCGACAGCAGCACCAGCGCGTCGATCTGCGCTGCGGTGAACACGTTCAAATACGGCGCGCCGCTCAAGAGCAGATGCGGGAGGCCGAAATAGAAGATCTCGCAGGCGGCATAGAGCGCCGTGCTGAGAACCCCGAAGAACGCCGCCATCAGCGCCATGCCGCGGCTGACCGGCTCGAGCAGCAGGTAGAAGATCGCCGCCAAGGCGACGTCCGCCAGCGCTTCGGCGAGATAGGCCGCAAAGCTCAGGCGATGGAGCATGTCCTGCGCCTGGAGATTTGCGACCGTGGCCGCGGCATCGCCCGGGACCATGAGCTGGCCCGGCGCATAGCCCTCGCCGAAGCCGCCGGCCGCGATGGAGACGAAGAACAGCGCGCCCGCCGCGCGCGCATAGGCGTTCACGGCGCCGCATCCCCTGACGTTCACGGCGCCGCATCCCTGACGTTTACGGCGCCGCGTCCCTTGACGTTTGCGGCGGCGTGCGCCTTGCCCGGTTGCCGCTCCATGGATGCCCTATCGCGAGACGCGGACCATCCTAGCCGCGGGCGGCGCGTTTCACATGACCTTGGCGCGCAAAAAACCGACCGCCGAGCTCACGCATCGAAATGGTGTTCAATGGGAACTCGAGCAGCACGTGCATCAGGCTGACGAGCAGGAGCGCGGTGATGCCCAGCACATAGTCGTAGAAGCAGAACGCCGTCGAGGCGACGCTGAGCACGACGACGCCGGCGAGGCGCGGCCTGGGCATCTTCGCCCAGCGGATGACGTCGGCTTTGATGAACCAGTTCAGGTAATGATAGGTGTAGACGAAGGAAAGCAGGCCCGTGATGCGCCCCGCGAAGGGCAGATCGGGAAGGCCGAAAAGGCTGCCCAGGCTTGGCGCGACCGGGCCGAAATAGTCCTCGCCGAGCTTTGCGAATTGCGGCACCAGGCTGCGCGCGGAGGGCGGCACGATCAGGATCGCGGCGATGCCGGCGAGATAGACGCCGATGAGGCCGAGCTGCGCGGCGCTGCGCGCGCGCATCGCGCCCAAGGTCATGAAGATCAGCGTGAAGACGCAGACATGGATGAAGGTCGGCAGCAGCACCGCGATGAACACGAACGGCGCGCCGCCCGCCATCATGCCCAGCGTCAGCGCCACGGCCACGGTGCCGAGCATCGCGCTCCTTTGCGCGGTGAGACCCAGCGCCGCGATGCCGGCGCCGATCAGGCACGACCAGACGAGCACGCCGGACCAGTAGGGATCGGCGATGAACATCCCGCCCAGCGCCGCCAGCGCCAGCACCACGGCGAGCGCCCGGTGCGGCATGAAGTACTTGCGATCGTGCAGCCACGAGATCTCGGTGTAGTAATGCGCAGGTCCCAGCACGATGTAAGCGAGCAGCAGAAGCTCGAACGGCAGCACATAGGCGAGCGCCAGCGAACCCAGCATCAGCGCGAGGTGGACGAGATCGCCGCGGCGGATCGCGAGGCTCATGGGCGGACACTAGCGCGAAGCTGCACCTCCCGTCGAACTTCGCCGTGGACAGCCGAAGGTAGCGAGCCTACGCTTATCGCCTTCCTGGGGAGGACGGCATGAGCGCGGCGGGGAACGGGAATCCGAAATTGTCCAAGGCGCTGGCGGCGGTGGCGCCGCATGTGCCGCAGCAGACGTGGCTGCAGCCGCTGACCGCGGCCTTCGAGAAGTTCGGCCTGGACAACAACAAGCGCATGGCGGCAGCGGTGGGCCAGTTCCTCGTCGAGGCCGGGGAAGCTTTTCAGGAGGTGGTGGAGAGCCTCTACTATACCCACGCGGACCGGATCGTGACCGTGTTCCCGCGCGAATTTCCGACCGTTGCCAGCGCCGAGCCGTACTTGCGCAATCCGCGCACGCTGGCCAACCGGGCCTATGCGGACAGGAACGGCAACGGCAATGAAGCTTCCGGCGACGGATACCGTTTCTGCGGGCGCGGGCTCATTCAGCTCACCGGACGCACGGAGTACAGCCAGTTTGCCGCCGCGGTCGGGATGACGCCGGAACAGGCGTCCGCCCTCTGCGAGACGCCCGCGGGTGCGGCGCTGTCGGGATGCTGGTACCTGTCGACGCGCGGCTGCCTGCCGATGGCCGATCAATGGCACCTGTCGGATATCACGCGCGCGGTGAACGGACGAGCGATGCTGGAAAACGCCAAGCGCATCGCCCTGGCCAACGCGATGCTCGCGCAGCTCGACGCCTGAAGGCTTGCGCCCGGCCTGCACAAGCACGCGGCCCGCACAAGCACGTGGCCCGCAAAAGCACGTAGCCCGGCAAAAGCAAAAGCCCCGCGAGATTTCTCTCGCGGGGCTTTCGTGATTTGTGACGGCGGGATTTCTTTTTTGGCGCTCACGCTTTCGCGTATGCGCCGGCGCGCAAACGTCCTTTGTAGACCTGGCAGCGACCGACTCTCCCGCGTCTTGAGACGCAGTACCATAGGCGCTGGAGGCTTTAACGGCCGAGTTCGGAATGGGATCGGGTGGAATTCCTCCGCTAGGACCACCAGGTCGACGAAGGACGTTTGCACGTGCCGCAAGCGCCGGCGGGTAACCGGGCAGGCGACGAATACGACACTCTTCTTGAGCTTTTAGATCTGATCGTTGCCGTTGTCTGGCCTTGTTTCCAGACATGGAACGAGGGTGCTGATGATCAAGAGTTACAATCGAGCGATTAGTACCAGTAAGCTCAACGCATTGCTGCGCTTACACACCTGGCCTATCGACGGGGTAGTCTTCCCCGGCTCTCGAGCGAAACCTGGTTTTGAGGTAAGTTTCCCGCTTAGATGCTTTCAGCGGTTATCTTGTCCGTACTTAGCTACTCGGCTGTGCCACTGGCGTGACAACCGATCCACCAGAGGTACGTTCCTTCCGGTCCTCTCGTACTAGGAAAAAGTCCTCTCAAGTTTCGAACACCCACGGCAGATAGGGACCGAACTGTCTCACGACGTTCTAAACCCAGCTCACGTACCACTTTAAATGGCGAACAGCCATACCCTTGGGACCGGCTACAGCC
>JAFBAL010000002.1 GCA_019247845.1 Alphaproteobacteria bacterium | reverse complement strand
CGCGGCCCTCCGGCGCGCTGATCTACAAGGGTCCCGACGGCGCGCCGGGCCTGACCGACGACCAGTTCCAGCGCCTCAAGTCCGAGCTCGAAGACGCCTATCAGGGCAGCGGCAATGCGGGGCGGCCGATGGTGCTCGAAGGCGGGCTCGACTGGAAAGCGATGAGCTATGCGCCGGCGGATCTCGACTTCGCCGCCGGCCGCGACGCCGCCGCGCGCGAGATCGCTTTGGCGTTCGGAGTGCCGCCGATGCTGCTCGGCATCCCCGGCGACAACACCTATTCGAACTATCGCGAGGCGAACCTGTCGTTCTGGCGCCAGACCGTGCTGCCGCTGGTGGGCCGCACCGCCGCGTCGCTGACGCGCTGGCTGGCGCCCCGCTTCGGCGAGAACCTCAAGATCGGCTACGACGCCGACGCGGTCGACGCGCTGGCGGTCGAGCGCGAAAGCGTGTGGGAGCGGCTGGCCGGCGCCGCGTTCCTCACCCTGAACGAGCGCCGCCAGGCCGCCGGCTACTCGCCGGTCGAGGGCGGGGATGTGGTATGATGGCCGCGCGGCGGACGAGGGGTGTGAGATGAAGACGATGTTGTGCGCGGCCGCCCTGCTGGCCGCCGCCCTGCCCGCCCGGGCGGCCGAGAAATGCGCGCTGCCGCAGATCGCGGCGCTCACGCTGAAGCCGCTCGGCAGCGGCGAGTACACGATTCCCGTTTCCATCGGCGGGGCGGAGCGCCGGTTCGTGCTGGGCTTGAACAATCCCTTCTCGGCGATCTCGGGCCCGCTCGCCGACCAGCTCGGCTACGAGACCAGGCGGCTGCCGCCGGGCATCAGCCCCCACCTCAATGCCGAAACGGTGACCCGGCAGGTGAGCGTCGGCGAGCTCGCCATCGGCAGCACCCATGCCAAGGACTTCCACATGCTCAGGGTCGACGCCGCGCTTACGGGCAGCGGCGCCGACGGCGTGGCGGGGCTCGACCTGCTGGAGAACTTCGACGTCGAGCTCGACCTGAAAGCGGGAAAGCTCAATCTCTTCTCGCAAGCGCATTGCCAGGGCAACGTCGTCTATTGGGCGCCGAGCTATGCCGAGGTGCCGTTCAAGACCGACGCCTCCGGCCACGTCTCCTTCGTCATGACGCTGGACGACCGCAAGGTCACGGTCGATCTCGACATGCGCGAGGGGTCCTCGGTGATGGGCAGCAAGACGCTGCGCCGCCTGTTCGATCTCGCGCCCGGCTCGCCCGGCATGGTCACCGAGACCCAAGGCGGCACGACGTTCTGGCACTATCCGTTCAAGACGCTCGCGGTCGAGGGCATCGCCATCGCAGATCCGCATATCGCGATCCTGTCGCAGGACGGTCCCGAATGCCGGCCCGAGGCGCATTGGATCGACGGACGCGAGGGACGCTGCTTCGGCTCGTCCGATCTGCATCTGCGCGCGCCGGTGCTGCGCGCGCTTCATCTCTACTTCGCCTTCAAGGAAAAGATGCTCTACGTCACGCCGGCGGACGCGCATCTCTAGGACCATGGACGAATACGTCATCCCGATCTTCATAGCGGCCTTCGGCGGCACGACGCTCAGCCTGGGCGCGTGGCTGGTGCGCGCGCTGACCCGCGACGCGGTCGTGACCATGTGGGACGTGCATCCGCGCGCCACCGAGCCCTTCGCCTATTGGTTCTGGGCGATCTATCACGTTCTGGGGCTGGCGCTGGTGATCGTCGTCGCCGTCGCCACCACGCTGTATTTCCTGCTCGGAGAGGCCGACGGCGCCGAGGCGCCGATGCTGGTCGGCGTCAGCGTCGAGCCTGCTTTCGAGAGCGCGTACGAGATCCGCATCGAAGGCGGCGCGGGAGGCTATCGCATCGCCACCGAGCGCGGCGGCGCGCGTTGCGAGCGCGCGCTCGGCGACGGACGCGCGCTCGCCATCGCCGCGACGTTCCGGCGGGCGCTCGCCCATGGCTGGCCGAAGAGCGGCGGGCTGGACGGCGTGACGTACGAATTCGCGGCGGGACCGCTGCGCGGCGCGGCTTTCATGCCAGGGGCGGACACGCCGGCCGGGAAGCTCGCCGATATCGGCGAGGCGCTGTCGCGCTATTGCGCGCTCGGCCGCTATGCGCCGGGCGTCGCCGAAGGGCTGATGCTGCATGTCGATGCACTGACCGCGGAGGGCGGACGATGACGCGCGCGCTGCCGATGCTTCTTGCCGCGCTCTGCTGCGCCACCGCCGTGTCGGCGGGCGAGCGCATGGTCGTGACGCCGCTCGTTCCGCCGCCCGCGCCGTCGGCGCGCACGCTCGAGCTGGTGACGAACGGCGGTGCCGTCGCCGCCGACGTCGTCGCGCGGATGGATGCGGCCTATGCCTTCGGCGCGAGCTCGGTCAGGACCGTGCTGAAGCGGACCGCGGGCGGCGGCTGGCGCGTCGAGACCGTCGCGGCGCAGGCGGACGGCGTGTCCGGCCGCGCGCCGAAGGCCAGGCATTGCGCCTATGACGTCCCGCAGGCCTCGGGCCGAAGGGTGGTGGAGGCGCTGCTCGCGGTGATGCGCAAGGCGCGCGCGCCCGCGACCGCGGACGAGCCGCCGCTGGGCAGGCGCTACGCGTTCTTCGCGCGCGACCGCGCCGAGACGCTCCGTGCACGGATCGACAACCCGCCCGAGGACAGCGAGCCCGGGATGATCGCCGCGGTGATGGAAGGCTTCGAGGAAGCCTGTCCGGACCCGCTCTATGCCTCCGGCAGGAACCGCGACGCGGTCCTGGACCTGCTCGAGAAGCGGCTGGGCGAAGAACGCGGCAAGTAGCCGGAACCGACACGACGTCCAACGCAAGGCCGCCTTCAAGGCGGCCTTTTTGTTTTTGGGAAATCGGAAATGACCCAGGTGACCTATATGCGGCGCCGGCTGGCGCAGGCCGCCGCACCCGCGCGCCTTCACCCGCTCGAGGGCGACGAGTTCGAGGGCTATGCCTCGCTGTTCGGCGTCGTCGACGGCGCCGGCGACGTGGTGGCGCCCGGCGCTTTCGCGGCGTCGCTGCGCCGGCGGCCGCCGTCCGGGGTGCGCATGCTCTACCAGCATTTCGCGCACGAGCCGATCGGGACGTGGCGAGAGATCAGGGAAGACGCCCGCGGCCTTTACGTGCGCGGACGGCTGAGCCTCGAGGTGAGGCGCGCCCGCGAGGTCCGCGCGCTGATGGCCGATCGCGCCATCGACGGGCTGTCGATCGGCTTCCGCACCCTGCGCGCCACGCGCGCGAACGGCGTGCGCCGGCTCGTGGAGATCGAGCTCTGGGAGATTTCCGTCGTGACGTTCCCGCTTCTTCCGGGCAGCGGCGTGACGGGATTGGGGGGAAAACAAGCGAGCAACCCAAGGAGATGATTTGACATGGAACTGGAAACCAAGACCATCGACAGCGCCCCGCTGCGCGACGCCCATGGCGACTTCATGCGCGTGTTCGAGGCGTTCAAGGAATCGAACGACAAGCGGCTCGCCGACATCGAGAAGCGCTCCGCCGACGTGGTGAGCGAGGACAAGGTCGCGCGCATCGACCGCGCGCTCGACGAGCAGAAGCGGCTGGTCGACGAGCTGGTGCTGGCGTCGCGCCGGCCCGTGCTCGGCGGCGGCGACAGGAAGGCGCTCGCCCCCGACGCGCGCGAGCGCAAGCAGGCCTTCGACCGCTATGTCAGGAAGGGCGATGCCGGCGGCCTCGACGCGCTCGAGCTCAAAGCGATGTCGGCCGGCTCCAATCCCGACGGCGGCTATACCGTGCCGCTCGAGATCGAGCAGACGGTCGACCGGGTGCTGGCGAAAGCCTCGCCGATCCGCGCCATCGCGACGGTGCGCCAGATCGGCGCGAGCGTCTACCGCAAGCCCATCGTCACCGCGGGTGCGGCGACCGGCTGGGTCGGCGAGACCGATGCGCGCTCGCAGACCAACACGCCGACGCTCGCCGCGCTCGATTTCCCGGCGATGGAGCTCTATGCCATGCCGGCGGCGACGCAGACGCTGCTCGACGACAGCCAGGTCGACATCGAGCAGTGGCTGGCCGACGAGGTGCAGATCGTCTTCGCCGAGCAGGAGGGCGCCGCCTTCGTCTCCGGCGACGGCACCAACAAGCCGACCGGGTTCCTGTCCTATACGACGGCCGCGGATGCGTCCTGGGTGTGGGGCAAGATCGGCTACATCGCCAGCGGCGCCGCCGGCGCCTTCGCCTCGTCGAACCCGACCGACGCGCTGCTCGATCTGGCTTACGCGCCGAAGCAGGGCTATCGCGCCAACGGCCGCTGGGTGATGAACCGCAAGACCGAAAGCGCGGTGCGCAAGTTCAAGGACACGACGGGCAACTATGTCTGGCAGCCCGGCGTCTCGGCCGAGCAGCCCGCGACCCTGTTCGGCTATCCGGTCACCGAGGTCGAGGACATGCCCGACATCGCCGCGAACGCGTACTCGATCGCGTTCGGCGATTTCGCCCGCGGCTATCTGGTCGTGGACCGCGTCGGCGTGCGCGTGCTGCGCGATCCCTATTCGTCGAAGCCCTATGTGCTGTTCTACACCACGAAGCGCGTCGGCGGCGGGGTGCAGAACTTCGAGGCCATCAAGCTGATGAAGTTCGCGGTGTCGTAAAAACGCCCTTGTTGTCCTCCCCTGCGACGCGGGGGAGGTGCCGAGCGAAGCGAGGCGGAGGGGGCCCCTCCGCCTGCTCCGCTCGCGGAGCATCCACCTCCCCCGCAAACGGCGGAGGATAAAGAAAGTCCAACCCATGCCGCTGCAGATCATCACGCCCCCCGCGCTCGAGCCGGTCACGCTCGCCGAGGCCAAGGCGCAGCTGAAGCTCGACACCGATGCCGACGACGCGCTGATATCCACCTTGATCACCGCCGCGCGCGCCCGCGCGGAATGGCATACCGGCCGCGCCTTCGTTTCGCAGAGCTGGATCCTGTGGCTCGATTGCTGGCAGGAGGTCGTCCAGGTTCCGCTGCCGCCGCTTCGCGCGGTGTCGTCGGTCACGACCTATGCGCGCGACGGCAGCGCGACCGTCATCGACCCGTCGTCGTATGACGTCGACCTGCCCGGAAGCCGCGTCGTGCTCGGCTGCATCGCGCCGCCCGGCTTGCGCGAGCTGAACGCGCTCGCGATCGCCTTCGATGCCGGCTTCGGCGACGCAGCGTCCGACGTGCCGGCCGACATCCGCGCCGCGATCCTCGACCTGATGGCCGAGCTCTACGTCAATCGCGGCGACGCGCCCGCGACCGAGTGCCTCGACGCCGCGGTCCTGCTCGCGCCCCATCGCGTGTTCAGGCTTTGAACAACCTCCCCACAAGGAGGAGGTGAAAGACAGCCATGATCGGACAATTGAACCAGCGGGCAGTCCTGCTCGCGAACACGCTCGCGCCCGACGGCGGCGGCGGCTTCGGCGACACGTGGGAATCCTTCGCCACCGTGTGGATGAAGGTCGAGCCGATCGGCGGCGACGATGCCTTCGGGCCCGGACGGCTCGAGGCGCGCGTGCGCCACCGCCTCACCCTTCGCCGCCGCGGCGACCTCGCGGCGGGCCAGCGCGCCATGGTGGGCGCGCGCATCTTCCGCATCCACACCGTGATCGACGAGGGACCGATGAAACCATTCATGACCCTGCTGGCGGAGGAGCTGGCATGAGCGCGAGCTGGGCCCTGCAGCAGGCGGTCTTGGCCACGCTCGTCTCGAGCGACGAGGTGAAGGAGGCGCTGGGCGATCCGCCGCGCGTCTTCGATGCGCCGCCCAGAAGCGCCGCCTTTCCCTATTGCGTCATCGGCGACGACCGCATGGCGGATTGGAGCACCGCGACCGAAGCCGGCAGCGAACACGCGCTGAGCCTGCATCTGTGGTCGCGCGCGCCGGGACACAAGGAAGCGAAGCTCGCAGCCGAGACGCTGCGCCTGGCGCTCGACGGCGCCGCGCTCGACGTCACCGGCCAGGCGCTGATCGGCATCCGTCATCTCACGACCGATTTCACCCAGGACGGCGAAAGCGTGCACGCGGTGCTGAAGTTCAGGGCCGTGCTGGAGCCTCAATGAATCTCCTCCCCTGCGAAGCGGGGGAGGATAACAAGGAGACAAGCACCATGACCGCACAACCGGGCAAGGACCTCTTGCTCAAGATCGGCGACGGGGCGGAGCCCGAAGCCTTCACCACCGTGGCGGGCCTGCGCGCCACCACGCTGGGCTTCAATGCGCAGAGCATCGACGTCACCAATTCGGATTCGACCGATATGTGGCGCGAGCTGCTCGACTCGGGCGTCAAGTCGGCGACGGTGTCGGGCGCGGGCGTGTTCAAGGACGCAGGCTCGGACGCCGCGATCCGCGGCGCCTTCTTCGACCAGCGCATCGCCAACTGGCAGGTGGTGATCCCGAGCTTCGGCACGGTCAGCGGCGCGTTCAAGATCGTCTCGCTGCAGTACGACGGCCCGTATGACGGCGAGGTGAAGGTCGCGCTGTCGCTCGCCTCGGCCGGCGCGCTGTCGTTCGCGGGAGCGTGACCATGGCGAACAAGATCCGCGGCGAGGTCGCGCTCATCGCCGGCGAGCACCGCTACGTCCTGCTGCTCACCTTGGGCGCGCTGGCCGAGATCGAGGACGGGCTGGGCCTCGCCAACCTCTCCGACGTGGGCCAGCGCCTGAAGCGCGCCAGCTCGGGCGACCTCGCCGTCGTCGCGGCGGCGCTGCTGCGCGGCGGCGGACATGCCGAGATGACGCCGGACGCGGTGCTCAGCCTGCCATGCGACCTTCCGTCCCTGATAGCGGCGGTGGGCGAAACCTTCGCGGCGGCGGGGCTTTCGCAGACGCAAGCGAAGGACAGCATGGAAGCGAAGGAACCCGCCGGCCCTTTCGCTGGCACGCCCTGCTCGCGCTCGGACTAGGCCGCATGCGTCTCGATCCGAAAGCCTTTTGGGCGATGTCGCTCGCCGAATGGCGCGCGGCGATCGCGCCGCCGCGCGGTGCCGCGCCGCTCGCGCGCGCGGAGCTGGAAGCGATGATGAAGGAGCATCCCGATGTCCGACCCTGACTTCGGTCCCGGCCTCGACAAGGCGGCCGCGGCGCTGAACGCGTTCGCGCAAGGTCCGGTGGTCCAGGCGACGGGCACCATCGAAGCCGCGGTGACCAAGAGCTTCGACGCGGTGGCGCGCACCATCGCGCGCGCCGCGGCCTCGGGGAAGCTCTCCATCGACCAGCTGGTCGAGGCGGTGCTCGCCGATTTCGAGCGCATCGCGATCAGCCAGTTCATCACCAAGCCGCTGGAGAACCTGGTCGGCTCGATCGCGAGCTCGTTCCTGCCCGTCGCGGGCGCGCTGGCGCAGGGCGGGCCGGTCGCGCCGGGCGAGACCTATCTGGTCGGCGAGCAGGGGCCCGAGCTGTTCACGCCGTCCGGCGCCGGCACCATCACCTCCAACGCCGATCTGAAAGCGGCCGGCCCGCGCATCGTCGTGAACGTGCAGACGGCCGACGCCGCGAGCTTCCTGAAATCGCAGAGCCAGATCGCCGCGATGATGTCGCGCGCGCTGGCGAGAGGACAACGCAACCTATGAGCTTCCATGACGTACGCTTCCCCACCGCGGTCGCGTTCCATTCCACCGGCGGGCCGCAGCGCCGCACCGAAATCGTGTCGCTGGGCTCGGGCTTCGAGGAGCGCAACGCGGTCTGGGCCAATTCGCGGCGCCGCTACGACGTCGGCTCGGGCGTGAAGACGCTCGACGATCTCGGCGCGGTGATCGCGTTCTTCGAGGCGCGGCTCGGCCGCCTGAATGCATTCCGCTTCAAGGATTTCGCCGACTTCAAATCCTGCGCGCCGGGCGCCGCGGCGGCGCCGCTCGACCAGGCGCTGGGCACGGGCGACGGCGTCGTCACCGTGTTCCCGCTGATCAAGACCTATATGTCGGGCCCGTCGAGCTGGACGCGCGCCATCGCGCTGCCGGTGGACGGCACGGTGCGCGTCGCGGTGGCGGGAGCCGAGGTCGTGTCGGGATTCTCGGTCGCGAACGGCGCGGTGACATTCGACGTGGCGCCGACCGGCGCCGTCGCCGCCGGCTATGAATTCGACGTGCCGGCGCGCTTCGACACGGACCAGCTGCTGGTCAACCTGGCGAGCTTCGCCGCGGGCGAGGTGCCGTCCATCCCGCTGGTGGAGGTGCGGCTGTGAAGACGGCGCGGCAACCTGGGCGGCCCGCACTTGCGGGCCGTGACAGCTTCGTGGGAGACGATGCATGAAAACCCTTCCCTCGGGCCTGCAGGACCATCTGTCGTCGGGCGCCACGACCTTGTGCTGGTGCTGGAAGATCGTGCGCGGCGACGATGCGGTCCAGGGCTTCACCGATCACGACGTGCCGCTCGTCTTCGACGGCGTGACCTACGAGGCCGCCAGCGGCTTCACGGCGAGCGAGGTGCAGTCGAGCCTCGGCCTTGCCGTCGACAACCTCACCGTCATGGGCGCGCTGTCCTCGGCCAGCCTGAACGAGGACGATCTCGCGGCCGGCCTCTACGACGACGCGGCCATCGAGATCTGGCGCGTGAACTGGCAGGCGGCCGACCAGCGCGTGCTGATGCGCAAGGGCAATCTCGGCCAGGTGAGCCGCGGCGCATCCGCGTTCCAGGCCGAGGTGCGCGGGCTTGCGCACAAGCTGAACCAGAGCGTCGGCCGCGCCTACGGCTATTCCTGCGACGCCGATCTGGGCGACGCGCGCTGCACGGTCGACCTTGCCGATGCGCGGTTCAACGCCACGGGCCTGGTCACGAGCGCGGGCGACGCGCGGCGCTTCACGGTGTCGGGGCTGGCAGAGTTCGCCGACGGCTGGTTCGCCGGCGGCAAGCTCGGCTTCACCAGCGGCGCCAATGCCGGCCGCGCGATGGACGTCAAGCGTCACGCGCTCGCCGGCAGCGTCTGCACCGTCGAGCTGTGGCAGGCGATGAGCGAGAGCGTGGCGCCCGGAGACGCGTTCCGGATCACCGCCGGCTGCGACAAGCAGTTCGCGACCTGCAAGGCCAAGTTCGCCAACGCGGCCAACTTCCGCGGCTTTCCCTACATGCCCGGCAACGACGCGGTGCTGTCCTATCCCGCGCGCAGCCAGGCGCTCGACGGAGGCAGCCGCTATGGAAATTGAAGACATCGCAAGAAGCTGGATCGGCACGCCCTATGTGCACCAGGCGAGCGTCAAAGGCGCGGGCTGCGATTGCCTGGGACTGCTGCGCGGCGTGTGGCGCGAGCTCAGGGGCGAAGAGCCCGAGCACGCGCCGCCTTACGCGCCCGACTGGGCCGAGGCGACGGGTGCGGAGACCTTGCGCGACGCGCTGGCGCGGCATCTGACGCAGATCGCGCCGGCGGCGCTTCGCCCGGGCGACGTGGCGCTGTTCCGCATGGCGCCGCGCGGCCCCGCCAAGCATTGCGGCATCGTCGCCGAGAAGGACGGCGCGCCGACGCTGATCCATGCGCGGCAGAACAAGCGCGTCGGCGAGGAACCGTTCGGCGTCTTCTGGCGGCGGAGGCTGGCCTATGCGTTCCGGTTGTGATGGAGTGCGCGCGATGAAAGGGCTCGCGATATCGCTGGGATGCGCGGCGCTGCTCGGCTGCGGGCAGGCGCGTGCCTTGCCGGCATCGGTGTGGCAGCAAGGCTGGGGCATGAAAAGGCCCGGCGCCATGACGCCGCTCGTCCTCGCCTTCGCCGTGGCGATGCTGTTGCCGGCGCCGGTGCGAGCCTATTGGGGCGGCGAGCAGGGGCGGCAATGCGCAGGCGTCGACCGTGTCGCGTCCGAGCGCGCGATCAAGGCCTGCACTTCGATCCTCAGCGAAACCTACGTGCGGCGCGAGGCCAAGCCGGAGCTTCTGGACTATCGCGGCGACGCCTATATGCGGGCCGGACGGTTCGCCGAAGCCTTGGCCGATTTCGACGGCGCGCTTTCGATCGATCCCAACGACTCGGACGCTTATGGCGGGAGGTGCCGGGTGAACGCGGTGTGGAAGCGCGCGCTCTCCACCTCGCTCGCCGATTGCGACACTGCGGTCAGGCTCCGGCCGTCGAACCCCGATGCGCGCGATTCCCGCGCGCTGCTCTACGTCCTGCGCGGCGATTACGCGCGGGCGCGCGCCGATATCGACGCTGCGCTTTCGGGCTCCGCGCGGCGCGCCGGCTCGCTCTATCTGCGCGGTCTGGTCAAGTCGAAGACGGGCGACGCATCGGCGCAGGCCGATCTCGATGCGGCCAAGGCGCTCGATCCCAAGGTCGCGGAATTCTACGCAAGCGTCGGCTTGACGCCTTAAGGGCAATCCAACATGGCAGCACTGGTTCTGGGCATCGCCGGGTCGGCGATCGGCGGCTCGTTGCTCGACAGCTTCTCGCTGCTGGGCACGCTGGTTTCGGGCGCCGAGATCGGCGGCATGATCGGCACGCTGGCCGGAAGCATGATCGATTCCGCGCTGATGGGCGGCAGCCATGTCGAGCGCAAGGGCCCGCGCCTCACCGACGTCACCATCCAGGCCTCGACCGAAGGCGCGGCCATCCCGGCACTCTACGGCCGCATGCGCGTGGCGGGCCAGCTGATCTGGGCGACGAAGTTCAAGGAGACGGTCAAGACCACCGAGATCAGCCAGGGCGGCAAGGGCGCGCCCGCGGTCACCGTGACCGAGACCGACTATCTCTATTCGATCTCGATCGCGGTGGGCCTGTGCGCCGGCCCCGTGACCAGGATCGGGCGGGTCTGGGCCGACGGCACCCTGATCGACATCACGCCCTTCACCACGCGGTTCTATCCCGGCGACGAGGGCCAGGCCGTCGATCCGCTGATCGAGGAGATCGAGGGCGAGGGCAACACGCCCGCCTATCGCGGGCTTTGCCACATCGTGTTCGAGGACCTGCCGCTGGAGCAGTTCGGCAACCGCATCCCGCAGCTCCAGTTCGAGATCATCCGCTCGCTGTCGGACGCCGATCCCAACTCGCTCGAGAACCTTCTTCCCGCGGTGGCGCTGATCCCCGGCGCGGGGGAGTTCGTCTATGCCACCGACATCGTCACCGCCGACGACGGCGAAGGCACGACCGTCGTCGAGAACGCGCACAACGCCTCGGCCACCGCCGACGTGAAGGCCTCGCTCGACGAGCTTCAGGCGCTGGCGCCGGCCCTGAGCGCGGTGTCGCTGGTGGTGGGCTGGTTCGGCAACGACCTGCGCTGCGGCGTTTGCGAGATCAGGCCCGGCGTCGAGACCGCGACCAAGACCACCTATCCCGAAAGCTGGAGCGTCGCCGGGCTCACGCGCGACGAGGCGCATGTCGTGAGCCAGCTCGACGGCCGCCCGGCCTATGGCGGCACGCCGTCGGACGAAAGCGTGAGCGCGGCCATCGGCGAGCTGAAGGCGCGGGGCCTGGCGGTGATGTTCTGCCCGTTCCTGTTCATGGACTGCGCCGGATTCCCGTGGCGCGGGCGCATCGCCTGCGATCCGCCGCCGGGCGCGCCGGGCTCGCCCGACAAGACGCCCGCCTGCGCCGACCAGGTCGAGGATTTCTTCGGCGGCACCTGGGGCTGGCGCCGCATGGTGCTGCACTATGCGCAGCTCTGCGCCGATGCGGGCGGCGTCGACGCCTTCCTGATCGGCTCGGAGCTCGTCGGCCTCACGCGATTGCGCAGCAGCGCGACCGCCTATCCCGCGGTGTCCCAGCTGAAGACCCTCGCCGCCGACGTGCGCGCGATCCTCGGCCCGGATACGAAGATCGGCTATGCCGCCGACTGGTCGGAATACAACGCGCACCAGACCGGCGACGCGCCGGGCGCGCTGCTGTTCAACCTCGATCCGCTGTGGAGCGACGCCGATATCGACTTCGTCGGCATCGACAACTACATGCCGCTGGCGGATTGGCGCGACGGCGGCGGCCTCGACTACGACGCGGTGAACGGCCCCACCTCGACGCACGACCTCGGCTATCTCACGTCCAACATCCAAGGCGGCGAGGACTACGACTGGTACTACGCCAGCGACGAGGACCGCGCCGCGCAGGCGCGCACGCCGATCGCGGACTGGGTGTTCCGCAGCAAGGACATCTGGAGCTGGTGGGGCAACATCCACCACGACCGTCCCGACGGCACCATCGGCGCCGCGACCGATTGGGTGGCGCAAGGCAAGCCCATCTGGTTCACCGAGCTCGGCTGTCCCGCGGTCGACAAGGGCGCCAACCGGCCCAACGTGTTCTTCGATCCGAAGTCGTCGGAGAGCGCGCTTCCCTATTTCTCCAACGGCGAGCGCGACGACCTGATCCAACGCCGCTTCCTGGCCGCGCATTTCGCCTTCTGGCGCGACGCGGCGAACAATCCGGTATCCTCCGTATACGGCGCGCCGATGGTCGAGCCCACGCGGCTCTTCGCCTGGTGCTGGGATGCGCGGCCTTTTCCGTTCTTCCCGGCGCGCGCCGACATCTGGGGCGACGCGGCGAACTACCGCCTCGGCCATTGGCTCAACGGGCGGCTGGGCGCGGTGGCGCTGGGCGATCTGGTCGAGGAGATTTGCGCCGGGCTGGCCGACGTGGACGTGTCCGGGCTCGCCGGCCTCGTCACCGGCTTCGGCGTCACCGACACGATGAGCCCGCGCGACGCGCTGAGCCCGCTGGCGCTGGCCTATCACTTCGACGCGGTGGAGACCGGCGGCGTCATCCGCTTCGTGATGCGCGGGCGGCCGACGGCGACGGCCTTCGCGCAGGACGATCTCGCGCTGCCCGACGGGGAGGACGGCTTCGGCTTCTCGTTCGAGCGCGCGCAGGAGACCGACCTGCCCGTGGCCTCGCGCATCGCCTATATCGACGCCGATGCCGACTATCGCCAGGCGGTCGCCGAGGCGCGGCGGCTGGCCGGCCGGTCCGACCGCGTCGCCACCTCGTCGCTTCCGCTGGTGCTCGACCAGGGCCAGGCCATCGGCATCGGCCAGCGGCTGCTGATGGACGCCTGGACGATGCGCGAGAGCGCGACCTTCGCGCTTCCTCCGTCGGCCTTGGCGCTCGATCCCACGGACGAGGTGACGCTCGATGCCGGCGGGCGCACGCGCCGCCTGCGCCTGACCGCGGTGTCGGACGCCGGCGCGCGGAGCATCGAGGCGGCGGCGACCGATCCATCCGTATACGAACCGTTGACCGGGCCGTCGCGCGCGCCCGGCGCGGGGCAGAGCCTGACGATCCATGGCCGCCCGCTGGTCGTGTTCCTGGACCTGCCGCTGCTCGCCGGCGACGAGGTGGCCTGGGCGCCTTACGCCGCCGCTTTCGCGAGCCCCTGGCCAGGCGAGGTCTTCGTGCTGAAGAGCGCGAGCGACTCCGGCTATGCGCTCGACACCGCGCTGGGCAAGCCCGCGGCGATCGGCGAGACCACGGCCGACTTCCATTCCGGTCCGCCGTGGCGCTGGGACCAGGGCGGTTCGCTCTCCATCCGCCTTTACAACGGCGGCTGCGCGTCGCTCGACGACATCGGCGTGCTCGGCGGCGCCAATGCGCTGGCGGTGCAGAACGCCGACGGCGATTGGGAGGTGCTGCAATATGCGTCCGCCGCGCTCACCGGCCCCGATGCGTGGACGCTCACGCGCCTGCTGCGCGGACAGGCCGGCACCGAAGGCGCGATGCGCGATCCGCTGCCGGCGGGCGCGCGCGTGGTGCTGCTCGACCGCGCGCCGACGCAGCTCGCGCTGACGCAGGACCAGGTCAAGTTGCCGTTCCATTATCTGTGGGGACCGAAGGGCAAGGGACTGTCCGATCCCGCCTATCAAGGCGCGGTACTGTCGTTCGACGGCGTGGGCTTGCGGCCGCTGTCGCCCGTGCATCTGAGCGCGGCGTGGCGGGGCGGGGACCTGGTCCTGTCGTGGATCCGCCGCACCCGCATCGGCGGCGACAGCTGGGACCAGACCGAGGTGCCGCTGGGCGAAGAGAGCGAGGCCTATCAGCTCACCATCGGCGCGCGCGTCGCGACCACGGCCGCGCCGACCTACACCTACACCGCCGCCGAGATCGCCGCCGACGGCGGTGTCCCCGCGCCGTTCCGCTTCACCGTCACCCAGCTCTCGGCCGCTTACGGCGGCGGCGAGAGCGCGGAAGCGGAGATTTGGTTCGCCGCTTGACCTCCCCGCAAGGGGGGACGTGAAGAAGGAGTCTCCCATGACCGATACCACACCCCGAAGCCACCTGCCGCTGCTCGCCGCGGCCCAGGCGCAGAAGCACGTCACCCATAACGAGGCGCTGCTGATGCTCGACGCGCTCGGCTGCGCACGATTGCTCGACCGCGATCTGACCGCGCCGCCGGGCTCGCCCGCCGACGGCGACACCTATCTGGTGAAGGCGGTCGCGACCGGCGACTGGACCGGGCAGGACGGCAACATCGCCTTCGCCGTCGACGGCGGCTGGCGCTTCTATGCGCCGTATCAGGGCTTGATCGCCTATGTCGCGGACGAGACCAAGCTCATCGCCTATGACGGCACCGCGTGGCAGGACCTGGCGAGCCTGCTTACGTTGCAGAACGTGCCGCTGCTCGGCGTCAACGCCACCGCGGATGCGACCAACAAGCTGTCGGTCAAGTCGTCCGCGCTGCTGTTCGACAATGTCGGCGCCGGGATGCAGGCCAAGCTCAACAAGCACGCGGCGTCCGACACCGCCTCGCTGCTCTATCAGACGAATTATTCCGGCCGCGCCGAGCTGGGGCTCACCGGCGACGACAATTTCCACTGCAAGGTCTCGCCCGACGGCGCGAGCTGGGTCGAGGCCTTCGTCGTCGACAAGACCAGCGGCGCGCTCTCTCTTGCGGCCGGCATCAAGCTGCCGAACGGCTCGGCCGCGTCGCCCTCGCTGGCGTTGAACACGAACAGCGGCGTCTATTGGGACGCGACGAATAGCGGCGTCGGCTTCGCGCTTTCCGGCAGCCAGATCGGCACGCTCAGCGCATCGTCGCTCAGCTTCTCGACGCCGGGCGGCGGCTTCGTGCTGTCGGCGACGGGCGAGGCCTCGACCACCTTCCAGAACATCGTGTTCCAGTCCGGCGCGAACTCGCCGGTCTATGCGCTGCGCAAGGGCCGCGGCACGATCGCCTCGCCGTCCGTGCCGATCGCCGGCGACGTGCTCGGCATCCTGCGCTTCGGCGGCTACGTCTCGTCGGGACCGACCTTCGGCAACACCGCCGAGATCGGCGCGGTGGTGTCCGAGACGACCTATGGCACCAGCGCGCTCGGCGGCTATCTGCGCTTCCGCCTGGCGCCGGTGGGCTCGGCGTCGCTGACCGAGGTCGCGCGCCTCGACAACGAGAACGGGCTGTCGCTGTTCGGCGCCAATCCGGTCATCGACCAGAACCGCGGCCATCGCCTTCGCTCCACCACGATTGCCGGCGCGGTGACGCCGTCGGTCGCGGGCAACCTGTTCTATCATTCCGACGCGCAAGGCGGCGCGGGCGAGGTGGCGGTCGACACCGGCGCCGCGTATCGCCATGCCGGCCAGGCGGCGGTCAAGCGGCTGACCACCGACGCCAACGCGACCTATGCGCCGCGCGCGGACGGACGCATCCTGCGCGACGTCGCAGCGCTCACCGCCAACCGCAAGCTCACCCTCGCCGCGACCAACGTCACCGACGGGCACAGGATGGAGCTCAGCCGCCGCGGATCGTCGGGGGCCAGGACGCGCGACGTCTATCAGGCCGACGGCACCACGCTGATCGCCAGCATCGCCGACGGCGCCGCGGCCGATTTCATCTATGACGGAACGGCAGCTTTGTGGTTTCAGAAGTAGGCGTGCATGATGCGGCCATGAAAGTCAGTGAAGCGATCGCGTCGCGCAAGACGATCCGTGCGTTCAAATCCGATCCCGTGCCGCGCGGGACGGTGATGGAGATCCTCGAGCTCGCGGCGCGCGCGCCGTCGGGCGGCAACCTGCAGCCGTGGAAGGTCCATGCGCTGTTCGGCGCGGCGCGCGACGAGCTCGTGCGGCTGACGGCCGAGGCGCGCAAGGCGAACCCGATGGGCGAGCCGCCGGAATATCTCATCTATCCGCCGGAGCTGACCGAGCCCTACAAGTCGCGGCGCTTCCGCATCGGCGAGGCGATGTATGCGACGATGGGCATCCCGCGCGAGGACAAGCGGGCGCGGCTCGAATTCTTCGCCGGCAACTGGGAGTTCTTCGGCGCGCCGGTCGGCCTCATCGTCACCATCGACCGCATCATGCAGCAGGGCCAATGGGCCGACCTCGGCATGTTCCTTCAGAACGTCATGCTGCTCGCGCGCGAGCACGGGTTGCACACCTGCCCGCAGGAAGCCTGGGCGGTGTGGCACCGCGTGATCCGGGACTATCTCGAGGTGCCGCAGAACGAGATGATCTTCTGCGGCATGGGGATCGGATATGCGGACGAGAGCCATCCGGTGAACGGCTGCGCCAGCGAGCGCGCGCCGCTGGAGGAATGG
>JAFBAL010000068.1 GCA_019247845.1 Alphaproteobacteria bacterium | reverse complement strand
CGATTGCGGCGCTGACTGCGCCGGCGGCGGCGCAGCCGCGGCCGGGCGCGGGTCTCGATCCGCAGAACACGCTTGTGATCGAGCTCAAGGACGGCCCCGTGCTGATCAAGATGCGCCCGGACCTTGCGCCGAACCATGTCGCGCGGGTCAAGCAGCTCGCCAAGGAAGGCTTCTACAACGGCCTCAAGTTCCACCGTGTGATCGAAGGCTTCATGGCGCAGACCGGCGACCCGACGGGCACCGGCTCGGGCGGCTCGGACCTGCCCGATCTCAAGGCCGAGTTCTCCGACGCCAAGCACAAGCGCGGCACGGTGTCGGCGGCGCGCACCTCGAACCCCGACAGCGCCAATAGCCAGTTCTTCATCTGCTTCGAAGACGCGCCGTGGCTCGATCGGCAATACTCGGTCTGGGGCGAGGTGACGGACGGCATGCAGCACGTCGATGCCATCAAGAAGGGCGGCGAGCACAACAACGGCGCCATCTCCGGCGAGCCGGACAAGATCATCAAGGCGCGCGTCGAAGACTGAGAAGCATTCTCTTCGGCAGACTTTCTGCATGACCCGCTAGAGGGCGTGACGGAAAGCTGTCTGCGCCGAAACACCACATGCGCCCGTGCCGTTTCGAGACGCGCAAGGGGGAGATGCGTGTTTCGGAAATTGATCGGGCTGTCGGCCATCGTGCTGGGCCTTGCCGCGCCCGTGGCGGCGACCGCCAACGAGTTGGACAACGCGACCGTAAGCGCCGGGTGCACCGGCTACACCTTCACGGCATCGGGCAAATATCTCGAGGCCAACGACCGCTACGAGGTCCAATACTGGTTCGGCCTCAAGCTACCCAACGGCAAGACCTGGGACGTGAACGGCTCGCTTCCCGTCAAGTCGCAGGACGGCAATGGCGATTTCAACGCCAATCTGTTCGAAGGCTGGGGACCGTTCCCGCAAGGCAAGTTCGACCTCGTCTACGGCCGCGCGACGCTGGCGGACGACACGACCGGCAAGACCTGGAACAACGCCTACGTCACCTTCTCGCCGGAATGCTTCTATTGCCAGGGCATGTGCTCGTCGCAGACCCAGGACCCGTCGAACTTCAACGGCACCGCGATCGCTCCGGGCAGCACCATCTGGTTCAACTCGAACTCAAGGGGCTGAACATCCCCAAGACCGGCGCGACGCTCTATTTCGCCAACCAGACGATCACGCTCACGGCCGGCGGCAAGAACTACACGCTGCCGGTTCCGAACGCGCAGGTCGTGTTCTCGGCCACGGCGACCTGCACCTCGACCACCTTCGATCCGCAGACCAATACCTGGTTCACCACGGTGCCGCTCAAGGGCGACGACGAGATATTTCTCTCGGGCCTCTCCTACCCCGTGCCGGCCGGGTTCGGAAAGGTGACCGGAGCCGTCACCTGGAACGGAACACTGGCCTCCAGCGTGTCGGGAGCGGGCGCGCAATGGAAATGGGGTGCGGCGGTCTATTCTCAGCTCAGCCAGGATTGCAACGCGCTCATGATCAAGCCCGGTCACCAGACCGCCTGCCAGTACCAGAACGGCGATCATGCCGGCACGCCCGAGGGCGCCGACGCGAGCGGCGCGCCGTGGAAGCGCTACGTCATCGGCGGCGCGCGCGGCGGCGGCTCGAACTTCACCGGCTCGTGGAGCGGCACGCTGGGCGTGACGGTGCAATGCAATAAATAACCGGCGTCAAGACCGGTATAAGCGCAGAGGCCCGGATCGCATCCGGGCCTTTGTTTTAGCGCATATGCCGCGCGTCCCACTGGCTGCAGTCGGCATAGGTGCGGTCATAGACCGACTGCTGCGTCTCCTCGTCCTCGCCGGCATAGGCGGCGTCGCGGGCGCGAAGCTTGGCGAGGCTGGCGCAATGCGCGCTCGGCGCGGTCGTATGCGCGACCACCTGGGGCGCGGCCTCGCCCGGCGGCTGGACCGCGGTGCCGGTGACGTCCGGCGCGGCACTCGGCGGCGGCGCGGGCGGCGTCGCCTTGACGGCCGGTGCGACATCGTTGCTCGCCGTCGAGTCCCCGAAGAAATCCATGTCCGAGCAGCCCGAAAGCCCCGCAGCCAAGGCGGCAACCAGCATCCATCTCATGCGACAATCCTCGATCCGTGCCGGACCATAGCGCCAAGTCCGGCGCTGCGCTATTGCCACGTCCGGCTCGGCAAAGCATTGTCGCAATCAAACGTGGAGACCGGCGTGACGACACCGCAAACGGACGACGTAGAGGCCATCGCGCGGAAGATCCAGGCGGAGGCGGGGGGATTCACCGGCGGTCCGGTAGAGCATTTCGAAAGCATCGGTCGCTACACGCTGGAATCCCTCGAGCAGTGCGGCATGGTGCCGTCGAGCAAGGTGCTCGACGTCGGCTGCGGCGCGCTCAGGCTCGGCTATTGGCTGGTGCGCTATCTCGATGCCGATTGCTATTGCGGGCTGGAGCCGACCAGGCGCTATGTCGAGATCGGGCTCAAATACGCGGTCGGTCCGGAGCTCGAGGCGCAGAAGCGCCCGCGCTTCGACCACAACACGGATTTCGATTTCTCGCCCTTCGGCGTGAAGTTCGACTTCATGGTGGCGCGCTCGATCTTCAGCCACGCCTCGCCGAACATGATCGGCAAGGCGATGGAATCTTTCCGCGACAATTCCTCGGACAAGGCCGTCATGCTGGCGTCCTACAACAGGCTGAAGCGTGCCGAGAGCGGCGACGTCGTCGACGTGCTCCAGCGCGGCGAGTGGAGCTGGCGCAAATACAGCCCGGCCTTCCTGCAGAACATGGCGCGCGAGCGCGGCATCAAGGCCGAGGACTTCCGCGACCCCTTCAACAAGCAGGTCTGGCTCAAGCTGACCAAGAGTTAAGACTGGTGAGCCCGGATGGGTTCGAACCATCGACCCTTTGATTAAAAGTCAAATGCTCTACCACTGAGCTACGGGCCCACAGGAGGCCGGACCTAAGGGACCGTGCCGGGAAAGTCAATTCAGCCCGGCGCGACCGCCTCATCCCGCGCATAGGCCGCCGCGACCTCGGCCGCCGCGGCCGCGAGCCGGCCTTGCGCGATCGCAGCGCGCAGCCCGGCCATCAAGTCCTGGTAGTAGGTCAGGTTGTGCCAGGTCAGCAGCATGGCCGCGATGATCTCGTTCGCCTTGACGGTGTGGTGCAGATAGGCGCGGCTGAAGCGCGTGCAGGCCGGGCAGCGGCACTCGGGGTCGAGCGGGCCTGCGTCCTCGGCGTGGCGCGCGTTGCGCAGATTCACGGTGCCGCTGCGCGTGAAGGCCTGCGCATTGCGCCCCGAGCGCGTCGGGATCACGCAGTCGAACATGTCGATGCCGCGCAGCACCGCGCCCGCGATGTCGTCGGGCTTGCCCACGCCCATCAGATAGCGCGGCTGGTCCATGGGCAGATGCGGCACGACGGCGTCGAGCGTCTCGAACATCGCCGCTTGCGGCTCGCCGACCGCGAGCCCGCCCACCGCATAGCCGTCGAAGCCGATCTCGATCAGCGCCTCGGCCGAGCGCCGGCGAAGGTCCGCGAACACGCCGCCCTGCACGATGCCGAAGCACAGATGCCCCGGCTGCTCGCCGAACGCGTTCTTGGACCGTTTCGCCCAGCGCGTGGTGAGCGCGAGCGACGTCTCGATATCTGCCTTGGTCGCGGGGAAGGCCGGGCACTCGTCTAACACCATCTGGATGTCGGAACCGAGCAGGCGCTGGATCTCCATCGCGCGCTCGGGGGAGAGGAAATGCTCCGAACCGTCGATATGCGAGCGGAAACGCACACCGTCCTCGCTCAATTTGCGCAGCTTGGCGAGCGACATCACCTGGAAGCCGCCGGAGTCGGTCAGGATCGGCCGCTCCCAAGCCATGAACTTGTGCAGGCCGCCGAGCTTTGCGACGCGCTCGGCGCCGGGCCGCAGCATCAGGTGATAGGTGTTGCCCAAAAGGATGTCGGCGCCCGCCTCGCGCACGCTCTCGGGCATCATCGCTTTCACCGTGCCCGCCGTGCCGACGGGCATGAAGGCGGGCGTGCGGATATCACCGCGCGGCAGCGAGAGTGTCCCGGTGCGCGCCGCGCCGTCGGTGTGCGTGATGCTCAACATGGCTGCCGGAATAGCAAACAGGCATCGCCATAGGAATAGAAACGATAACCCTCGCGGATCGCCGCGGCATAGGCGGCGCGCATGACGTCGAGGCCGGCAAACGCGCTCACCAGCATGAACAGGGTCGAGCGCGGCAGGTGGAAGTTGGTGAGCAGCACCTGGGCGGTTTGGAACCTGTAGCCCGGCGTGATGAAGATGTCGGTCTCGCCTTCGAACGGCTCGAGACGCGAGGCTTCGAGCGTGCGCAGCGACGTCGTGCCCACCGCGACGATGCGCCGGGCAGCCTTCAGGCGCGAAGCGGTCGCGGCATCCAGGCTCGCCCATTCTGCATGCATCTTGTGACCGGCGGTGTCGTCGGCGGTCACCGGCAGGAAGGTGCCGGCCCCGACGTGCAAGGTGACCGTTTCGCGCGTCACGCCGCGCGCGTCGAGCGCCGTGAAAAGCTCCGGCGTGAAATGCAGCCCCGCGGTCGGCGCCGCGACCGAGCCCGTGTCCTTGGCATAGATCGTCTGGTAATCGGCCGTGTCGCGCGCATCCGGCTTGCGTTTGCCGGCGATATAGGGCGGCAGCGGCACCTCGCCTTCCGCGGCAATGGCCGCGTCGAGCGCGGCTCCCGACAACGCGAATTCGAGCTCGACCTCGGCCGCGTCGCGGCGCAGGACCTTCGCGGTCAAACGACCCAGCGCGACGGTGTCGCCCGCGTCGAGCTTGCGTGCCGGCTTGGCGAAAGCCGCGAAGCGGTCGGGGCCGAGGCGCTTGTGCAAGGTGATCTCGATCTTCGCCGTCGTCTCGCGCGTACGCGTGCCGCGCAGCCGTGCAGGAAAAACCCTGGTGTCGTTCAGCACCATCGCATCGCCACGCTCCAGGAAGCCCGGCAGGTCGCGCACATGCGCATGCGTCAGGGATCCGTCCGCCTGCACCACCAGCATGCGCGCGCTGTCGCGCGGGACGGCGGGCCGGAGCGCGATGCGCTCTTCGGGCAGGTCGAAATCGAATTGGTCGACTCGCAAGATCAGCGGTCGCGAGGAACGGCCGCGTGGCGCGTGGCGGCAGGCTGCGGGCGCGGCATCGTCGCCAGCATCAACACGGTATAGGCGACGCCGAGCGCCGCCAGGCAGGCCGGCGCCAGCTCGGGCTTGAGCGCCGCGGCGAACGAGGTCGCGGCAACCAGGCTCAGATAGATCGCAAGGCCCATCGGGGCGCCGAAGCGCTCGCCCAGGCGATGATGGAAATGGTTGCGATCTCCGCGCAGCGGCGATTGTCCGTGCAGCGGCCGCGAGACCAGCAGGCGCAGGCAATCGACGACGGGCACGAAGAACCACACGATGATGGTCTCGGCGCTCACGCCCCAATAATTATGCAGCCTGAGGATCAAGAGCCCGAACACGAAGGTCACGCCATAGGCGCCAGCTCCTCCCAGGAACACCTGGCCGCGCAGGTTGAAGGCGAGCACCGCGAGGCTGGTCGCCAGCAGCACGCCGGCCAAGCCCGCGGTCGTGTTGCCGCCGACGAGCACGATGCAGCTCGACCAGATCACGAACATGCCGGCGACGCAGCCGTCCTGCCCGTCGGCCATGTTCACGGCGTTGACGAAGCCCGTCATGCCGATGGCGACCAGCAGGAACGCGGCCCAGGGCGCCACCACGCTCGGCGCCAGATGTCCCCAATGGAACGCGGCCGGAACCAGATCGGGATCGAGCCCCAGCGCCGCCAGGGTCAGCACCACCAGCGCGATCAGCCGCACCAGCGGCGACATCGATGCGCGGTCGTCGAGGAAGCCGATCAGCGCCGCGCCGCCGCCGCAGGTCATCACGGTGAAGGTCAGCGCCGTGTTGCTGGGCGGGACCAGGTGCAGCGCGGCCCACAGCAGCACCGGCAGCATGATTGCCACGCCGCCCATCAGCGGGGTGTCCTTGCGGTGCTTCTTGCGGATGTTGTCCGGCCGGTCGACCACGCCCAGCAGGCGGGCGATGGGGGCGGCGAAGGCCAGCAGGGCAAGGGCCAGGCCTAAGCAACCCGCCAGCGCCGCGATCTCTATCCCATTGAAGTCCATATGCATTCAGGCTTATCCGCGACGGCGCCGGTGTCTTCCGGGCCCCACCCCGGCCTATCCTTTAGCCCATTTGGACGGCGAAAGGGGGCGGAAAAAACCGGGAGGGTGAATGGGCGTCAGGCCGTGGCCCTGCGTCAAACGGCCTCCAGCACCGCCTCGACGATCCGGTCCTGGGTCGCCGCGTCCAGATAGGGGTGCATCGGCAGGCTGATGACGGTCTTGGAGATGCGCTCGCTGACCGGCGTCGGCGCCGACGGGAAGTGCTTGTACCCCTTCTGCTGCGACAGCGGGATCGGATAGTAGACCGCGCTCGGGATGCCCTTGGCCTTGAGCGCGGCGGCGAGCTTGTCGCGATCGGGGACCTGGATCGTGTACTGCGCCCAGGTCGAGGTCGCGCCCTCGATGACGCGCGGCACGACGATGCGGTTCGAGGCGCGCAAACGCTCATTGTAGCGTTTCGCGATGGCGTCGCGCAGCTCGATTTCCTCGGGGAACAGCTTCATCTTCTCGATCAGCACCGCGGCCTGGATGGTGTCGAGGCGCGAGTTCACGCCGATGCGGACGTTCTCGTATTTGTCGCTGCCCTGGCCGTGCACGCGGATCGAGCGCAGCAGCTCGTTCAGGCGATCGTCGTTGGTGAAGGTGGCGCCGCCGTCGCCATAGCAGCCGAGCGGCTTGGCGGGGAAGAAGCTGGTCGAGGCCGCATCGCCGATGCCGCCCGCGCGCCGTCCGTCGAGCAGCGCGCCGAAGCCTTGGGCCGCATCGCAAAGCATCTTCAGGCCTTCGCGCTTCACGATCGGCTCGATGACGCGATAGTCGGCGGTCTGGCCGAACAGGTCGACCGGCATGACGATCTTGGGGTTGAGCTTGCCCTCGCGCCGGACAAGCGCAATGGCGGCTTCGAGACTCGCGGGATCGATGTTGTAGGTGTCTTCCAGAACGTCGACGAAGACCGGCGTCGCGCCGACCAGCGCCACCACTTCCGCCGATGCGGCAAAGGTGAAGGCCGGCACGAACACCGCGTCGCCCGGGCCCACGTCCCAGGCGCGCAGCACGATCAGCAGCGCGTCGGTGCCGTTGGCGCAGGCGATGCAATGCTTCACGCCCGCGAACTCGGCGAGCTGCTTTTCGAGCGCGGACACTTGCGGGCCCATCACCCATTGCCCGCCTTGCACCGCGGCGAGGATCGCTTGTTCCAGGGGAGCGCCGAGGCGGCGGCGCTGGGCTTGCAGGTCGATGAACTGAATGGGTTGGGTCATGGCCGGCCTTCTAACCGGCCTAAGCCCCTATCACAACAAAACGAATTGTTGCGAAACGTGTCAGTGCCTCAAGGCTTTGAGCAGCGGCTTCAGCGCCGGCGCGATATCGGGCCGCGACAAGCCAAGCGCGATATTGGCGTGCAGGAAGCCCACCTTGTCGCCGCAGTCGTAGCGCGCGCAGGTGGTCTGCACGGCGTGGAACGGCATCTTGCCGATCAGCTTGGCCATGGCGTCGGTCAGCTGGATCTCGCCGCCGGCGCCCTTCTCGCGCTTGTCGAGGATGGAGAATATCTGCGGTTGCAGGATGTAGCGGCCGATGACGCAGAGCGTCGACGGCGCCTTGGCGGGCGAGGGCTTTTCGATCACGGCCTTCACCTCGGTGGCGTTGCCCTTGGTCTTGCCGGGATCGATGACGCCGTAGCGCTTGGTTTCCTCGCGCGGCTTCTCTTCCGCCGCGACGATGACGCCGCCGCCGACCTTGTCGTAGGCCGCCATCATCTGCTTCAGCGCGCCGGGCTTGCCGAACAGAAGGTCGTCGGGCAGCAGCACGGCGAAGGGCTCGTCGCCGACCCAATGCCGCGCGCACCATACCGCGTGGCCCAGGCCCAGCGGCTTCTGCTGGCGGGTGAAGCTGACCGAACCGGTCTTGGGCAGGCCCTCGAGCAGCGAATCGAGCTCCTGGGTCTTCTCCCGCTCGCTGAGCAGGCTTTCCAGCTCGTAGGCGTGGTCGAAATGGTCCTCGATGACGTGCTTGCCGCGGCCGGTCACGAAGATGAACTGCTCGATACCCGCCTCCTTGGCCTCCTCGACCGCATATTGGATGACGGGCTTGTCGACGACCGGCAGCATCTCCTTCGGCACCGCCTTGGTCGCGGGCAGGAATCGCGTGCCCATGCCGGCGACGGGGAAGACGGCTTTGCGGACGGGTTTCATCTTGGCCATGGGGTGCTTCGTAATAAGGTGAGAGTTTCTGGCATACTAACGCAGCTGACGTCCATTTTGCGCGAGTCGCGATGAAGATTTTGCTGACCGGTGCCGCCGGCTTCATCGGCTTCCATGCCGCCAGGGCGCTGCTCGCGCGCGGCCACGCCGTCACGGGCGTCGACGAGCTCAACGCCTATTACGATCCGGCGCTGAAGCGGGCGCGGCTGGAACGGGTGCCCGGGCTCGACTTCGTCCAGGCCGATATCTCCGTGCCCGGAGCGCTGGGCGGCCGGTACGACGTGATCCTGCATCTCGCTGCCCAGGCGGGCGTGCGTTACGCGCTGAAGGACCCCGCCGCCTATACGCGCTCGAACCTGGTCGGCCACCAGAACGTGCTGGAGTTCGCGCGCGCCAATGGAGGACACCTGGTCTACGCCTCGTCGAGCTCCGTCTACGGCAACGACAGCGTGGCCCCGTTCGTTGAGGACGCGCGCGCCGACAAGCCGGTCTCCTATTACGGCGCGACCAAGCGGGCGAACGAGCTGATGTCGCATTCCTATGCCGAACTGTTCGGTCTGAAACAGACGGGCCTGCGCTTCTTCACCGTGTACGGGCCGTGGGGCCGTCCCGACATGGCGTACTGGTTGTTCACCGAGCGCGTGTTGAAGGGCGAGGCGATCCCGGTCTTTGGGCAAGGCAAGCTCCGGCGCGACTTCACCTATGTCGATGACATCGTCGATGCGCTGGTGAGGATCGTCGAGACGCCGCATGCGGGCGACATCCACAAGATCTACAATCTCGGCAACTCGCATCCGGAAAGCGTCGACGATCTCATCGCCGCGATCGAATCGGCGACGGGGCGCAAGGCGGATATCCGCCACGAGGACGGCCCGCCCGGCGACGTGGTGGAGACCTATGCCGACATCTCGCGCGCGGCGCGGGACTTCGGCTTCCAGCCGCGCGTGAAGCTCGGCGACGGAATCGCGCGCTTCGTCGACTGGTTCCGGGAGTATCACCGGCTATGAGGATGGCATTGGCGCTTCTGCTGCTCGCGACCGGCCTTCGCCCCGCGGTTGCCGGCGACACCTTCATCCAGCTCGGCGCCGAGCGCAGCGAAGAGGCCGCGGCGCAGAAGTGGGAAGACATCCGCGCCCGCACCGGCACGGTCCTCGAGGGGATGGTGCCGCGCATCTCGTCCGTCGACGTCAAGCACAAGGGCCGCCTTTACCGGCTCCGGGCCGGTCCGACCGAGGCCGCGAGCGCTGCGTCAATCTGCGCGCAATTGAAAGCGCAGGCCATTGACTGCATCGTCGTGCATTGACCTGATAGTGCCATCCCCATTCCGGAGTGAGACGATGATCGGCATCACGGCGTACGGCGCCTATATCCCGCGCCGCAGGCTGCAGCGCAAAGCGGTCGCGGAGGCGAACAAGTGGTTCGCGCCGGGCCTGATGGGCGCGGCCAGGGGCGAGCGCGCGATGGCGAACTACGACGAGGACGCGGTGACCTTGGCCGTCGAGGCGGGGCGCGACTGTTTGGGCGAAGCGCGCGACCATGTCGATGCGATCTATTTCGCCTCCACCTCGATGCCATTCAGCGACCGCCAGAACGCCGGCATCGTCGCCGCGGCGCTGCAGCTTTCGGAAGACACCGCGTCGGCCGACGTGACCTCGTCGCAGCGCGCGGGCCTGAGCGCACTGCTCGCATCTCTCGACGCGGTGGCGGGTGGACGCGTGAAGGCGCCGCTGGTCGTGGCCGGCGAGAACCGCAAAGCCCGCGCCGCCTCGCCGCAGGAGCTTAGCTTCGGCGACGCGGCCGCGGCGCTTGCCGTCGGCGGCGACAAGGTCATCGCGAAGTTGCTGGGAAGCCAGTCGCGCACGCTCGACTTCGTCGACCACTTCCGTGGCGAGGGTGAGGATTTCGACTACGGCTGGGAAGAGCGCTGGATCCGCGACGAGGGCTATTCGAAGATCGTGCCGGCGGTGGTGAAATCACTGCTGGAGAAGACCGGCACGGCCGCGTCCGACGTCGCGCACTTCATCCTGCCGTGTCCCTTCGCCAAGCTGGACCAGGCAATCGCCAAGCAGTGCGGCATCGATCCGGCGAAGACGCGCGACAATCTTAGTGCCACGGTTGGCGACAGCGGCTCGGCGCATGCGCTCTTGATGCTGGTGCATGTGCTGGAAAGCGCCAAGCCAGGCGAAAAGATCGTCGTCGCGCAGTTCGGCCAGGGCTGCGATGCGCTGCTGTTCGAGGTGACGCCCGCGATCGCCGACCTGCCGAAGCGGGGCGGCGTTTCCGGCGCGCTGGCGCGGCGCAAGGAAGAGACGAACTACCTCAAATATCTCGCTTACAACGGCCTCATCGAGATGGAGAAGGGCATGCGCGCGGAGGTCGACAAGCGCACGGCGCTGTCGGTGCTCTATCGCAAGAACGACATGCTGCTCGGCCTCGTCGGCGGCAAGTGCCGGCAGTGCGGCACGGCGCAGTTCCCCAAGAGCCGCGTCTGCGTCAACCCGAACTGCAAGGCCGTCGACAGCCAGGACGA
>JAFBAL010000025.1 GCA_019247845.1 Alphaproteobacteria bacterium | reverse complement strand
GACGGCAACAGCGAGATGGACGAAGCCGGCGGCCACGGATGGGCCGAACTACAGCCAGACGGCTCCCTCGTCGGCGAGATCGACTTCGACAACGGCGATGAAGCCGAGTTCATCGCCAAGCCGTGGGATAATTCTTCAACAGCCTGCTAAGTCTACGCCGCCGCCTGGGCGCCTTGCGCCGCTTTCGCACGGCGGCGCAGGAATTCTTCCTCCTCGGCGCTGAAGAACTTCGCGGTGAGCTGGGCGGCGAGCTCGAACTGGCGCTCGACTGCGACGCTCGAAGCGCCGTCGAGGCTGCGCATCTCCTTGATGAGGTCCTCGTTGTAGCCCTTGAGGTGCTGCGCGATCTCCTCGAACGCGTCCTTCTGCGCGGCGCCGAACGAGCCCATGGCCGCGTAGGAACCCGATCCCACGACGAGGCGCGCATAGCGCAAGCCGCGCTCGGCCTTCTCGTCGTCGACCGCGCGCGAGAAATCCGCGCATTTCGGGCCGCCGCCGAAGGCGCCGCTCTTCTGCACCGGCAGCATGGCGAGCACCTCTTTCGGCGCGCGCTCCATGAAGCCTTCCATCGTCTCGGCCACTGCGGCGCGGTCCTTGAGCAGGCGCTTGCCCCATTTGCCGTCGCGGCGGATATCGATCTCCTTGACGATAGAGCTGGACAGAAGCGCGAAATGCGAAAGGTGCTCGACGATGGCATCGGCGTCGAAGACGGGATGGCGCGCGGCGCGGATGGCGCCGCCGTGATGCTCGATGTCCGCGAAGAGCAGGTCGCCCACCAGCCCCATGTCGGTCGCCGCGATCAGCGTGTCCTGCGTCTGATGGGTGACGATCTGGGGAATCTTGAGCGCTTCCCAGGGATGGACCAACCGGTTCATCGCCACCACCGCGACATAGGCCGCCGCATCGGGATGCGAGGCCGCCAGCCTGTCGTGGATGTCGCGCAGCTTCCACAGCCGCTGCTCGTCGAGCGAGGGGGTCAGCCGCGGCAGAAGCGCCTGGATCTCGCCGATCTCGGCGCCGGCCGAAAGCAGCAGCGCCATCTCCTCGGCGTCGGCCAGCGGCGTCTCGCCGCCGAGCGCCGAGCGCACCGCCTTGCGGTCGGAGGCGATGGCATTGCGCATCGCCGCGCCCGCGAGCGCCCAGAACTGGGCGGCGCGGCCGAGCGTCTGGTCGTAGCGGCCGGCGAGGATCGACGCCTTCGCTTCCGCGGCATAGGACGCCGAGGCTTCGGGCAGCAGCGCGAGATTGACCCAGTTCCAGACCGTCGAGATATGGCCGCGCGCGATGCGGCCTTTGACCTTCTGCTTGGGCGCGTCCGAGACGATGAGATCCTCGAACGGCCGGCAGAACAGGCGCTGCGGCGTGGGCGTGCGCGGCGCCGCCTCGCCGGCGCGCAGCATCGGGCGCAGCGCGTTCAGGATCAGCTCGTGCGGCAGAAGTTTTCCCCCCGCCAGCCGGTCGACCTCGACCGCCTTGGCGAGCTTCGTCGCCGCCTGGGCGGGCAAGCCGGCCAGGAACGAGGTCAGAAGCGCCGATTTCTCGGGCGAAAGCATTCCAACTCCACGATGCGCACCGGGCCATCCTAATGTAACAGCGTTAATGGGGCCTTGCGGTTGTCAGGCGATGGAAGGCAACCCGAGCTCGGCTTTCAATCCGCCCAGCGCCGAGGCGCCCAGCGTCAAATGACCGCCATAGAGCTTGGCGATGTCCTCGACGATGGACAGGCCCAGCCCCGAACCCGGCACGCTTTCGTCCAGCCGTTCGCCGCGCTCGAGCACGCGCTCGCGATCTTCCGGCTTCAGGCCCGGGCCGTCGTCCTCGACGGTCAGGCGCAGCCGCGCGCCCTGCTCCGCCGCGGCGCTGACGAACACCCGCTTCGCGGCCCATTTGCAGGCATTGTCGATGAGGTTGCCCGCCATCTCTTCCAGATCCTGGCGCTCGCCGCGGAAATAGAGACCCTGCTTACAGTCGAGCACGATGTCGATGCCGCGCTCGGCATGGATGCGGCGCAGCACGCGCGCGAGATCGTCGAGGGCGGGACGCACCTTGGTGCGGTTGCCGAGCACGTCGAGGGCGCCGGCGGCGCGGCCGCGCGCGAGATAGTGGTCGACCTGGCGGCGCATGGAATCGACCTGGCGCTTCACCTGGTCGGCGAGCGGGCCTGGCTGCGCCTCGGCCTCGCTGGACAGCACGGTCAGCGGCGTCTTCAGGAAATGCGCGAGGTTGGAGACATGCGTGCGCGCGCGGCCCACCACCTCCTCGCTGTGCTGGATCAGGCTGTTGAGCTCGCCCGCGAGCGGCGCGATCTCGGCGGGGAACCTGCCTTCGAGACGGCGCGCCTTGCCGTCGCGGATGCGCGCCAAGGACTCGCGCACGCGGCGCAGGGGCAGAAGGCCCACGCGCACCTGCAGGAAGATCGCGAAGATCAGCCCCGCGCCCAACAGCGTGAAGGCCCAGATCAAGGTGCCGTTGAAATCGGCGATCTCGGAACGCACCTCGGCCAGGTCGCCCGCGACGAGGAACACGTAAGAGCGGCTGTCGTCCTTGCGCGCGGTCGAGGCGATGGGGAACTCGACATGCTGGGCGAGCACGCGCAGCTTCTGGTCCTCGGGCCCGTCGGCAGTGCCCCAGGTCGTGGCGCCGCTGCTGCCCGACGCGGTGAAGCGGATGGTGCGGTCGAGCAGCGAATGCGAGATCTGCACGCCCTGCCCGCCTTTCTCGAGCGGCATGATCTGCCAGTAAAGGCCGCTATAGGCGCGCGCGAATTGATGGTTGAGCAGGCGGTCCTCGAGCACGACCTCGCCGTTGGGATCGGGCTCGGCCGCCGCGATCAGCCCGTCGAGATCGATCTGCAAGGTGGTGTCGAAGCTGTCCTCGACGGCGGAAGAAAAGGCACGGGACAGCACGTAGCCGCCGAGCACCAGGCCGACCACGGTCCAGATCAGCGCCGCCGCGATCAGGCGCGCGGCGAGCGAATCAAGCCTGGGCGCCAGCGTTGCCCTGAGCGTCCGGAGTTTCGAGGCAATAGCCAAGGCCGCGCACCGTCTGAATGAGGTTGGGGTCCAATTTCTTGCGGAGCCGCCCGACGAACACCTCGATGGTGTTCGAGTCGCGGTCGAAATCCTGGTCGTAGAGATGCTCGACCAGCTCGGTGCGCGACACCACCTTGCCGCGGTGATGGGCGAGATAGGCGAGCAGGCGGTATTCGAGGCTGGTCAGCTTCACCGGATTGCCGTCCATCGTCACGCGGCTGGCGCGGGTGTCGATGTGCAGCGGGCCGATCTCGATCTCGGAGGTGGCGAACCCGGCGGCGCGACGCAAGAGCGCGCGCACGCGCGCCAGCAGCTCCTCGGTGTAGAAGGGCTTGGCCAGATAATCGTCGGCGCCGGCATCGAAGCCCGCGACCTTGTCGCTCCAGCGGTCGCGCGCGGTCAGGATCAAGACCGGCATGGTGCGGCCGTCCTTGCGCCATTTCTCGAGCACGCGCACGCCGTCCAGCTTGGGCAGGCCGAGGTCGAGGATCACCGCGTCATACGGTTCGGTGTCGCCGAGGAAGTGACCCTCCTCGCCGTCGCCGGCGGCATCGACGACATAGCCCGCATCGCTCAGCGCTTTTTTAAGCAGGCGCTGGAGATCCTTGTCGTCCTCGACCAGGAGAAGGCGCATCGTATCCCCTATCTGCCGCGGCGCGGGCGTCCGCCACCGTTGTGAAAGCGCGGACCGTCGTGCTCGATGCGACGCCCGTCGCGAAAATCGTCACGACGATCATCGCGACGGTCGTCGCCGAACCGATCGTCGCGCCCGTCGAATCGCGGACGCATGTCGGGGCGCGGCTGCAGCCCCTGGCCGACGACGCGGCCGGTGCGCGCATCGGCGTCGAACCAGATGATGCGGCCTTCGGGCGTCATCCATTTCAGGCGATAGCGCATCTGGCCGTCGGGGCCGCGATAGGGACCTTCGGCGTCGTAGAACTTGCCGGGATGGCGTTCGCGAATTCCGGGAAGGATGCGGTCCAGCTGCGGGTTCTCCTGGGCGCTGGCAGAAACCGTCGAAAACAGGGCTAAGCCTGCGAAAATCCAAGGAATTACGCCGTACCGCATGGTCAGGTTCTAGCGCCTCGCAAATGAACCACGAATGAACGCGCCGTCCAGAACGCGTTCAGGAGCGCCCTGCCATCTTACGCGACATGGAACGGCGGCTCCAGTTGGGTCGCCTCCCGAAGAGAAATGAAGGAGACGACAATGTTGAACAAGAAGACCCTTTTGGCGGCGGTCGCGACGCTGGGCCTGATCGGCACGACCGGTATCGCCTCCGCCACCGACCGCGATCACGACGGACGCCCCGACCATAGCTGGGCGGAGCATCACGACCGCGACGGCTACCACGACAACTATGCCCGCGACCGCGATCGCGACGGGCGCCCGGACCGCAGCTGGGCGGAGCATCACGACCATGACGGCTATCGCGACCGCTACTGGAAGCCGGGCTTCCGTGGATATATCGGCCACGACCGCGTGTTCTTCAACCTGCGTCACCGCGGCTATGCCCGCTTCGTCGGCGACCCGTACTTCTACCACGGCCGCTACGTCGTGAGGACCTACAACCGCTGGGGCAAGGTCGTGTTCGTGGAAGTGAACCCGTACACCGGCGCCTTCATCGGCGAGATCGTCCTCTAGAGGGCGCGCATGTCTTGAGGCGTGCGGCCGTGGCAAGCCCCTCCCCATAGGCCGTACGACTGCAAGCGAGAGCCCGCACCGGAGAAATCCGGTGCGGGCTTCTCATTTTCAAGCTATTATAAGGCCTTGGGCGGTAGTATGCCCGCCAAGACCGGCCGATCCGGCCGCCCGAGTTGGGGAAGAGTGATGCATCAGACGACCCATAGCGCGACCGGCGATCCGCGGCAGGTGCTGAGGCGCATCCGCGACATCCTGGACGAGAACCCCGATCTCGCCCCGCGCTACGAAGAGGCCAAGAAGATCATCCGCATCTTCCGCAAGCCCGCCTTCTACGAGGTCACACAGCGCTGCAACCTGAAATGCGAGGGCTGCTACTACTTCGAGGGCAACTTCAAGCCCGTGAAGGAGCAGGACTCCATACAGGCCTGGGAGGATTTCTTCGCCGTCGAGAAGGAGCGCGGCGTCTCCATCGCCTATTTCGTCGGCGCCGAGCCGGCGCTGGAGCAGGAGCGCCTGGTCGCCGCCGCCAAGATATTTCCTTACGGCAATGTCGGCACCAACGGCACGGTGAAGATCGACCCGGTCGTGCCCTATCGCATCTCGATCTCGATGTGGGCGGGCGACGACGATACCGACAAGAAGCTGCGCGGCGCTTCCGTCTTCAAGAAGGCGTTCAAGAACTATCAGGGCGATCCGCGCGTGCTGGTGTATTTCACGCTGTCGCGCTGGAACCTCGGCACCGTGCGCACGGTCGTCGAGATGTGCCGCGACAACGGCTTCCCGCTGACCTTCAACCTCTATTCGCCGAGCAACACCTTCCTGTCGAAGCTCAACGGCGGCGCGTCGAACGACAACCAGTTCTTCCGCGTCAGCACGCAGGAAGACACGCCGATGTTCCGCGACAGCGATCTCGCCGAAGCGCGCAAGGTCGTGCTCGACCTGATGGAGGAGTTCCCCGAGACCGTCCTCTATTCCAAGGCCTATAACGAGTGGTCGACGCGTCCCGGCCCGATGCACGAGGTCGACGAGAACGGGCTGGCGCCGCGCTGCGGCTCGCGCATCCTGGGCCACATGAACTATTACGGCTCGGACCTGAAGCAGCAGCATCCCAAGTGCTGCACGCCCGATCTCGACTGCTCGCAATGCCGCATCATGAGCGGCGGCTGGTCGACCAAGCTGCAGCCGGACGCGCACGACCTGTCCAGCGGCGAGGCCTTCGCCAACTGGATGGACATCCTGGGCGCGCTGAACCGCATCTTCGTCTACGAGAACAGGCACCTTGCCGCGCCCGCGGTCGCCGCCGAATAACGAGGACTTCGTGGACGCGTCGTCCGTGGACGCCCTGGCCGAGGCGGAAGCGCTGATCCGGGGCGGCAAGCTCAAAGAGGCCGAACGCCTGCTGGCCGAGGCTGCATCGAGCCCGGACGCGGATTTCGAGACCTGCGCGATGCATGCCCGCGTCCTGATGCGGCTGGACCGCGACGGCGACGCGCTCGACGCCGCGCGGCGCACGCTGGAACGCTTTCCCAGAGCCTATCGCGCGCGCGTGCTTCTGGCGCAGACGCTGATCAAGCTCGACGCGCCGCAAGAGGCGCGCGAGGTGCTGGCCGAAGCGCGCGAGGCGCATCGCACCAAGCCGATGTTCCAGGCGATGCTCGCGACCGCGGCCCTTCTCAACGCGGATACGGCGGAGGCGCTTTCCGCGATCGACCGCGCCGCGGCGGCCAAGCCCGACGAAGCCGAGTATCAGCTGCGCCGCGCGATCCTGCTTGCCGCCGATGGACGCATGGACGAGGCCGACGACATCCGCCGCTCCATCGAGGACGGCGTGACGCGCATGCTCAAGCTCTATCGCGACTGGATCTTCGCGCTCAGCCGCGCCGGTCACGACGCGCTGGCGCTGAAGCTCGCCGAGGACGCCTGCGTCATGGCGCCGTCGCAGGCCGTGCCGTGGCTGTGGCGCGGCGAGATGCTGATCGGGCTGGAGCGTTACGACGAGGCGCTGAAATCGCTCGAGCGCTGCACGCGCTCCAACGAGCCGATGGGCGAGCAGGAGCAGTTCAACCTCGCCCGCGCCAGATCGCGCGCGCTGCGCCAGACGCAGGGCCACGACGCGGCGATCGACGCCTGCAAGCAGGCGCTCGCGCTCAAGCCCGAGGACCAGTCGACCTTGCGCGACCTCTACGTCCTGCACCTGCAGACCGACGACGACGAGGCGATGCGCGAATACGGCCGCATGCTGGAGCGCGCCGGCGCCAAGAAGCTGCCCGCGACGCTGGCGCTCGGCCTGAAGGAGCTCAAGGGCCGCAAGCCGCCGCCGACGATCATGGATGCGCGCGCGCGCTGGGCGTGGGAGATCGCCGACAAGTCCAAGTGGAGCGCGGAAGCGTGGCAGGAGGCGCTGCATTGGGGCCACAACGCCGACGACCTGCTGCGCGCGTGGTGGCTGAACGCATCGCCGCGCGCCGGCGAGATCGGCGCGCTGATCGATCGCGAGGCGGACAACGCACTCACGCGATTGCCGCGCGAGGTGCCCTGCCTGTGCGTCGGCACGCATATGGGACCGCTGGCGGCGGCCGTCCACTTCCTCGAGACCTGCGGACGGCCGTTCCGCGGCTTCGGCTTCGCAGGTCCCGATCCCGTGGTCGACGGCAAGCCGCCGATGCGCATCTCCTCGCGCGGCAACCGCGCGCTGCGCGAATTGATGGCCGAGATCGCCAAGGGCACGCTGATCGGCTTCGCCGCGGAATCGCGCGACGCCGACAACGGCATCGAACTCGATTTCCTCGGCCGCAGGATCGCCATCTCGACCATGGTGCCGCGCCTCATCTGGAAGCTGAAGCCGCGCTCGATGTGGTGGCACGCGCTGTGGAAGGAGCCCGACGAACGGGGCGGCGGCGAGCGCGTCAGGATCGAGCTCGACATGCTGCCCGATCCCGAGGAGGGCGAGCCGCTCGAGCCGTGGTGCCGGCGCTGGCTCGACGCCTATCTCGAACGCGTCGCGCGCATCATGCAGGGCGACCCGCGCAACCTGAACCTGCGGCACGGGATCTGGCGGAACGCGGAGAAGGGTTGAGTGCGAAGGGTGGCTTGGCAAGCCGAAGCTCTCCAGGCGAAGCTGCGCCGTCCGAAGCCGGCTTCGCTCGCTTGAGCGAGCTACGCCGCGGCAGTCTCCACCACTGGGCGGCGGAGACTGGTGCCCCTGGCCGGACTTGAACCAGCACGCCCGCAAGGGCAACAGATTTTGAGTCTGCCGCGTCTACCGTTCCGCCACAGGGGCACGTGATCGGGAAAAGGCTCGGTAAAGCGGGCGGAATATAGCCGGCCGCGCCCCGGGGTCAACGGCGCAGACCGAGCCAGCGAGCCAGCTCCCGTTCGCGCGCCGCGTATCCTTTGCCGTAGAATTCGACGATCAT
>JAFBAL010000009.1 GCA_019247845.1 Alphaproteobacteria bacterium | reverse complement strand
GTGGACTACCAGGGTATCTAATCCTGTTTGATCCCCACGCTGTCGTGCATGAGCGTCAGTTACGAGCCAGTGAGCCGCCTTCGCCACCGGTGTTCTTCCCAATATCTACGAATTTCACCTCTACACTGGGAATTCCACTCACCTCTCTCGTACTCGAGTTCTACAGTTTCAATGGCAGTTCCGGAGTTGAGCTCCGGGCTTTCACCACTGACTTGAAGAACCGCCTGCGCACGCTTTACGCCCAGTAATTCCGAACAACGCTAGCCCCCTTCGTATTACCGCGGCTGCTGGCACGAAGTTAGCCGGAGCTTCTTCTGCGGGTACCGTCATTATCGTCCCCGCCGAAAGAGTTTTACAACCCTAAGGCCTTCATCACTCACGCGGCATGGCTGGATCAGGGTTTCCCCCATTGTCCAAGATTCCCAACTGCTGCCTCCCGTAGGAGTCTGGGCCGTGTCTCAGTCCCAGTGTGGCTGATCTTCCTCTCAGAACAGCTACCGATCGTCGCCTTGGTGAGCCTTTACCTCACCAACTAGCTAATCGGACGCGGGCTGATCTACTGGCGATAAATCTTTCCCCGTAAGGACTTATCCGGTATTAGCTCAAGTTTCCCTGAGTTGTTCCGAACCAATAGGTACATTCCCACGTGTTACGCACCCGTCCGCCGGTGACGTATTGCTACGCCCCCTAGACTTGCATGTTTGAGGCCTGCCGCCAGCGTTCGTTCTGAGCCAGGATCAAACTCTCAAGTTATGATCCTGAACAACGAAGCGCTGATTGCTCTTGTTGCGTTAGTTCGCATCACATGACGAGGTTTGATCGTCTTCGGTCCCGTCACAGGCCCGAGAGACGATCGAACATCTTTGTGTATGCAGAAGAACGCGAGCATTCAGCGTGTTGCTCGATTAGTCAGCGGACTTGCGTCCGCGTGGCTGGCCGAGCCGCCGCCCACGTTCCCCTTCCTCGAATCACAATGTCAAAGAGCCGTTTCGAGCCGAACTTTCATCCTGCCAGAGACGAAACACCGCCCGCAAGTCGTTGCCAACAGCGAGCGGCGAGGCGCGGTGTATAGGGGGGTGTCTTTGGACTGTCAAACGCAAATTCAGCGGAATTTACGATTTTTTTTCCGCCTCGATTTCGCGCCTGTGGATAGCGCGAAAACCCGCAACCGCTTGGGGCAGAGAAAAGCCCGCCCCCGATATGTAGGTCGGAGGCGGGCCGTTTCAAGACGCGTTGGCCGGCCGGCGATCAGCTGGTCCGGGCCAGGGCGCGGATGTCGTCGACGGACAGGTCGGTGAACACGATCCTGTCGGCCGGGTCGAAGCGCAGGTCGCGCGCCTTCACCCAGGCATAGTCGCCGTTCCTGAGCGAAATCCTGACGGCATGCACCCGCCCGTCGGGGTTCTTGTCGACGTCGCTGATGCGGCCGGCCGTATAGCCGTCCTCGCGGATCACCTTGAGCCCGACCAGCTCGCCGCGCGGCACGTCGTAGAATTGGTTCAGGGTCGCCGTCTCATAGCGCTCGTGCCACCAGGCATAGGGGTGCGAGCGGTCGTAATATTCCGCCTGCTCGGCGTGATAGAGGCTCTGCTGGGCGCGGTAGCGGTCCTTCTGGTCCTCATAGCGCGCCCGGTCGTCCTGATACTGCTGCTGCTGCGCCTGATACTGGTCCTGCTGGTCCTGGTACTGCGCCTGGCTGTCCGGACCGGCATCGGTGTCCGAAACCGCCTGGCCCTGGGCCTGCTCGTTGAGGCTCTGGGTCTGGGCGCGCTCGGCGGGCGTCGGATTGTGCGTATACGGATCGTCTCCCGCGACCGCCGACCCGACGGTCAGCGCGAAGGCGGCCGCGCTCGCGAGCGCCAGCGATTTGATGTTGGATTTGAAGGTCATGTTCCGCTCCTTTTGTTGTTCTTTCCGCGAGCGACAGCGGCCTCGCTTTGCTTTTGATAAAACGCGGCGGCGCGGGCTTCGTTTCAAATGCCCGGCTAAATTAGGGGCAAGGCACCGCGGTCGATTGCGGCGCCGACGTGGCGGTGCTGCCGGGCACGCAATTGGGCGACTGCGCGGCCCGCGGCTTGGGCGACGGCGTCGGCAGCGGCGTGCAGCTCGGATTGGCGGTCGCCGAGGCGCTCGGATTGACGCCCGGCGTCGTCGCGCAGCCGGTGCGCGGCGTCAGCGGCGAAGGCGGCGTATAGGGATTGGCGGTGTCGGGATTGGGCGTGCCGCTGGGCGAGGGCGTGTGCTGCGGCGAATACCGGTTGGAATTGGGCATGGTGCCCGTCGAAGTCGGCGCAGTTGCGGTGCCGGGCGCCGCGGTCCCGGGCGCTGTCGTGCCGGGCGCTGTCGTGCCCATGGTCGCGCCGGACGTGGTGGCGTCCGAGGTCGTCGCGCCCGACGTCGTGCCGCCGGTGGCCCCGCCGGTCTGCGCCCAAGCCGCGCCGCCCGCGAGCGCGGTGACGACAAGCGCAAAGACGGCGTTCCTGAGGTCGTATCTCATCGCGCAACTCCACATTCGCCCTTCATGGGCGACCCTTATGCAAACGTGGCAGAGGACGCGATGTTCCGCGGCATTCCCCAAATGCCCCGTGCCGATGCTCCGGCGCCCCAAAATCGCCCCATTTCACGCAATTCACCTTGCCAACACAGTCGTGAACACGTGGCGATTCCGACTAGTCTTGTGGTTCGCCGCGCGCGTCCTTAAGTCTTCGCCGTCCTTGGAGGGGTACCCATGCTCAATCGTCGTTCCATGCTGCTGAGCGGCGCCGCCGCGCTGTCGCTTTCCACCGTCACCTCGACCGGCGCCCGCGCCAAAGCCGCGCCGGCCGCCGCCGCGTCGTCCGAAGCGGCGAAGATGAACAAGCTCTTCGATGTCTTCATGGAAGAGGTCATCGACCAGGCGCCGGAATTCGCCACCAACCTCGGCATCGACAAGGGCGATCGCGCCTATCAGCGCTCGCTGGTCGGCGACCGCTCGCTGGCGCAGGTCGAGTTCTTCAAGCGCATGAACACCGACCAGCTGAACCGCCTCAAAGCCATCGATCGCAAGAAGCTGACCGGCATCGACGCGACCAATTACGACGTGGTGATGTACGGCCTGGTGCAGCAGGAGGAGGACGGCAAGCGCTTCCAGTACGGCGGCGGCGGCGTCGGCGGCCCCTATGTGATCAGCCAGCTCACCGGCTCCTATCAGCAGGCGCCCGACTTCTTCGACAGCCAGCACCCGATCGAGGTCAAGGCCGATGCCGACGCCTATCTCGACCGCCTGAACGGCTGGTCGAACGCGCTGGACCAGGAGCGCGAGGTCGCCGAGCACGACGTGGCGATGGGCGTGACCCCGCCCGATTTCGTGCTCGCCCGCGCGCTCGAGCAGATGACCAAGCTGCGCGGCGTTCCGGCCGACAAGTCGCCGCTGGTCGATTCCGTCGTGCGCCGCGCCAAGGAGAAGAACATCGAAGGCGACTATGCCGCGGTCGCGACGCGGCTGATTTCGCAGCGCGTCTATCCCGCGCTCGACCGCCAGATCGATTTCCTGAAAGGCCTGCAGGCCAAGGCCGTGCACGATGCCGGCGTGTGGCGCCTGCCCGACGGCGATGCCTATTACGCGGCCTCGCTCGAGGCTTCCACCACCACCGCGATGAAGCCCGACGAGATCCATCAGCTGGGCCTCGACGTGGTCAAGGACCACACCGCCAAGATCGACGAGATCATGAAGGCGAACGGGCTGACGCAAGGCACGGTCGGCGAGCGCCTGCGCGCGATGTATAACGATCCCAAGTTCCGCTACGAGAACACCGACGCCGGCAAGGACAAGCTGCTGGCCGACCTGAACACCAAGGTCCAGGCGATCCGCGCCAAGCTGCCGGGTTATTTCGGCACCCTGCCCAAGGCCGACCTGCTCATCAAGCGCGTGCCCAAATACATCGAGGCCGGCGCGCCGGGCGGCTACTACAACAACGGCTCGCTCGACGGTAAGCGTCCGGGCACCTACTACATCAACCTGCGCGACACCGCCGAAGTGCCGAGCTGGACGCTGCCGACGCTGACCTATCACGAAGGCATCCCCGGCCATCACCTGCAGATCTCGATCAGCCAGGAGACGACGCTGCCGCTGATCCGTAAAGTGGGCGGCTTCAACGCCTATCAGGAAGGCTGGGCGCTCTATGCCGAGCAGCTGGCCGACGAGATGGGCATGTACGAGGGCGATCCGTGGGGCAAGATCGGCCAGCTTCACGACGCGATGTTCCGCGGCGTGCGCCTGGTCGTCGACAGCGGCATGCATGCGAAGAAGTGGAGCCGGGAGCAGGCGATCAAATACTTCGTCGATACGCTGGGCGACCAGGAAGCCTCGGCCACGACCGAGGTCGAGCGCTACTGCGTGTGGCCGGGCCAGGCCTGCGGCTACATGGTCGGCAAGATCACGATCCTGCGCCTGCGCGACAAGGCCAAGGCGGCGCTGGGTGCCAGGTTCGACATCCGCAAGTTCAACGACACGGTGCTGCTGTCGGGCGCGCTGCCGCTGGACGTGCTCTCGAAGGTCGTGGACGGCTATATCGCGGCGGCTTGAGCCCTCGCGCGTCGAGCCTGCAACCGCGCATCAACCGGCGGCGCTGATGTAATCCCTCAGCGTCGCCGCTTCGCGCACCGTCTCCTCGATGCGCGTCTTGACCACGTCGCCGATCGACACGATCCCCACGAGCTGCTTGGCGCCGTCGACGACGGGCACGTGGCGGAAGCGCCGGCGCGTCATCATCTCCATCAGCTCGTCGACCGTATCGGCCTCGGTGCAGGTGGCGACGTCGCGCGTCATATAGGCATGGACCGGCCGGTCGAGCGCACCCGCGCCCTCCGCGGCTACCGCGCGCACCACGTCGCGCTCCGACAGGATGCCGGTCAACGCGCCGCCGGGATCGCGCACGATGACCGCGCCGATGCGCCGCGCCGCCAGAAGCCGCGAGGCCTCGCCCATGCTGAGGTCGCCTTCGATGCCCACGATCTCGCGGCCCTTTTCCCGAAGAATATGGCTGACCTGCACGGCACTGCTCCTCGCTCCGGCGGCGTCAAACATGCCGGTCCTGGGCTTGGATCCGCGCCGTCACGTGCCAGGCGCTGTCGGCGAGGCAATGCCAAGCCCGGGCGCCGATGCTGCGCCCAACGGACGGTGCTGGCAAGGCTAAGCCCGCCCCGTATGAAAATCGCCAGCAAATCCGCGGCAGATTCCCACGTCCGCCCTGCTGATGAAGCTTGAGGGGCGGAACATTCTCAGGCAAAAGGCGCCCCACGGAGCTGTGGCCGAGAGGCTGAAGGCGGCGGTTTGCTAAACCGTTATACGTTTGAAAAGGCGTATCGAGGGTTCGAATCCCTCCGGCTCCGCCACCCTCCTCCCGACAGAAAAAAACACTTCGCGGCCGGCTGCGCGGGATATAACCTCCGGTAGAATCCAGCTCGGGAGTTCCTGGTGTTCGTGCCGAAGGTCGGCGCATCGCGGGACAAGGCGGCGATGCGCGCCGCTCCCGTGGCCCGTCCCGTCCCGGCCGCGCATCATGACGGCGGCAAGACGCGCCATGACGAGCTCGGCGGGTCCGCCGCCGGCGGGTCCGCTGCCGGCGCGCCGTCGGATTTCGCGCGCGTCCCGGTCTCGACCGCGCGTTACGAGCGCGAGGCCGACGAGGTCGCGTCCCATGTGCTGTCGGGCCGCTCTTTCGATCACGAGTACAAGCGCGTCAGCGCGGCGCCGCAGCGCCCGTCGCCGCGCGACGAGCCGCTTCCCGCCAGGATGAGGCAGATCACCGAGCCGCTTTTGGGCCGTGATTTCTCGTCTGTGCGCTTGCGGGAGGCGAGCGACACCGACCGTGCCGCGTCCCCGCCCGATACGCATGCCTTCACCCGCGGAAAGACGATCACGCTTTTTCCCGGCCGATATCAGCCCGACCTGCCGCTCGGCCAGGCGCTCATCGCCCACGAGCTGACGCATGTGGCGCAGCAATGCGCCGCCCCCGCCCTTCCCAGCCGCCGCGCATCGCGGCGGACCTTCGCGCGCGGCATCGAGGAGTATCGCGACGGCCGATCGGCCGAAGGCTCCGCGCGCGACGCGCTCGTCGACGACACCGGCCTTTACCCGCTCAGCCGCGCGCCGCTCGGCATGCAGCAACGTTGCGTCGGCTGCTCGAGCTGCAACGATACCGACAAATCCACCGCCGCGTCCTCGGGATCGGCCGCGGCTACGGTCGCGCCCGCCGCGCCTTCCGCAGGCACCACGGCGCGCGCCAGCGCGAAGACCCTCGTCGATCAGCGCGATGCGTCGAAGAACGCCCGCGACAAGGTCAAAAGCGCCCTGGTCGAGATCAGGCAGGGCAAGGCGCTCGACTACCACAAGACCAAGACGCCCGATGCGATCAAGGCGGGCGCGAAAGCGCTCGGCATCCCCGAGGCCGGGCTGCTGACGGACTGGACCTGGTTCCTGGACAACGGTCCGCCGAGCGCCAAGCCACGCGCCGACGACGCCGCGTGGAAGTCGCGCCAGGACGCGTTCATGGGCAAGATTCAAAGCCCGCTGGACAAGCTCGAAGCCAGCCATTCCAAGAGCCAGGCGACCAACTTCCTGAAGAACACGCCCGCCAACGTGTTCGACGTGATCATCCAGGTGGCGACGGCGGCGGTTCCGCCCGCGTTCCTCTATGCCGTCGCCGGCCGTGAAGGCCTGGTCGACCAGTACATCCGCGGCCAGGTCGCCAGCCCGGCACAGGACGACAGGCTGAGCGAATCCGAGATGGCGGGCGTGCGCGTCGATAAGAAGGTCAGCGGCTTCGGCGAGCTCGGCCTCGACGATTTCTTCACCGAGCTCGGCGCCACGCGACAGCCGCTGAAGAACTTCTTCCCCTCCGGCTTCACCGAAAAGAACGTCACCGAAAGCACGAATACCAACGAGAAGGGCCGCACCGTGCGCTCGGCCGACGCGCCGGATCTGAAGACCGCCCTGCAGGGCCTCGTCGCGGTGCTGTCGCGCCGCAAGGCGCTGTTCCTGGAAGACGTCGCGACCCACGGCTATCCGGCGCCGACCGGCGATCAGACCGTGTATTTCACCTATGTCTATTACAACACCGGTCCCGGCGATCCCAAGCTCGGCGACGGAACGTCGAAGGACAATGGCGGCTATCAGACGCTGTCGCGGCACCGGCCGGCGCATCCGACCGTATCCGAGCGGCGCGGGTTGCAGGATTGGATCACCAAAGGCGAATATTCCAACGCCATCCACGTCCTTCAGACCTATCAGGTCATCGTCGCCAGCGGTGTCCTGAAAGGGCTTTGACATGGCGGCGGAGCGCGGGCGCAATCCGCTCACGGCCTTCTATCCCGACGTCCGCGCCCGCATGGTCGAGCTGACGCCGCAGGACTGGCCGGAGATGACGCGTGCCGTCGAGCAGCACATCACGCAGTTCGATTTTCCCACCTCCGTGCTGCTGCCGCTTGCGACATGCGCGGCGGCCGGAGGCGCGCCGGAGCAGGCGGTCGGCGCGGCCGCGGCTTTGGGCTTCGTTCTGCTCGGCATACGCTGGCTCGACGACGCCGCCGATCGCGACCGGCCCGATGGGCTTTGGGCCACGCTGGGTCCGGCGCGAAGCAACCTGTTCGGCGCGACCGCCCTGGCCCTCGCGTACAAGGCCCTGGCACGCGACGGCGCCGCGCCGCGGCAGGCGAGCGAAAGCATGGCGAGCCATTTCGTCGCGATGGCGAAAGGCCAGGACAGCGACATCGCGGGCGGTGTGCGATCCTTCGACTCCTATTGGGCGCTGATGAGCGGCAAGGCGGGCGCGGCCTTTGCGATGGCCTGCGGCCTCGGCGCGATCTGCGCGAAGGCCGGGCCGGCCACCGTCGCGCTGCTCGAACGGTTCGGCCGGCACCTGGGCGTGCTTCTGCAGATCCTCGACGACCTCGAAGGCTGCTTTCGTCCGACGGGCACCTCCGACATCGAGCAGGGCAAGGTGACGCTTCCGGTCGTCTATGCGCTGAACCTCGAGCACGAGCGGCAAAGCGAGCTTGCGGCGCTGGTCGAGGACGGCGCGCTGCCCCGGCACGCCGCACGCGTCGTCGACATTCTCGAAGCGGCCGGAGCGCGCGAATATTGCGTCTGGGCCGCGATCGAGGAGCGCAAGCGCGCGCTCGCGGTCTTGCGGAACCTGCCGCGGCTGGACGGCGAAAACGCGAGCGCGGGCCGCGACGCCCTGGCCTCGTTCCTGGAGCTCCCATTCGAAGACCTGCCCGAGCTCAGCCTGCCGGCGACACCCGACCGACGCTGAGCTCGCGCTCCGCTGCGGCGTTGGATGCGGATCGGCCACTGCTGCAAGGAACCCGCCGGGGCCCGGTCGCGTTTGCTCGATATGCCCGACGAAACCACAGACCCGGCAGAGACGCGCGAAGCGGCTGAAGATGGAACAGTCCACTACGACGGCCCCTCCGGCGGCTGGGGCTCGCTGCGCGGCATCAGCAGGATCTTCGGCAAGGAGCTGGATTCGCCCGCGGTTGCGGCCACGTTGATGCGCCAGAACAAGCCGCGCGGCTTCATGTGCGTATCCTGCGCCTGGACCAAGCCGGCCGACCACCATCCGTTCGAGTTCTGCGAGAACGGCGCCAAAGCCACGCTGTGGGAGCTGACCTCGCGCCGCTGCGAGCCGGAGTTCTTCGGCCAACATACGTTAAGCGAGCTGCGCGGCTGGAAGGACTACGATCTCGAGCAGCAGGGAAGGCTGACCCATCCGCTGCGCTACGATCGCGCCACGGACAAATTCGTGCCCGTGAGCTGGCAGGAGGCCTTTGCCGGGATCGGCGCGGAGCTGAAAGCCCTCGATCCCAAATCGGTGATCTTCTATGCCTCGGGCCGCGCGAGCCTCGAGACGTCGTATCTCTATGCCCTGTTCGCCCGGCTCTACGGCCACAACAACCTGCCCGACAGCTCGAACATGTGCCACGAGACGACGTCGGTGGCCTTGAAGAAGCTCATCGGTGTGGGCGTCGGCACGGTGGTCCACCGCGATTTCAAGCTGTGCGACGCGATCTTCTTCTTCGGCCAGAACACGGGATCGAACAGCCCGCGCTTCCTGCACGACCTTCAGGACGGCGTGAGGCGCGGCGTGAAGATCGTCACCTTCAATCCCGTGCGCGAGAAGGGCCTGGAGGTCTTCGTCAACCCGCAGAACCTGGGCGAGCTGCTGACGGGCAAGGAGACCGAGATCTCCTGCCAATACCATCAGGTGAAGGCCGGCGGCGACATCGCGGCGCTGACGGGCCTGTGCAAATGCGTGTTCGATGCCGACGACAAGGCGCAAGCCGCCGGCGAGCGCCGCGTGCTCGACACCAAGTTCATCGAGGCGCATACCAGCGGCTTCGAGGACTTCAAGCAGAGCGTTCAGGCCGTGTCCTGGGACGAGATCGAGAAGCAGTCCGGCCTCGGCCGTGCCGCGATCGAACAGGCCGCGCGCGTCTATATCGAGGCCGAAAACGTCATCGGCATCTACGGCATGGGGCTCACCCAACACGTCCACGGCTTCGAGAACATCGCGACTTTCGTCAACCTGCTGCTGCTGCGCGGCAATATCGGGCGCGACGGCGCCGGCATCTCGCCGGTGCGCGGCCATTCGAACGTGCAGGGTCAGCGAACCGTCGGCATCAGCGAGAAGCCCGAGCTGGTGCCGCTGGACAGGCTGGCCGAAATGTTCGGCTTCGCGCCGCCGCGCGAAAAAGGCATGAACACGGTCGAGACCTGCGAAGGCCTGCGCGCCGGCAAGGTCAACGCCTTCATCGGGCTCGGCGGCAACTTCCTGCGCGCCATCCCCGAGCGCGAGGAGATGGAGCGCGCCTGGACGAAGATGCGGCTCACCGTCCAGATCGCGACCAAGCTGAACCGCAGCCACCTGGTCAACGGCGAGGTCGCCTATCTGCTGCCCTGTCTCGGCCGCTCGGAAGAGGACATGCAGGCCTCGGGCCCGCAGACGGTGACGATGGAGGACAGCCTGTCCTGCATCCACGGCTCCATCGGCAAGAACAAGCCTGCGAGCGAGCACCTTCTGTCCGAACCCGCGATCGTGGCCGGGCTCGCGAAGGCGACGCTCGCGCCCAACCCCAAGGTGCCTTGGGACGAATGGATCGGCGACTATGCGAAGATCCGCAAGCTTATCGAAGAGACCTATCCGGACATGTTCCACGATTTCGAGGAGCGCATGTTCACGCCCGGCGGCTTCTACAAGGGCAACACCGCGCGCGAGCGGATCTGGAAGACGAAGACCGGGAAGGCGATGTTCACCGTGCCCAAGACGCTGTCGGCGACCGGCGTCGGCGACGCGCCCGGCCGCTACCGCCTGATCACCCTGCGCTCCAACGACCAGTTCAACACCACGATCTACGGCTACAGCGACCGCATGCGCGGCGTCGAAGGCACGCGCGACGTGGTGCTGATCAACCCGGACGAGATGGCGCGGGCGGGCCTCAAGCAAGGCGACGTAGTGGCGCTCGTCAGCGACGCCGAGGACGGCGTCCATCGCGAGGTCGGCGGGTTGAAGGTCCTTCCCTTCTCGCTGCCCGACGGCTGCATCGCCGCCTACTACCCCGAGATGAACCCGCTGATCCCCTTGTGGTACCACGACGAGCAGTCGAAGACGCCGGCGGCCAAAGGCGTGCCGGTCAGGATCGTGGCGCCGCCGGATGCGGAAGCGATGCGCCCAACGGTGGGCTGAACGGCGGGTTTGCGCCTTGTCTTTCCCATGCCGGCCCGGCCATGATCCGCGCCGGCAAAACCAAGGGGAAGACACGCATGTTTTCGCACATCATGGTCGGCACGAACGATCTCGACAAAGCCAAGACCTTCTATGACGCGGTGCTGGGTGCGCTGGGCGTAGCGCCTGCGGTCGTAGACGGCCAGCGCATCTTCTACATGACCAAGACCGGCGTGTTCTGCGTCTCCAAGCCCATCGACGGCAAGTCCGCCACGCACGCCAATGGCGGCACGATCGGCTTCGCCTGCGCCTCGTCCGATCAGGCCGATGCCTGGCACGCGGCCGGCACGGCCAATGGGGGGACGACCTGCGAAGACCCGCCGGGCGTGCGCGAAGGCGGATTGGGCAAGATGTACCTCGCCTATCTGCGCGATCCCGACGGCAACAAGCTCTGCGCCTTGCACCGGATGTGATCCCCTGGGTCCATCTGGATGCCGCGAAGGTGCCCGGCGGCGGTGAGCTCAAGCTCATGCGCCGCGGCGGCGAGTTCTGGATCATGGCGGGCAATATCGCCCTCATGAACAGCCGCATGAGCGGCTCGGAGATCGCGCTTGCCGAGCTGGCTTGCGAGCGGGTCGGCGCGCGCAAGGACTGCCGCATGCTCATCGGCGGATACGGAATGGGCTTCACCCTGCGCGCGGCTTTGGGCCGGCTTCGCAAGGATGCGCGGGTCACGGTCGCCGAGCTGGTGCCCGCGATCGTCGCCTGGGCGCGCGGCCCGATGGCCGAGCTTACCGCCGGCGGCCTCGACGACCCGCGCGTGACCGTCCTGGACGGCGACGTCGGCGCCGCGATCGCCGCGGCAAGGCAGCACTTCGACGCGATCCTGCTCGACGTCGACAACGGCCCCGACGCGCTCAGCCGCGACGCCAATGCGGGGCTTTACGGCGTGGCGGGACTGAAAGCAGCGCGCGCCGCGCTGAAGCCCGGCGGCGTGCTCGCGGTATGGTCGGCAGCGCCGGACGCGCAGTTCAAGCGCCGCCTCGGTCATGCGGGTTTCGCGGTGGAAGAGGTCACCGCGCGCGCCCACAAAGGCCGCGGCGGGCGCTACGTCATATGGCTCGCGACAAAGCCGGCCCGTGACGCCTCACAGCGTCGCTGACATCTCCGGCGCCCGGCCCATCACGCCGCCGAGCGAGGCCGCCACCTCGCGTGCGGCGCGCAACCCCGTCTGCACGCCCGAATTCAGGAAGCCGTTCTGGGTCGCGGTGTGCTCGCCCGCGAAGAAGCAGTTGCCCTCGGGCACGCGCTCGATGCCGAGCAACGTCGTCTGGTAGCCGGGCTGATAGGTGCTGTAGCTGCCGTAGGACCACGGATTGAACTGCCACGCGTTCTTGATCATCAGCCCGTTCCACACGTCTTTCAGGCCCGGGATCAGCGGCGAGGCTTCCTGCATCAAAAGCAGCGCGAGCTGTGCGTCTTCCATTTCGCCCGCCTGGGTCGCCTGGGTGCCGCCGGCGAAGAAGTTGAAGATGCCGCTTTTGCCCGGCTGGCCGCGCGTCACGTCCCAGGTCGTGTCGAAGCCGAAGGCCGGCAGGCGGATCTCGCTGTTGCAGCCGACGTCGTACCAGACGCGCCGGGTGAACTGGAGCTGGGTCTTGCACGAGATGCCCATCGGCAGCGTGTTGATCGACTGCACCTTCAGCGCGCTGAAGCCCGCGCGCGAGAAGTCGACCCCGACGCGCATGACCGAGAACGGGATCGCGAGGATCACGCGGTCGTAGGTGCGGTCGAAGACGCTGCCGCCCCGCGCGAAGGTCAGCCGCACGCTGCCGTCGTCCAGGGTGCGTATCGCGGTGAGCACCGTCGCGGAATGCAGCCGCGCACCTATATCGGCCGCGATGATCGTCGCGATCTGATCGTTGCCGCCTTCGATGTGATAGTGCTGGTCGCTGTCGGTGTAGTAGATGTTGAAGTCGTCGCGCCTGTCTTCCGCCAGCGTCGGGATCGCGCAGAGCGCGCTCTGCTTGTCGGCGTCGAGCGCATTCTCCTCGGTGAAGGCGTTCTGAATCAGCTGGCCGAGCTGGCTCTTGCGGCCGCCGGGGATCGTGCTCTGCACCCATTGGCTGATCGAGAGCGCGTCGAACTGTTTCGCCGCGGCCGTGGAATGCAGATAGCTGAAATTGCCGATCGCGGCGGCTTGCTGCTGCACCACGTCATAGACCTGCTGCCAGTCGAGCGTCGCCTGGGCGAGGTTGTAGGGCCTGCCGTCGAACATATAGAGCGCCTGCGTGCCAGGCGGCACCGCGCCCAAGACGTTGGTGAGCTTGAGGCCCAGCTCGCCCGCCAGCCTGCGGATCGCATGATGGTCGCTGTCGATCAGCTCGCCGCCATGCTCCGCGATCTGGCCTTGCGCGAACTGGCCGCGCGAGGAGAAGCAGCGGCCGCCGACGCGCGTATTGCCCTCGAAGACGTCGGCGTTGAGGCCGAAGGTACGCTTGAGCTCGCGCGCCGCGGTGAGGCCGGCGAGGCCCGCGCCGACGATGGCGATCCTCGCCCCGGCCGCCATGGCCGGCATCGGCAACAGCATGCTCGTGCCCATCGCCGCCGCGCCCAGCAATGCGCCGCGGCGCGAGACGTCCAACGATTGCCCGCTCGCGGGCCGTCCGCCCCGCGCCTCGACCGCCGCGTGGCGTGTGGCACGCTTCAAGAACTGCATCAGCGGCGTGCGGGCCATCGTTCCCTCCCATGGATCGGACGCTTATCCAACCACAGAAAGAACGGGCGTCAATACGCTTGACGGTTGCGCCCTATACGGAGGCGAGGGCCTGCGTGAGATCGGCCACCAGATCGTCGGGATGCTCGATGCCGACCGAAAGCCGGATCGTCGTCTCCAGGATGCCGATGCGCGCGCGGATGTCGGCGGGGATGCCGGAATGGGTCATCGCCGCCGGGTGGCTCGCCAGCGACTCGGTGCCGCCCAGGCTGACCGCGAGCTTGAAAATCTGCAGCGCGTTGAGGAAGGCGAAGGCTTCCGCCTGACCGCCCTTGATGTCGAAGGAGAAGGTCGAGCCCGCGCCCGTCGACTGCCGCGCATAGACCGCGCCGCCGGCCGAATCGCCGCCCAGGAACGGCAGATAGTGGACCTTGGAGACTTTCGGATGATCGCGCAGGAATTCGGCGACCGCCTTGGCATTGTCGTTGGCGCGCTCCATGCGCAGGCCCAGCGTCTCCAGCGAACGGCCGAGCATCCAGCAGGTATGCGGGTCGAGCTGCGTGCCGATGCCGCCGCGCAGGGCCTTGATCGGCTCGATCACCTTTTTGCTGCCCAGCGCCGCGCCGGCGATGAGGTCGCTGTGGCCGCCGATATACTTGGTCAGCGAATAGACCGAAACGTCGGCGCCGAGCGCCAGCGGCTTCTGGAACACCGGACCCAGAAGCGTGTTGTCGCAGACGATGATCGGGCGATGGCCCTGAGCCTCGCCGAGCTCGTCGGCAATGCGCGCCATCAGCGCGATGTCGACCAGCGAGTTGGTCGGGTTCGACGGCGTCTCGATCAGGATGATGGAGATGCGGCCCTTCTTCCGGGCGTCCGCCATCGCGGCGCGCACCGCCTCTTCATTGATGCCGTCGACGAAGCCGGTCGAGCCGATGCCGAATTGCGACAGCGTCTTGGTCATCAAGGTCTCGGTGCCGCCATAGAGCGGCTGGGAATGCAGGATGACGTCGCCGGGCCGCGCATAGCTCAGGATCGTCGTCGAGATCGCCGACATGCCCGAGGAGAACAGGATGCAGGCTTCCGCGCCTTCATAGACCGAGAGGCGGTCCTCGACGATCTCGCTGTTGGGATGGTTGAAGCGCGAATAGACGAGGCCCGCGCCCGTCGCCGGCGGCTTCTTGCGGCCCGCGACATAGTCGAAGAAGTCGCGCCCCTCTTCGGCCGACTTGAACACGAAGGTCGAGGTCAGGAACACCGGCGGCTTGACCGCGCCTTCGGAGAGCTGCGGATCGAAGCCGTAGCTCAGCATCAGGGTCTCGGGTTTGAGGACGTGGTTGCCGATGCGCGTCTTGGAGGGACGTGGGGCGGTCATGCGGAAATCTCTGCCGTTGCGTAAGGACTATAGAGGGCCTTCCAGCTCCTCGCGAAGCATTTCGAGCCGAAGCCAGCGGTCTTCGGCCGCATCGCGCTCGCCTTCCGCCGCGGTCAGCCGCTCCGACGCCGCGCGGAACCGCGCCGGATCGCGCGTGTATAAAGCGCCGTCGGCCAACTCGGCCTGGAGCCTTCCGATCTCTTTCGACAGCACATCGATGGTCTTGGGCAAGGTTTCGAGCGCGTGCTTGTCGGAAAAGGAAAGCTTCTTGCGCTGGCCTTCTCTGGGCACCCGCTCCCTGGACGGCGCTTTCTCGGGCGCGGCCTGCCTTGCGACCACGCCTTCGCCGCGCTGCGCGAGCATGTCGCTGTAGCCGCCGGCATATTCGACGAAACGTCCGTCGCCTTCGGCGAAGACCGTCGCGAGCACCGTGCGGTCGAGGAAGTCGCGGTCGTGGCTGACGAGCAGCACCGTGCCCTCGAAATCGGCAATCATCTCTTCGAGCAGATCGAGCGTCTCCAGATCCAGATCGTTGGTCGGCTCGTCCAGCACCAGCAGGTTCGCCGGCGCCGCCAGGGCGCGCGCCAGCAGCAGCCGCGCGCGCTCGCCGCCCGAGAGCACGCGGACCGGCGTCCTGGCCTGCTCGGGCGTGAACAGGAAGTCCTTCATATAGCCGATGACATGGCGGCGCTGGCCGCCGACCTCGACGGTGTCGCCGACTCCGCCGGTGAGCACGCTCTGCAAGGTCGTCTCGCTGTCGAGCAGCGCACGCGATTGGTCGAGCGTGGCGAGCTGAAGGTTCGTGCCCAGGATCACCTGCCCCGCGTCCGGCTTGAGCCGACCGATGAGCAGGTTGAGCAGCGTCGTCTTGCCCGAGCCGTTGGCGCCGACGAAGCCGATGCGATCGCCGCGCTGGATGCGGGTGGAGAAATCCTTCACCACCGGTTTGCCGCCATAGCTCTTGGAGACGGCCTTCGCCTCGACGACGCGCGTGCCCGCGCCTTGCGACTCCGAGACGGTGAGCTTGACCTGGCCGAGCTGGCGGCGCGCTTCGCGGCGCGAGCGGCGAAGCTCGGCCAGGCCGGCCATGCGCCGCACGTTGCGTTTGCGCCGCGCCGTCACGCCATAGCGAACCCAATGCTCCTCGGCTTCTATTCTGCGGTCGAGCTTGTGACGCTCGCGCTCTTCCTCCTCGAGCAACCGGTCGCGCCAGGCCTCATAGCCCGCGAAACCGCGATCGAGATGGAAGGTGCGGCCCCGGTCCAGCCACACAGTCGCGCGCGACAGGTTGGCGAGGAAGCGGCGGTCGTGGCTGATCAGCACCAGCGCGCTTCGGATACGCGCGAGCCCTTCCTCCAGCCACAGGATCGCAGGCAGGTCGAGATGGTTCGTCGGCTCGTCGAGCAGGAGGATGTCGGGCTCGGGCGCCAGCGCGCGCGCCAGGGCGACGCGGCGCGCCTGGCCGCCGGAAAGCTCGCCGGGCGCCTCCCTGCCCGTCAATCCCAGCTGACCGAGCAGGGTATGCGCGCGCGAAGCGTCGTCGCCCGGCGCCAGGCCGGACAGCACCGCGTCGAGCGTGGTGGCATGGCCCGTCAGGTCGGGTTCCTGCTCGAGATAGCGGATCGTCGCGCCCGGCTGTGCGAAACGACGCCCGGAGTCCGGTACGACCAGCCCGGCTGCGATGCGCAGCAAGGTCGACTTGCCCGAGCCGTTGCGGCCGACCACGCAAAGACGCTCGCCCGCCTCCACCGCGAGCTCGGCACCGTCGAGCAGCGGCGTATTGCCGATGGTGAGATGGACGTCCTGGAGCGTGAGGAGCGGCGCGGGCATGCGGGGCTTCTAGCATTTGCCGCGCGCAAGAAAAGCGCGGCGGAGGCGCACGCCTAAATTGTGCGCACTGGTGAATTCTGGCAGACTGCACGCGCACGTTGGGGGACGGCGGCCGTGGGGGAAACGGGTGACGGCGACGCCCGCTATTGGGCGTTCATCAGCTACAGCCACAAGGACGCGGCGTTCGGGCGTCGGCTTCACCGCCGGCTCGAGAGCTATGCCATTCCGCGGCGCCTCGTCGGCCAGCCCATCGCCTGGGGCGCCGTGCCGAAGAAGCTCGCCCCGATTTTCCGCGACCGCGACGAGTTGTCGGCGGCGCACGATTTGAGCAGCGAGGTGCGCGCGGCGCTGCAAGCCTCGCGCAGCCTGATCGTCATCTGTTCGCCGGCCGCCGCCGCTTCGCCCTGGGTGGCGCGCGAAGTCGAGGCTTTCCGCGCGCTCCATCCAGGCCGCCCCGTGCTGGCGGCGGTGCGCAACGGCGATCCGCCCGCCTGCTTTCCGGAGCCGCTGCGCCGCGCCGGCCGCGACGGCGCATCGATCGAGCCCCTGGCGGCCGATTTCCGCCGCGACGGCGACGGTGACCGGCTCGGCCTGCTCAAGCTCGTCTCGGGCGTGCTCGGCATCGGCCTCGACGCGCTCGTCCAGCGCGACGCGCATCGGCGCATGCAACGCGTGACGGCCGTCACGGCCGGCGCGCTCTGCGCGATGCTAGCAATGGGCGTGCTGACGCTCTTCGCCGTCAATGCAAGGCTGGAAGCCGAGCGGCAGCGGGGACAGGCGGAGGGGCTGGTCGAATACATGCTCACCGATCTGCGCGACAAGCTGAAGGGAGTGGGCCGGCTCGACGTCATGACGGCGGTGAACGAGCGCGCGCTGCAGTACTACGCGGGACAGGACCTCGACAGCTTGCCGGTGGATTCGCTGGAGCGGCGGGCGCGGATTTATCATGCCTGGGGCGCTGACGACGAGGCGCGGGGCGATTGCAGCTCAGCGCTCACCAAATTTCGCGAAGCTCGACGCTCTACGGCCGCGCTTCTGGACGCCGCTCCGAACGATCCGGAACGAATCTTCGACCATGCCCAGAGCGAGTATTATCTGGGTGAAGTCGACTACCGGCGTCGCCGCTACGCCGCCGCACAGAAATCCTTCAACGACTACAAGAACCTCGCCGACCGGCTGATGCATGCCGCACCCCGCGATCCCCGCTCCATGCAGGAATTGGGTTTTGCGGAAGGCGACCTCTGCACCAATGCCTTGAAAATCAAAGGAAAGTCCGCTTCGGCCGTAAGCCTATGCACGAACGCGCTAGCGGACATGGAGCGTGCTGCTCGTGCCCGCCCGCAAGCCTCCACGATGACGAGGAATCTCGCCAACCGTCACTCGTGGTTGGCCACCGCCTATGTGATGAATGGCAACAACAAGCAGGCGAGCGTCGAACTCGACCACGAAGACGTGTTGTTGGACCATTTGCTGCGCACCGATCCAAAACACGCCGTCACAAAGATTCTCTGGATATCCTTGCAACGCCAGAGCGCTTGGATAGACCGCCAACTCGGGAAGATGGCGCAGGCGAAAGACAGGCTCACACGCGCCGCCGCGGTTCTGGATGAGATGATCAGGAGCGACCCGCAAAACGACGATTGGCGGGAACTTCGCAGCAAAATCGAAGCGGACATACTGAACAAGCCCTACACACCCAAGGAGATATGCAATGAGCGATAGAGATTGCGCCCCACCCGATGGCACTCCCATTCCCTTCCCCACACGACCCGGCGCCGCCGCGGTCAATCACGTCGTAGACGTGACCCTCGATCTCGAACACGATCCCATCTGCCCCGGAAAGCTGTTGTGGAAATTCCAGCTCGGCACGCAGCAATCGCGCCTCACGGGCTTGGACTACGAAATCACCAACTATCTAAAGGTCCAGAGGAACGGCGTCACGCAGTTCAATCTTCATCTCGAGGGCACGAACTTCCGCTTTTACGATCCGGGCATCAGGCTTCTATCGTCGATCCCTGCGGAGTTCCGCGGAAACTATTTCCGCGCCAGCATGATATCGGACACGCTCGTCACCTTCCTTGCTGAATATATCGACAGCAATGAGGTCTTCCACCACCATTGCCTGGTCTACGCGAAGGACATCACCAAGCCGAGCCTGACGAGCGACCCCATCGATCCCGACATTCTCAACCCGGGCGATCACCCCTAAAACCAAACGGCGCGGCCTTTCGAGCCGCGCCGTTTGCGTTCGCCGAGATGAGCCGCGCTATTTCGGCTGCGTCAGCCCGCGGTGCTCGAGCATCGGGCCGACGTCCGGGTCCTTGCCGTAAAAGGCGCGGAACATCGTGCCGTAGTCCTCGGTGCGCCCCTTGGACAGGATCATGTCGCGGAAGCGCTGGCCGTTGGCGCGCGTCATGCCGCCGTGGTCGGTGAACCAGGCATAGGCGTCGTCGTCGAGCATCACCGTCCACTGATAGGCGTAGTAGCCGGCCGAATAGCCGTTCGCCCAGATATGCAGGAAGTAGCTCGAGCGGTAGCGCGTCGGCACGTTGGGGAAATCCGTATGCGTGTCGGCGAGCGCCTTCTGCTCGAAGGCGTCGACGTCCTGCTTGGGCGCATCGGCAGGCAGGCTGTGCCACTGCATGTCGAGGTCGGAGGCCGCCAGCAGCTCGCCCAGGTCGTAGCCCTGGCCCCAGGTCTGCGAGTTCTTGATCTTGTCGACGAGGGCCTGCGGGATCGGCTCGCCGGTCTTGTAGTTCACCGCATAGTGCTTGAGCACGTCGGGATAGAGCGCCCAATGCTCGTTGAACTGCGACGGGAACTCGACCCAGTCGCGCGCGGTATTGGCGCCCGACAGCGTGGGGTAATTCTGGTTCGCGAATAGCCCGTGCAGCGCGTGGCCGAACTCGTGGAACATCGTCGTCACGTCGTCGAACGACAGAAGCGCGGGCTGGCCGGCCGCGGGCTTTGTGAAGTTGGCGACGTTGTAGACCACCGGCTTGGTGCCCAGCATGTGCGACTGGCTGACGAAATTGCTCATCCAGGCGCCGCCGGCTTTGTTGTCGCGCTTGAAGTAGTCGAAATAGATCATGCCCAGCTGCGAGCCGTCCTTGTCGAACACGTCGAAGACGCGCACGTCGGCCTGGTAGACCGGGATGTCGTGACGCTCCTTGAAGGTGATGCCGTAGAGCTGGTTCGCGGCATAGAACACGCCGTCCTGCAGCACCTTGTTCAGCTCGAAATAGGGCTTGAGCTCGCTCTGGTCGAGGTCGTACTTCGCCTTGCGCACCTTCTCGGAATACATCGACCAGTCCCAGGGCTTGAGGTCGAAGTGCTGGCCCGAGCCGTCGATCGTCGCCTGGATCTGCTTGCCTTCGTCGGCGATCTTCTCGGCCGCCGGCGGGACGAGCTGTCCCAGGAACTTCTCGACCGCATCCGGCGTTCTTGCCATCTGGTCGTAGAGCACATAGGCGGCATAGCTCGGATAGCCCATGATCTTGGCCTTCTGGGCGCGCAGCACGGCGAGCCGTGCCAGCGTCTCGCGCGTGTCGTTGGCATCGCCCTTCTCGGCGCGCGTCCAGGAGTTGTTGAAGATCTGCTCGCGCACCGAACGGTCCGTGAGCGAGACGAGCGCGGGTTGCTGCGTGGTATTCTGCAGCGGGATCACGAACTTGCCCGGCATCTTGGCGTCGTCCGCGGCCTTGGCGGCGGCGGCGATCTCTTCGTCGCTCAGGCCCGCGAGCTTCGTCTTGTCGTCGGTCACATAGGCACCTGCCTTGGCCGCCGCGAGCAGCTTCTGCTGGAACTCGGTCGACAGCGAGGCGTCTTCCTTGTTGATCTCCTTGATCTTCTCCTTGTCGGAGTCGGACAGGTTGGCGCCGGCATGGACGAACAGGTTGTAATAGACCTCGAGCAGCTGTCGCGATTCCGGATCGAGCTTCAGCTTGTCGCGCTGGTCGTAGACCGCCTTCACGCGCTTGAACAGCTGGACGTTCAGGAAGATCGCGTCGCCATGCTCGGCGAGCTTGGGCGCCTCGTCGGTCTGGATCTTGTCCAGCGTGTCGTTGGTGTTGGCCTGGACCACGGCGCTGAAGGCGTTCGACACGCGGTCGAGAAGGCGCCCCGACTTCTCCAGCGCCACGATCGTGTTCTTGAAGGTCGGCTTCGCCTTGCTGTTGGCGATCGCCCTGATCTCGGCGAGCTGCTGCTTCATGCCGAGCTCGTAGGCGGGCTGATAGTCGCTGTCCTTGATCTTGTCGAACGGCGGCGCATGCAGCGGAAGCGTCGAGGGGGCCGCGAACGGATTGGCGTCCGCGAGCGCGGGACCGGCAAGACAGAAGGCGGCGACCGAGCCGAGGCACAGCGAGCGTAAATTCATTTTCCGGATTTCCTTGAGTACGAAGAGGCGCGGCACCATAACGACTTGCATTTGCGAAGGCCAACCGGAAATGCCGCGCGTTAACCATGTGCGAGGCAGCAAAAATCACGTTTCGGCGAGCTTCCGCGCCATGCTAGGGAAGCGTGGCCCCCAAGGACGAAACGACATGACCCGGTTCCTTGCCCTGTTCCTTCTTCTGGCCGCGCCGGCCGCCGCCCAGGAGGTCCAGATACAGACCTCGCTCGGCGAGATCGACGTCCAGCTCGACGCCGTTCACGCACCCAAGTCGGTGGCGAACTTTCTGCGCTATGTGCGCGAGGGGCACTTCGACAACACGGTGATCTATCGCGTCGTGCCGGGCTTCGTGCTGCAGATGGGCAGCTATGAGGCGAACGGCACCGCGCGGCCGACGCACGAGCCCATCCCGCTGGAGACGCAGGCCGCCATTTCCAATACGCGCGGCACGCTGTCGATGGCGCGCAGCAGCGATCCCAACAGCGCGACGGCGGAGTTCTTCATCAACTTGGACGACAACACCGCGGCGCTCGATCCCAAGCCCGGCGCGGCTCCCGGCACGACCGGCTATGCGGTGTTCGGCAAGGTGGTCGAAGGCATGGCGGTGGCCGACCAGATCGCCAAGGTGCCGCTGGGCGGCCCCAAGGGTCCCTTCCCGCCGGACTCCACGCCGGCGCTGCCCGTGGTGATCAAGAAAATGGTGGTCGTCGGCGATCCGCCGCGCTGATCTCGAGAACCGCGAAGGCAAAGGTAGCATCCAAACATTGCCAAGGAACAAACAGGGAACTAAAACCTCCCCATGCCCATGTCCTTGATGCAGAAACTGGAAATCCTTGCCGACGCCGCCAAATACGATGCGTCCTGTGCCTCGTCGGGCGGCACGAAGCGCGACGCCAAGGGCGGCGGCATCGGCTCGGTGACCGGTGCCGGCATCTGCCACGCCTATACGCCGGACGGACGCTGCGTCTCGCTGCTCAAGATACTGCTGACCAATTTCTGCATCTATGACTGCGCCTATTGCGTGAGCCGGCGAAGCTCGAACGTGCGGCGCGCGCGCTTCAGCGTGGACGAGGTCGTGCGGCTGACGCTCGACCTCTATCGCCGCAACTGCATCGAAGGCCTGTTCCTGTCGTCCGGCATCGCGCGCAGCGAGGATGCGACGATGGAGGATCTGGTGCGCGTCGCCAAAAGCCTGCGCCGGGAGCACGGCTTCCGCGGCTACATCCACCTGAAGACGATCCCCGGCGCCAGCGACGCGCTGATCGCCGAGGCCGGCCTCTATGCCGACCGGTTGTCGATGAACATCGAGCTGCCGTCCGAACGCGCGCTCAAGGACTTCGCGCCGGAGAAATCGCTCGCCGCGATCAAGCGCGGCATGGCGCGCACGCGTGCGAACATCGAAGAAGCCGCCGAGCCCGCGCGGCGCGCGGCCAAGCCGAACTACGCCGCCGCCGGACAGTCGACGCAGATGATCGTCGGCGCCGACGGCGCCAGCGACGCCGCCATCATCGGCGCCAGCGCCGATCTCTACGCCTCCTATGCGCTGAAGCGCGTCTATTACTCGGCCTTCAGCCCCAACGGCCACCCGTCGGCCGCGCTGCCGCATGTCGCGACGCCGCTGCTGCGCGAGCATCGCCTGTACCAGAGCGACTGGCTGCTGCGAGTCTACGGCTTCGCCTTGGAAGAAGTCGAAGACGCGATGCAGGACGGCATGCTCGATCTTTCCATGGACCCCAAGCTCGCCTGGGCGCTCAAGCATCGCGAGCGCTTTCCCGTCGACGTCAACCGCGCGCCGCGCGAGATGCTGATGCGCGTACCCGGGCTGGGAACGCGCGCCGTCGACAAATTGGTCGCCTCGCGCCGCAGCGGGCGGCTGCGCCTGGCGGATGTCGCGCGGCTGACCAGGGGCCTCGGCCGCGCCCGCAACTTCCTCACCGCTGCCGACTGGACGCCGAAACGGCTGGACGACGCGCATCTCGAATCGCGGCTGGTCAAGCAACCGGCGCAGCTGGCGCTGTTCTGATGCACGCATTGCGCCTGCCTCCGGATGCCGACGACGCCGCGTTCCGCGACGCGGCCAGGCGCGCGCTGGCGCACGACCTGAAACCCGCGGATATAGCCTTCGTCGCGCATGGCTCGGGCTTCTTGTTCGACGAGGTGCCGCCGGGCCGTGCCGACCTGACCGTTCCGCGCGGCTTCGTCGCGTTGATGCGCGACGCCGCCTGCCATCGCGCCGAGGATCGTTTCGCGCTGCTCTATGAGGTGCTGTGGCGGCTGAAGCACGGCGAGCCGGGATTGCTGGAGCGCGCAACCGATCCCGCCATCGCGAAGCTGTCGCTTTACGCCAAGGCGGTGCATCGCGACATCCACAAGATGCATGCCTTCGTGCGTTTCCATGCCCAGGAGGACGGCGGCTATCTCGCCTGGTTCGAGCCCGATCATTTCATCCTGAAACGCGCGGCGCCGTTCTTCGCCGAGCGCTTCGCGAACATGCGCTGGATCATCGCCACGCCCATCGGCACCGCGATCTGGGATAGCGAGCGCCTCGTCTTCGCGCCGCCGCGGCCGAAGCCCGAACGGCTGGAGGACGGCGTGCTGGACGGGCTGTGGCGCACCTATTACCGCACGATTTTCAACCCCGCGCGTTTAAAGACCGGCGCCATGACGAAAGAAATGCCGCGCCGCTATTGGAAGAACATGCCGGAGACGGCGGAGATCGCGACCCTGACCCGCAACGCCCAACACCGCCTGACCGCGCGCGATCCCGACACCGCGCCGCGCTATGCCGACAAGGCCAAGCCGCGCGCGAAACCCGAGCTGCCGAAGCTTGGTCTCGCCAGGCTGCGCGAGGAAGCCGAACACTGCACCGCCTGCCCGCTCTACAAGCACGCCACCCAGACCGTATTCGGCGAAGGCCCGGCGAACGCGAAGTTCGTGCTCGTGGGCGAGCAGCCGGGCGACCAGGAAGACCTGGCCGGCGAGCCCTTCGTCGGCCCGGCCGGACAGGTGCTCGACCGCGCGCTGGAAGAGGCCGGCATCGACCGCAAGACCGTGTATGTCACCAACGCGGTCAAGCATTTCAAGTTCGCGCCGCGCGGCAAGCGCCGCATCCATTCCAAGCCGAACGCCGGCGAAATCAAGGTCTGTGTCGGGCAATGGCTGAAGCGCGAGCTCGCCGCCATCGAACCGGACTTCGTCGTGGCGATGGGCGCGAGCGCGGCGCAGGGCCTGATGGGCAAATCCGTGACCATCGGCGCCGTCCGCGGCCGCGAGATCGCCTGGCCGGACGGACGGCGCGGCTTGGTCACCGTGCATCCCTCCTACCTGCTGCGTTTGCAGGACAACAGGGAAGAGGAATACGAAAAATTCGTCAGCGACCTTAAGCGCGCCGCCAGGCTCGCCGCCGGCTGATAGGCTCTGCTCCGGGATTCGGGGCGGCGCATGCGCGTTCTCGTCATCGGCGGCTATGGCACCTTCGGCGGGCGGCTCGCGGAGCTGTTCGCGCCCGACGCGCGGCTGACCTTGATCGTCGCCGGGCGCTCGCTCGACAAGGCGAGCGCCTTCTGCGCCGGGCGCGCCGGTCTGGAGCCGGCCATCTTCGACCGCGACGGCGACCTCGACGCGCAACTGGCCTCGCTCGCACCCGACGTCGTCGTCGATGCGAGCGGACCGTTCCAGACCTATGGCTATTCGGTGGTCGAAGCCTGCCTGCGCCGAGGCTTGCACTATCTCGACCTTGCCGACGCGACGGAGTTCGTCGACGGCATCGCGCGCTACGACGCGCAGGCCAAAGCCCGAGGCCTTGTTGTGCTCTCCGGCGTCAGCACGTTTCCGGTGCTGACGAGCGCTGCGATCCGCAAGCTGGGCGGCCCGGGCGAGACCGTCGCCGCCGGGATCGCGCCCTCGCCGCGGGTCGAGGTCGGCCTCAACGTCATCCGCGTCATCGCGGGCTATGCGGGAAAGCGCGTCGGCGACGGCTACGCCCTGATGAGCGCCCGCCGCTTCGTCATCGCGCCGCCGGGCCGCGTCCCGCTTGAACCCACGCGCCTCAGCTTGGTCGACGTTCCCGACCGCGTGCTGCTGCCCAAGCTTTATCCTGAGCTTCAGTCGGCATGGACGGGCGCCGGACCGAAGCCCGCGTTGTGGCATCGCTGCTTGAGCGCGCTCGCCTGGTTGGTGCGGCTCAGGCTGCTGCCGTCGCTCGCTTTCCTCGGCACCACGATGCATTGGGTGATGCGGCATCTGACCTGGGGCGAGCATCGCGGCGGCTTCTTCCTGGAGACGAACGGCCGCTCGTGGCACCTGATCGCGGAAGGAAGCGACGGCGCCTCGATCCCGTCGATGGCCGCTTACGCGATCCTGATGAAATGGCTGGACGGCCATGCGCCCGCGCCCGGCGCGCGCGCTGCGACCTCGGACCTCGAGATCGAAGACTATGAGCGCGTCTTCGCGGGCCGCGCGATCCACACCGGCATCCGCGAGCGCGTCGATCCGGGCTGGCCGCTCTATCGCCGCCACCTGGGCCACGCCTGGGACGCGCTTGCCGCGCCGATCCGCGACATGCACGACGCGACCGGCACCTGGATCGCGCAGGGCCGCGCCGACATCGAGCGCGGCACGAATCCGCTGGCGCGCCTCGCCGCCTTCATCAACCGCTTTCCCAAAGCCGGCCGCGACGTGCCGATCACGGTGCGCTTCGACGAGCGCGGCGGACGCGAGACCTGGACGCGGACCTTCGCCGGCAAGTCGTTCTCCAGCGTGCAATACGAGGGCCGCGGCCGCGACGAACGGCTGATCGTGGAGCGCTTCGGACCGATGGCCTTCGCGATGGCGATGGTGGTGAGCGGAGAGCGAATGCAGCTGGTCGTGCGCGGCTGGAGCTTCCTCGGCTTGGCCCTGCCCGGATTCCTGATGCCGGTCGGCAATACCTATGAGAGCGCGGAAGGCGGCCGCTTCAACTTCCATGTGGAGATCGGCTTTCCCTGGACAGGCCTGATCGTGCGCTATCGCGGCTTCCTGGAGCGCGTGCCGTGAACGCGCCCTACAGCTATCGCGGCGATCCTTCAGTGCCGAAGTTCGCGGACGACAAGCCGGTCATCGTGTTCGATGGGCAGTGCGTGTTCTGCTCGGCCTGGGCGCGCTTTGTGCTTGCCGTCGACCGCAAGGCGCGCTTCCGACTCCTGCCGGCGCAATCGCCGCTGGGCGAGGCGCTGTACCGTCATCTGGGACTCGATCCCACGAACTACGAGACCAACATCCTGATCGAGGACGGCGTCGCCTACTACAAGGCCGACGGCTCGATCCGCATGGCGATGGGCCTGGGCTTTCCGTGGTCGCTGGCGGTCATGTTCCGCGCGCTGCCGAAGGCGTGGCGAGACGGGCTCTACGACCTCGTCGCGCGCAACCGCTATCGCCTCTCTTCGGGCGCAGCGCGGTGTGCTATGCGCCGCGACAGGAATATCGCGGCCGGTTTCTAGGCTGAACGAGCCGCGCCTGCTTGCGGCCCAGCTTGCGCTTAACGCTTTCCCTGGCGCGCCTTGCGGGCGGCATAGCGGGCGTCGCGCGCGGCCTTCTGGTCGGCGAGCAGCTGGGCGAGCTTGTTTTTCTCTTCGCTGGCGGCGCGCTCGCGCTCCTCGCGCTCGCGGCGCTCGGCCTCGAGACGCGCGGTTTCGGCGGCTTCGCGCTCCTCGCGCTCGCGCTTGAGCTTGGCCTCTTTCTCGGCGCGGCGGGCGGCTTCGCGCTCCTCGCGGTCGCGGGCGATACGCGCGCGCTCGGCGTCGCGCTCGGGCTTGGTCTCGGCCAGGGCGGCCATCTTGGCGCGCGCCTTCTCGAGCATGGCCTGGCGGGCTTTGGCGGCGTCGCCGAGGCGGTCGCCGAATTTGTTGGGGTCGGAACCCTTCATGGTCTCTGAAGTCTTTCGGACGGCTTTTGGAGCCGTGCACCTATCGCCAAACGCTCTAACGCGCAAGATCGTTAAAACGGGACGGCCGGCGTGGGTGGGCGCTAAAACAACCTGATCGAGCAAGGGGCAGTTAGAGCAACGAAATTGTTTGGCGGAAACCGGAAGCGCTTCCTTCCATCTAATTATCCCCGCGCGCAGATCGTTTGAAATGCATCGCCGCGCGGTTGCGCCAGATCGATCACGCGCGGGAACTGCCCAAATCGAGAACGAACTCAACTGGTGGTACAGCCATCTAGAGAGCCTAGACAATATAGTTGGCAGTCACTCTGCCGCTGCAGTCTGCGCGAGCCCACCGGCATCACAGAGATCGGCATAAAGCTTGATGGGATCGATGCCGTAACCATTGGGCCAGGTCGGCGCGCCGTTCTCGATGAAGGCGCGCGCGAAGAATTCGGGCGAGCGCAGGGGCTTCGCCGCCGATTATAGTCAGCTCGAGCTCAAACCGTGAGCGCCTAATTATCCAAGAAGCTCCGCAGCTTCCGGCTCCGGCTCGGATGCTTCAGCTTCCTCAAGGCTTTCGCCTCGATCTGGCGGATGCGTTCGCGGGTGACGCTGAACTGCTGGCCGACCTCTTCCAGGGTGTGGTCGGTGTTCATGCCGATGCCGAAGCGCATGCGCAGCACGCGCTCCTCGCGCGGGGTCAGCGTGGCCAGCACGCGCGTCGTGGTCTCGCGCAGGTTCGCCTGGATCGCCGCGTCGATGGGCAGGACCGCGTTCTTGTCCTCGATGAAGTCGCCCAGGTGGCTGTCTTCCTCGTCGCCGATCGGCGTCTCGAGGGAGATCGGCTCCTTGGCGATCTTGAGGACCTTGCGCACCTTCTCGAGCGGCATGGCGAGGCGCTCGGCCAGCTCTTCCGGCGTCGGCTCGCGGCCGATCTCGTGCAGCATCTGGCGGCTGGTGCGCACCAGCTTGTTGATCGTCTCGATCATGTGCACCGGGATGCGGATGGTGCGCGCCTGGTCGGCGATCGAGCGCGTGATCGCCTGGCGGATCCACCACGTCGCATAGGTCGAGAACTTGTAGCCGCGGCGATACTCGAACTTGTCGACCGCCTTCATCAACCCGATGTTGCCTTCCTGGATCAGGTCGAGGAACTGCAGGCCGCGGTTGGTGTATTTCTTGGCGATCGAGATCACGAGACGCAGGTTCGCCTCGATCATCTCCTTCTTCGCCTGGCCGCTCTCGCGCTCGCCCTTCTGTACCGTCTGCACGATGCGGCGATAGTCGCTGATCGACTGGCGCATCTCCTGCGCGAGCGTCTGGATCTCGTCACGGAGCCCATGGACCTTGTCGCGCTCGTCGGCGACGAAGTCCTTCCAGCCCGGCCGCGACAGGCGGCCGACGCGGCGCGCCCAGTTGGGATCGAGCTCGTTGCCGAAATGCTCTTTCAGGAAATCCTCGCGCGCCACGCCATGCGCCTCGGCCAGGCGCAGCAGCCGGCCTTCGAGGCTCACCAGGCGGCGGTTGATGCCGTACATCTGGTCGACGAGCGCTTCGATGCGGTTGTTGTTGAGCTTGAGCCCCTTGACGAGATCGACCGTGTCGTTGCGCAGCTTCTTGAAGCGGCGCTCCTGGCCCGTCGACAGCTCGTCGGCGCCCAGCGCCGCCTCGACGCTCGCGTCCTGCAGGCGGCCGAGCTTCTTGTAGAGATTGGCGATCTGGTCGAGCGTGTCGAGAACCTGCGGCTTCAGCGCCGCTTCCATCGCCGAAAGCGGAAGATTGCCCTCGTCGTCGAAATCGTTGTCTTCGCCCGCGGCATCGGCAGCCGCAGCCGCTTCGCCGGGATCGCCGTCTTCGGACGCAGCGGGGGCGGGCTTCGGTGCCGCGGCCTTCTTGGCCTCCAGCACCGGATTGGTCACGCCGGGGATCGCCATCGGCGGCGGCAGGGGCTTGCCGTCCGGACCGACGGCGTTCGCCGCAGCGACCGCAGCCGCCGCCGCGGCCGCCTGGCCCTCGGGCCCGGCGCCATAGGTCGCTTCCAGATCGATGATGTCGCGCAGGAGGACCTTGCCCTCGTTCAGCTCGTCGCGCCAAACGGTGAGCGCTTCGAAGGTCAGCGGGCTCTCGCACAACGCACCGATCATCAGCTCGCGGCCGGCCTCGATGCGCTTGGCGATC
>JAFBAL010000069.1 GCA_019247845.1 Alphaproteobacteria bacterium | reverse complement strand
GCTCTTCGCGACGGCCGAACTGCGCCTTGGGCAGGACCCTCAGCAAGTCGTGCGCATCAAGCACGACATGCGCACGGCGGACGCAGACGACACGCATCACACGCGCTGAGGACAGCATGACCGATACCACCATGGGCGCAAGCGGCGCTCCGAAAGTCGATCCTGAGAGCCTGGTGCTGCGTGCGAGCCCGCGCCGTGTGACGCGCTTCAAGCGGCATGTCGTGATCGGCGTCGTCTCGGCGCTCGTCATCGGTGTCTTTGCGGCTGCGTGGATTGCGCTGCGGGCATCACCGCTGGCAAGGCCGACATCCGGCGACGAACTCTACAACATCGACCGCAAACCCAAAGCCGACGGATTGGCCACCTTGCCATCCACTTACGACAAGGTGAAGCCACCCACACTTGGTCCGGCACTTCCCGGCGACTTGGGCCCAGCGGAACTGAGGGCCCGACATGGCCTCGGCGTTGGTTCAGAAGATGACGGCGCTCGTGCCGAAGAGCTGAGGCAAGCCCAACTCGCACGGCAGGCTCGAGAAGGCGGAGTCTTCTTCCAGTCGGGTGCGAGCCATGCTGGCGGCATGGGCGCTGTGCTGCCGACGGCGCCCGGTGTTGTGCCGAGCATTGATCCAGCAGCCAGCCCGAGCGACCACGTCGCGCTCGATCCCGCACGCGACCCGGGGGACGTGCAACGAAAGCTGGACTTCGTGAACGCCCACGACGACCGCACCATCTACAATCCCCATGCGATCCAGGATCCCGTCTCGCCCTACGAGGTCATGGCCGGCACGCTGATATCGGCAAGCTTGATCACAGGCCTGGATTCGGACCTGCCGGGACTTGTCGTCGGCCAGGTCACGCAGAACGTCTATGATACCGTGACCGGCCGCACCCTGCTCATCCCCCAGGGTTCGCGCCTCATCGGCACCTATGACAGCGTGATCGCGTTTGGCCAGAGCCGGGCGCTTGTCGTGTGGCAGCGGATCATCATGCCGGACGGGTCATCGATCCAGATCGACAACCTACCGGCGACCGACGCGCAGGGCTACTCCGGTCTCGAGGACGATGTCGACTATCATACCTGGGCGCTCATCAAGGGCGTTGCGATCTCGACGCTTCTGGGCATCGGCAGCGAGCTGTCACTGACCGGCCAGAGCGATCTGCTGCTTTCGATCCGCGAATCCACGCAGGACAGCGTGAACCAGGCGGGTCAGCAGCTCACGCAGAAGAATCTGAACATCCAGCCGACCATCAAGGTGCGGCCGGGCTGGCCGCTGCGCGTGATCGTCCACAAGGATCTCGTGCTGCGTCCGTACCACGGCTGAAACAGGAGACGACAATGCCCGAACTGAAGCTCGCAAAGCTTCCCGATCGCAAGCCGGTGAAACTGACGATCACGCTCCAACCCGAGACCAATAGTGCGCTTCAAGCCTACGCAGCCGCTTATCGCGAGGCTTATGGCGAGGAAGAGGAAGTGGCGGAGCTCATTCCCTACATGATCGACAGCTTCCTGTCCGCAGACCGCGGCTTCGCCAAAGTCCGCAGAAATGGAAGCAGTGATCCGCCATCGGCAGGCCGCCGGCCGAAGCGGCAGCAACGAGACCAGCAGCAGTAGTTCGCATCACCCAAGGAGACTACAATGGCAATCATCGGCACATTTACCCCCACCAAGGATGGCGGCTGGACCGGAGCGATCCGCACCTTGACCATCGACGTCAAAGCGAAGTTCGTGCCCAACGACAACCGTGAGAACGACCGGGCGCCTGCCTTCCGCATCTTCGCCGGACGCTCCGAGCTTGGCGCCGCCTGGGCGCAGCGTTCGAGTGGCGAGAACCCACGCGACTATCTGAGCGTCCAGATCGACGACCCGAGTCTTCCCGAGCCGATCTCGGCTGCAATGTTTCATGGAAAAGACGGCGAGGAGGCGCAATTGGTTTGGAATAGAAGGACATAGGCGGAGGACAGTTACGAAGACCGATATTGAGCCGCCGCCCGTGGTCGCTGCGAGGAGGCTTGCCAAGTTCTGGTGCAAGCCCGGCTGCGCCATTTGAGGACTGAAACGGGAACGCTTATCCGATACAGACATCCCCAGTGCCAAGAATTTTCAAATTCCACATGTGGATAGGTCGGGTTCAATGCCGGTCGCGATTTTATTGCTCTGGCGCTCGTGATAACAAAACCACCGTGGGGTGCAGTATTTCGATAATGCAGCCCAAGTCTACCCAGCCCGCTCGTGTTGCGGCGCTTTCAACGTTTAGGGCAACGACATCAGGTGGTGGGAGCACGCCTGATTGCAGGTCGATGGCACAGGCAAATGGCGCGCATCATTCCCGCTTTCTCCATAGAAGCCAATCTCAAGCGGAAGGTGCGAGATCACCTGCGGACGCTCGGCTTCAGCAAGGATGCGTCTGGGCATCTTGTGCCTCCCATCTCATCGAAAGAAAGTGTGCGCGTCCTTCACCGCGTCCAGCGGCGGGAACGAATCCTTGCCCAGAGAGACTTTATCAAAGACCAATTCAAGACGCTGCGCGACCATTTTGCCGCTGGCGTCGACGTCGATCCCACCCGGGTCGCCCCCCGCCTCGAACTAATTGATGCTGGCACCTGGCAGTCGGATCTGTTTCGGCTGGCGACGCTGTCTTGGTCTGTTCCGGTGTCCGCCGGATTTGGACGGCGCCTGCGTTATCTCGTCTGGGATAGTCATAACGCAAAGCTGATGGGTGTCATTGCCCTGGGCGACCCCGTCTTCAATCTGAAGGCGCGAGACGATCTTATCGGCTGGAATTCCAAGGATCGCGCTAAGCGCCTTGTCAATATCATGGACGCCTATGTCTTGGGCGCTGTCCCGCCTTACAATCAGTTGCTCGGCGGCAAGCTCGTCTCGTGTCTCATCCGCACGCGAGATGTGCGGGACGATTTCGCCGAGAAGTACGCCGATACGCGGGGGATCATTTCCAAAAAGCGCAAGAAGGCGCAACTCGTCATGGTGACGACCAGTTCGTCGCTTGGCCGCTCATCGATCTACAATCGCCTCAACCTCGACGATCGCGCATATTTCACGCCGATCGGCTTCACCGGTGGCTGGGGGCACTTTCATGTTCCCGATTCCCTGTTTGCGAGCCTGCGCGATTACTTGCGGGATGTGGAACACGCATACGTGGACGGTCATAAGTTCGGCCAAGGACCGAACTGGCGTCTTCGCACGATCCGGGCCGCCTTCGACGCTTTGGGCTTCGATGCTGATATGTTGCGTCATGGAATCAAGCGCGAGGTCTACCTCTGCAACCTGGCCGTCAATGCCGCCAAAATTCTGCGTGGCGAGTCGGTGCGGGCTGTTTATCGCGCCCTGAAGTCTGTTGACGAAGTCGGTGCGCTCGCGCGCGAGCGCTGGCTCATTGGCCGCGCCGAGCGCATGCCGGGATATCGGGGCTGGAAGGTCGACGAGTTCGAAAAGCTCTTGCGGTCTGTCCACTCGTCGGCAAACCGCGCCTCGCCGGCCATCCCTGTGAGGCGGTGACACGACATGCAATTCGCCAAGGACAAAAGATCCGGGGTGGAATTGCCCGCCAAAAAAGCGGTTGCTGGACGGATTTATGCCTGCCCGATCTGTGGCGAGGACGTGCATGTCAAAGGCGGCTTCATCTATGTCCGCCATTTTGCACATCGGTCGGGACGTGCCGACCGTGCGTGCGAGAATTATCATGGTGGATCTTCCATCGCGCATCCCCTGGCGATCCCGGCCGGCGGACAAGGTGTGTCGGGAGGCGGCCAGGACACGCGGATCGATCCGCTCAAACTCGGCATTCGGGTCGAGGCCGGGGCAAACGTCGCGCGGGGTGATCTTCGACGGTGGCGGCTTGTTCTGACGCTGCCCAAAGCACCGACGGGAATCGGCAGATTGCGCGTACCGACCGGGTTCGGGAATCAGAGCAGGGAAGTTCGGCTCTTCGCGCTCGCCCATGCACCGCAGGATATCGATGTCAGCCCCAACGCTCCGCGCTTTGGACCTGAATGGGTGAGCGACGAGGTCAATCTTTGCTATCGTGAAATCGTGTCGGATCGCCTGGAAGGCCTCTCGCCCAGCGCCGGCTATGCGTTTGCTACATCGACCGCTGCGGTCAAGGCTCAGGCCAACAGTTTTGATTGGGGGGACAGCTTTTATATCATCTGGAAGCTGCCGGACGTTGTCATTCCCGACGCGCTCAATGCCTTGCACCTATCCGCGCACGAAGGCTGGAGTGCCGCTCTTATTACGTTGCCGCCTGACGCGGTCGAGGACATCGCCATTTGGTTGCACGATCTGTTTTCCTTGCGCGTGCAGGACGCCAAGCGGCGTTGGGGCATCCTGTTCCCGCCGCCGATTGATATTGATCTGGACAACAACATCTCCGTTTCCGATGCGACACATGTGCTCATGGGCTTTGCTGAAGCCGCCGATGTTGGAGAAGCGGGAAGCAAACTATCGATGGCGACAGTGGTCTCTCAGCAGGAATGCAGCACGCGCGCCGGACGAGACATCCATCTCCTTGTCGCACGAGATGGGTCCGACTCCCGGGGCGCGCTGCATCTACGCTGGGGCTCGAAAAATCTGCCGGCCATCAAATCAGTCTTGATCGCAGGCCCCCTGACCTCGCTTCCGAAGGTGACGCTGCGCGTTCGGGACGCTCAATCGGACCGCGATCGGACGGTTAGTCTTGATCGGCCTGAAGCCCGGCAGGCACTCGACGCGGTTCGACGCGGCCAAGCTGATTTGATCGCTTTGTCTGCGCCGCACCGTCTCGGCGGTGTATTGCAACGCCGAAAGGGCGGAGGTGACTGGACGATGCTTCTTGCGCTACAGCCGACCGCCGAGCGAGCGGGTGGCGATGCTTGGGCGGTACCGCCCAAGCACATTACAACAATCGCAGAGATCCTTTCCGATCTGGAAAGCGATGTGCGCCTTTCCTTCGGCACACTGGGTCACTACGTGGCCTTCGCACATAATTTGCGGCCCGTCGCATCAGTTCGCCTCTCGCCGGATACGCGGCGGCGCTTGCTTTGGTATGTCCAAGCTAATAGGCGACAACGCGCCGGAGCTGCCCATCCCATCCATTCTTCTAGTGACGAGGACCTGATTGATGCGTTTGGCCGGATCGCGCCGCCGCTGCATTTGACGGCATACCGAAACCTTCTGCGGCAACGATTGCAGACCGAGGGCATAATGAGGTCAGCCTCATGAGTGGCCGGCCGAATTACGGTCCAGAAGCTCTGAGCCGTATCGAACGGCTTGGGGAAAAGTCCATTGCCGCGTTCTTCAACGAGGTCCCGCGCGAACTGCTGAAAGTCGTGACAGGGCATCTTCCGCCTCTCGCCGGATTTCGCCCTGGGACCAGCACGGCGGTGCAAAGGCAACTGCAGTCTCTCGCGTACAAGCTTGCTACGCATCGCACGGGAAAAACCTTTTCCCGGTCACCCGAGGAGACGGCGCTCTACGGCCTCTGGCGCGCTTGGTCCCTGTCCCAGATATCTGAGTCCGCGACCGTGCGCGAACTGTTGGATGACCTGGACGAAGAGGACGATGACGCAGCCGCGGCGCCTGACAAGGCAGAACAAATGTCGACCGCCCTCAAGGCACTTGCCGGATCGGGAACCTGCGCACGGGAAATCCTTGAGCGATTTATCGCATTCAGTCCTTTTGAAACCGTGGACGGTTTCCTGGAACTGGTGCGTGGTGCCCGCACCGCCGCAGAGATCAAGCGCGATACAACGCTCCTCGATCTGCCAGACCGCCTACACAAGGACGAGGCGCGACTACAACTACTCGAAACCAAGCTCGACGCGTCGGACCGCAACACATCGCTCATGCGGTCGGAGATCGATGACCTCAGCCGGGTGGTGTCGGAGGTGCGCACCGCAGTCCAGGAATCGCATGCCGCGATCGTTGCGCTACGCACGGCTGGGGAGGCGAGTGCCGAACATCGTAAAGCGCACGAGGAAGCGCTGGCACGTCTAACGCACGCTACCGACCGCCTGACAGGTCGCATTGCCGTCAATGAAAAGCAGGCCGAGATTGCTGCAACCGCGCAAGGTGCCCTGGAACGTGAATTGGGGGGCGCTGCGTCGGTCGTTACCCAACTGTCGGAGCAACTCGCAGAGCACACCGCGCGCGCCCACCAACTGGCGGAGGATCTGCATGGCCAGATGGAAATACTGAAAAACCAGAGTGAGCGGTTGGCGGAATTCGACACGCTGGTGGCGCGTATCGACCAGGTCGAGTCTCTAGTTCTGGACCTAAGCGAAGCCAAGCCATCGGTGCCGCCCCTGCCTGGCCCAAGCGCGGCTACGGGCGCCGTGCAGGTTCCACTCCTAGAGATCGGATCACTGGCGGTAGAGCGATTGAGACTGGAGACCGGATTGTCAGTCAAACCGCTCCGGACAGCGGCCGATATCCTCGGATCGCTCGAAGCGGCGCTCACGGACGCCGGCTTAAAAAAGTCAACCGCGGCCGCATTTGCGGAGGAAATCCTGGCAGCTGCGACTTCCGAACAGGTCGTCTTCTTTCGGGGCGGGTTCGCTGTTGACCTTGCGCGCAAATGCGCCCTCAGTCTCTGCGGAACAGAAGTGTTCCGCGTCGCAATCCCGCTTGGGATCACAGATCCTTCGCTTTTTCGCGCGCGCCTCAACCAATACATGAATGGTGCACCTACGGTTCTCTCTGCTGTTGTGATGGAAGGTGTTAACAATTCGCCTCTCGATCTGCTGCGCGATGTTCTTTTGGATCAGGTGACGTTGCGGGTTGGCAGTCTTGCCCGACAGGCCCCGGCGGTCGTCATCGCCTGTCTTGCAGATGGAGCGGGGGCATTTCCAATTGACCCCTCCTATTTGGAGTTGGGCCCAATATTCGATCTTGAGGCGATGGACTGGCGCCGGCTGCGCCGGGAGAAATTGCCCGTCCTCGGTTCGGTTGCAAGGAGCGACTGGGAAGCGTTTTTCGCGACATGGGACGGCAAGGCAGTGAACTATGAGGAAGCGCTGCAAGGTGCGCAACGTTTGGCTCCAAAGCGCAATGCGCGCGTAGAAGCAAATGTCGTTCGCGCCTTCTCTGCCATAACGGCCATGCGTCGCACGCAAGGTCCAACGCCCCTGCAGTCCATCACCTTTGGCTGGCTAGTGCCCTATTGGCAATCGTTGGCGGCGAAGGTGGCTGACATAGACGCGCAGATCGACGGCGGAAAATGCGATGCCGCGACGCCGGATGACCGTCTCAAGATTTTGCTCGCGGAGTATCGGTCCGCATCGACAGGTGGAAGCACATGACGCTGTCGGTGCGCACACTTGAGCGACAGGAGCTGCATGCGGCGCTGGCAGATGCGCTTTGCTGCCGCGGTCCCCTACCAGCGCTGCACACTGCCATCGTCGCGGATCACATCCGGACCCTGATCTGGGCGCCCTATCTTCGCACCGCAGACAACGATCGGCAGCCTGTGCACACCAGCCGAATATTCGCGGCGCTCGATCGGAATTTGCGATTCTTGCCGGCAGAAAGCGCCGACGGCGTGGTAGCGCAGCATTCGACTTACGAGTTCGTTCGCGATCAACTCGAGCGTTGTGGTGATATCGTGAATTTGGGGAGCGGCTACTGGATTCCCGGTCCGCTGCGTCTAGTGCGCCCAGACACTGCACAAGCTGCATTGATTGTTACTGGCCTGCCCACAGCGACGCTCCGGCAGGTCTTCAAGTCGCCGATTCATTCGATCGGTCCGGCGCGCTGTCTAATTGGGGCTGAAGAGGCCAGCAATGTATTTGCGGAGGAGCGCGTTGGCGACTGGTTGGGCGTGTCGGAGCCCCTTCCATCGTGGACCGAGCAGACTTTGGCATGGGCGATGACCCAACTCATGCCGCAAGCCGATATCGAGGACGATAGCCTCGAGATTTATGCGCCAGACATATTCCACGCGCGTCGCCGTCTCGGTTTCTGGTTGGAAGCCAAAGAGTTTCAGGAGTCCGCGCCGACCCTACGACTGTTGCGACCGAAAACCGCCGCGCGCTGGCGCTTCGATCGGCCTGACTATCTGGGCATATTTCATTGCCGAGCCAGTGGCGCGCAGTTGACTCAGGCCGTCCAAATTCCGTCCGACATGGCCTATCGATTGCGGTTTGGCTTCGACCAGAGGTATGGCTTGCCGCGGACAATTGCGCTGCATCGTGTCGGACAGGCGCACAAGTTTGAACTTAAATTTGATCTACCTGCGCCCGAAGCCCGCATTCTGGGTCTTTGTTGGAGTGACCTCGGGGACAATTCCGACCGCTACATTGACGACCTTGCGCTGCCGGCACTCAAGGATGTCGCCGCCATGCTGGGTATCCGCATCCTTCAGTCTTAAAAGGAGGAACATCGATGTCACGGCCCAACGATATTGCCGAACACGGCGTCCACGCCACATCGAGGCGCCTGGCCGAGAGTCTACGCTCCTATCTGGAAGCACAGTATCACATTCGCAATGAAGCAGCGATCCGTGAGCGCCGAGCGTTGCTGGACGAAGACGGTGCGGTTTGTCAGGTGCCATTCGTCGAGTCGACGCCTGTTTATGAACTCGGAGAAGCCTATCAGAGGCTCGCCATCCCCACCGCGGTGAGGGAAACGCTCTCAGCGCTCGCGCAACTGAACGCTGGCGTCTTTCCGCGACCCTATGTGCATCAGGCGCGTGCCCTTGAACAGTTTTTTTCGAACACACCGGCCGATCTGATCGTCGCCACCGGTACAGGGTCGGGCAAGACCGAAAGCTTTCTGATGCCGATCATCGGTCATCTCGCACTGGAGGCGGCACGCAACGCCGTCGTGGCGCATCAAGCCGGCTGCCGCGCTATCTTGCTTTATCCAATGAACGCCTTGGTAAACGATCAGAACTCGCGAATTCGGCGGTTGTTCGGCGAGCCCGGCGCGTCGGCAGTCATTTCGCAAGGGCGAGGGCGTCCCATTCGCTTCGCCACCTATACAGGACGGACGCCCTATCCGGGACCGCGCAACGCACGGCGGGACGGCGAGCGGATCGCGCCGCTGTTTGAATCCTTCTATTTGCCGCTTATGCAGCACGCCGAGAAAGTCGCCGAACTGCGTGCTATCGGCCAGTGGCCGGCGAAGGACATTGCAGCGTTTTTCGGAGCCGCGGAGGAGGAAGTTCGGCAAATGCGCGGGGGGCCGCGGCGGATGCGGCACTGGGATCGTCGCCTGCTGACACAGGCTGGCGACCGCGAACTCTTGACGCGTCACGAGACGCAGAACTGGTGCCCCGACATTCTCATCACCAACTACTCCATGTTGGAATACATGCTCATGCGGCCAATCGAACGGCCGATTTTCAGCCAGACCAGAGACTGGCTACGCGCCGATCCGCGCAATGAGTTGGTACTGGTCCTGGACGAAGCCCATATGTATCGCGGCGCCGGCGGCGCTGAGGTGGCACTTCTGCTCCGCCGCCTGGCAGCCCGTCTTGATGTTCCGAGAGAACGCGTCCGCTATGTGTTGACGAGTGCAAGTCTCGGTGAGGGTGAAGATGCCAAGCGCGCCGTCATTGAATTCGCTTGCGATCTCACCGGACTTGCCCAAGATTCGGTCCGCAAATTCGCCCTGATCACGGGCGAGCGAGAGCACCGTGTCGGACAGAAGGTCGGCGATGGAGAGACCGCCCTGGCGCTCGCCGGTTTTGATTTGGCGGCGTTTCAGTTGCAAGCTACCGATCCCACCCAAGCGCGCACAGCCGTCTCAGAGCTGGCCGGGCGCCTAGGTTGGCGCAAGCTCAAGGCTGAAGATGATCTCGCTGACTATCTCTACGAGGCCTTGAGCGGATTTGGCCCACTCGAGTTGCTCATCGGCCTTGTGTCCGGTAAGGCTTCAGCGCTGCCGGAACTGCAGGATGCGCTCTTCCCAGGTAGCGATAGCGCAAACCGCGCGACGGCAACACTCCTGGCGCTCGCGACATTTGCGAAACGACGGCACGACGGACGCATTCTGCTGCCCACGCGACTTCATATGTTCTTCCGTGGTTTGCCGGGCCTATATGCCTGCGCCGATCTAGCGTGTTCGCACGCCCGAGTTAGCGATGCGAATGCGATCATCGGACGTCTGCACACCCATTTGCGTGATGCTTGCGATTGCGGTTCACGGGTCTATGAACTCTTTACCCATCGCGAGTGCGGCAGCGCGTTTCTCCGCGGTTACATGACCGACGCACATGGGGATTTCCTGTGGCATATCCCGAGCGGCCATCTGCGCGAGGGCTATCAGACCCCTTTGGTCGAGGTGGAATTGCTCATCGAATCGGAGCCCCATCCTGAGCAGGCGGTCAGTTGCATCGAGGCTTGGCTGGATGTGCGGAGCGGCAAGCTGGTCTATGAAACGCCGACTGATCGTGCGGGCTTTCGACGGGTCTTCCTGCCGGGCGGTGCCGCCGATTTTGGCCGCAACGGCGTGAAATTCGTCGACTGCCCCGTTTGCAACACCAACGCGCTGCGCGCGGGCCGCTCCGCAATAATGGATCACTCGACCAAGGGCGAAGCTCCGTTCGCCAATCTCATCAAGACGCAGCTGGACATTCAACCGCCTGTGCGCGAGGAGAACCGGACATTCCCCAACGGTGGGCGCAAGGTTCTGCTGTTTTCCGACGGTCGGCAGAAGGCGGCCCGCCTTGCGCGCGATATTCCGCGCGAGGTCGAGCAGGACATTTTCCGTCAGATACTGCTTCTGGCTGCGCAACGGCTGGCTGATGCCGGATACGAACCGAAGCCGACCCGGCATATGTACACCGCGGTCCTGACGGTGTTGCGCGACTTCAATCTGCCGCTGTTCGATCGCGCTGACGCCGCGACGATTGAGAATCAAATCGAGCGTCTGGAGAAGGATCACGAAGGCGAGGAACTGGCTCATCTGTTGCTCGAATTTGACCCAGGCGCACCGCCGCCGCGCTATACAATCGCGCTCTTGAAGCAACTGTGCGGGCGCTACTATTCGCTGGTTGGGACATCGGTGGGCTATTTGGCACCGAGCAAGAAGGCCGGCGACAAGCTGGTCGAGCCGCTGTCCAAAATTGTTCCAGGTATTACCCGCCCACTTGTCGAACAATTGGCGCTCGCCTGGATCGCAGAGGCCGCGGACAAGCACGGCTTCGATCGCGAGGTGACAGAGCAATTGCGGTCCAAGGCGGCGGGATTCTGGACAGCCACTCCCGGTACTAATGGCCGCTTCAGCCGCCCCTTGCGGGATCGTCTTCCAGGCATTCTCGCCATCGCGCCGGCCGATATCGAGCCCCTTGAAGCGGTGCTGCGCGCGGAACTCGCATTGAAAGGCAATGCGGAAAATCACTTCCTGGACCCCAGCAAGGTCAAGATCGTTACAGCGCTCGAGACAACTTGGCATCAATGCGCGGATTGCACCGGGCTGCGTCCCTTCACGATTGCGGAACGCTGCAGTGCCTGTGGCGCCGACCAGATACACGATCTCAATCCCCGGATCAGCGAGTATATCCGAGCCCGCAAAGGCTTCTGGCGTACGCCTGTCCAACTCACGTTGGACGCCAAAGCCCATCTGCGGGGAATCTCGGTTGAGGAGCACACCGCACAATTGTCCAACCGCGACAACACGCGCGTGCATGCTACCACAGAGCAGTTCGAGCTCCGCTTCCGCGACATTCGCCTCAGCGATCGTGATCGCCCTATCGATGTGCTTAGTTGCACAACGACAATGGAAGTCGGTGTCGATATCGGTTCTTTGGTGGCCGTTGGCCTCCGCAACGTGCCGCCCCAGCGCGAGAACTATCAGCAGCGCGCCGGTCGCGCCGGTCGCCGCGGCTCCTCCGTATCGTCAGTTCTAACCTATGCGCAGAACGGGCCGCACGACAGTTACTACTACAACAATCCGCGCCAGATTGTGGCTGGCGCGCCGCGCAACCCCGACATCAAGACGGACAACCCGAAGATCGCACGCCGCCATGTCAATTCGTTTTTGGTGCAGACCTTCTTTCATCGCTTCATGGACGAGCACCAAATCGAGGTTGGCGGAGCCACTTCGGCCCTGTTTCGGGCGCTCGGCAAAGCGAGCGAGTTTTTCCACGGCGATCCCAGTCAGGTCCCGACATTCAGCGCATTCGCCACGTGGCTGCAGAACCATGTGATTGCCGAAGCCGGCGATCTGCGACGTGCCATCAGTACTTGGCTGCCGCAGAATCTGCGGACCGAACCGCTGAGCCGAGACGCATGGATTCGGTCGGTGACGCAAGCGCTCATGGCCGAACTCGAGGATATCAAGAAGGTGCCGAAGCCGATTGCTGCGGATAACGACGACGATGACGATGACGATCGCGGCAACCTCGAAGATGCCGAATTGATGGATTTCCTCTTCGATAACGGGTTGCTGCCGAGCTACGCTTTTCCAACTGACCTCACCAGCTTTCTAATCGAACGCTTGACGCTCGTCCCAGGCTCACAGCAGCGAAAGATGGAAATTGTCGAGCGGCCGCAGCAGGGCATTCAGAAGGCTCTGAGCGAATATGCGCCCGGGCGCCTCATTGTGATCAACAAGGAAACCTACCGGTCCGGTGGGGTCGTCGCCAACGTTCTGCCCACGACACATGACCGCGCGGCGCCGCTATTCGCCGACCCGCAAACGCTAATCCATTGCGACAACTGCAGCTATGTGCGTGACATCGGCGAGACGGCTGAGGCCGGGGGTGCCTGTCCTATTTGTGGTGTCGAGTTACAATCCAACATGATGATTGTGCCACAGGTATTCACGCCCGAAGACGGGCGGGCGTTGGACGAGGACGACCGAGATCAGGAAATCACCTATGCCACGGGCGCCCAATATCCGGTGCCGGTGGACGGCGCGGACGTGATGAACCTGACTCCGATCGGCGCGCGCGCGATGTTCACTGTCGCAACCGATCGGCGGCTTGTGACGACCAACAAAGGTCAACTTGCCGACGACACCTATCAGGGCTTCTGGATTTGCGATCGATGTGGCCGCGCCTCAACAGAGGAGCCGCCGGCCGGCGCCCATCAACGGCCCTATGCGATCGAACCGTCCTTCGTGCCACCGAAGGCACCCAACCGCTGCAACGGCGCGTTCCAAAACGTATTCCTTGGCCACGTCTTCTCGACCGATTTGCTGTTGCTCCGCATCACGGTCGCCGAGCCACTCAACACAGACACACACGATACGGTGGTCCTTCGCGCGTTAGAGGACGGTCTCTATTCGATCGCAGAAGCGTTCCGGCTCAGTGCCAGTCGTCATCCACACCTGGACCTGGATGCATCGGAATTCGGTGCCGGATTCCGAATCGTTCCGACTCAAGAGCGCAATGAACTCCATCTCGACGTTTATCTATTCGACACGTTGTCCGGCGGTGCCGGTTACTCCGAACTCGCGGGCCGCCATCTCGCCGAAATCCTCGCGAGTTCGCTCGATCTGCTTGAGAATTGTCCAGCGCGCTGTGATCGCTCCTGCGAGAGCTGTTTGCGGCACTACCACAACCAACACCTCAAGAACCGCCTGGACCGTCGTCTGGGTGCGCAACTCTTGCGCTACGCGCTCAACGGGACGCCGCCCGAAGAGCCAGACATCGCGGACCAAGCCCAAGCGTTGGCGGGACTCAAGCGACTGTTGGAACTTGATGGCCTCACCTGTCGCTCAGGCACGTCGCTTAACGGCGTGCCTGTCCCGCTTGTCGTCAGCCGCGACAACAACACGATCGCAGTGGGCACGAAGTCGTGCTTTGTCGTCGATGTTCCGCACTCTTTGGACGGATTGGTCCAGCAGGGAATAAGGACGCTCCTCCTTCGCGACTATGTGTTGCGGCAAAACTTGCCAGATGAGCATCAACTGATCCGACAGATGCTATGAAGCCGACACGCCGCGCAAAACCCCTGGCACGAGCGAAGTCCGACGAATTTAACAGTTTCGTCGGTCAACAGCCACCGGCCACCGGCGAACTTCCGCTCACACACATCACGGACGGTCTGGGCTTTCGCGGCATTCTTCAAACGGGTGAGCTGCGTCCCGAACATTGTCAAGTCTTCGACGAACCGTTGCTGTACTTCTTCTACGGTCGGCCAGCCTATCGGGTGAACAGCCAGCGACTGAGCAGCGCGATCGATGCGTATGCGCCCGTGTGTCTGATCCTGCGGCCGAAATCACTCGTTGTGCCGAAACGCATCTTTCCTTTCGACAGCGGAGCCTTCAACGGCGATCGTTTCGCTGAGGCTATGCATCGCAAAATGCTTCTTGACGACTTCGCACTAGATGTGAGCCCGGAGACGCCGCTTCGGTTGATCTCGTTGTTCTTCGGAGACTGTGAACGTTACTACCGCAATATACCGCTCGAGAAAATCGAGATCCCGCCGCTGTCGTTCGAGGCGTCCAGCTATCACGTCCTGATCACTAGCCGGCATGAGAACGCATTCGATGAGCGAATATCCGCCATCGAACTCCAGTCGGAAGGCACGCTTGATCTCAACAGTGTTGCTGAGGCCGTGGTTGTGCCAGACGCGTTCGCGACCCCCGACATTTTGCAACGCTTGGCAGCGCTCGGCATCACGGCGCTGCCCTATGACTATATACCAAGGCTGCGTCCGGAATCCTACACGGGAGCTTTGTACACCATCGTGCGGGATTATTATCGACGCCGAGGCTATCTGTGATGCGGTCCGCGCGACGCGCCAGCCTCCACGGGTTCATCAACCCGGTTTCGACAATGCCAGCCTTTGTGCTTCCGGTATTTATGCAAAAAGGCGGCGGCAACGCGGTGCTTGCGCAAGTGATCGGCCACAATGATGCCATTGAAGAATTTGTGCCCATCGAAATTGGCACGTTCGAGGTGTTCCAAAATGTTGAGCGCGTCGACGTCGGAATTGGCCAGTCTGCGCTATGGGGTTTTCAATGGAGTCTCGCGCAGGCACGTGTCGCGACGCGGGCAAGCTTGTGCCGCGAACTCGCCGAGGCAAGCGACACAGGCGAATTCCCCCCGCATCTTCGACTGGCGATAGCGCGTTTTGCGGGTCAAGACGATGCGGTCGCCTCTCTCTTGCGGGACGCGTTTCAGCACCTTGTTGCATATTCGCCCCAATCGGGGGCCGCCTGGCGCGATTTGGTTATCCTTCTGCCGGCCGCGCGCGCCGCGATAGGCCGAAGTTTATCGCCGTCCGATCGCAGTCTCGTCAGATCGCTGAGCGACATAGACCTGCGATGCGAGGACGGCAAGCTTCGTATCGCGGTACCCAAGGGTATTTTTGCGGCGCTCGGTCATGACAAAGAACGGGTCGTCGGCGCGCTGGCACCGCTGCGTACGATGACAGACGCGTTTGCAATTGAAAGTATTGAGGTGGAGGAGGGCGCCGATCAAAGGTCGTTACCCGTACCGGACGCCGTGCCCTTGCCGCGCCCAGTTACGCTGGTTCCGCTCGGTCAGATCGGCGCAGGCCTTGCAGTGGCGGCTGGTAAGCATGCTGGATTGCATGTTGTCGATGCGACAGAACTTCTATCTAGCGACCGGGCACGTCCCCTGCACAGCGATGCGCATGCCGGCGATATCTACCTTCTTCTCCTGGCAGACCGGGCGGACGAAATCGAAAATGCGGAGCGCCTGGCGACATCGCTTGTGGGGCGTGGCTGCCTGCCGGCTGCCATCTTGGTGCGTCCGCATTCTGCGACTGCCAGCGATCCAGAGAGTGGTGAACAGCGTCTTGATCGGCTGGCGCGCGCGGCACGGTGGCTGGCGGTGATCGGCGGGCCGCAGACTGGCGATGCGCTCTTGCCGCCCGCCAAAGATGCGGAACCAATCCGCAATTCGCCATCACTACTGAGCAAGTGGACGGTTCGCGCACTCGTGGCGTTGGCCCGGGACGCTAGGGACGGTGCTCCCGTCCTTGAACGCCTGTTCAGACGCGGCCACGGCGCAAAATTTGCGGTCATCGGTGTAGGCGTGGCGTCACGGGCGCGAGCCGCAGTCGATGCAGCCTATAGCAGCGCGTCGGCGTCGCGCCTGCCGCTATCCGAGGCGCGTTCCATTGTCATGGTGGTACTGCGCGGTCCTGCGGCGGATGCGGAAATTGAGCAACAGTGTCTGGACGAGGTGCGCGCGCGCTCGGCCGCCGGCACGAATGTCGCAAGTTTTGCGGCGGTGCTGCCCTCTCTGAAGCGCCGTATCCGGGTCGTTCTGTTGGCGCGAGAAATTAGTCCGAGTCGCATCTGGTGGGAGGGTGATCGGTGCATCGATGCGTTCAGGGCTAGGCAGTGGGGTTACCGCAACGTTGAAACGCAAGCCGGCAAACTCGATTTCGTTGTCTGGAAGGATGAAGCTGAGTTCGGCGTGCGCGTCGAGACTGGGGCCGAGCCTATCGACCTTGCAAACGTTGCTAAAATCGCCGCTGACACTCCGATGTATTATGGACCGGTCGTGCTGATGTTACGGGAATTGCCCGACACGGCGACGCGCAACCGGCTCCTCACGTGGGGAATCATAGCGATCAGCGCGGAGCGCATGGATCTTCTGGACAGGCTGGCCCGTCAGCCGTGCCGAACCATTGTCAGCCGCCTCTTGCGCGCGCGACCTGCCGACACCGTTCGGGGAATGCAAGTGTTCCTGCGCGATCATCTAATGCGTTTGTTTTGGCAGGGCGAATCCGATGTGGCGGTTTGGGATGCGCCGCGCAACGAGAATGAGCCGTTCGAGATGCCCGGCTGGTTGGAGGACACCGAGCCGTTTGAGGGGCAAATAGATCCTTTTCTTCTTGATGCGAAAGGGCCGGGCAGAACCCTCCATCTTTCCGGTCAGCTGCGCGTTTCGCCGCATGAATCGAAAGGCATCGACGGCTTGGTATTTGCCTTCAAAGCGACCTTAGACGATTTCGGATTGCGGCTTCGAGAGCCTATGCGGCGGGTTTCTGGCAACGCCGATGACGACGGGGACGGTCAGCAATTCACGCTGGATGTTTGAGGAACTCGGAGCATGGGATGCACCGCTTTGGTGTCCACCTGATGTTCATTCGTAACACGGCGCGCCGAGCGCCTATAGACGATCAATCCATGAGCCTCCAAGCTGAACGCCATATTTGTTCGGGATGTCGGGCCACAGAAACGGAACAAACCGGTGGACACCATGTGGACACCAACGCGAAGTGGCGGGAAGGGCCTTCCCCGCCGCACTTCACAACCCATTGAATTATCTGAAAAACCTGGAGCGGGCGAGGCGAATCGAACGCCCGACCCTAACCTTGGCAAGGTTATGCTCTACCCCTGAGCTACGCCCGCATTTCCAGGTTGGGCGGGGGTTATGGCTCATGGCGCGGCGGGATTCAACAGCAAAAAATCGTTCGGCGGCTGGGCTTGGGTTGGGGACAGGCGAGGCGCTTGGGGCTCGGCCACCGGCTCCGCTAGGCTTTGCCCATGCGCGGATTCCCCAGCCGGTCCTATGTCACCTTCCCGACGCTGCACGAGCAGCCGCTGAGCGTCGCGGCCCGCCTGATGGCGCCCGCCACCGACAGGGCGCGGCTGCCGGCCGTCCTCGTCCTGCACGGCTCGGCCGGGCCCTCGACCCGCGAGGGCGGCTATGCGGAGGCGCTGCATGCCGCGGGCTTCGTGACTTTGGAGCCCGACCAGTGGGCGCCGCGGGGTCTGGGCGGCGGTTCGGCCGGACGGCCCAAGACCTTCCTGGAGACCCTGCCCGACGTGTTCGGCGCGCGGGCCTGGCTGGCGGCGCGGCCCGACGTCGATCCCGCCCGCATCGGCGTGATGGGCTTCTCCTTCGGCGGGGTGGCGACGATGCTGGCGGCGACCGCCAGGCAAGCCGGCGCCTACGGCGCGCGCTTCGCGGCCCATATGCCCGTCTATCCCGCCTGCTGGATCTACAACACCGTGCCGGGCGCCGAATTCGCCGATCTGGTGGAGGCGCCGCTGCTGCTCGCGACCGGGGCCTTGGACCAATACGACGACGATCCCGAGGCCGGGCCGAAGCTCGCCGCGGCGCTCGCGCCGTCCGACCGGGCGCGCGTGACGACGCATGTCTTCGCCGATGCGCATCACTGCTTCGACATGCCCGGCGTCGACGTCGTGGTGCAGGATCCGTTCTGCCACCGCGGCAAGGGCGGCGACGTCGTCATGCGCCACAACGCCAGGGCCATGGCAGAAGCTCACGCGCTGGCGGTGGCGTTCTTCACGCGGTCTCTCGCCTGAGATGGGGCGCGAACATCGCCGCGTGGCGCTCGCGCACCGCGGGATGGTTCTCGATCGCGGCACGCTCGGCGGCGTCGAGGTCGCGCGCCGCCGAGGTCCGTTCCTTCGCGGAATGGATGTCCGCGATCGCCTCGATGCTGCGCGCGGGAAGGTTCAGGCCGAGCGGCTCGAACAGGGTTGCGCGATAGAACGCGATCGGGTCGCGGCTGGCGATCAGCGCGTCGAGATTCATCACGCTGACGCGGCCGGGCGCGCGCTCGAGCATGCGGTCCAGCGCGGCATAGGAGGCCGCGTAGTGATTGAGGAATGCTCCGACCGACTTGTAGGGGTTCCAGGGCATCGTCTTGTAGGAGGTCCAGCAATCGAAGGCGTTGCGCGCGCAATAGACGTAGCGCGGCGCGGCGCCCACCGTGGCGAACTGCGCTTCGTACTGATCGAACAGGTTCTCGAGCTGCGGCGATTTGTGGCCCAGGAAGCGGGCGCGGCTGCGCTTGCGCGGCCTGCCCGGCCCCGCTTTGGCGAGATGGCCGAACGACGAATAGATGTATTCGGACTTGCGCGCGAGCCAGCCGTCGTTCCTCGCCTCGTTCTTCTCGAACGAGCGGTCGGCGGCTTCCAGCAGCGCCATGAGCTTGCTCAGGATCGACAGCGAAATCTCGCCGTCGAGCATGATCTCGGGATGGGTATTGAGCACGCGCAGCGCATTGGTCGTGCCCGAGCGTCCCATGCCCAGCACGAAGAGCGGCGTCACGCCGTCCATTGCGCCAACCAGTCGGCGAGCGCCTGCGGCGTGAAGTGGCGCGCGTCCTGGATCGCCGAGACGCGGCCGGCATTGACCAGCGTCTTGCCGTCCGGCGTGACGACGAGCAGCGCCGGCACGCCTGCGAGGCGCGTGGTGATGCCCCAGCGCGCCGGAATCTGCAGGTTGCGGTTGAAGCGGCCAACGTCGACGGTGGCGATCTCGTAATGCGCCGCCAGGAAGGCGCGCATCTCGGGCAGCTCCATCAGCCCCGACAATATGCGGCAATCGGCGCACCAGTTGCCGCCCAGGTCGATCAGCACGCGCTTGCCGCTCTTCTTCGCGCGCGCGAGGGCGGCGTCGACATCGGCATTGGCGTCGCGCCCGGCGTCGAACGGCGTATCCGGCACCTCGAGCTCGGCGAGCGAGGATACGCTCACATGCGGCGCGGGCACGGCTCCGGCCGGCAGGGCGGCAGACAACGCGAAGGTGAGGGCGGCGAAGGCAGGCAGGAAAACACGCATCGAAAAGACCTCTGTCGGGCCCGGGTAAAGCCCGCTAGTCTAGCCCTCGGGGAGAAAAACGCGCAATTGCACCCAATGGCGCACCGCGGGCACGCGGCAGGGGAGAGACATGAAAAATATTCTGATCGGAGCCTTCGCGCTGATGACGCTGTCGACTGCCGCTTTCGCCGATACGCCGCCCGCGGGCGACGCCGCCAACCCGGCCTATATGTGGGACTTGAGCGACCTCTATCCGTCGCCGCAGGCCTGGAAGGCCGAGCACGACAAGCTGAAGGCTGAGATCGACGGGCTGGAGAAATACAAGGGCACGCTGGGCAAGAGCGCGGCCGCGATGTTCGAAGGCCTCGATGCGATCAGCAAGGCGCACAAGGAATTCGACCGGCTCTATGTCTATGCCTCGCTCAAGGGCGACGAGGACGTACGCATCGCCGAGAACCAGGAGCGCGTGCAGCTAGCCCAGGCGCTGGGCACCCGGCTCTCCGAGCGGACGGCGTGGCTGTCGACCGAGATTCTCGCCGTCGGGGCCAAGAAGGTCGAGGCTTACGAAAAGCAGTCGCCGGAGCTCAAGCACCGCTTCGACTTCTTTCTCGACAACACGCTGCGCGCCGCCCCGCACACGCTGTCGCCCGAATCCGAAGGCGTGATGGCGGCGGCGTCGAACGTGCTGATCCAGCCCAACAACATCTACAGCGTGCTGTCCAACGGCGAGCTGCCGTTCCCCGGCGTGACGCTCTCCGACGGCACCAAGGTCGAGCGCCTCGACCAGGCGGCCTATACCAAGTACCGCCAGGCGCCCAACCGCGCCGACCGCAAGCTGGTCTTCGACACCTTCTGGGGCACGTGGAAGAAGTACGAGGGCACCTTCGGCTCGTCGCTCAACACCCAGGTGCTGGCGGCCGAGTTCGACGCCAAGGTGCGCCGCTATCCCAACGCGCTCTCGGATGCGCTCTTCGCCGACAACATGCCGGAAGCCGTCTATCGCCAGCTGGTGGCGCAGGCCAATGCGGGCCTGCCGGTATTCCATCGCTACTTGAAGCTGCGCAAGCGCCTGCTCGGCATCAAGGACGACCTCGGCTATTACGACATCTATCCCACGATGTTCACGCTGGACAAGCCGCTGCATTTCGGCGTCGACGACGCCGAGCGCATCGCCTTCGACGTGACCGCGCCTTACGGGCCGGAATACGCCGTCAAGCTGCATCAGGCTTTCGCGGGCCGCTGGATGGACGTGCTGCCGCGCACCGGCAAGGCCTCGGGCGCCTATATGAACGGCTCGGCCTACGACGTGCATCCCTATCTGCACCTGAACCACAATTACGATTTCGAGTCGCTGTCGACCTTCGTGCACGAATGGGGGCACGCGGTGCACACCATGCTGGCGCACGACGCGCAGCCCTACGACAAGGCGAACTACTCGACCTTCATCGCCGAGACCGCGTCGATCTCCAACGAGATGCTGCTCAACGACTACATGGTCGCGCATGCCAGGACCAAAAACGAGAAGCTCTATTACCTGGGCGAGGGGCTGGAGCTGATCCGCGGCACCTTCTTCCGCCAGACCATGTTCGGCGAGTTCCAGCTCGCGCTGCATGAAGAGGTCGAGAAGGGCAATGCGCTGTCGGGCAAGCGCATGACCGAGATCTATTGCGACCTGCTCAAGCGCTATCACGGCGACGCGCAGGGCGTGATGAAGATCGATCCCGCCTATTGCGTCGAATGGGCGTTCATCCCGCATTTCTATTACGGCTTCTATGTGTGGCAATACGCGACCTCGATGGCGGGCGCGGCCCAGTTCACCGACGCGATCGAGCACGAGGGCGCGCCGGCGCGCGACCGCTACATCGCCATGCTGAAGGCGGGCGGCTCGGACTATGCCTACGAGCTCTACAAGAAGGCGGGCATCGACATGGCGAGCCCGGCACCCTACCAGGCGCTGGTCGCGCGCATGAGCCGCATCCTCGACCAGATCGACGCGCTCGAGGCGGAGAAATAGTGCCCCGCGCGGCGCTCGCGCTCGCCTGCCTGCCGCTCGCCTGCATCGCGCTCGCCGGCTGCATCGGCGTCGAAGCGGCGCAGCCGGTGCGCAACGAGGCCGAGGCCATCCGCATGGCCAGGGAGCGCTGCGCCTTCTCGCAAGCGACGGGGCTCTGGCGCGCGCGCCTGCACGAAGGCCAGTGGCACGTCTGGCTCGTGGCGGACCGCGAGCCCAAGGAGCCGGCGATGGGACAGGTCGACATCTGGATCCGCGCCGGCGACGGACGCGCCGGCGACTGCAACCACGGCTATTGAATTTCCCAGGTGATCGAGACGTTCGCCGACACGCTCGCCTCGCCCGCGGCGATCGGCGTCGGCGCCGCCGCCTTGAACGCCATGGCGCGCGGCATCGGCTCCGGTGGGCTGAAGCTTCCGCCGTCGTTGATGGCCAGAATCGGTCCCAGCGTCACGCCGGCGGCGCGGGCATAGGCTTGCGCTTTCTCCGTGGCGTCCTCGACCGCGCCGGCACGCGCCTGCGCCAGCATCGGCTTGGGATCGGCGAAGGAGAAGCTGGGCCCGTCGATCTGGTTCGAGCCCGCGGCCACCAGGGCGTCGATCGTGGCGCCGAGCTTGTCGAGCCCGCTGACGGTGACGTTGACCGTGTTGGTCACCTCGTAGCCCGTGACGCGCGGGCGCCCGTTGCCGTCGGCATATTGCGGCGAGACGGCGAAGTTCGAGGTCTGGATGTCCTTCTGCGCGATGCCCGCGGCCTTGAGCGTGTCCATGACCTGGTTCATCGCGCGCGCATTGGCGGCGAGCGCCTGGGCGGCCTTCGGCGCCTGGCTCACCACGCCGGTCGAGAGCCGCGCCTGGTCGGGGACGCCTTTGACCTCGCCTTCGCCGGTGACGGTGAGCACCCGCGGCGCGGCGGCATCGGCAAGGGCGGGGGACGCCGCGGCGGCGATCAGCACCGCCAGAGCGCCGGCGGAAAGAAGCGGTCTCATGGCAACGATCCTCATCGAAATCGCCCCATCCTAGCGGTCCCCGCGGCGAAATTTGGGCCGGCCGCAAAATCTGCTATCTGGGGGCCGAAGGGCCTGTAGCTCAGTTGGTTAGAGCTGACCGCTCATAACGGTCTGGTCGCAGGTTCGAGTCCTGCCGGGCCCACCAGTCTACGCTCGCGAAGCGAGCGGAGGCTGTCGCGCCGAAGCCCCTTAGGGCGAAGGCGGACCAGTTGCCGCGAGCTACGGCTCGGCAAGCCTGCGAGCTACGCCCTGGCAAGCCGATCTTTGCTCAATACCGCGCGCTGCCGGGGGTCCTCGGATAGGGGATCACGTCGCGGACGTTGGCGAGGCCGGTGACATAGGCGATGGTGCGCTCGAAGCCCAGCCCGAAGCCCGCATGCGGCACGCTGCCATAGCGGCGCAGGTCGCGATACCAGCCGTAATGCTCCTTGTCGATGCCGCGCTCGGCGAGCCGCGCGTCCAGCACGTCGAGCCGTTCCTCGCGCTGGCTGCCGCCGATGATCTCGCCGATCCCGGGCGCCAGCACGTCCATCGCTGCGACGGTCCGGCCGTCGTCGTTCACCCGCATGTAGAAGGCTTTGATGTCCTTGGGGTAGTTCATCACGATCACGGGCTTCTTGACGTGCTTCTCGGTCAGATAGCGCTCGTGCTCGGACTGCAGGTCGATGCCCCACGTCACGTCGTATTCGAACTTCTCGCCCGACCGCTCCAGGATCGCGACCGCCTCGCTGTAGTCCATGCGCACGAACTCGGAGCGGACAATGGCTTCCAGCTTTGCCGTCAGCCCCTTCTCGACCCGTTCGTCGAAGAAGGCGATGTCCTCGGCGCGCTCGCTCAGCAGGGTCTCGAAAGTGGACTTGAGCAGGCGTTCCGCGAGCGTCGCATCGTCGCTCAAGTCCGCGAAGGCGATCTCGGGCTCGATCATCCAGAACTCGGCGAGGTGCCGGCTGGTGTTCGAGTTCTCGGCGCGGAAGGTGGGCCCGAAGGTATAGACCTTGGACAGCGCCAGGCAGTAGGCCTCGACGTTGAGCTGCCCCGACACGGTCAGGAACGACTCGCGCCCGAAGAAATCCTTGGAGAAATCGACCGCGCCGTCCTTGGTCCGGGGGAGGTTCGCCAGATCGAGCGTCGACACGCGGAACAGCGCGCCGGCGCCTTCGGCGTCGGAGGCGGTGATGATCGGCGTGTTGATCCAGAAGAAGCCGTTCCGGTCGAAGAAGCGATGGATCGCCTGCGCCGCGGTGTGGCGAACGCGCGTCGCCGCCGCCATGACGTTCGTGCGCGGACGCAGATGCGCGACCTCGCGCAGGAACTCCAGCGAATGCGGCTTCGGCTGGATGGGATAGCTGTCGGGATTCTCGACCCAGCCCACCACCTCGATGGCGGTCGCCTGCATCTCGAAGGGCTGGCCCTTCGCGGGCGAGGGCACGATCGTGCCGGTGGCCACGATCGAGCAGCCGGCGGTGAGCTTCAGCACCGCGTCGGCATAGTTGGAGAGCGTCTGCGGCGCGACGACCTGCAGCGGCTGCAGCGAGGAGCCGTCCAGCACCTGCACGAAGGAGACGCCGGCCTTGGAATCCCGCCGCGTCCGAACCCAGCCCTTGACGGTGACGGAGGCCTGTTCCGGCGCTTTTCCGGCCAGCACGTCGCGCGTGCTCATCGTATGATCGGTCATGGCGAACAGTTACTTGGGCGGCCCGCGATTGTCCATGCCGGGCGCGGCTTGCAGGACGGCGCGGCTTCCGATGGCGGCGCGGCTTGCAATGGCGGCGCGGCGCCGGATAATCGCTACCCGCCGCCGTCCGGAACGCGCCATGCCCACGCCCACGATCGCCTCGCCCAAGGGCTACTACTTCGAGGTCAAGGCCGGGCAGCGCTATCTGTGGTGCTCGTGCGGGCGTTCGGCGAAACAGCCGTTCTGCGACAACTCGCATGTCGGAACGGAGTTCAAGCCGGTGCTGTTCGTGGCCCGGAAGGACGAGGACGTCATCTTCTGCGGCTGCAAGCACACCGGCACCGCGCCGTTCTGCGACGGCGCGCACAACAACCTGGCGACCTATGAGAACGAAGACGACCCCAACAGCGAGGCCAACGCCAAGGTGGCGCAGGTGCCGCATGGCGCGGCGGCCGAGGTGCCGCTGGACGGCACCTGCTACGTCTTCTCCACCGCGCGCGCGACGCTGACGCCGCGCGGCGAGGGCTTCGCCTATTGCCCGGTGGTCAGCCCGGCCAAGGGCGCGTTGTTCCAGTCGCAATTCTATGTGGAGCTTCAGCCGGGCTCGTCGCCGGTTGTGAGCGCCGACGGTCGCGAGACGGTGCTGTTCGTCACCCATGGCGAGGGCGAGGTCGAGATCGGCGGGCGCCGGTTTGCGTTCACCCAGCGCAGCGGCATCTATGTGCGGCCCGGCGAGGCCTGGCGCGTGCACGCGTCGGCGCCGGTGAAGCTGTACGTGTCGAACGGGCCGGGCGCGGAAGACCTCGTCTTCCTCGATGCGATGCCAGAGAGCTTCGACACGGCGCATCCCGGCCGCGTCGCGGAGATCGATCCGTCGCAGCGCCACGCCATGGCCGAGCGTTCGTTCCAGATGCTGATCAACCGCGAGCACGGCTCGCTGGTGATCACCCAGTTCATCGGCAATATCCCGCTGTCCAAGGCCATGCCGCACAAGCATCTCTACGAAGAGGCGCTGATCTTCCTGAACGGCGCGGGCGTGGTGTGGACCGAAAACACCAAGACGACGGTCGGCGCCGGCGACGTGCTGTTCCTGCCGCGCAAGCAGACCCATTCGGTGCAATGCACGGTCGAGGGCGGCTTCGACGTGGTCGGCGTGATCTATCCCGGCGACAATCCGTCGATCAACTACTGACTCTTCTTTCCTCCCCTGCGAAGCGGGGAAGGTGGCGCGTAGCGCCGAAGGGGGCCCCCTTCCGTCTGCGCCGCCGACGCGGCGCATCCACCTCCTCCGTGAACGGGAGAGGAAAAGAATTATCGCTTTCGCCTCATGAAATACGCCACCGACAGCAGGGCCACGAACGGCACGCCCACGATCCACGATACGTTCCAGTCCTTGTCCAGGCCCATGGTGACCAGGATCGCGCCCAGCAGCACGAAGCCCAGGATCTGCACGATCGGGAAGAACGGCATGCGCACCGGCAGCGTCGCCGCCTTGTGCGCGCGGCGGAAGCGCAGATGGCTCGCCAGGATCGTCATCCACACCAGGATGGCGCCGAACAGGGCGATGCCTTGAAGATAGTTGTAGGCCAGCGGAGTGAAGATCGACACCGCGGCGCTGCCCAGAATGAACGCGCCCGAGAACAGCGCCGCCGCCGTCGGCGTGCCCGTCGCATTCAGCGCGCCCAGGAATTTCGGCGCATAGTTGCCGCGCGACAGCGAGAACAGCATCCGGGTGCTGCAATAGATGTTGGTGTTCATGCTCGAAAGCGCGGCGCTGATCACGACGAAGTTCATGATCCCCGCCGCGAAGGCGATGCCGGAATGGGCGAAGACGCGCACGAAGGGGCTTTGCTGGACGATTCTGGCGCCGGTCTCGGTCCAGGGCGCGATCGCGACCACGATGCCCAGCGCCAGGATGTAGAAGAGAAACAGGCGCAGCCCCATGGTGCGCAGCGCGCGCGGAATGGCGACCTGCGGGTTCGGCACCTCGGCCGAGGTGATCGCGATCACTTCGACTCCGATGAACGAAAAGATGCCCATGATCACGCCCATCCACATGCCCCGGATGCCGTTGGGCAGGAAGCCGCCGGGCAGCCCGGTGAGGTTGCGGAAGCCGATCGCAGGGCCGCCCAGCCCTGCGATCTGCGACAGGCCCAGCACGATGAAGAGCACGATGGCGACGACCTTGATCAGCGCGAACCAGTATTCGATGGAGCCGAAATTGGCGACCGAGCGCGAATTGACCGCGATGAGGACTGCCGAGAAGGCCAGCGCCCACAGCCATACCGGGACGTCGGGGAACCAATAGGTCATGTAGATGCCGGCCGCGACCGCCTCGCCGCCGATGGCGATCACCTGCGCGAACCAATAGGTATAGCGCACGATGAAGCCGGCCCAGGGGCCGATATAGGTCTCGGCATAGGTGCCGAACGAGCCCGCGGTCGGATGCACCACCGCCATCTCGGACAGCGAGAACACCATGGTGAGCGCGATGAAGCCCGCGACGACATAGCTGAGCAGCACCGCCGGCCCGGCATAGCCGATGGCGATGGCGCTGCCCATGAACAGCCCGGTGCCGATGGCGCCGCCCAGCCCGATCATGACCACTTGGCGTTGCGTCAGGCCCTGGTGCAGCCCGGCCTCGCGCGCGATGGCCTGCGCGCCGGTCCTATTGTCGCTCATGCCGGTTCCCCCCTGGCCCCTCATTGACGCCGAATGCGCGGCGTCGAATGATCGAGACCGTCCCAGCCCGAGAACAATGTGACCGCAGCCTTTCCCGTTCAAGACGCCCGCGCGAAATTCCCCGCTTTGGAGCGTTCCGCGCCCTTCGCCTATTTCGACAATGCCGCGGGCGCGCAGCTGCCGCAGAACGTGCTCGACGCGGTGGCGCACCACCTGCTCGAGATCAACGTCCAGCGCGGCGGCCGCTATGCGAAGAGCCGCGCGGTCGACGCGATGATCGCCGCGTCGCGCGAGAAGGTCGCGGCCTGGATCAACGCGAACGATCCGTCGGAAGTCTGCTTCGGCATGAACGCGACTTCGTTCATCCGCATGGTCAGCCTCGCCGTCGGCCAGACGATCGCCGCGCCCCGCAACCGCATCGTCGTCACCGATCTCGACCACGACGCGAACGTCGCGACCTGGCGCGCGCTGGAGCGCATGGGCGTCGAGATCGTGTGGTGGCGCATGCGCGACGGCGGCACCTTGCAGGTCGAGGATCTGGTGCCGCTGCTCGACAGCCGCGTCAGGCTCGTCGCCTGCACCTCGGTCAGCCATGCGCTGGGCTCGCTGGTCGACATCGCCGGCGTTGCGCGCGCCGCGCATGCGGTGGGCGCGGAAATGTTCGTCGACAGCGTGCATTACGGCCCGCATGCGCTCGCCGACGTGCAGGCCTGGGACTGCGATTATCTCGTCTGCTCGGGCTACAAGGCGTTCTCGCCGCATATGGGATTCCTGTGGGGCAAGCGCGACAAGCTGATCGCGCTGCCGACCTTCCGCGAGGAGTTCATCCCCGACGAGCCGCCCCACAAGGTCGAGGCCGGCACCTTCATCTTCGAGAACGTCGCCGGCATGGGCGCGGCGGTCGATTACTTCGAGGCGCTGGGCCGCCAGCTTGGCGCCAACGGCGACCGCCGTGCGGCGCTGGTCGCGGCGATGGACGCGATCCAGGTCTATGAGCAAACGCTGTCGCGCGCGATGCTGGACGAGCTCAAGACCGTCGGCGCCACCGTCTACGGCCTCGACGACGAGACCAGGCGGGTGCCGACCATCGCCTTCAACGTCGAGGGCCGCGAACCCAGGCGCGTCGTCGAGGCGATGAGCGACGAAGGCTTCGGCATCCGCGACGGGCACATGTACGCGCCGCGGCTGATGGAGCGGCTGGGATTGTCGATGGACCGCGGCTGCATGCGCGTGTCGCTGGTGCACTACAACACGCTGGAAGAGATCGCCCGCTTCGGCGCGGCGCTGAGGAGGGTGGTCGGTTGAAGAAGCATCGTTACGCGTTGCCGGGGTTTGCAGTTCTTGCCGCTCTCATGACGAGCGGCGCGGCGTCCGGCGAGCCCGTCATCATCGACCATGTGACCCTGATCGACGGCACCGGCCGCGCGGCCAAGCCCGACAGCGCGGTGGTGGTCGAGGGCGGCAAGTTCACCGTCGTAGGGCCCAGCATCCTCGCCAGGGACCTTCCCGGGCGGCGCATCGACGGCACCGGCAAGTATCTCATCCCCGGCCTGTTCGACGTGCACATCCATCTCGCCGGTTTTTCGCCGCTGGCCAAGGACAAGGACCGGGCGCCGGGCTCGAAGGACGGCAAGTGGGTCGTCGACCGCAAGGAAGGCGAGCAGGCGCTGGCGTCCTATCTCTATGCCGGCGTGACGACGGTGCTCGACGTCGGCAACATCCCGGAGAACATCCTTCCGCTGCGCGCCGACGAGCGCGCGGGCAAGCTGCTTGCTCCGCATATCTTCGCGACCGGCAACCTCGTCACCTATCCCGGAAGCCACGGCACCGACATCGCGGTCAACGTCTCGTCATGGCCGGAAGCCGAAGCCCAGCTGCAGCAGCAATATGACAGCCAGCATCCCGACGTGCTCAAGATCACCTATGACGACGAGGGCTGGGGCTCGCGGCCGCTGATTCCGATCCTGCCGAAGGATCTGCTGCAGCACATCGTCGAGTTCTACAACCTGCACGGCGTGCGCACGACGGTGCATGTCTCCAACGAGAGCCGCGCGCTGGAGGCGATCTATTCCGGCGTCGATACGCTCGCGCATACGCCGATCCAGGGGCCGCTGACCGAGGGTTTCGTGCAAATGGCCGCCGCCAAGCAGATTCCCTTCGCCACGACGATGATGATCGGCGACAACTATTCGCGGCTGCACGAGCACCCGGAATACCTCGATCAGCCGCTCTATGCCGCCACCATGAAGCCGGAAGAGCGTTCTCGCCTGAAGAAGCTGGTCGCCGACGGCGGCGAGACGGCGCTGCGCAACTCCAAGCCGCTCTATCAAAGGACATGGCGCAGGTGGATGAAGACCCAGACGCCGATCCTTGAGGACAACCTGCGCCGCATCGACGAGGCGGGCGGCGTCATCGCCACCGGCACCGACGGCTCCAACGGCGCGGGCGAGCAGCGCGAGCTCGAGCTGCTGGCCGAGGCCGGCGTGCCGCCGCTGCACGTCATCAAGGCCGCGACCTATAACGGCGCGCGCTTCATCGGCAAGCAGGAGACCATGGGCTCGATCGAGGAGGGCAAGATCGCCGACGCCGTGCTGCTCTCGGCCGATCCGCTCGCCGACATCGGCAACTGCAAATCGATCCTGATGGTCATGAAGGCGGGCGAGATCGTCGACGAGAGCAAGCTGTCGCTCGCGGGCGGGCCGCAAGCCAGAAGGATGCCGTGAGATCGCGTGACCAGAAGCATGGCGTGAGATCAGCGTGACCACCGAAGCGGACGTCCTCATCATCGGCGGCGGCATCGCGGGCGTGTCGCTTGCCGGCCGATTGGCAGGCAAGGCGAAAATCGTGCTGCTCGAGCGCGAGGAGCATCTCGCGATGCACACCACCGGCCGTTCGGCCGCGATGTTCATCGAGTCCTATGGCAATGCGCAGGTTCGCGCGCTGACCCAGGCGAGCCGCGCCTTTCTCGAGCATCCGCCTGAGGCGTTCTTCGCACCCATCCTGACGCGGCGGCCGGGCCTGTCCATCGCGCGGCCCGAAGACGCCGCCGAGTTCGAGACCTTTCTTGCCGACAATCCGGGCATCGTGCACGAGATCCCCGCCGCCGAAGCGCTCGCGCGCATGCCGATGGTGCGGGGCGAGGTCTATACGCGCTTCGCCGTCGAGCCCGGCACGATGGACATCGACGTGCATGCGCTGTTCGAAGGCTTCCGGCGCATGGCGGCGGCGGGCGGCGTCGCCACGCGCACGCGACAGGAGGTGCTGGGCCTGTCGCAGGGCGCGGCGGGTTGGACGGTAACGACGCCGGACGGCACCTTCACCGCGCCGATCCTGGTCAACGCCGCCGGCGCCTGGGCCGGCAAGGTCGGGGAGATGGCGGGCTTGGGCGACCGCGGCCTCGTGCCGATGCGGCGCACCGCCGTCTTGATCGAGCCGCCGCCGGGTGTCGACGTCTCGGGCTGGATGGTCGTCAACGACGTCGCCGAGACGTTCTACTTCAAGCCGGATGCGGGCCTGATCCTGGCCTCGCCCGCCGACGAGACGCCGATCGAGCCCTGCGACGTCCAGCCCGAAGAGATCGACGTCGCCACCATCGCCTGGCGCATCGAAGAGGCGACCACGCTCGAGGTCGCCAGGATCCGCCGCCGCTGGGCGGGCTTGCGCACCTTCACGCCCGCGCGCGTGCCGATCTTCGAATTCGACCGCGAGGGTTTTTTCTGGCTCGCGGGGCAGGGCGGTTACGGCATGCAGACCGCGCCCGCGGTGTCGGCGCGCGCCGCGGCGCTGGTCGCGGAGCGGCTATAGCGGCGGCAATGCAGTCCGGCTCCCGCCTTGCGTGGCTGTTGTTCGGCTGCCTCTCGCTCGCCGCAGTGGCCACCGGCTGCCTGATCGCAAGCACGCATGGCGCGAGCGCGCATGTCCGGTCGCTGAACCTGGCGGCATGGGCGGCGGGCCTCGTTCTGGCCGTCCTGCTCTCGCGCACGAGGTTCGAAGGCTGGTGGCCGGTGCTGGCGCCGATCGGCCTTGTCGCGACCTTCCTCTTCGAGGGCATGGCGGGGGTGCATCGCTGGATCGCGCTCGGTCCCGTCCGCCTGAACGCGGCGGAGCTGCTGCTTCCGGCCACCGTGGTGGCCTTGGCCTTCGACAGGCGCCCCTTGCGGCTCGCCATCGCGGTGCTGGTCCCGCTCGCGTTGCAGCCCGACGCCTCGCAGGCCGTCGCCTTTGCCGGCGGCGCGATCGCGGTCCTGACGCTGTCGGAGGACCGGTTCCTGTCCGCGGCGCTCGTCGCCGCATTGGCGGCGCTGTCGTTCCTGAAGCCCGATGTGCTCGCGCCCGTGCCCGAGGTGGAAGGCATCATCGGGCTCGCTTCGCCCGCGATGGCTGCGCTGGCGGTTCTCGCGCTGGCAGGCGCAAGCCTGGCGCCGCTCGCCGCCGCACGTTCGCCGGCAGCTTACGGCTTGGCGGCCTATCTCGTGCTCGCGGCGCTCGCGCCCGTGGTCGGCGCTTTCCCGGTTCCGCTCGTGGGCATGGGCGTGAGCGCGATCCTGGGCACGTGGCTCGGCTTCGGCGCGCTGATGGGCGTCACACGGCGGCTTTCGTGAGCCCGTCCAGGAAGATCGCGTTGGCGAGGCTCGCGACCTTGGCCGGCGCCACCTTGCCGTCAGGATCGAGCCAGGTGTGCGTCCAGTTGATCATGCCGAAATAGAGCATCGCGGCGGGGCGCCGGGCCTTGAGCTCGGGCCTGATCTCGGCGATCAGCGCTTCCACGATGTCGATCAGCCGGCGCTGGATCCGGACCACGACCTCGCGCTGCTTCGCCGGCAGGCGCGCCAGCTCGTTCAGCAGCACCTTGTGGCGCGACGCGGCGCCGACATAGAGCCGCATGAAATCGTGGGTCAGCGCGTCGAGCTTGTCGGCCGCCGCGCCCTCGCGCGCGACGACCGCCTCCGCGGCGTCCAGGAGCGCGCGCACGTGGGAGTGCATCACGTCGAACAGGATGTCCTCCTTGGACGGGTAGTAATGGTAGATCAGCGATTTCGACATGCCGAGCGCTTCGGCCAGATCGGCGACGGAGGCGCCCAGGAAGCCGCGACCGGCATACAGCTCGGCAGCCTTGCCGATGATGGCGTCGCGCCGCTCGCCATAGTCCGCCGCCTGCGTGCGTGCCATAGTGCCCTTGAGATATTGACCGTCCGTGCGGTCGGTTTTATCACGCCTTTGCGGTGAGAGAAGAGAGACGCTAGTGGCCCCGGATTGGCGCAAAGCCGCCTCGCTCCTGCTTCTGTCGCGTGCGCTCGATGCGCTGGAAGAGACGCGGCTGGTTCCCGAGAAGAAGGTGCTCTACCAGTTCTCGGCGCGCGGTCACGACATGGCGCAGATTCTTCTGGGGCTGCAGCTCACCGATCCGAACGACGCGATCTGCGGCTATTACCGCTCGCGGCCCGTGCTGCTGGCGCTGGGCGTCGATCCGGCCGATGCGCTCGGCTCGTCGATGGCGCGCGAGGGCGGCTATTCCGACGGCCGCGACATCGGCGCGGTGTTCAACTATCCCAATCCGAAGGGCCCCTCGGCGCTGCCGATGTGCGGCGGCGTCGGCGCGCAATACACCCCGACCGCGGGCTGGGCTCAGGGCGTCGAATACAGACGAACGGTGCTCGACGATCCGGCCTACGCCAAGGCGATCGGTGTCGTCCTGGGCGGCGACGCCTCGGTCGCGACCAACGGCTTCTGGTCGGCGCTCACCATGGCGACGACGCTGAAGCTGCCGATGCTCTTCTATATCGAGGACAACGGCTTCGGCATCTCGGTGCCGGGCGAATACCAGACGCCGGGCTCCGATATCGCGGCGAACCTGGCGAGCTTCAAGAACCTGCACATCCTGTCGGGCGACGGCACCGCGCCGCAAGAGGCTGCCCGGCTGATCGCCGACGCCGTGTCCCATGTGCGCGGCCGCAACGGTCCCTGCCTTCTGCGCCTGACCGTGCCGCGGCTGGAGGGCCATTCGTTCCAGGATACCCAGGCCTATAAGTCCAAGGCCACCGTCGACGCGGAATGGGCGCGCGACCCGCTGCCCAAGCTGCGCGCGCTGCTCGACGAGCGCGACTGGAACCAGCTCTCGGCCGAGGCCGACGGCATTGCGGAAGAGGCGCGCGCCCGTGCCGAGGCGCGCGGCGTGTCCGAGCCGAAGCGCGTCACCCGCCACGTCTTCTTCGAAGGCGAGATGCAGCAGAAGGGCGGCCAGTGGCGCGAAGGCTATGTCGCACCCGCTTCGACCGGCGAGGCGCCGCAGTCCGGCCAGCGCATCAACATGGTCACCGCCATCCGCCGGGTGCTGGATCACGAGCTGAGCGTGAACCCGAAAGTGCTCGTCTTCGGCGAGGACGTCGGGCCCAAGGGCGGCGTGCACGCGGTGACGATGGGGCTGCAGGAGAAATTCGGCCGCGACCGCGTCTTCGACACCTCGCTGTCGGAAGAGGGCATCATCGGCCGCGCCGTCGGCATGGCGCTGTGCGGCTTGGTGCCGGTCCCAGAGATCCAGTTCCGCAAATATGCCGAGCCGGCGACAGAGCAGCTCACCGATTGCGGCTCGATGCGCTGGCGCACCAACAACCGCTTCGCCGCCCCCATCGTGGTGCGCATCCCCGGCGGCTTCTTCAAATGCGGCGATCCCTGGCACAGCCAGACCAACGAGGTCCAGTTCGTCCATTCGCCCGGGTGGATGGTCGCGGTGCCGTCGAACGCCGAGGACGCGACGGGGCTGCTGCGCGCGGCGCTGCGCGGCAACGATCCGGTGATCTTCTTCGAGCATCGCGCGATGCTGGACGCGCCCTCGGCGCGCCGGCCCTATCCGGGCGACGATTTCGTGCTGCCCTTCGGCAAGGCGCGTACGGTGCGCGCAGGCCGGGACATCACGCTCGTGACCTGGGGCGCGATGGTCGAGCGCTGCGAGCAGGCGGCCGAAGGGCTGTCGGCGGAGGTCATCGACCTGCGCACCTTGATGCCGTGGGACCGCGCGGCGGTGCTGGATTCGGTGCGGCGCACGCGGCGCTGCCTGATCGTGCACGAGGACCTGATGAGCGCGGGCTTCGGCGCCGAGATCGCCGCGGTGGTGGCCGAGGAAGCGTTCTTCGATCTCGACGCGCCGGTGTCGCGCCTGGCCATGCCCGACATCCCGAGCCCGCACAATCCCGTGCTGATGGAAGCGGCGCTGCCGTCGGTCGAAGGCATCCGCGCCAGAATGGAAGAGCTTCTCGGATGACCGACATCCTCGCGCCGACCGAGCAGGAAGGCACAAAGTCCGTTCTCAAGGCCTGGATGAAGAAAGTGGGCGACGCCGTCGCGGCGGACGAGCCCATCCTCGAGCTCGAGACCGACAAGGTCGCGGTCGAGATCGCGGCCCCCGCCGCGGGCGTGCTCGCCGAGATTCTCGTCGAGCCCGATGCCGAGGTCGAGCCCGGCATGGTGCTCGGCCGCATCGCGGACGGCGCTGCTGAGAAGCCGGTCGAGAAGGCGATGGCGCAAGGCGCCGGTGTCTCGCTGGGAAAGGCGGCGCCCGCGGCAGCGGCCGCCTCCGGCGCCGCGACACGCGTCCCGCCCGGCATCCGCAAGCTGCTCGCCGATCATGGCCTGAGCGAAAGCGACATCCTGGGGCCGCTCACCCGAGAAGGCATTCAAGCCGAAGTGGAACGGCGCGCAAAAGGCGGTGCGCCTGGTGCCGGTGGCACGCGCACCGATGCAGCGCCGCTCGGCCCCGCACCCGCAGGCGTCACGCGCCTGCCGCACGATTCCATGCGGCGGCGCATCGCCCAGCACATGACGCATTCGGTGACGGTGGCGCCGCATGTCACCGCCGTCTTCGAGGCCGATTTCAGCGCCATCATCGCCCATCGCGCCGCGCAGGCGCCAAAGCCCACCTTCACCGCCTATTTCGTCAAGGCGGCGGCGCTGGCGATGGACGCGGCGCCGGCGGTCAACGGCCGCTGGTTCGACGACCGCATCGAGATATACGACGACGTGAACATCGGCATCGGCACGGCGCTGGGCGACAAGGGCCTGGTCGTGCCGGTGATCCAGCGGGCGCAGACGCTTTCGCTGGCCGACATCGCCAACGAGCTGCAGCGCCTGACCGCGGCGGCGCGCGACGGTGCGCTGACGCCCGCCGATGTGCGCGGCGGGACCTTCTCGATCTCGAACCACGGCACGTCCGGCTCGCTGGTGGCGACGCCCATCATCATCAACCAGCCGCAAGCGGCGATCTTGGGAGTCGGCAAGCTCGAGAAGCGCGCGGTGGTGCGCGGCGACCGGGTCGAGATCCGGCCGATGGCCTATGTCACGCTCACCATCGATCACCGCATGCTCGACGGCCACCAGACCAATGCCTGGCTGGCGAAATTCGTGTCGGTGCTGGAAGGCTGGAGCTAGGCTTGCAACTACCTGGATAGAAGATTAAATTTTGCGCCCGGGGGTTGAAGTGGGTTTTTCGCTCCCCACATCCCGCGGGCCATGTTTCCATTCGCCCGGGTTCACGCCCGAAGAGGCCGGTGGGTCATACAGGGCGAGGGCGCGACCTGCCGGGCGCCCGTGCGACAGCCAAAGCGACAGCCTGCCCAGCGGAGGGTCATCCGCGGTCGGCCTGCTTTGCCTCTCGCCAAGCCCGTGGAGACGCAAAGGTGCGGTGCCGATCCGCCTCGCAACGGATGTTGCCCGCCTGCCGTAGCGTCTTCGTGGAAAGGCGGGGGCTCACGCGAGCCTCCGCCTTTGGCGTTATCGAAGGCGCAGCGGAAGGCTCGCGAAACCCCTGAACCGCGCCCGCCTGGCGCGTACCGGCTTCTCGGCCAGCGCGTAGCGCGGAAAGCGTTTCAGGAACGCGTCGAGCGCGATCGCCGCTTCCATCCGCGCCAGGTTCATGCCGGCGCATTGATGCGGTCCGGCGGCAAAGGCCAAATGCGGGTTGGGGCGGCGCGTGACGTCGAAGCTTTCCGGATGCTCGAACGCTTCCGGATCGCGGTTGGCGGCGCCGATGCAGAGCGTGACGAAGGTGCCTTCGGCGATCGGCACGCCGCCGATCTCGGTGTCGCGCACCGCCAGCCGGTTGCCGAGCTGGTTCGAGCTTTCGAAGCGCAACACCTCCTCGATGCCGAGGCGCAGGTCCAGGCCGGCGCGGCTTTGCGGAAAACGCGCGAACAATTCCAATGCGTTTCCGATCAGATTCGTGGTCGTTTCGTGCCCGGCGTTGAGCAGGAAGACGCAGTTCTCGACCAGCTCGCGGTCGGTGAGCCCGGCGGCCAGAAGCCGGGTCAGCACGTCGCGCTCCGGATCGCCCGGATGCTCGCGGCGCCCGGCGATCAGGTCTTTCAAATAGGCGTGGAATTGCTCCAGCGCCTCCTCGCCGCGCCGGAACGCATCGTCGCTCAAGGCTGGCTCGAGCGCGCCGAGGATCGCGAGTGACCAGCCGCGCAAGGGGGCGCGGTCGGCGTCGGGCACGAGCAGCAGGTCGCCGATCACCTCGACCGGTATCGCGGCGGCGAAGTCGGCGATGCCGTCGGCCGCGCCCTCCATGCGGCCCAGCAACCGCTCCACCAGCGCCTCGAGCTTCGGCGCGAGCGGCGCCAGGGCGCGCGGGATCATCGCCCCCAGGATCGTCTTGCGTACCGGCGTGTGATACGGCGCATCGTTGAACACCAGGCTGGTGGTGTGGTGCGCGAAAAGGCGCGAGGTCTCGCCGTACTTCGCGCCGAACTCGCGCCGCTTGTCGGAACTGAAGGTCGCGGTGTCGCCGTAGACGCGCGTCAGATCCGCATGGCGCGTGAGGAACACCCCGCCGCCCGCCAGGCGCTTCACCGGCTCCTGCTCGCGCAGCCGGCGGTAGGTCGGATAGGGATCGTCGTAGAAGGAACCGGGAAGGCTGGCGAGATCGAAATCGATCAAAGCACCCAGTCCCACACGTCGCCCGGCCTGTCGACCATCGCGTTGTGGCCGGCATCGGGAATGTCGAGCGCCTCGCTGTCGTATTCCTGGAGCTGCTCCAGGCTCACCATCCGGTCGCCGGCGCCCCGGGCGAGGTGGAACGGGCAGCGCGCCGTCTCGATCAGCGCGCGCATCGGCGGCGGCCCGACGCGCGCCGTCGCCGGATCGGCGGCGAGGCGCCAGCCGCTTTCGCCTTGCACGATGCCGGGCCCAACGCAGGAATCGTCCGATGCCGCGAGGCCCGCCACTTTCAAATATCGGGCCGCCGCTTCGTCTCGCGTCGCGAACCATTTGACCGACGCGGCCGCCATGCGCTCCAGCCCGGCCAGCTCTTGCGCGTCCCAAGCGACCTTGATGCCCAGCCCGAAGACGCGCGCGAGCTTCGTCCCGCCGGCCAGCTTCAGCCCCACCGCGCCGCCCATCGAATGGCCGAGAACCGTGATCTCGTCCCAGCCCGCGCCGATCGTCTCGACGACGTCGGCCGCGTGGTCCTCGAGTGCGTACGAAGCCGCATGCGCGGATCCGCCGTGGCCGCGCAGGTCGAGCGCCATCCAGCGTCCGTCCCAACGGCTGGCGGAGAGCATCGCGCGCCACACGCAGCGATTGGCGCCCAATCCGTGCAGCAGCACCAGCAGCTTGCCGCCGTCGCCGCCCTTGTCGAATGCGAGTTTCATGCCTGCCCCTTGCGGTGCCCATTTCGATGATCGAATACGCGCCTCGCTTTGCCTTCCGAGCGCGGCAGATGCCCGGCCTCCACCACGACGACGACCGCGCTCAAACCGTAGCGCGACTTCATGCGATCGCCCAGGCCGCAGGCGCCGCTGCCCTCGACCGTCACCGTCAGCACGTCGCGCTTATCCTCGCGCGTCACGTCGATGCGGTAGTGCGGCGAAAGCGCGGGCTCTTCCAGGATCAGCTCCTCGATCTGGCGCGGAAAGATGTTCACGCCGCGCACGATCAGCATGTCGTCGCTGCGGCCCTTGATGCGCTCCATGCGGCGGTAGGGCACGGCGCCGGTGGGCGGATGCAGCCGCGACAGGTCGCCGGTGCGATAGCGGATGACCGGCACGGCTTCTTTGCTCAGCGAGGTGAACACCAGTTCGCCGTCCTCTCCGTCGGGCAAGGGCAGGCCGGTGTCGGGATCGACGATTTCGGGAAAGAACGCGTCCTCCCAAACGGTCAGGTAGCCGCGCGCGTCCGGCCGCTCCACCGCGACGCCCGGACCGAGCACTTCCGACAGGCCATAGACGTCGAGCGCCATGACGCCCAGGCGCTGCTCGACCTCCTGCTGCATCTGCGCGCTCCACGGCTCGGCGCCGCAAAGCGCGATCTCGAGCGACGTGGAACGGCCGGCCAAGGCCTCCGCCAGCACCAGCGCATAGGACGGCGTGCAGCACAGCACGCGTGGGCGCAGGTCGAGGATCAGCTGGATCTGGCGTTCGGTCTGCCCGCCCGATGCCGGCACCACCGCGCAGCCCAGCTTCTCGGCACCCCCATGGAAGCCCAGCCCGCCGGTGAACAGTCCATAGCCATAGGCGTTGTGCAGCAGATCGCCCGGCCGCACGCCCGCGGTCCGAAGGCATCGGGCCATCAGCATGTTCCAATGATCGAGATCGGCGGCCGTGTATCCGACGATGGTGGGCTTGCCCGTGGTGCCCGACGAGGCGTGCACGCGCGCCAGCTTCTCGCGCGGCACGGCGCACATCCCCCACGGATAGTGCTCGCGGAAGTCCCCCTTAAGGGTGAAAGGGAAACGTGAGAGATCTTTCCATGTCTTCAGGTCGTCGGGAGAAACACCGGCCGCATCGCATTTGGCGCGGTAGTGCGCCGTGTTCTCATAGGCGTGCGCGACCTGCCGGCGAAGGGCGTCGAGGCTCATCACACCGCGTTCATCGTCAGCAGCTCGTAGGCCGCGACCGGTTCACCGTTCTGGTTGGTGACGTTCACCGCCCACCGCACCTCGCCATACTGCTCGTTGCGCAGCGATTTGGATTTGGCGGTCAGCGCCACCTGGATCGCGTCGCCGGGCTTCACGGGCTTCAGGAAGCGCAGATTGTCGAGGCCGTAATTCGCCAGCACCGGTCCGGGCGGCGGGTCGACGAACAGGCCGGCCGCGAAGGCCAGGATCAGGTAGCCATGCGCCACGCGCCCGCCGAACAGCGGATTGGCCTTGGCCGCTTCCTCGTCCATGTGGGCATAGAACGTGTCGCCGGTGAAATGCGCGAAGTGCTCGACGTCGTCGAGGGTGATGGTGCGCTGCGCGGTGACCAGCGTCTTGCCGAGCTCGAGCTCGCCGAACTTGAGGCGGAAGGGATGCGGCCCTTCGGTGATGGCGGGCGCGCCGGTCATCCAGCTCTTCGACACGGCGCTGAGGATGCGAGGCGAACCCTGAAGCGCCGTGCGCTGCATATAATGCAGCACGCCGCGGATGCCGCCCATCTCCTCGCCGCCGCCGGCGCGTCCCGGCCCGCCGTGAACCAGGCCCGGCATCGGCGAGCCGTGGCCGGTGGATTCGCGCGCGCTGTCGCGGTCGATGATCGCGATGCGGCCGTGGAAGGCGCCCGCGCCCATCACCACCTTCTCGGCGACGGCGGGGTCGTAGGTGAACAGCGACATGACCAGCGAGCCTTTGCCGCGATTGGCAAGCGCGATCGCCTCGTCGATGTCGCGATACGGCATCAGGGTCGCAACCGGCCCGAAAGCCTCGATGTCGTGCACGCGATCCGAGGTCGCGGGCGCATCGCAGCGCAGCAGCACCGGCGCCATCTTCGGCCCGTCGCCCTCGGCGTCGCCATGGACGATGCGCGCGTCCTTGGCGATCTCCTTCACCTTGGCGCGGACGTCGGCGCCCTGGGCTGCGTTGATCAAGGTGCCCATGCCCTCGACCGCGCCGAGCGCCTGCTTGAGCGCCGCTTCCGCCGCGTCGGTCAGCGCCGCCGGCACGAAGGCTCTGCGGATGGCGGTGCACTTCTGGCCCGCCTTCACCGTCATCTCGCGCACGACCTCCTTGATGAAGAGATCGAACTCGGGGCTGTCCGCCGCCGCGTCGGGTCCGAGGATCGAGGCGTTGAGCGAGTCCTGCTCGGCGATGAAGCGCACGCCTTCGCGGATGATCGTCGGATGAGCTTTGAGCTTCGCCGCGGTTTCCGCCGAGCCGGTGAAGGACACGATGTCCTGGCCGGTCAGATGATCGAACAGGTCGCCGACGGAGCCGACGATCAGCTGAATCGCGCCCTCGGGCAGGACCTTGGCGTCTTCAAGGATGCGGAACGCGGCCTCGGCAAGCTTCACGCTGGCGCTTGCCGGCTTCACGATCGCCGGCACGCCCGCAAGCAAGGTCGGCGACAGCTTCTCCAGCATCCCCCAGACGGGGAAGTTGAAGGCGTTGATATGCACCGCCGTGCCCTGCAGCGAGGTGAAGACATGCAGGCCCATGAAGGTGCCGCGCTTCGACAGGCCTTCCGGATTGCCGTCGATCAGGATGCGGTCGTTGGGAAGCTCGCGGCGTCCCTTCGAGGCATAGGAGAACAGCGTGCCTGCGCCGCCCTCGATGTCGATCCAGGAATCCGATTTCGTGGCGCCGGTCTCCTCCGACAGGGCATAGAGCTCGTCCTTGCGCGCCATGATCGCGTCGCCGAGCGCCTTCAACATCTTTGCGCGCTGGTGGAACGTCATCGCCCGCAGGGCCGGGCCGCCCGTGTCGCGCGCCCGCGCCGCCAGTTTCGCGAAATCCATGTCTCAGTTCCCCGTGAATTTCGGTGCGCGCTTCTCGCCGAACGCGCTGACGCCTTCGCGGTAGTCGGACGAGCGGCCGAGCTCGCGCTGCATGTCGCGCTCGAGATCGAGATGCGGGTCGAGGTCGTTCGACCATGCCGCGCGGATCGCCTTCTTGATTGCGGCAAGGCCTTTGGTCGGACCGGCGGCGAGGCGCGCGACCAGCGCGTTGGTCTCGTCCATCAGTCTGTCGTCGTCGACCGCGCGCCAGATCAGGCCCCAGGCCTCCGCCTGCTCCGCGGTCAACGGCTGGCCGGTCAGCGCCAGACCCATCGCGCGCGCCTGGCCCACCAGCCTGGGCAGAATCCAGGTGCCGCCGGAATCGGGCACCAATCCGATGTTCGCGAAGGCCTGGATGAACTTGGCGCTCTTCGCCGCCAGCACGATGTCGGCTGCGAGCGCGATGTTCGCGCCGGCGCCGGCGGCGACACCGTTCACCGCGCAGATCACGGGCTTGGGCAGCACGGTCAATCTGCGCACCAGCGGATTGTAGCTCTTGTCCAGCGAGGCGCCGAGATCGACGCCTTCGCCGCCGGGCGTCACTGCGCGGTCGGAAAGGTCCTGGCCGGCGCAGAAGCCGCGTCCCGAACCCGTGATCAGCAGGACGCGCGCGCTGGGGTCCGTCTCGACATAGCTCAGCGCACGCGCGACCTCGTCATGCATCTGCACGGTGAAGCTGTTGAGCCGGTCCGGGCGGTTCAAGGTCAGGCGCGCGGCCCCGTTCGTCACCTCGAACAGAATGGTTTCGAAGGCCATTCGCACCTCCCTGTTGGCGCCGGAAGGTTTAAGATAGATCGTCCGGACGGTCAACGAAACGAGGCCCAAGGGAACGAGGCACATCATGAGCGAAGCCGACGAGCTGGCGCGCCGCGCCGCCGGTCACCTGAATGCGCGCGAGGGAACGAGCCGGGCCTTCGGCATCGCGCTGGACGAGGCGCGCGCCGGTTATGCGCGCGCGTCGATGACCGTGCGCGCGGACATGCTCAACGGCCACGCGATCGGCCATGGCGGCATGATCTTCCTGCTGGCCGACACGGCCTTCGCCTATGCCTGCAACTCGCGCAATGTGAACACGCTGGCGCAACAAGCGTCGATTGTCTTCCTGGCGCCCGCGAAGGAAGGCGACCGGCTGGTGGCCGAGGCGCGGGAGCAGAGTCTCTCCGGCCGCTCGGGCGTTTATCTGGTACGCGTGAGGACGCAAGAGGGCAAGGATATCGCCGTATTCACGGGGCTTTCGCGAAGCGTCGGCGGGGCGGTGGTGGATTAATTGACCGCTCGGTCGGTTTATTGTAGGGTGCGAGCATGTATACGACCGAACTCGAAAAGCAGCGCATGGCCTCCGCTCAGGAGGACCCTGAGAAGCTCGCCGAATTCGACGCGCGCGTCGCCGCCGACGATTTCATCGAGCCCAAGGACTGGATGCCCGAGGCCTATCGCAAGACGCTGATCCGCCAGATCTCGCAGCATGCGCATTCCGAGATCGTCGGCATGCTGCCCGAAGGCAACTGGATCACCCGCGCGCCGAGCCTGCGCCGCAAAGCGGTGCTGCTGGCCAAGGTGCAGGACGAAGGCGGGCACGGCCTCTATCTCTATTGTGCCGCCGAGACGCTCGGCACCAGCCGCGACGAGATGGTCGAGGCGCTGCATTCCGGCCGCGCGAAGTATTCGACGATCTTCAATTATCCCACGCTCACCTGGGCCGACATCGGCGCGATCGGCTGGCTGGTCGACGGTGCCGCGATCATGAACCAGGTGCCGCTGCAGCGCACCTCGTACGGGCCTTACGCGCGCGCCATGGTGCGCATCTGCAAGGAAGAGAGCTTCCACCAGCGCCAGGGCTTCGAGATCATGATGACGCTCGCGAACGGCACGGCGGAGCAGAAGCGCATGGCGCAGGACGCGCTGAACCGCTGGTGGTGGCCGTCGCTGATGATGTTCGGCCCGCCCGACGACAACTCGCCCAACTCGGCGCAGTCGATGCGCTGGCGCATCAAGCGCGAGACCAACGACGAGATCCGCCAGCGCTTCGTCGATGCGACGGTGCCGCAAGCGGAAGCGCTGGGCCTCACCGTTCCCGACGCCGATCTCAAGTGGAACGAGGCCAAGGGCGGCTACGATTTCGGCGCCATCGATTGGGAAGAGTTCTATGCCGTGGTGCGCGGCGAAGGTCCCGTCGCCAAGGAGCGCATGAAGGCGCGCACCAAGGCCTGGGAAGACGGCGCCTGGGTGCGCGAGGCGGCGCTGGCGCATGCCGCCAAGCGCGCGCAGAGGATGGCGGCGGAATGAGCAAGGCCCTAACCGGCAAGGCCCTAACCAGCAAGGAATGGCCGCTCTGGGAAGTGTTCGTGCGCGCCAAGAACGGACTCTCCCATAAGCATGCCGGCAGCGTGCATGCCGCGGACGCGCGCATGGCGCTGGAAGCGGCGCGCGACACCTATACGCGGCGCATGGAAGGTATCAGCCTGTGGGTGGTGCCGTCGGCGTCGATCGTGGCCTCCGATCCGGGCGAGGCGGCGGCGCTGTTCGAGCCGGCGAGCGACAAGGTCTATCGCCATCCCACATTCTACGTCATTCCCGACAACGTGAAGAACATCTGATGCAGCCGATCAACGAGCGCGCGCTGAAGCTCGGCGACGACAGCCTCATCCTCGGCCAGCGTCTGTCCGAATGGTGCGGCCACGCGCCGATGCTGGAAGTGGACCTGGCGCTCGCCAATATCGCGCTCGATCTCATCGGCCAGGCGACGCTGTTCCTCGGGCGCGCGGGCGATCCGGACGCGCTCGCCTTCCGGCGCGACGTGCTCGACTTCCGCAACTGCCTGCTTGTCGAGCAGCCCAACGGCGATTTCGCGCAGACCGTCGCGCGGCTCTTCCTGTTCTCGAACTGGCAGGAGCTGATGCTGCGCGATCTGTGTTCGTCGGACGAGTTCGGCGACATCGCGCGCAAGTCCGTCAAGGAGGTCGCCTATCACGCGCGCTATGCCAGCGAATGGGTCGTGCGCCTGGGCGACGGCACCGACGAGAGCCGCGGGCGCATGATCGCAGGTCTCGACTGGATGTGGCGCTTCACGCCCGAGCTGTTCGAAGGCGACGCGGCGCCGCTGCGCGGCGAATGGGACGCGCGCATCGATGCCGTGCTCGGCGACGCCGGCCTCGACCGGCCGAAGGATTCGCGCCCGATCCTGGGCGGCCGCAAGGGTCATCATTCCGAGCACCTGGGTCACCTGCTCACCGAGATGCAGTTCCTGCAGCGCGCCTATCCGGGAGCGACATGGTGAGCGCCCAAGCGACACATGAAGTCCTGGAGGTTCTTCGCCACGTGCCGGACCCGGAGATTCCGGTGCTCTCCGTCGTCGATCTGGGCATCGTGCGCGAGGTGCGCGACGACGCGGTGGTGATCACGCCGACCTATACCGGCTGCCCCGCGACGCTGGCCATCGAGAAGAGCATCCGCGAGGCGCTCGACGCGTCGGGCCATTCGGACATGCGCATCGAGACCGCGATTTCGCCGCCCTGGACGACCGACTGGATCAGCGACGAAGGCCGCGCGAAGCTGCGTGCTTACGGCATCGCGCCGCCGTCGAAGCATGGTGCGCGGTGTCCGCAATGCGACTCCGCCGGCGTTGAAGAAGTGAGCCGCTTCGGCTCGACGCCGTGCAAGGCGCTCTATCGCTGCCGCGACTGCGGCGAACCGTTCGATCTGTTCAAATGCCATTGAGCAGCACATGTCGTTGAACAAGGGCTTCCATACGCTCACCATCGCCGAGGTGCGCCGCGAGACGCCGGACGCGGTCTCGATCCGCTTCGACCTGCCGGAGAACCTGCGCGATGCGTTCCGCTTCAAGGCCGGCCAGCACCTGACCCTGCGCGCCGATATCGACGGCGCCGACGTGCGCCGCACCTATTCGCTCTGCGCCGCGCCGCACGAAGACAGCGTGCGCATCGCGATCAAGCAGATGGCGGGCGGCGTGTTCTCGAGCTGGGCCAACACCGCGCTCGCGGAAGGCCAGACGCTCGAGGTGTTGCCGCCGATGGGCCGCTTCGTGCTGCCGGGCGAGGGCACGCAGTTCGTCGGCATCGCCGGCGGCTCCGGCATCACGCCGGTGATCTCCATCCTGAAGCACGTGCTCGCGTCGAATCCCGAGGCGCGCTTCACGCTGATCTACGGCAACCGCAACACGCCCTCGATCATGTTCCTGGAGGAGCTGGCGGCGCTGAAGAACCGCTTCATGGACCGGCTCGAGGTCTATCACCTGCTCGAGGACGAAGCCGAGGAGATCGAGCTCTTCAACGGCCGCCTCGACCGCGCCAAGTGCGACGAGATCTTCTCCCATCTGATCGATCCCGACGACGTCGACGCGTTCTTCGTCTGCGGCCCCGGCCCGATGATGGACACGGTCGAAGCCTCGCTGAAGGACAAGGGCGTGGCTGCGTCCCGCATCCTGATCGAGCGCTTCACCACCAGTGCACCGTCGTCGGAGCAGCTGCGCCTCAGCGAAGCGATGCAGAGCAAAGCCGCCGGCGTGAAGCTCCAGGTCACGCTCGACGGGCGGCGCATGCGGCTGACCTTCGATCCCGCGCATCACAACATCCTCGAAAGCGTCCAGGCCGCGGGCCTGCCTGC
>JAFBAL010000001.1 GCA_019247845.1 Alphaproteobacteria bacterium | reverse complement strand
GAAGAACGCGGCGTTGTCGTAGATGTTCTGCGTCACGGGCCGAGTTTAGGCCAAAGCGAGGCGCAAACGAAAACGGGCGGCCCTTGCGGTGCCGCCCGTTTCAAATCGTGCGCTGTGGCTCGCGCTTATTCCGCGGCCAGCAGCTTTTCGCCGGCGCTGCGGTCGGCGAAGTTAATGGTCTGGAGGTACTTGATGCCCTCTTCGGCGATGTCGTCGCCAACCATGCGCTCGCCTTCGCCTTTGAGCTCGTCCATGTCGACATACATCGCGTAGAAGGCGCGGGTGCGCTCGGTGATGATGCCGGCGTTGAGCAGGGTCTTGATCAGCACGCGGAAGATGTTGGTCGACTGCTTCATGCTTTCGCGGCGGTCGTCGTCGGTATAGGCCTCCATGATCGCGGCGCGCGCGTCCTGCCAGTCGATGCCGACGCTGGCATAGACCGTCTTCATCTGCTCGGAATTGACGAGGTTGAACAGCAGGGTCTGGAAGCACTGCGCCGCCCAATCCTCGACGATCTCGTGCTCTTCCTTCGACAGCTTGGGGATGGTGCGGTCGGCCCAGATCTTCCCGAACTTGTGGTGGAAGGCCTCGTCGGTCATGACCAGCTGGCAGAGCTTGACCAGCAACGGGTCCTGGCTCTTCTGGTAGAGCGTGGCGAAGGCGCCCATGGCCAGGCCTTCGACCAGCATCTGCATGCCGACGATCTTCTTGTAGACCTCCGGCGCGCCGACGATCTCGGTCAGCATGTTCTTGAGCGTGTCGCCGCACGGCGCGGGGCTGCCCCAGCGCGCCTTGATATAGGCCGAGAAGGCGGTGACGTGACGGGCTTCCTCGCGCGTCTGGTTGGCCGCGTATTCCTGCGCGCCAGGGTCCTTGAGAATGTGGCAGAGCGAGGCCGACAGCGCGAGCGCGCCCTGCTCGCCGTGAAGGATGCCGCTGATCTGCCAGCGCGAGGCCTCGTTGGCGAACTTGATCTTGTCCGCCTCGCTCATGCCGTCGCCGATGCGGGTGGAGAAGATCGGGAAGAAGCCGCGCGGCATGATCGTCTGCGCCGTCAGGTCGAAGGGCTGGTCGAAGTCGATGTACTTCTTGTCCAGCGGATCCCAGAAATGATCGTGGGTGGCGGAGATGATCTTGTCGAACACCGTCGAGCGGTGGCCGTAGCGCTCGACCTCCAGCATCGCGGGAAAGTCGTCCGGAGCGACCGCGTCATAGGCATTGTCTTTGGTGATCTGGACCATGACCGGCACTCCGCGTGGGTAGCGAGGCGGGGATCATGGCAGCCACTGATAAATAGTCAATGAAAATGACGGGCGCGTCATCATTTGTGACAATCCTGGCGCCCGGTGAGAACGGCCTAGCAGATCAGCACATAGCCGTCGGGCAGGGGGCAGAACGGCGGCAGTCCCAGATAGTCCTCCAGCACGGATTCGGCGACGCAGAGCGCCCCTTCGACCCAGGCCTGGTCGATCGAGTAGCACGCGCCGATGATGAAGAGGTTCTGCGGCTGGCCCAGGATTTCGGTCGAGGGCGCGCGGACGCGGCCCATCACGTCGCAGATATTGTAGTGCGCCGCCCAGCCGTGATAGCCGCCGCCGAACGGGTCGGTGCCCCAATCCATGTAGATCGTCTGGAGCGGGGCCGGGATCGACGCGCCGGGCTGCAGGCCATGCACGGTGCCCAGCTGGCTCAGCACCATGTTCTCCATCGTCGAGCCCGGGGCGAGCGTCGTGGGCCCGTTCAGCGCCTGATAGTCGAGCGACGGCGCGGTGGTGCGGCTGCCTTCGATCTCCAGCTCGCGCCAGAACGAGGCATAGGTCATGTCGTCATAGCTCGCGAGCATGACGTAAGGCCCGTTCTGCGGCTCGCTGACCGAGTTGTTGCCGAAATAGAAGACCTGGCGCAGCGGCAGGTCGGTGATGGTGGGGCCGCCCGCCGCGTCGGTCGTGTTGGGCACGAACCGGACGATGCTGGAATCGGTCCACCAGGCGTCCTCGAACAGCACGCCGATGCGCATCGCGGGCTGGTCGATCGAGGACTGCAGATAGTTCATCACCGTGGGATCGTTGAGCACGTTGTCGGCGCCGCATTGCTCCGCGACCATCTCGAGCGAGCGGCGCGGCATGGCGAGGAACAGATAGTCGGCGATGACCTGGAACTGCTCGTCGGTGTTCACATCGACGAAGTTGCAGGCCATCTGGTTGGTGTCGGGGACGGTCGCGAACAGGTTCAGCCGCGTGCTCATGGTGATGACCGGCGCGGTCTGGCCGCGCGCATTCGCCGCCTGCCGGATCGCGGCGAGCAGGGTGTCGAACAGGATGGAATAGCCGCCGGCCAGCCGCATATAGGACACGGTGGAGCCGAAATCGTTGTTGGCCTGCATCGCGTCGGCCGAGTTCCAGTTGATGACGTTGGACTGGTAGCCGTTGGCGTCCGACACATAGTCGAAGCCCTGGTCGCCGAGATAGCAATAAAGCAGGTTCCAATAGCCGATATCGCCGATGTTGGTGCCGGCCGCGAATACGCCGCCCAGGTCGTCCTGAAGCGTGCCGTTGGCGTAGTAGTCGCACCATTGCGCGCGCGTCCAGCCTTCGCCCGTGGCCGAGCCCGGCGCGAACACCGCCGCCACGTCGCCCAGGATCTGGTCGGCGGTGAGCTTCTGATAGCCCATGGCGAGGAAGTTCTGATCGAAGTTGTAGGGCAGCTGAGTCTCGGGGATCAGGTTCTCCCAGATGTTCACGCCGCGCAGGTAATAGAGCCGCTCGTCGGACTCGACGAAGGGCACGACGAGGTCGGAAAGCTCGAGGTCGTCGATCAGGTTCTGCAGCAGCACGTGGCCGCCGACGATCTCGCCGCCCGCCACGTCGGTGGCGAAACGCATGCCGCCGGCCTCGATGTACTGGCCCTCGGCGGGCGAGTTGAAATAGGAGGTGTGGATCCGGCCGCCGACATGCTCGTCCGACCATTCGTAGATGCAGACCGTGTCCTCAAGGTCGAGCGTGCCGCGGTCAGGAGCCGCCAGGCCGTGAACAGCCCCGACGCGCCGGCGCCGACGATGACGTAGTTGGCCATGGCATTCCCCTCCCGCTCAACGCGGTGGAGAGTGCGAGTGCCTCTACTTTAAGTAAAGCGAAGAATTCTTGTCGGTATATCGGAGCCGGTGCCGGGAGCGAGTGTCCTTAGAGCGAGCCCTTGGTCGAGGCGACGCCGCCTTCCAGCCGCTCGTCCGGCGCGATGGCCGCGCGCAGCGCCCGCGCCGTGCCCTTGAAGCAGCTCTCGACGATGTGGTGGCTGTTCGTGCCATAGAGGTTCTCGACGTGCAGGCAGAGGCCCGCGTGCTGGGCGAAGGCCTGGAACCATTCCTTGAACAGCTCGGTGTCCATCTCGCCCAGCTTGGCTTGAGGGATCTGGACCTTCCAGACGAGATACGGCCGGTTGGAGACGTCGATGGCGACGCGGGTCAGCGTCTCGTCCATCGGGATCGCCGCCGCGCCGAAGCGGGTAATGCCGGCATAGTCGCCCAAGGCCTTGGCGACCGCCTGCCCGATCACGATGGCGGTGTCCTCGGTGGTGTGATGGAAATCGACATGCAGGTCGCCCTGGGCGCGGACCTTCAGGTCGATCATCGAATGGCGGCCGAAGCTCTCCAGCATGTGGTCCAGGAAGCCGATGCCGGTGTCGATGTCGCAATCGCCCGAGCCGTCCAGGTCCAGCGAGACGGCGATCTCGGTCTCGCGCGTTTTGCGTTCGACGGTGGCGGTGCGCATGGCGGTCTCCCTTGCCTATGCATAACGCATAGCGAGCCCGATGCTCAATCCATACGAAACACCTCGGTCGCCGGCACGGCGCCGTTCGTGCCCATCAGCGCCAGCGCGCCGCTCGCGGGCCGTGCCGTCATCGCCAGCCGGCTGTTCGCATTGGCGACCGGCGCCGCGAACCAGTCGAAGCCGTCGCTCGCGTCCCGGCCCAGCGCGCAGGCAAGCCGTCCATGGCTGTCGATCGGCCGCGCGCGCCAGCCCTCTTCGCGATCCACGAAGTGATTGGCGGCGCAGACGCGCCCGTCCGCCATCGCGCGCAGCGCGAAGCCCGTCTCGGTGCGCTCGACGACGCAGCCTTCGCCCGCGCGCGTGCCTGCCAGGATGAAGATGGCCGGCACCGCGAGCGGCGTCTCGCACAGCAGGTGCCTGGCGGTCTCATGGTCCGGCGCGGTCTCGAACACCCGGCGCAGCAGATGGGCGGGCGGAAGCGCATCCCTCTTCTCGGTCAGCAGGCGCGACTGCAACCAGTCGCCGGCGAAGCCCAGCCCATGCATCCGCGACGGCGCCTGGTTGATCGCGGCCGCGAAGCGTCCCGGCGCCACCGCCTGATAGATGCCGCTCATGCCGGGCCAGGTCGCGTTCAGGAATTCGCCGGCCGCGCCTTTCTGGTGCGCCACGACCAGATGCTCGCCCAGTGCCGGGAACGGCCAGTCGAGCACGCGCCTCAGCAAGGGGCCGTCGCCGGTGTCCCACACCCCCCCGGTACACCCCCATTCGAAGCAGAGGTTCAGGAGGTACACGCCGCTCACGCCCAAGGTCTCGGCCATCGTGCCGATCTCGGCCAGATAAGGATTGCGGTTGCGCGTCAGCCAGCGCTCCGAGGCGCGGTCGCCCAGGGGCAAAGCGGCCAGGCTCGCGACGCGGCCCAGCGCGCCGTAGGTGCCGGCCGCGGCGGCGACCAGCGCAAGCGCGCTCGCCTTGTACCGCGCCAGAAGGTCGGCCGGCGAGCCGTCCCGGATATCGACATACGGAATGGAAACGAGCGGCGTCATTGCTTGCGTTTTGCGATTGGCGGTCCCGCTTCCTATATTGGGCCCATCATGTCCGACAGCAAATGGCGCTCCACCACCATCCTCTCCGTCCGCAAGGGCGGGCAGGTCGTCGTCGCCGGCGACGGCCAGGTCACGGCCGGCAACACGGTCATGAAGGCCAACGCGCGCAAGGTGCGGCGCCTCGCCAAGGGCGAGGTGATCGTGGGCTTCGCGGGCGCCACCGCCGACGCCTTCGCCCTCTCCGAGCGGCTCGAGGCCAAGATCGAGCAGCACCCGGGCAACCTCACCCGGGCCTGCGTCGAGCTCGCCAAGGACTGGCGCATGGACAAATACCTGCGCCAGCTTCAGGCGATGATGGCGGTCGTCGATGCCGGGACCTCGCTGATCCTCACCGGCAACGGCGACGTGGTCGAGCCCGAGCTCGGGCTGATCGGCGTCGGCTCGGGCGGTCCTTACGCGCTCGCCGCCGCGCGCGCGCTTCTCGACACCGATCTTTCAGCGGAAGAAATCGCGCGCCGCGCCATGAAGATCGCGGCCGAGCTGTGCATTTATACGAACGAGAGCGTGACCCTGGAGAGCATCGCCGCGGGTTGACATCGTTGACCTGATGTACATTTTATGATACGGATGTACATGGTCGGAAAAGCTATTCATATAAACAATGCAAAGGCTAGTCGCCTGGCGCGGAAAGTCGCCAAGCAAACCGGCGAGTCGATCACCGAAACGATCATCCGCGCTCTAGAGGAGCGATTGGAGCGCAACGAGTCCAGGAAAAAAGAAGATCGCGAAGCCCGCAAGGCTGCAATTCTGCAGATCGTCAGGGATTTCAATCGTCTTCCGGTTCTCGATAAGCGCTCGCCCGACGAGATTCTTGGTTATGATGAAAACGGATTGCCGAGCTGATGATCGTCGACACGTCGGCGCTGCTCGCAGTTTTGCTGGAAGAGGACGATTCCGAAACATACCTCGATGCGATGCTCGATGCCGAGCGCGTTCGTATTTCCGCTGCATCGGCCGTTGAGCTCGGTATCGTGGCAATCATCAAAGCCGGCGCAGATGCCGAATTGAAGATAGATCTCCTTCTGCGCCGGATGGATGCCGAGATCGTATCGGTCGACGCAGCGCAGGCGACCTTTGCGCGTAGCGCGTTCCGCACTTTTGGCAAGGGGCGGCACAAGGCACAGCTGAACTTTGGAGATTGCTTTTCCTACACGTTATCGAAGATGTCGAATGAGCCGTTACTCTACAAGGGAAAGGATTTCGCACGTACCGATGTGATTTCGGCGCTCTGACGATGCAAGAAAACCGACGGCGCATTATATACCTCCCATGACCTCCGCTTTCACCCCCCGCGAGATCGTCTCGGAACTCGACCGCTACATCGTCGGCCAGGACGAAGCCAAGCGCGCCGTCGCCATCGCCTTGCGCAACCGCTGGCGCCGCCAGCAGCTCCCGCCCGAGCTGCGCGAGGAAGTGTTGCCCAAGAACATCCTGATGATCGGCCCGACCGGCGTCGGCAAGACCGAGATCTCGCGCCGCCTGGCCAAGCTCGCCCAGGCGCCGTTCCTCAAAGTCGAGGCCACCAAGTTCACCGAGGTCGGCTATGTCGGCCGCGACGTCGAGCAGATCGTGCGCGACCTCGTCGAGGTCGCCATCGCGCAGGTGCGGGAGCGCAAGCGCCGCGAGGTCGAGGCCCAGGCCGAGGCCCGCGCCGAGGAGCGCATCCTCGACGCGCTCGGCGGCCCGCGCGAGGCCAACCGCCGCGCGCTGCGCTCAGGCGAGCTCGACGCCAAAGAGGTCGAGATCGAGATGAAGGACCAGGGCGGCATGCCCGCCTTCGACATCCCGGGCATGCCCAACGCCCAGATCTCGATGGTCAATCTGGGCGACATCTTCGGCAAGGCCTTCGGCGGCCGCGCCAAGACGCGAAGGCTGACCGTCGCGCAGGCGCATGCCCCGCTGGTCGCGGAAGAGGCCGACAAGCTGCTCGACAACGACGCCGTGCTGCGCGACGCGATTCTGACGGTCGAGGACAACGGCATCGTCTTCCTGGACGAGATCGACAAGATCTGCGCGCGCAGCGAGTTCCGCGGCGGCGGCGACGTCTCCCGCGAGGGAGTGCAGCGCGATCTGTTGCCGCTCATCGAAGGCACCACGGTCGCCACCAAGCACGGCCAGGTGAAGACCGACCACATCCTGTTCATCGCCTCGGGCGCGTTCCATACCGCCAAGCCGTCGGACCTGTTGCCAGAGCTGCAGGGACGCCTTCCCATCCGCGTCGAGCTCAAGGCGCTGACGCGCGACGACCTGAAGCGCATCCTGACCGAGCCCGAAGCCAGCCTGATCAAGCAATATGTGGCGTTGATGGCGACCGAAGGCCTCGCCCTCGACGTCACCGAGGACGGCATCGCCGCGATCGCCGACATCTCGTGGCACGTCAATGCCACGGTCGAGAACATCGGCGCGCGCCGGCTTCAGACCGTGATGGAGCGCGTGCTCGACGAGGTGAGCTTCTCGGCCAGCGAAAGCGGCGCCGACAGCGTCGTCATCGACGGCGATTACGTGCGCGCGCGCGTCGAGGACCTGTCCAAGGACCAGGACCTGTCGCGGTTCATCTTGTAACTTTGTCGTCGCGCAGCTTACGGCGAAGCTGCGCTTCGCCTATTGCGCTCTGGGCGGCATCTTCTCGAACCGCATCTTGTCCGGATCGATATGAGCCCAGGGCTGCGCCTCGCTGGTATAGAGCGCTCCGCCGACGACGAGCTTGCCGGGATCGTCCATCGACGCGGCCTTGACGACCTGGAACGGTCCGCTTTCCGGTTCGCTGAACAAGGGCGAGCCGCATTCGCCGCAGAACATGCGCATCACCTTGCCGCCGGAATCGCCGGTGGAGGCATAGGCTTTCGGCGCGCCTTTCGTGACCGTCAATGTTCCCCGCAGCACGACGACCGCCGTGGTGTAGCCGCCGCCCGACGCGTACTGGCAGGCGCGGCAATGGCAGTTCATCACCGCCATCGGCTCGGCCGAGACTTCGTACCGCACCGCCCTGCATGCGCAACCGCCCTGGAACGCCATGGGTTTCTCCTCGCCTTGAACCCCCGAAGCCTATCATTCCAGTTGACACATTCCAGTTGACCCTGGGGCCATTCCTGTTAAGGAGTCGCGCCTTTCCAAGCCCGAACCGAGGGATTTTCGCGATGCCGCGCCAGAACTACCTCTTCACCAGCGAAAGCGTGTCGGAAGGCCATCCCGACAAGGTCAGCGACCGCATTTCCGACGAAGTGGTGGACCTGTTCTTCCGCGAAGGCCCCAAGAGCGGCCTGTCGGAGTGGGACATCCGCGCCGCCTGCGAGACGCTCTGCACCACCAACCGCGTGGTGATCGCGGGCGAGACGCGCGGGCCCAAGCATGTCGGTCCCGCCGAGGTCGAAGAGGCCGCGCGCCAGGCGATCAAGGATATCGGCTACGAGCAGGACGGCTTCCACTGGAAGAACGCGCATGTCGAGGTGCTGCTGCACGCGCAGTCGGCGCATATCGCGCAGGGCGTCGACGCCAGCGGCAACAAGGACGAGGGCGCGGGCGACCAGGGCATCATGTTCGGCTATGCCTGCAACGAGACGCCGGAGCTGATGCCGGCGCCGCTCTATTACAGCCACAAGATCCTCAAGCTGCTCGCCGATGCGCGCCATGCGGGGAAAGAGCCGACGCTCCAGCCCGACGCCAAGAGCCAGGTGACGCTGCGCTACGAGAACGGCAAGCCGGTGGAAGTGACGCAGATCGTGCTCTCCACCCAGCACTCCCACGAGAGCCAGACCAGCAACGACATCCGCAAGATCGTCGAGCCCTATATCCGCGAGGCGCTGCCGGCCGAATGGATCAACCCGAAGACGGTGTGGCACGTGAACCCGACCGGCTCCTTCGTGATCGGCGGCCCGGACGGCGACTGCGGGCTCACCGGGCGCAAGATCATCGTCGACACCTATGGCGGCGCGGCTCCGCATGGCGGCGGCGCGTTCTCGGGCAAGGACCCGACCAAGGTGGACCGTTCGGCGGCCTATGCGGCGCGCTATCTGGCGAAGAACGTGGTCGCGGCCGGTCTCGCCGACCGCTGCACCATCCAGCTTTCCTATGCCATCGGCGTGGCCGAGCCGCTGTCGGTCTATGTCGACCTGCACGGCACCGGCAAGGTGGACGAGGCGAAGCTGGAGCTGGTGCTGCCGCAGCTGATGAGCCTCAAGCCGCGCGGCATCCGCGAGCACCTCAAGCTCAACCGCCCGATCTATGCCAGGACCTCCGCCTACGGACATTTCGGCCGCACGCCGGATGCCGATGGCGGCTTCTCCTGGGAGAAGACCGATCTCGCCGAACAGCTCAAGCGCGCCGTCTGACGCCGCGCGCAGGCGCGGCAAGCTGTACGGGCGCCGCAAGGGGCCGAAGCTCTCCGCGCATCAGCTCGGCCTGCGCGACAGCCTGCTGCCGGGCCTGCGCTTCGACGGCACATGGCCGGACGGCGAGCTCTGGCTCGAGATCGGCTTCGGCGCGGGCGAGCATCTCTTCTGGCAGGCCGAGCACAATCCGCATGCCACGCTGATCGGCGCCGAGCCTTACGAAGGCGGCGTCGCCAAGCTTTTGTCGAAGCTCGCCGAAAGCCCCAGGCCGAACATCCGCATCCACGAAGGCGACGCGCGCGAGATCGTCGACGCGCTGCCCGACGCACGGCTCGGCCGCGTGTTCATCCTCTTCCCCGATCCCTGGCCCAAGACGCGCCATCACAAGCGCCGCTTCGTGCAGACGCAGACGCTCGACGCGCTGGCCCGGGCGATGCGGCCGGGCGCGGAGCTGCGCTTCGCCTCCGACGATGCGGGCTATCTCGCCTGGACCTTGGAGCGGCTGACGGCGCATCCGGCCTTCGCCTGGACGGCGCAGCGCCAGAGCGATTGGACCACGCGCACGCCCGATTGGCCGCGGACGCGCTACGAAGCCAAGGCGCTGCACGGCCCGCCGGTGTTCCTGCGCTTCGAAAGGCGCTAGCATCCGCGCATGAACGACGATGACGACGATGACGACGGTGGGCGCCGCGCACCGATGCATTGGGGCGATATGGGCGCGCTGGTGCTGGCGGGCGGCTTCTCGCTCTTCGGGCTTTATCTAATCGCCGACATGGCGATGGGCGGCCATCCGCTCGCGGTCCTGTTCGGCACCGCAAAGCCGGACGCGCCGCGCAAGCTCACCCAGGCCGAATGGGACCAGAAGACGTTCACCACCCAGCCGGGCGAGATCATCCTTTCGACCAGCACCGCGGTGCGCCCCGGAAGCACCTTCCCCAAGATCGCGGAATGGAAAACGCTGCGCATCACCCTGGAGCGTGACGTGTGCCTGGGTTCGTGTCCGAGCTACACGGTGGAGATCGCGGGCGACGGCAGCGTCGTCTACCAAGGCCGCGCCTGCGTCGCGCAGGCGGGCGAGCGGCATGCGCAAATCCCGGTGGCGGACGTGAAAGATCTGGTCGCGAAGTTCCGGGACGTCGACGTCTTCACCTTGCGCGGCGAATACCGCGCGCAGGTCACCGATCACCCGACCTTCACCACGACGATCGCTTTCGACGGACGCAAGAAATCCGTGGTCGACCATGTCGGTGCCAGCGCCGGCATGCCGCATAAGGTCACCGCGCTCGAAGATGCCATCGACGCGGCCGCGGGCACCGGGCGCTGGGTGGGCAAAGGCGCTTGCGGCGGAAAGCCCTGAAAGCCTGAACGCCGCAAAAATAACCACGTCCGCGGCTTGCAAATTCGCATTTACGGGCCTATATCCCCGCCATCCCAGACAACAGAGCTTGCTGTTGTGTGGCGGTCCGCCAAGACCGCCGCGCGGGAAAAGCTTTTCCATGGCCGGACGCGATCCGGCCATCCAGCGCAAGGAACTTCGCCATCATCACCGCCATGTCGCATCTGGAGCCGATCCTGGAACCCGCCATCGAGGCGGCGGGATACAGGCTCGTGCGCCTGCGCCTGATGGGCGGAAAGACCAAGACCTTGCAGATCATGGCCGAGCGGCCGGACGGCACGATGAACGTCGAAGATTGCGCGAAGCTCAGCCACGCGCTGCTCGATTTCATCGAGCGCGAGGAGCCGCTCGAGGGCGAGTACGAGCTCGAGGTGTCGTCGCCCGGCATCGACCGGCCGCTGACGCGGCTGATGGATTTCTCGCGCTGGGCCGGCCACGAGGCCAAGCTCGAAATCGCGCCGCCGATCGACGGCCGTAAAAGGTTCCGCGGCACGCTTCTGGGCCTCGAAGGCCAGGACGTCGTCATCGAAGCCCAAGGACAGCGCGTGAGCTTCCCGTTCCGCAGCGTCGTGGAAGCCAAGCTCGTGCTCACCGACAAGCTCATCCAGGAAGATTTAAAGGCGCGCGAGGCGCCGCACAGGAGCGTCGGCGCGAGCCGGAGCGACCAAAACGGAGTGAACTAAGATGGCCTATGGGGTTGCAGCCAACCGGCTCGAGCTCTTGCAGATCGCGGACGCGGTCGCGCGCGACAAGTCGATCGACAAGACGGTCGTCCTGGGCGCGATGGAAGAGGCGATGCAGCGTGCCGCGAAGGCGCGCTACGGCAGCGAGAACGAGATCCGCGTCGAGATCGATCCCAAGACCGGCGAGACGCATGTCTCGCGCTATCTCCACGTCGTCGAGCTCGTCGAGAACGACAAGATCGAGATCAGCCTGGAAGACGCGCGTGCGCGCAACCCGGCCGCCCAGGTCGGCGACATCATCGCCGAGACCTTGCCGCCGGTCGATTTCTCGCGCATCGCCGCCCAGGCCGCCAAGCAGGTCATCGTGCAGAAGGTGCGCGACGCCGAGCGCGAGCGCCAGTACGAAGAGTTCAAGGACCGCATCGGCGAGATCGTCCACGGCATCGTCAAGCGCTCCGAGTTCGGCTCGGTCGTCGTCGACCTCGGCCGCGCCGAAGGCGTGGTGCGCCGCGACGAGATGATCCCGCGCGAGTCCTTCCGCACCGGCGACCGCATCCGCGCCTATATCTACGACGTGCGCCGCGAGGCCCGCGGTCCGCAGATATTCCTGTCGCGCAGCCATCCGCAGTTCATGGTCCGCCTGTTCGCGCAGGAGGTCCCTGAGATCTACGACGGCATCATCGAGATCCGCGCCGTGGCGCGCGATCCGGGCAGCCGCGCCAAGATCGGCGTGATCTCCAAGGACAGCTCGATCGATCCCGTCGGCGCCTGCGTCGGCATGCGCGGCGTGCGCGTGCAGGCGGTGGTGCAGGAGCTGCAGGGCGAGCGCATCGACATCATCCCGTGGTCGCAGGAGCCGGCGACCTTCATCGTCAACGCGCTGGCGCCGGCCGAAGTCACCAAGGTCGTGCTCGACGAGGACACGCATCGCGTCGAGGTCGTGGTCCCCGACGAGCAGCTTTCGCTCGCCATCGGCCGCCGCGGCCAGAACGTGCGCCTCGCCTCGCAGCTGACCAGCTGGCAGATCGACATCCTAACCGAGGCCGAAGAGTCCGAGCGCCGCCAGAAGGAATTCGCCGAGCGCACCAAGCTCTACATGGACACGCTCGACGTCGACGAGACCGTCGCCCAGCTGCTCGCGTCCGAAGGCTTCGCGACCATCGAGGACGTGGCCTACGTGCCGCTGAACGAGCTTGCCGCCGTCGAAGGCTTCGACGAGGAGACCGCACAGGAGCTGCAGAGCCGCGCGCTCGAGTTCATCGAGGCGCGCAACAAGGAGCTCGACGACAAGCGCCGCGAGCTCGGCGTCGCCGACGAGGTGATGGAAGTGCCCGGCGTGACCCCGGCCATGTCGGTGTCGCTGGGCGAGGCCGGCATCAAGTCGCTCGAGGATCTGGCGGGCTGCGCCACCGACGACCTGCTCGGCTATTACGAGACGGCCAAGGATTCCTCTGGGAAGAGTGGGGAGCGCGTGCGCATCCAGGGTGCGCTCGAAGGCTTCAACCTGACCAGCGACGACGCCAACGCCATCATCATGAAGGCGCGCGTCAAGGCCGGCTGGATCGAGGAAGAGCCCGAGGCCGAAGAAGAAGCGGCGGAAGACGAAGTCGCGGAGGAAAGCGCCGAGTGAGTCTGGCTGCGATCATGGACGACGACATGCGCGAGCATTCTTCGGACGCCTCTCGGTCGCGCGAACGGCGCGACTTGGTGTCAGGCGAGGTCCTGCCCGAGGGCGCGCTCGTGCGCTTCGCCGTCGATCCGGACGGCAATGTCGTCCCCGACATCGCCGCGACCCTTCCCGGCCGCGGCATGTGGGTCCGCGCGGATCGCGCGTCGGTGGAACAGGCGGCGAAGAAGAACCTGTTCTCGAAATCCGCCAAGGCGCAGGTCGAGGCGGATGCCGATCTCGCCGGCCGCGTCGAGCGGCTGCTGGTCGCGCGCATGCAGTCGGATCTCGGTCTCGCGCGGCGCGCCGGCCAGGCGGTGCTCGGCTTCGACAACGTGCTGCGCGAGCTGGACGCGAAGACGCCGCCGGCGCTTCTGGTCGAGGCCAGCGACGGGGCGGCCGACGGCAAGCGCAAGCTGTTCGGCAGCGCCCATGCGCGGGGCTTGAAAGTCGAGATTATAGAAGTACTTACCGGCGCCGAATTGGGCTTGGCCCTGGGCCGCGAGAATGTGATACATGCAGCCCTCAAACCGGGGCGGCTGGCGGAAAGACTGAGCTTCGATGCCGCGCGGCTCGGCGGCTTCCGTGCTCCCCGAACGAAAGACAGAGATGACCGACGCTAACGACACGACGCGCAGGCCAGCCAAGACGCTGACGCTCAAGAAGACCGAGACGTCCACCGTCAAGCAGAGCTTCAGCCATGGCCGTACCAAGGCGGTCGTGGTCGAGAAGAAGCGCACCCGCGTCGAGCCCGGCAAGCCCGAGCCCAAGGTCGCGGCGCCCGAGACCAAGGCGGCCGAGCCGGTGGTCGAGGCGCGCGCGCAGGCGCCGGCGCGCGGCGTCGTGCTGCGTCAGCTGACGGACGAGGAAAAGGTCGCGCGCGGCAAGGCGCTCGCCGATGCGCGCGTGCACGAGGAAGAAGCCCGCAAGCGCGCCGAGGAAGAGGCCAAGCATCGCGCCGTCGAAGAGGCGCGGCTCAAGATCGAGCGCGAGGCCGCCGCCAAGCGCAAGGCTGAGGAAGACGCGCGCAAGGCCGCCGACGAGCAGGCCAAGCGCCATGCCGAGGAAGAGGCCACGCGCCGCGACAAGCCGGCAGCGCCTGCCCCCGCCGCCGCGCCTGCCGCGCCCGCGCCCACCGCCGCGGTCGAGATCGCGCGCCGCCGCGTCGTCCAGGAGGAAGAGGAAGAAAGCTCCGCCAAGAAGGGCGCCAAGCCGGGCGCTGCGAAAGTCCCCGCCGTCAAGAAGACGCCGGGCGCGGTCGACCGCCGCCGCGGCAAGCTCACCGTCACCCGCGCGCTCTCCGACGACGACGAGCGCACGCGCTCGGTGGCGAGCTACAAGCGCCACCTGCAGCGCGTCCACAAGGGCGCGCCGGTGCAGGCGCAGCCCGCCGGCCCGCGCGAGGTCACCATTCCCGAGACCATCACGGTCGCCGAGCTCGCCAACCGCATGGCGCGCCGCGCCGTCGACGTGATCAAGGTGCTGATGAAGAACGGCATGATGGCGACGGTGAACGACACCATCGACGCCGACACCGCCGAGCTGGTCGCGGCCGAATACGGCCACACCGTCAAGCGCGTCGCCGAATCCGACGTGCTCGAAGGCCTGAAGGGCGGCGAGGACGAGGACGCGAACCTCGTGCCGCGTCCGCCGGTCGTCACGATCATGGGCCATGTCGACCACGGCAAGACGTCGCTGCTCGATGCGCTGCGCAAGACCGATGTCGTGTCGGGCGAAGCCGGCGGCATCACCCAGCACATCGGCGCCTATCAGGTGCAGCTGAAAAGCGGCCAGAAGATCACCTTCCTCGACACGCCCGGCCACGCGGCCTTTACCGCGATGCGCGCGCGGGGCGCGAAA
>JAFBAL010000050.1 GCA_019247845.1 Alphaproteobacteria bacterium | reverse complement strand
CAGGCGGGCGGCACAGCGTGTTACGGCAGCGCGTCCGCACCTTGGCTTCTCCTCGGGCTTCGCGAAAGACAAAGAGGAGCCTGCATGCGGAATAGCCATCCGCGGGGGCAGGCTTCCAATTCGATATCCGCACGGGCGCCCGGCAGGTTGCGCCCTCGCCCTGTATCGCATCCACCGGCGTCTTCGGGTGTGAACCCGGCGCGCGTAGAGGCACATGGTCCGCGGGATGTGGGGAGCGGAAAACCCGCTTCAACCCCCGCGGGCAACTTTATTTATGACGAATTGTCAGTTGTGACGCTGCGTCACCCCTTCTCCGGCGCCGTCGTCGCGGCCGAGCGCGACGGATCGAGCCGCATCGCGAACCAGTTCATGCCCCAATGCAGATGCGGGCCGGTCGCACGGCCCTTCATGCCCACCAGCCCGATGACGTCGCCGCGCCGGACCCGATCGCCCACCTTCACCTTCAGCGCGCTCTGATGCAGGTACACCGTCGACACGCCGTGGCCGTGATCGAGCATCGTGGTGCCGCCGGTCAGATAGAAGTCGGGCTCGGCCAGCGTGACCGTGCCGTCGACCGGCGCGCGGATAGGCGTTCCTTGGGGAGCGGCGATGTCGACGCCGAAATGCGGCGCCATCGGCGTTCCGTTGTCGATACGCTGGTTGCCGAAGGTGCCCGAGACGATCCCCTTGATCGGCCAGTCGAAGGTCTCGGCGAACGCGGTCATGGCGGTGTCGCGCTTGCGCGCCTCGGCCACGAGAGCGTTCTCGCGGGCGATCCGCGCCTGCACCTCTTTCGGCGGCGTGACCGTCTTCTGCGGCAGGCCGTTGACCGTCTGGATGTCGTATTTGCGCACGACCGGCACGACGTCGCGCGTCGTAGCGCCGGCGACGATATGGGTGGCTCTGGTCTGGTCGTAAGCCAGGCCGAACGCGAAGCGGCCGTCCGGTGAAACGCTGACCGTGTTGCCGTCGACGGTGACGGCCGCGGCGGCGCCGGCCTTGCCCACCACCAGCGAGCCCTGCTCCAGCGGGCCCGCAAGCGTCAAGGAATTGAGCGTCGAAGAATCGAGCGTCGTGGGATGTTGCTCGGCGCCCGCGCAGCCCGTCGCGACGAAAGCCGCGGCGGTGCCCAGAAACATGCGGCGCTCGATCATTGGGGCGTGCGCCCCGTCTCCTGAAACCGCTGTAATGCGATCGCCGGCGTGGCGTAGGCCTCCTGCAGGTCGACGCTCCAATAGCGCAGCGCCTCGAGCGGGATATGCACGCCGCTCACGGCGCAGACGACATAGGAGCCCGGCCGCACGACGAGATATTCGCCGTCGAGATATTCGAGCTCGGCCAGGCCCTGCGGCCTCAGATCGCGATCCATTCTGTTCATCGCGCCAGTCTAGAGATTTCGCGCGCGTTTTCCACTACGATCCGCGCAGGGGGTCGTCGGGGCAGCACCATGAAGCGCGTGTTTCTCACTTTGCTGGCGCTTGCGGCGTCGACCTCTGCGGCCTTGGCGCAAGTCAATGCGGTCAAGGGCATGGCGAACGCTCTGCACGGCACCGACGATCTGACGCCCTGCCACAAAAGCCTTACGACGATGCGTTGGCCTCCATAGCCACTTTGACCGCGCGTATGCCCGAGCTCCCGGACTATCCGCGATTCCAGGTGGCGGACGATTGGGTGCCGATCCTGGTCGAGCGCGGCGTCATCTATGCCGAGATGGGCCGCTTCGACGATGCCAAGCAGGACGCCGACAGGATCAGCCACATCACCGTCGACGGTGCCGTGGGCCTGAATGCGCAATGCCTCGTCCGCGGCGCTGCGGGGAAGGATATGGAACAGGGTCTTGACGCCTGCAACCGTTCGGTCGACCGCAAGCCGCACGTCGCGGAGACCTATGAGCTGCGCGGCACGATCTATTTCAAGCTCGGCCGTTACCGACAAGCGCTCGCCGATTTCGACGCGGCGCTCGATCGCAAATCCAGCTTGGACGGTTCGCGATTTGCCCGCGGCGTGACAAAGCTCCGACTGGGCGATACCAAAGGCGGAAATGCCGACATCGAAGACGCCAATGCGCGAAGCGCCAGCATCGCGCAGAGTCTCGCGGGCATGGGCATCGCACCCTAGAACAGATCGCCTTGTCCGCCCGCGGGCTTGGCTTTCGCTCTCGGCTTGGGCTGCGTGACGCTCGTGGGCACGGCGCTCGCCACCGCGCCGACTTCGCCGTCCACGAAGGTCAGCGACAGCGCCTCGCCGCTCGCGACCTCGCCCGCCCGGCGCCGCACGCGGCCGTCCGGCCCGCGCACCAGCGCGAAGCCGCGCTCCAGCGCGCCGCGATAGCTGACCCCTTCGAGCAGCCGGCCCAGCGCGTCGAGTCGTTGCCGCGCTTCGGCGAGGCGCACCGTCTGGCTGCGGGCCAGGCGCCGTCCCAGCACCTCGGTACGCTCGCCGCAGACGCCGATATGCCGCGCGATGGGACGCGGCCTGAGCAGCGCCGCGGCTTCCGCGAAGGCGCGCTTGTGCTCCTGAAGATTGCGCTTGAGCGCGTTGCCCAGCTTTTCGGCCGCATGGTCGAAGCGCTGGCGCGGCGCGGCGAAAAGCTGGTCGGCGCGCGGCAGCACGCGAGCGAGCTGGCCCAGATGCCGCTTGCGGTCCTCCATGCCTTTCGAGAAGCAGCGCAAGGTGCGGCGCTCGAAGTCCATCACCTGCGCGATCAGCTCGCGGCGGATCGGCACCGCCATCTCGGCCGCCGCGGTCGGCGTCGGGGCGCGGCGGTCCGAGACGAAATCGATCAGGGTCGTGTCGGTCTCGTGCCCCACGGCCGAGATCAGCGGAATGGCGCTCGCAAAGGCCGCGCGCACGACCGCTTCCTCGTTGAAGGCCATCAGGTCCTCGATCGAGCCGCCGCCGCGCGCCACGATCAGCACGTCGGGCCGGTTCGCCGTGAAGGCGTTGAAGCCCGTAATGGCCGCGGCGATCTCGGCGGCCGCCTTCTCGCCCTGCACCGCGACGGGCCAGAGCAGCACGCGGCGCGGGAAGCGGTCGTTCAGCCGGTGCATGATGTCGCGGATGACGGCGCCCGTGGGCGAGGTCACCACGCCGACGATCTCGGGCAGGAACGGCAGCGGCTTCTTGCGCTCGGCCGCGAACAGGCCTTCGGCGGCGAGGCGCTTCTTGCGCTCCTCCAGCATCGCCATCAGGGCGCCGGCGCCTGCGAGCTCCAGCTGCTCGACGATGATCTGGTAGCGCGACGAGCCGGGATAGGTCGTGATCCTGCCGATGGCCACGACCTCGAGCCCGGCCTCGGGTCGAAGCTTCATCAGCCGGGCGGTCTGCTTCCAGATGATGGCGTTCAGGACCGCCTTGTCGTCCTTGAGGTCGAAATAGACGTGACCGGATGTCGCGAACTTCAGCCCCGAGATCTCGCCGCGCACGCGCACGAAGGGAAATGTGTCCTCGACCGTGCGCTTCAGGGCGCCCGCGATCTCGCTGACGCTGTATTCGGGGAGGTTGGGTTTGGCGGCTGCTTCGGACATGATGGGATGATATAGGATTCGACGCATGAATATCCTTCTCATCGGCTCCGGCGGACGCGAGCACGCGCTCGCCTGGGCGCTGGCGGCCAGCCCCCTGCTGAGCAGGCTTTACTGCGCGCCGGGCAATCCGGGGATCGAGGCCGTGGCCGAATGCGTGGCCATCGCGGTCACGGAGCACGACAAGCTCATCGCCTTTGCCAAAGAGAAGCGCATCGATTTCGTCGTCGTCGGTCCCGAGCAGCCGCTGGTCGATGGGCTCTGGGACGAGCTCGAAGCCGCCGGCATCAAGGCGCTGGGCCCGAGCCGGGCGGCCGCCGTGCTCGAGGGCTCGAAGGGCTATGTGAAGGACCTCTGCGCCGAGACCGGCATCCCGACCGCCGCCTACGGGCGGTTCACGGACGCGGCGCCCGCGAAAGCCTTCGCCGAGACGCTCGGCCTGCCCGTCGTCGTCAAGGCGGACGGGCTGGCCGCCGGCAAGGGCGTCGTCATCGCCGAGACGCGCGAGGCGGCCGACGCCGCCATCGACGCGGTCGGGGCGGAGATGGTGATCGAGGAATATCTCGACGGCGAGGAAGCGAGCTTCTTCGTGCTCAGCGACGGCGAGCACGTGCTGCCGCTTGGCGGCGCGCAGGACCACAAGCGCGCCTTCGACGGCGACAAAGGACCGAACACCGGCGGCATGGGCGCCTATTCGCCGGCACCCGTTTTGACGGACGCCGTCGTGCAGAAGACGATGGACAGGATCATCCGCCCGACCATCGCGGCGATGGCCAAACGCGGGACGCCGTATATGGGCGTGCTGTTCGCAGGGCTGATGATCGAAGACGGCGAGCCCAAGCTGATCGAATACAACTGCCGCTTCGGCGATCCGGAATGCCAGGTGCTGATGATGCGGCTGAAGAGCGATCTGCTCACCGCGCTCATCGCGGCGCGCGACAAGGGGCTGGCCCATCTCGACCTGCGCTGGCGCGACGACGCCGCGCTGACCGTGGTGATGGCGGCGAAGGGCTATCCCGGCGCCACCGCCAAAGGCAGCGAGATCCGCGGGGTCGAAGCGGCGTCCGAGATCGCGCAGGTCTTCCACGCCGGCACC
>JAFBAL010000046.1 GCA_019247845.1 Alphaproteobacteria bacterium | reverse complement strand
CGGGCGCGGCGCGCCAGAAGCCCCAGGCTAGGAGCCCGGCGAAGCGCCGTGCTAAGAGGCCGGCCCCTCCCTGGACCACCATCCTCGATGTCCGCCGTCGTCACCCGGATCGCCCCCTCGCCCACCGGCATGCTGCACATCGGCGGCGCGCGCACCGCGCTGTTCAACTGGCTCTATGCGCGCCATACCGGCGGCACCTTCCTGCTGCGCATCGAGGACACCGACCGCGAGCGCTCGACGCCGGAAGCGGTGAACGCGATCCTGGGTGGGCTCGAGTGGCTCGGCCTCGATTGGGACGGCCAGACGATCTATCAGTTCGCGCGCGCCGGACGGCACCGCGAGATCGCCGAGCAGATGCTGGCGATGGGCAGGGCCTATCGCTGCTTTGCGACGCCGGAAGAACTCGAGCAGATGCGCGCCGAGCAGAAGGCCGCGGGCAAGCCGCCGCGCTATGACGGACGCTGGCGCGACCGCGACCCGTCGGAGGCACCGGCGGGCGCGCCCTTCGTCATTCGGCTCAAGGCCGAGCAGACCGGCGAGACCGTCGTGCGCGACGTCGTGCAGGGCGACGTGACGTTCCGCAACGACCAGCTCGACGACATGATCCTGCTGCGCAGCGACGGCACGCCGACCTATATGCTGGCCGTCGTGGTCGACGACTACGACATGGGCGTGACGCACGTCATCCGCGGCGACGATCATCTCAACAACGCCGCGCGCCAGCTCCAGATCATCAAGGCGATGGGCTGGCCGGAGCCGACCTACGGCCATGTGCCGCTGATCCACGGCCCCGACGGCGCCAAGCTGTCGAAGCGCCACGGCGCGCTCGCGGTCGAGGCCTATCGCGACATGGGCTATCTGGCCGAGACGATGCGCAACTACCTTTTGCGGCTGGGCTGGAGTCACGGCGACGACGAGATCATCCCGACCGACAAGGCCGTCGAATGGTTCAACCTCGAGAGCATCGGCCGCTCGCCGGCGCGGCTCGACTTCAAGAAGCTCGACAACCTCAACGCCCACTACATCCGCGCGACCGACGACGCGAAGCTCGCGCAGATGATCGGCGAGACGCGGCCGCTCACCGCCGAGGCGCGCCGGCGCCTGGTCGCGGCGATGCCGGGCCTGAAGGAGCGCGCCAAGACCATGGTCGAGCTGACCGCGGCGGCCGAGTTCCTGTTCGACGACGGTCCGCGCACGCTCGACGAGGCGGCGCAGAAGAACATCGCGCCCGCCGTGATCGCCGACGTGCTCCCTTTCCTCGAGACGACCGACTGGACCGGAGCCGCGCTGGAAGCTGCCGCCCGCGCCTTCGCAGATGCAAAAGGAATGAAGCTCGGCCAGGTCGCGCAGCCGTTGCGCGCAGCCTTGACCGGAAAAGGCAATTCCCCGCCGCTTTTCGACATGATGGCGGTGCTCGGACGCGAAGAATCTCTAGCACGATTAAGGGCTTATGTCACATAAGCAGAAATCGTCCATGATACGGAAATGCGCGTTAAGTTGATGACGGCATTAACCGCTTTGGCGTATAATTGTGCAGTGCAAGATACCGATTGAGTCCGCGAGCGAGGAAGCCATGACCATGAAGCAGAGCAAGCTCAAGAGCACCGGCAAGGCGACTCTGATCTACGAGAACAAGTCGTTCGAGCTGCCGACCTTCGTCGGCTCCGAAGGCCCCGCGGTCGTCGACATCCGCAAGCTTTACGGCGACGCCGACATCTTCACCTACGATCCCGGCTTCACCTCGACTGCGAGCTGCGAAAGCGACATCACCTTCATCGACGGCGAAAAGGGCATCCTGCTCTATCGCGGCTATCCCATCGATCAGCTGGCCGAGCATTCGACCTTCCTGGAGGTCTGCTACCTGCTGCTGCACGGCGAGCTTCCCAACAAGGAGCAGTTCGCCAAGTTCGACCATTCCATCACCATGCACACGATGGTGCACGAGCAGCTGGCCTCGTTCTTCCGCGGCTTCCGCCGCGACGCCCATCCGATGGCGGTGATGTGCGGCGTGGTCGGCGCCTTGTCGGCCTTCTATCACGACTCGACCGACATCAACGATCCGCGCCAGCGCGAAGTGGCGAGCCACCGCCTCATCGCCAAGATGCCGACCATCGCGGCGATGGCCTACAAGTACACGGTCGGCCAGCCCTTCGTATATCCGCTGAACAGCCTGGGCTATACCGAGAACTTCCTGCGCATGACCTTCGCGGTGCCGGCAGAGGAGTACAAGGTCAATCCGATCCTGGCCAAGGCGCTGGACACCATCTTCATCCTGCATGCCGATCACGAGCAGAACGCCTCGACCTCCACCGTGCGACTTTCGGGCTCGTCGGGCGCCAATCCCTTCGCCTGCATCGCGGCGGGCATCGCCTGCCTCTGGGGCCCGGCGCATGGCGGCGCCAACGAGGCGGCGCTCAAGATGCTCGAGCAGATCGGCTCGGTCGACAAGATCCCGGAATTCATCAAGCGCGCGAAAGACCCGAACGACGACTTCCGCCTGATGGGCTTCGGCCACCGCGTCTACAAGAACTACGATCCGCGCGCCAAGGCGATGCAGGTCCAGGCGCATGCGGTGCTGGAAGAGACCGGCCATCAGAACGATCCGCTGCTCAAGGTGGCGATGGAGCTGGAGCGCATCGCGCTGCAGGACGAGTATTTCGTCAGCAAGAAGCTCTATCCCAACATCGACTTCTATTCCGGCATCACGCTGCGCGCGCTGGGCTTCCCGACCAGCATGTTCACCGCGCTGTTCGCGCTGGCCCGCACCGTCGGCTGGATCGCGCAGTGGGGCGAGATGATCGAGGATCCGGCGCAGAAGATCGGACGTCCGCGCCAGATCTATACCGGCGCCCAGCGCCGCGACTACGTCCCGCTCGGCAAGCGCTAGCAATTTTTTTCAGACGCGCAACTTACGGGCTTCGCATTCGCTTCGCCTATTGCGCTCGTACGAAATCCAATATGGCGCGGGCGGCCCTCAAACTGGGCCGCTCGCCGCCTTTGCCCAGGAGGCGCGCGGCCTCGTCGAGATCGGCGCGCTCGCTGTCCTTCTCGGCGAACAGCTTGACCACCGCCTCGGCCAGCAGGTCGGCGCGGCAGCGCTCCTGCAGGAACTCGGGCACCGCCTCGCGGTCGAGCAGCACGTTGACCAGCGTGATGTAGCGCACGTTCATGATCAGCGAGGCGAGCGAATAGGTCAGCCAGCCCACCTTGTAGCCCACCACCATCGGCGTGCCGGCGAGCGCGAGCTCGGTGGTGACCGTTCCCGATGCCGCCAGCGCCGCGTTGGCCGCATCGAAGGCCGCGAACTTCTCGGCATCGCCTTCGATCAGGTGCAGCGGCGACGGCCAGTCCTTGACCGCTTCCTTCACGCGCGCGGCGACATGCGGCACGGTGGGCAGCACGGTGACGAGGCCCGGCACGCGGCCGGCGATCAGCGCAACGGCCTCCTTGAACACCGGCAGGATGAAGCGGATCTCGCTGGTGCGGCTGCCCGGCAATACGGCCAGCAGCGGCGCGCCGGGCGCAATGCCGTGGCGCGCGCGGAACTCCGCGCCGCCCGTCATCTGCGCCGCGCGTTCGATCACCGGATGGCCGACGGTGGTCGCATGCAGACCGTAGCGCTCGAAGAACGGCGCCTCGAACGGCAGCAGCGCCAGCACCAGGTCGAAATAGCGCGCCATCTTGGCAGCCCGATAGGCGCGGCTCGCCCAAACCTGCGGCGCGACGTAGTTGATCGTGGCGATGGTCGGATCGATGCGCTTCAGGCGCTGCGCGATGCGGTGCGTGAAGTCCGGGCTGTCGATCAGCACCACGGCGTCGGGCCGCGTCTTGAGCGCGAAGTCGGATGCTTCCTTCACCCGGCGCAGGATGGCGGGGATCGCAGGCACGACTTCGCGCAAGCCCATGACCGCGGTGGCGTCGAGCGGGAACAGGCTGTTCAGGCCCTCCGCCGCCATGGCGCGCCCGCCCACGCCGGTGATCTCGACGCCGGGCTCGAGCTGCTTCAAGCCCGCCATCAATTGCGCGCCGAGCAGATCGCCCGACGGCTCACCGCAGACGAGCATCAAACGGGTCAACGCGGCACGCCCATCACGAAGACGCCCAGCTTGTCGGCCTCGGCGATCACGGCCTCGCGGTCGACGATCAGCGCCCCGCCCGCCTCCACCGCGATTCCGGCGAGCGATACCGCATGCGCATTGCGCACCGTGTCGACGCCCACGACGGGAAGATCGGTCTTGCGGTCCTGGATCGGCTTGGGCGCCTTCACCAGCACGCCGCGCGGCTTGGACGGCGTGCCGCGGATGTGCTCCGGCAGGTTCGCCACGCGCGCCATGGTGGCATCGGTGCCTTCCGCCGCTTCGACGGCAAGGGTGAGCCCGGCACAGACGATGGCCGCCTGGCCCACGTCGAACGCACCCATCGCGCGCGCGACCTTGAGGGCGAGCTCGACGTCGCCCAGGCCTTCCTGGGTCGGCTTGGTGCGCGTCATCACACCCGGCTTGGCGATCAAGTCGGGCGCGGCCTCCGCGGCGCCGACGACGCGCAATCCCTCGCGCTCGAACATGTCGACGACCGCGCGCAGCAGCGCATCGTCGCCCTTGAGCGCGGCGGCGACGACGCGCGGCGCCGCCAGCACCGCGCGCGCGTCGAGCTTGATCTCGGAAAACTTGGGCCGCTGCACCTTGCCCGCCAGCGTGATGTCAGTGCAGGCATGCGCCTTGAATGCCTTGAAGGCCCGGCCGAGCTCGCCCAGCGCCACCTGCTCGTTCGGGAAGCCGTTCGCCCAATCGCCGGTCAGGTCGCCCAGGCGCAGCACGAACACCTTGCGGCCCGCGGCCTGCGCGCTCATGGCGATGGCGCGCGGCAGCTCGCCGCCGCCCGCGATGATGCCCAGAGCACCGGCAGCTGCGCCGCTCATTCCTCTGCGTCCGTGACGCGCCGGCGCGCGAGGCAGATGGGCCGCTTGGCGGGCGCCAGGATGAAGTCGGCGATCTCTGCCACTTCGGCGACGTCCCACCTGGCTTTCGCCGCGCGCGCGCGATCGGCCATCGAGCCGTCCTGCTCGAGGAAGATGAGCTTGAACGCGGCGCGCAACGCATTGATCGAAGCGCGCGGCAGCCCGCGGCGCTTGAGGCCTATCAGGTTCAGCCCGCCAAGCTCGGCATGGTCGCCGGCCGCGATGCCGTAAGGGATGACGTCGGTGTTGACGCCGGTGATGCCGCCGATCATCGCGCCTTTGCCGACGCGGCCGAACTGCTGCACGGCGGAGAGCCCGCCCATGATCACGCCGTCGCCGATCTCGACATGGCCGCCGAGCTGCGCGCCGTTGGCAAAGGTCACCCCGTCGCCGACATGGCAGTCGTGCCCGACATGGCTATAGGCCATGAAATAGCCGTTCCTGCCCACGCTGGTCAGCCCGCCGCCGCGCCTGCTGCCCAGGCTCATGGTGACGTGCTCGCGGATGACGCAGTCCTGGCCTATGGTCAGCCGCGCGGCCGGCGCATCGTCGCCGCGGATCTGCGCCTCGCCGCCCAGAACCGCGCCCTGGTGCAGCACGCTGCGCGCGCCGATCTCGGTGTGGCCCTGCACGCTCGCATGGCCGATCAGGCGCACGCCGTCGCCCAGCACCGCATGCGGGCCGACGATGCAGAACGGACCGATGTCGACGTCCGCGCCGAGGCGCGCGCCGTCCTCAACGATTGCCGTCGGATGGATTTTCATCTTTGCCGTCGAAGATCATGGCGCTGAACTCCGCTTCCGCGCAGAGCTCGTCGCCGACATAGGCCTTGCCTTCGAAGCGCCACACCGGTCCGCGATGGCGCAACGCCTTGACGGGGAAGCGCAGCATGTCGCCGGGGCGCACGGGCTTGCGGAACCGCGCCTTGTCGATGGTCATGAAATAGACGCGCTGCGACGCGCTCGCCTGGCCCAGCGAGTGGACGACCAGCGCGCCCGCCGTCTGCGCCATCGCCTCGACGATGAGCACGCCCGGCATCACCGCGAATTCGGGGAAGTGACCCTGGAAATGCGGCTCGTTGAACGAGACAGCCTTGTGGCCCACCGCGCTCTCGTTCGGCACGATGTCGCTCAGCCGCTCGACGAACAGGAACGGCGCGCGATGCGGCAGGAGCTTCTTGATCTGCTCCACGTCCAACGTCACGTCTTCCATCTTCTTGTCCATCACGTCTTCTTCTTGCCTTTGACCAGCATCTTTATCGCCGCCAGCTCGCGGGCGTAGTCGCGCATCGGCTTGGCCGGCATGCCGCCATAGTCCTGACCTCCGGCAAGCTCGCCCGGGATGACGCCGGTGCGGGCCGCGAGCCGGGCGCCGTCGCCGATCTTCGCATGGTCGGCGATACCCACCTGGCCGCCGACGATGACGAAATCGCCGAGCTCGCAGCTTCCGGAGATCCCGACATGACCGACGATGACCACGTGCCGGCCGATCCGCGTGTTGTGCCCAATCTGGACCAGATTATCAATCTTGCTGCCCTCGCCGACCACGGTGTCGCCCAGCGCGCCGCGGTCGAGCGCGGTCGAGGAGCCGATCTCGACGCGATCCTGCAGGATCACCCGGCCGAGCTGCGGGATCTTGACGTGGCCCTGGGGGCCGGAGGCGAAGCCGAAGCCCGGCCCGCCGATCTGCGCGCCGGAGAGGATCAGCACCTGGTCGCCGAGATAGGCGTGGCTGAGCGAGACGTTGCTGCCGATCTCGCAATTCCGCCCGATCGTCACGCCGCGGGCGATGACGCTGTTCGGACCGATGCGCGTGCCGGCGCCGATCTCGACCTGCGGCCCGATGACGACGCCGGGCGCGAGCGCCACGTCGCCGGCCAGCCGCGCCGTCGGATGGACGGCCACGCTCTGCTGCCACATGGGCAGGCCCGAGTCCGGATAGAACAGCCGCGCCGTTGCCGCGAAAGCGTGCTGCACCGACCTGACGGGAATGGCGACGCAGGACGGCGGCGCCGCGCGCTTCTCGCCTTCGCCCACGAAGCAGAAGCCCGCCTGCGTGTGCTCGAAGTCGTCCGAACCGCCGCCGGTATAGAACGAAAGCTGCGACGGCCCGGCGCCCGAAAGGCTCGCCACGTCGTGGATCTGGGCGCGGCCGTCGGCGCCGCCGGGCACCGCCCCGCCCGCCGCTTCGCAGATGTCCTTCAGGCTGAAAGGCCCACGATTGTCGTAGAACCTGGGATCGGCCATGCGGCTCAGCGCTCTTTGCGGCCTATTGGCCCTGCTGCTGCAACTGCTGTTGCATGCCGGGAGGAAGCGGCGTGAGCTCAACCTTGAGCGTCGGCAGCTTCTGGTCGAGGCGCTGCACCGCCAGCCCGGTGATGTCGACGCTCGCATCCGTGCCCATCACCACCGCGTTGCGGTCGAGCAGCATGGTCGCGCCGCGCTCCACCATGATGCCCTGGAGGATGGGGCCGAGCGCCTGCTCGACGTCGTGGCGCGCCTTGAAGAAGCCGCCCTGGATGAGGCCCTGCTTCTTCTGCGCGGCCTGCTGGAGGCCGGCCTGGCGCGCTTCGAACTCCTTGACCTTCTTCGCCTTGACGTCGTTCGAGAGGATCGCGGACTGCTGCTTCATCGCCTCGAACTGGCTGCGCAGCGAAGCGACCTGACCCTTGATGTCCTTCTCGGCCTGGTCGGTATAGGAGTTGACCTGGCGGACGATGTCCTGTCCCACCTTCGAGTTGCGCAGCACGGCGTTGCGGTCGATGACCAGGATGCGCCCCTGCGTCGCCGCGTTCGCGGCCGGGATCGCGCCGAGGAAGGTCAGGCTTGCGGCAAAGGCCAGCAGGCCGAGCAAGGAGGCTTTCTTTGTCATTGGTTCAGAGTCCTGTGCCAGCAGTGAAATGGATGATCTGGGGCCGGTCGTAGCTGGTCTTGATGAAGGGCATGCCCAGATCGACGCGAATGGGTCCGAAGGGCGATTTCCAGCCGATCGACAGGCCCGCGGAAGCGCGGAACGCGAGGTTGTCCCTGACGTTCGCCAGGCAGACCCTGTCGTTGCCGCAAATCTCGGACTTGTCGTCGAGATGGCCGAGCGTGCCGAAATCGCTGAACAGCGAGAAGCTGATGCCGTAATCCTCGGGCAGGAAGTCGGGAATGCGCAGCTCCGCCGAGCCGATGGCATAGGTGTCGCCGCCGAGCGCGCCCACGTCCTTGGCCACGCGCAGGTCGCGCGGACCGATGCCGGCGAGCGCGAAGCCGCGGAACGTATCGCCGCCCTTGAAGAAGTGCTCGTTGATCGGGAGCTTCTCGCCCGAATAGCCGGTGATGTAGCCGGCGTTGACCGCGAGCGAGCCGACGAACTGGTCCCATAGCACGCGCTTGTAGGTGGTGGCCTGCAGCTCGCTGCGCAGATACTTCAGGCTGCCGCCGAAGCCGGCGAAGTCCTGGCTGAAGCTGAAGGCGAGGCCCCGCGTCGGCTTCACGTAATCGTCGAGCGTGTTGTAGCCGAAGGTGAAGCCGATGCCCGACGTCGTACGCGAGCCGGCGGACAGCAGCACCTCGGGCGGCGCGTTGAAATAGGGGTCGATGGTCTGGACCTGGAAGCTGTAGCGCAGCGCCACGCTGCCGAACTCGGACGTCGGGAAGCCGAAGCGCAGCTGCACCGCCGAGGTGTCGGCCTGATAGGTCGCCTGCTTGTAGTTGCTCAGGACCTTGTACAGGTCGATACCGGCCGAAAGCGGCCTGTCGAGGAAGTAAGGCTCGGTGAAGCTGAACTGGAACTGCTTGCTGAGCTCGGAGATCGAGATCGAGGTGCGCAGATACTGGCCGCGGCCGAACAGGTTGCGCTCGGTATAGCTGAACTGGCCGATCAGCGAGCTGGTCGACGAATAGCCGGCGCCCAGCGACAGCTCGCCGGTCGACTGCTCGGTCACCTTGACGTCCAGATTCACGCGGTCGGGCTGCGAGCCGGGCGACTGCTTGACGTCGACGTCCTTGAATATGCCCAGGCTGCGGATGCGGGTGCGCGAACGGTCGACGAGCACGCGGTTGAACGCGTCGCCTTCGACGAGGCGGAACTCGCGGCGCACCACCTTGTCGAGAGTGCGGGTATTGCCGGTGACGTTAATCTTCTCGACATAGACGCGCGGGCCCTGGTCGATCTTCATGACCAGGTCGATCGTGCGCTTGTCGTGGTCGCGGCCGACGCGCGGGTGAACCTCGGCGAAGGCGTAACCGCGCGTGCCGGCGGCGTTGGTGAGCGTGTCGATGGCCTTCTGGATGAGCTCGCCGTTGTAGAGGTCGCCGGTCTGGATCTTGATCAGCGGACGAAGCGCCAGCGGGTCCAGCTCCTTGATGCTGGAATCGATCTCGATCTTGCCGAAATGGTATTGCTGGCCCTCGTCGACGGTGAAGGTGACGTAGAAGCTGTCGCGCGACGGCGTCAGCTCGGCCACCGCCGAGACGACGTGGAAGTCGGCATAGCCGTGGCTGATGTAGAAGCGGCGCAGCTGCTCGCGGTCGAAGGTCAGCCGGTCGGGGTCGTAGTTGTCGTTGCTGGCCAGGATGCGCCACCAGCTCGACTCCTCGGTCGCGATCTGCTCGCGCAGGGTGTCGTCGTCGAAGACCTTGTTGCCGATGAAGTTGATGCGTGCCACCCCGGTGGTCGGACCTTCGTGGATCGAGAAGATCAGGTCGACGCGGTTCTGCGGCCGCTGGATGATCTGCGGATCGACGGTGGCGCCGAACTTGCCGTTGCGGCGATAGACCTCGATGATGCGCTGGACGTCGCTCTGCACCTTGGTGCGGGTGAACACCATGCGCGGCTTGAGCTGGACTTCCTTCTCGAGGTCCTTGGTCGAGACCTTGCTGTTACCCTCGTAGTCGATCTGGTTGATGATCGGGCTCTCGACGACGGTGACGTTGAGGGTCCCGGTCGCGGCTTCCCAGCGGACCTTGACGTCCGAGAACAGGCCGGTGCCGAACAGCGCCTTGAGCGCGCGGTCGCCGGCTTGCGCCGTGTACGGATCGCCTTCGCGCAGCGAGATGTAGGAGAGCACGGTCGCCGATTCGATGCGCTGCGTGCCCTTGACGACGATATGCTGGATGGGCGGCGCGGGCGGCGGCGCCGGGGTCGCATCCGCGCCGGGAGCGCCGAGCTTCGGCGACGGGCCGGCGGTGGTCTGCGCGTCGGTCGAAGCGGCGCAGGACAAAGCGAGGATCAGGACGACCGAAGCCGTGCGCGTCACTCTGGCGAACAGGGCGTTCAAGCTCATCCACTCGTCTCTTGAGGCACGCGCGCGGCGCACGCGCGGCAAACCTATGGTTCAGAAAAGATTCAGGTGATGGGCCAGGTCGTTCCAGAAGGAGAAGATCATTAACCCCAGGACCAACGCCAACCCAAACCGAAATCCGACTTCCTGGGCTCGCTCACCGAGCGGCCGCCCCAGAACAGCTTCGCATCCATAGTACAGAAGATGGCCCCCGTCGAGCACCGGAATCGGAAAAAGGTTTATCAGGCCGATGCTTACGGATAGGAGAGCTATCAGTTGGACAAGCGCAAGGAAGCCGAATTCCGCAATATTCTTAGTCATCACGACGATGCTGACCGTGCCGTGGAGCTGGCGGCTGTCGGTCCGGCCCAGGATCAGTTGCTTAAAGCCCTTGAAGGTGCCGGCGATGATGGCCCAGGTCTCGCTCAGCGATTCGCCGAAAGCCTCGACGGGGCCGTAGCGGACCACGGCCGGCTTTACCTTGGCGGAACTGGTCACGCCCAGGATGGGGATGGTTTCCGAGCTGCCCAGGACGGTGCGGTTCGTGTTCCGGGGCATCACATGCACCGTATACTGACGCTCGCCGCGCTGGAGCGTGATGGCGAGCTCCTGGCCCGCGCTGGTCGAGACAATCTCCGGTAGCTGGCCGAACTCGTGGATGGAGGTGCCCTCGATGTCGCGCACCACGTCGCCGGTCCGGATGCCGGCGGCCTCGGCGGGACTGCCATGCGCCACCGTGCCGATGACCGGCGGTATGACCACGCGGCCGACCAGCATCAGGGTCAGCATGAAGATCGCGATCGCCAGGATGAAATTCGCGAAAGGTCCCGCCGCGACGACCAGCGAACGTTGCCAGAGGGGTTTGTGCTGCAGCGATACCTTGCGTTCGGCGACGGTCATCGTCTCGGCCGCCTCGCGGTCGGGCTGGCTGGCGGCGTCGGCATCGCCGAAGAACTTCACATAGCCGCCGACGGGCAGCCAGCCGATCTTCCAGCGCGTGCCGTGCTTGTCGGTGCGTCCGACGATCTCGCGGCCGAAGCCGAGCGAGAAGGTCTCGACGCGCACGCCGAACAATCGCGCCACGGAGTAGTGGCCGAGCTCGTGGAAGAACACGACCGCCGTGATCACGAACAGGAACGGCAGCACCCAATGCGCCAGAATGTCCCACGCCGCCAGGATCATGGTTCAACCTCTCTCATGCGAGCCGCGCGCAGATCTCGCCGGCCTGCGACCTCGCCCGCGCATCGGCGGCGAGAACGCCGTCGAGCGTCTGGGCTTGCGCATTGGCGCGCTCAGCGGCGTTGAGCGTCTCTTCGACCACAAGGGGGATATCTAGAAAGCCGATGCGCTCGTTCAAGTAGGCATCGACCGCGATCTCGTTCGCCGCGTTCAGCACGGTGGGCGCGAGCCCGCCCTTGCCCATGCTGTCGAGCGCCAGTCCCAGGCAGCGGAAGCGGTCGTGGTCCGGCGCCTGGAAGGTAAGCTGGCCGGCCGCTGCCAGATCGAGCTGGCGCGACGGCGAGGCGATGCGCCGGGGCCAGGCGAGTGCATAGGCGATGGGCGTGCGCATGTCGGGCGCGGAGAGATGGGCTAGCGTCGAGCCGTCCCCATAGGTCACCAGGCAGTGCACGATGGATTGCGGATGCACCAGCACCGCGAGCTTCTCGGGCGGCACCGCGAAGAGGAAATGCGCTTCGATCAGCTCGAGGCCCTTGTTCATCAGGCTGGCGCTGTCGACCGAGATCTTGGCGCCCATGGACCAGTTGGGATGGGCCACCGCCTGTTTCGGCGTGGCGACGCGCATCTGCTCGAGCGTCCATTCGCGGAACGGCCCGCCCGAGGCGGTGAGCGTGACGCGCTCGACCTCGCTGGCGTCGCCGCCGCCCAGGACTTGGAACACCGCATTGTGCTCGGAATCGACGGGGAGGACCGAGGCGCCCGAAGCTTCGATGGCGGCGCGGAACACTCCGCCCGCCGCGACCACGCATTCCTTGTTCGCCAGCGCCACCGTCACGCCGCGCGCGATGGCCGCGAGCGCGGGCTCGATCGCGGCCGCGCCCATGATCGCGACCATGACCGTGTCGGATGGCCGTGCGGCGGCATCGATTACCGCGACGCGGCCGGCGCCCGCCTCGATGCCGGTGCCGGCGAGGCCGTCCTTCAGCCGCGCGAGCTGCGTCTCGTCGGCGATCACCGCGAGCTTGGGACGGATCGCCCTCGCCTGCTCGATCAGCACGTCGACGTTTGAACCCGCGGTCAGCGCTTCGACCGGAAGCGCATCGGCGCCGTAAATCTCGCGCGCATGGGCGATGACGCTGAGCGTGCTGACGCCGATGGACCCGGTGGAACCCAGAACGGTCACGCTGCGCGCCAGGATCGGCGAAAGATCCGGCAGCGCGCCGATATGGCGCTTGGCGGCGAGCGCGCTCATGGCCGCGCTCCGAACAAGGGATCGGCGTGGAAGACGAGCACCATCACCGCGACGCCCAGCGCCGCAGCCAGCATGGAGTCGATGCGGTCGAGCACGCCGCCATGTCCGGGAATCATCGTGCCGCTGTCCTTGCGGTGGAACCGCCGCTTGACGAGGGATTCGAAGAGGTCGCCCGCATGCGCCACGATCGCGAGTCCCGCCCCGTAGACCGCCGCGCGCCAGGCGGTTCCGCCGAGCAATCCCACGTACACGGCTTCGACCGCGGCCGCCGCGGCGATGCCGCCCAGGGTGCCCGACCAGGTCTTGTTGGGCGAAAGCACGGGCGCGAGCTTGGGGCCGCCGATCAGTTTGCCCGCGACGAGCGCGCCCGTATCGGTCGCCCAGACCGCGAGAAACAAGCCGATGATCAGGAACGCCCCGTTGACGGGGAGCGCGCGGCTCATCACCAGCGCCACGGCAGGCACACCGATATAGACGGCGCCAAGGCCCTGCCAGAACGCGCTGTGTCCGCGCAGCGCCGCCAGCACCACGACCAGCGTCGCGCCGAGGCCGATGATCGCCCAGGCGTACCAGGCTCCCGGCCACAGGGTCACGACCGCCAAAGCCGCAAGCACGGTGGCCCCCGAGAGCAAGGTTTCGGACAGGCGCGGGCCGCTCGCCACCATGCGGTGCCACTCGCGCACGCCCAGCGCCGCGCCGGCGCCGATGAACAGCGCGAAATACTCAGGCCCGCCGAAATCGGCCTCGACCGCCAGCGCCGCCAGCAGCACGCCGAACAGCGGACGCGCGATCCAATGCGACAGCGGCCTCACCTCGCGATGCGCCTTCATCGGAGCGGTGCGCGCGCTCACGCGACGGCTTCCGGCAGCGAGCCGAAACGACGCTCGCGATGGGCGAACTGACCGAGCGCCTCGAGGAACTTCTCCGGCGAGAAATCGGGCCATAGCGTATCGACGAAAAGCAGCTCCGCGTAAGCCGACTGCCAGAGCAGGAAGTTGCTCATCCGCCGCTCGCCGCTGGTGCGGATGACGAGGTCGGGCTCGGGCAGCCCGCTGGTGAAGAGCCGCGTGGCGAACAGCTCCGGCGTGATGGTCTCGGGATCCAAGCGTCCTTCCTTTGCGGCGCGGGCGAGCTCGCGCGCGGCAGCGGCGATCTCTTCCTGACCGCCATAGTCGAAGGCGAAGGTGAGGTTCAGGCCGGTACCCGCGACGGTGCGCTTCTCCATCTCTTCGATCATCTCGCGGATGTCGCCGGCCACGCGCGAGCGGTTGCCGATGATGCGTACACGGACGTTGCGCGCCACGATCTCGTCGATGTCGTTCCTGAAATAGAGCCGGAACAGGCCCATCAATGCGCCCACCTCGGTCGGCGGCCGCTTCCAGTTCTCGGAGCTGAAGGCATAGAGGGTCAGGTTCTGAAGCCCCGCATCGGTCGCGGTACGCACCACCTCGCGCACCGCGGCCACGCCCGCCACGTGCCCCGCCTGCCTGGGCAGGTGACGCTTGCGCGCCCAGCGTCCGTTGCCGTCCATGATGATGGCGACGTGGCGTGGAAGGCCTTGGGCGTCGGGCATTGCGGCTTTGGTCAACCTGTACTCCTGGCTCCCGGTCCATTGGTTCCCGGTCTACAACTCAGTCTACACCTGGGTGATTTCCTGCTCCTTGCCGTGGAGCGCCTGGTCGATCTCTTTTATGTGGGCGTCGGTCAGCTTCTGCAATTCGTCGCCCTTGGAATGATGCTCGTCCTGGCCGATCTTGTGGTCCTTTTCGAGCTTTTTCAGGAGCTCCATGCCGTCGCGCCGGACGTTGCGCACCGCGACGCGCGCCTGTTCGGCGTATTTGGCGGCAAGCTTGGCGAGCTCCTTGCGGCGCTCGGCGTTGAGCTCGGGGATCGGGATTCGCAAAAGCTGGCCGTCCATCTGCGGATTGAGGCCGAGGCCGGCGTCGCGGATCGCCTTGTCCACCGCCTTGGCCAGACCCTTGTCCCAGACCTGGACGGTGAGCATGCGCGGCTCGGGCGTCGAGATGGTCCCGACCTGGTTGATCGACATCTGCTGGCCATAGGCATCGACCACCACGGGGTCGAGCAGCGCCGGGCTGGCGCGGCCGGTGCGCAGGCCCGAGAACTCCTGCTTGAGCGTCGTCACCGCGCCGTTCATGCGCCGGTTCAGCTCGTCCTTGCTATAGGTATCTGCCATGTCGTCCTCTTGGAAAGCCGGATCAGCCGCCGATGCCCTAACCACCAATAATCGTCGCACGGCCCTCGCCTCGCAGCACTGCCGCCAGCGCTCCCCGGTCGTGGATCGAGAATACCAGGATCGGGATGCGGTTTTCACGCGAAAGGCTGATGGCCGAGGCATCCATCACCTGAAGATCGCGCGATAAGACCTCGTGATAGCTTAACGATTCGAAACGTTCGGCGTCGGGCACCTTTTTCGGGTCGGCGCTGTAGACGCCGTCAACTTGGGTGCCCTTGAGCAGCGCGTCGCAGCCCATCTCGGCCGCGCGCAGCGCTGCCGCGGTGTCGGTGGTGAAGAACGGATTGCCGGTGCCCGCGGCGAAGATCACCACCCGGCCCTTCTCCATATGGCGGATGGCGACCCGGCGGATATACGGCTCGCAGACCGAGGCCATGGGGATGGCCGACTGCACCCGGCAGGGGACGTCGATGCGCTCCAGCGCCGCCTGCATGGCGAGCGCGTTCATCACCGTGGCCAGCATGCCCATGTAGTCGGCGGTCGCCCGCTCGATGCCCTTGGCGGCGGCGGAGAGCCCACGGAAGATGTTCCCGCCGCCGATCACCATGCAGATCTGCTTGCCGGCATCGACCGCCAGCTTCACGTCGTCGGCGATGCGCTCGACGGTGCCGAGATCGATGCCGTAGGACGTGTCGCCCATCAACGCTTCGCCGGAGACCTTGAGCAGGACCCGGGCGTATTTGGGCTGGTCTGGCATCGACGAATCCTAGAGTCAGTTCCCCGCCATCTTACTGACTTCGTCGGCGAAGTCGCTGTCGGCCTTCTCGATGCCCTCGCCCACCTGGAAGCGGACGAAGCCCTCGATCGCGACCGGGCTGCCAAAGTCCTTCGACGCCTTCTCGATCACCTTGGAGATCTGGGTCTCGCCGTCGATGACGAAGGTCTGCGAGAGCAGCACCGATTCCTCGTAGAACTTGCGCATGCGGCCTTCGAGCATCTTCTCGATGACGTTCTCGGGCTTGCCGGACTGGCGCGCGATATCGGCCTGGACCGTACGCTCGCGGTCGACGACCTCTTTGGGCAGGTGCTCGGGCGTCAGCGCCAGAGGGGCGGCGGCGGCGACATGCATCGCGATCTGCTTGCCGAGCGCTGCGAGCTTCGCCTTGTCGGCCGACGACTTGAGCGCGACCAGCACGCCGATCTTGCCGAGCTCGGGCGACGCGGCATTGTGCACATAAGTCGCAACCACGCCTTCTTCGACGCCGAGCATCACGGCACGGCGCACGCTCATGTTCTCGCCGATCTTGGCGACGAGCGCGGTCAGGCGGTCCTTCATCGAGCCTTCCGCCGCCGGATGGGCGAGAAGCTTTTCCAGGTCGCCCTCGGCCTTCAGCGCGGCGTCGGCGGCGTCCTTCACGAAGATCTTGAACTCGTCGTTGCGCGCGACGAAGTCGGTCTCGGCGTTGACCTCGACCAGCGCGCCGACATTGTCCTGCGCCGCGACGCCGACCAGGCCTTCCGCGGCGACGCGGCCGGCCTTCTTGGCGGCCTTGGACAGGCCCTTCTTGCGCAGCCAGTCGATGGCGGCTTCCATGTCGCCGGCCGTCTCGGCCAGCGCCGCCTTGCAGTCCATCATGCCGGCGCCGGTCTTGTCGCGCAGGTCCTTCACCATGCTCGCGGTGATGTTCGACATCTTACGTCTCCGAAATTGAAATGAGGCTTGAGGCCGGGCGCTCGCGATTTACGCGCTCGCCTGGACCTCGCCGCCGCCCGCCGCTTCCGCCGACGGACCCGTGTCCACGATCTCCTCGGCCTCGCCGGTGTCGATGTCGTGCGCGGTCTGGCTCTGGCTGAGGCCGTCCAGGATCGCGCGCGCAGCGAGGTCGCAATACATGACCAACGCGCGAGCCGAGTCATCGTTGCCCGGGATCGGATAGGCGATGCCGTCGGGGTTGCTGTTCGAATCCAGGATCGCGGTGACCGGGATGCCGAGCTTCTGCGCTTCCGAGATCGCGATCGCTTCCTTGTTGGTGTCGATCACGAACAGCATGTTGGGCAGGCCGCCCATGTCGCGGATGCCGCCGAGCGAACGCTCGAGCTTGTCGCGCTCGCGCAGCAGGCCGAGCAGCTCCTTCTTCTTGAGGCCCGAGCTCTGCGCGGACTCCAAGGTCTCCTCGATGCCGCGCATGCGCTTGATCGAGTTCGAGATCGTCTGCCAGTTGGTCAGCGTGCCGCCGAGCCAGCGCTGGTTCATGTAGTACTGCGCGCAGCGCTTGGCGGCGCCGGCGACCGGCTCCTGCGCCTGGCGCTTGGTGCCGACGAAGAGGATGCGCCCGCCGCCGGCCGCGATGTCGCGCAGCGCTACGAGCGCCTGGTGCAGCAGCGGCACGGTCTGGGTCAGGTCGATGATGTGGATGTCGTTGCGCGCGCCGTAGATGTAGGGCGCCATCTTCGGGTTCCAGCGCTGGGTGCGATGGCCGAAATGCGCGCCCGATTCGAGCAGCTGACGCATGGTGAAATCTGGCAGAGCCATTGGGGCAGTCTCCTTTACCGGTTGGCCAGACGCGCGGGCTAACTTCCTGAGAAGCCACCGGACGGGGACGTGAGGAACACCCTCTCGAAACCCACCCGCGCGTGCGAGATGGCGCGGCTTATAGGGGGTGGGGGCGGGATTGGCAACCCGTGGACCGGCCTCGACAAAACCGCAGGCGCCGGCCCGGGCAATCCCTGCAATCCTGCCCTGCATTTGAGCGGTTTTCAGGCCCCAAAAAGGTGTGCTAACCCGGGTGCATGAGCCCCATCCGCCGCACGGTCCAGAACCTCGACGTCAACGGTATCGCCCAGGTGGCGGGGCTGGGCCTGGGCGATCCGGACATCATCCCGCTGTGGTTCGGCGAGAGCGACCTGGTCACGCCCAAGTTCATCTCAGACGCCGCCAAGCGGGCGCTGGACGACGGCAAGACCTTCTATAGCGGCCAGCGCGGCATTCTGCCCCTGCGCCAGGCCCTGAGCGACTTCCACAAGCGCACCGTCGGCGCCGACATCGCGGTGGAGCGCATCTCGATCCCGGGTGCGGCGACACTCGCCATCGTCACCGCGCTGCAATGCCTGGTCGAGACCGGCGACAACGTCGTCATCGTCTCGCCGATCTGGCCGAGCGCCTTCGAGGCCGCGACCGTGGTCGGCGCCGAGGTCCGCTTCGCGCGCCTCGCCGAGGATTGGAGCGCCGGGCGCTGGCACCTCGACCTCGAGCGGCTGTTCGCGCAATGCGACGCGCGCACCAAGGCGATCTTCGTCTGCTCGCCGGGCAATCCGACGGGCTGGGTGATGACCGCCGACGAGCAGCGCGCCCTGCTCGACTTCGCGCGCCGTCGCGACATCGCCATCATCGCCGACGAGGTCTATGGCACCTTGGTGTTCGACGGCTCGAAGCACGCGCCGTCCTTCCTTCAGATCGCGGAAGAGAACGACAACCTGTTCGTGATCAACTCGTTCTCCAAACCCTGGGCGATGACGGGCTGGCGCATCGGCTGGCTGGTGCATCCCAGGAGCCTCGACTCCGCGATGAAGGTGATCACCATCGCCAACAACACGGGGCCTACGAGCTTCGCGCAATACGGCGCCATCGCCGCGCTCTCGCCCGAGGGCGACGCGTTCCGCGCCGAAATGCTCGAACGCTGCCGCAGGGGCCGCGACGTGGTGCAGGCCTTCATCGACGGCCAGAACCGCGTGCGCTGGATGCGGCCCGAAGGCGCGTTCTACGGCTTCCTCAAGATCGACGGCATGACGAACAGCCTGGCCTTCTCGGAAGAGCTTCTGCTGCGCGCCCGCGTCGGCGTGGCCCCCGGCTCGGCCTTCGCGCCGGGCGATCCCGAGAGCGATTCCTATATCCGCATCTGCTTCGCGCAGGACCAGGAGCGGCTGCGCGAAGGTCTCGTCAGGATCGCGAAGGCGGTGCGCTAAACCGACTCCACCATCGCGACGCCGGGCATCGTCTTGATCGCGTTCTTGAGCGCGGTGGAGACGAGATGGCGCTTGGGGAGCGCGATCTCGACCTCTTCGCCCGCGGCGCCGGGCACGACCAGGGTGACGAGGCCTTTGCCGGCCGCCTTGAGCTGGGCTGCGATGGGGCCGAGCGCCGCTTCGCTGTCGATATGGATGCGCAGGCCCTCGCCCGCCTGGGCGGCTGCGGAATCGAGATCGGCGATCGAGGCGGCGCGCAGCTTGAGGTCGTCACCGTCCCATTCGGCGCTGCAGGTGACGAGCACCGACTTGCCCGCCTCGAGCAGCGGGCGCGAAGCCGCGAGCACCTCGGGGAACAGCATCACCTCGAACATGCCGCTGGCATCGGAGAACGACACGAAGGCATAGGACTGGTCGTTGCGGCTGCGCCGTTCGTGCTTCTTGATCATGGTGCCGGCGAGCACGGCTTTGAAGCCCGAGCGGCGGCGGTCCTCGAGCAGCGAGGCGAAGCTCACCGCCCCCAGCCGCTTCAGCGCCGCGGCATAGGAATCGAGCGGATGGCCGGAGAGATAGAAGCCCATGGCGCTGAACTCCTCGCTCAAGCGCTCGTGGGTCGGCCAATCCACGGTCTGCGCCAACCGGACCTCTTCCTTGGCCTCGGAGGCGCCGCCGAACAGCGTCGTCTGCCCGCTCTCGCGCTCGCGCGCGTTGCGCTGGGCGCTGGAGAGCAGGATGTCGGAGGACTCGACCATCTGCCGGCGGTTGGGATTGAGGCCGTCGAAGGCGCCGGCGCGCGCCAGGCTCTCGAAGGCGCGCTTGTTGACGAGCTTGGGATCGACGCGGCGCGCGAAATCGGCCGGAGAGCGGAACGGGCCGTTCTCGAGGCGCTCGGCCACGACGTGATCCATCGCCTGGCGGCCGACGCCCTTGACCGCGGCGAGCGCGTAATAGATCTCGCTCTTGGAAGCGTCGCAGGCAAACGGCGCGTCCGAACGGTTGATGTCGGGCTGCAGCACCTTGACGTTCAGCCGCTGCGCCTCCTGCCGGAAGATGTTGAGGCGGTCGGTATTGCCGATATCCAGCGTCATCGAGGCGGCCAGGAACTCGACCGGATAATTGGCCTTCAAATAGGCCGTCTGATAGGCGACCTGGGCATAGGCCGCGGCGTGGCCCTTGTTGAAGCCGTAGCCCGCGAACTTCGCCGCCTGCTCGAAGATCTGCTCGGCGACGTCCTCGGTGACGCCGTTCTTCTTCGCGCCGGTGACGAAGCGCTCGCGATGCACGTCCATCTCGGACTTGATCTTCTTGCCCATCGCGCGGCGCAACAGGTCGGCGCCGCCGAGCGAATAGCCGCCCAGCACGCGGGCGATGTTCATGACGTCCTCCTGGTACGTCATGACGCCGAAGGTCTCCTTCAGGATCGGCTCGAGCGCGGGATGGAGATATTCCGGCGGCTCCTTGCCGTTCTTGACCGCGATGTATTTGGGGATCGAGTCCATCGGGCCCGGGCGGTAGAGCGCCACGAGCGCGATGAGGTCGTGGATGCGGTCGGGCTTCATGCGCCGCAGGAGATCGCGCATGCCCTGGCCTTCCAGCTGGAACACGCCGACGCTCTCGCCGCGCGACAGCATCTCGTAGGTCAGGCGGTCTTCGAAGTCGATGCTCTGCGCGTCGATCTCGATGCCGCGCTTCCTGAGCAGCTCTTCCGCCTTGGCGATGACGGTAAGCGTCTTCAAGCCAAGGAAGTCGAACTTGACGAGGCCCGCCTTCTCCGCGTCCTCGTAGTCGAACTGCGTCACCGGCATCTCGGAGCGCGGATCGCGGTAGAGCGGAAGAATTTCGTCCAGCGGCTTGTCGCCGATCACCACGCCCGCCGGATGGGTGGAAGCGTGGCGGTAGAGGCCCTCGATCTTCTCGACGATGGAGAACAGCTTCTCGGCGACCGGCTCGGCCTCGGCGATCTGCTGCAGGCGCGGCTCGCTTTCCACCGCCTCCTTCAAGGTCACCGTCTTGCCGCCGATGGGATTGGGCACGAGCTTGGCGATGCGGTCGACGAGACCCAGCGGCATCTGCAGCACGCGGCCGGTGTCGCGCACCGCGGCGCGCGCCTGCAGCGAGCCGAGCGCGATGATGTGCGCGACGCGGTCGGCGCCGTATTTGTCGCGCACGTAACGCACGACCTCGTCGCGCCGCTCCTGGCAGAAGTCGATATCGAAGTCCGGCATCGAGATACGCTCCGGATTCAAGAAGCGCTCGAACAGCAACCCGAACCGGATCGGATCGAGATTGGTAATGTCGAGCGCCCAGGCCACCAGCGAGGTCGCGCCCGAGCCGCGGCAGCCCACGGGAATGCCTTGCGCCCGCGTCCATTTCATGAAGTCCGAGACGATCAGGAAGTAGCCCGCGAAGCCCATCGTCTCGATGACGCCGAGCTCGTAATTCAGCCGGTCGGTATAGACCTGGTCCTCGGCATGGCGGCCGTGCTGGGCGAGCTTGGCGGCCAGACCCTCTTCCGCCAGCGCGCGCATCTCAGCTTCCGGCGTGCGGCCGGATTCGGGAATGAACTGCGGCAGGATCGGATTGCGCTTCTTGGGCCGGAAGGCGCAGCGCCGCGCGATCTCGATCGTGTTGTCGAGCGCCTCGGGCAGGTCGGCGAACTGTGCCGCCATCTCGGCCGGCGACTTGAAGCGGTGCTCGCGCGTCAGCCGCCGGCGGTCCTCCTGCCCCACGAAGGTCGCGTCCGCGATGCAGAGCAGCGCGTCATGCGCCTCGTACATGCTATCATGCCCGAAATGCACGTCGTTGGTCGCGACCAGCGGCAGGCCCCGGCCGTAGGCAAGCTCGACCAGCCTGTCCTCGGCCGCGCGCTCTTCGGCCAAACCGTGGCGCTGGAGCTCGATGTAGAGGTGCTGCGGGAACATCGCCGCCAGCGCGTCGAGCAGCGCCGTCGCCGCCTCGGGCTGGCCGTCCACGATCAGCCGGTTCAGCGGCCCGCCCGGCCCGCCGGTCAGCGCGATCAGCCCCTCGCTATGCGCCGCCAGCATCGCGCGCTTCACATGCGGGAAGTCGCCCGGCTCGGCACCGAGATAGGCCGCGCTCAAAAGCTTGGTGAGGTTGCGGTAGCCCGTGTCGTTCTTGACCAGCAGTGCCAGCGCGGGCGGCTTGCGGCGGGTGCCCAGCGAAACAGGCGCGGCGCCCTCTTCCAGCTCTACCGACAGCAGGCAGCCCACGATGGGCTGGACGCCCGCCTTGGCGAGCGCGTCGCTGATCTCATAGGTGCCGAAGAGGTTGTTGACGTCGGTGATCGCGACCGCCGGCATCGCGAAGTCCTGCGCCAGCTTGGCGAGCTCCTTGGCGCGGAGCGCGCCTTCGAGCAGCGAATAGGCGCTCTTCACCCGCAAATGCACAAAGCCCGCCCGTTTGCGGTCCACCATCGACGCCTCGATTCGAGATCAGAGCTGCCAGTATCGCGCGCGCACCTCGCCGCGCGAGAGCCGGCCGCCGTTCATCCACAGCCCATGCGTCAGCCGGCGAACATCGCCTGAGCTGCCGCGCTCAGCGCGAAGGACGACGCCACGAAAAACACCAGGCCGATCCCGGCCACCGCATCTTTCAACCAGACCATGTCCACCTCCATCGGAAGGCTGAACGATATTTGTTCTCGTATCGTTCTGTCAAGAACAAACCAGGATCACGCCCACGGGAGTGTGAATACCCAGGCCGCCCGCCCTCCTCTAGCGTTCCGGCCCATGAGAAAGCTCGCTTTCGCCCTCGTCACGCTCCTGCTGGCCGGGCCCAGCTTGGCCGATGGCGCCGCCGATGCCCGCAAGGCCGTCAATGCCGGCGTCCAGGCCGCCACTGCCGGCAAGCTGGACGACGCCATCGCGTTCTTCACCGCGGCCATTCAGTCCGACGAACTGCAGGGTCCCGACCTGGCGACGGCCTATTACGACCGTGCCGGCGCGTGGCGCGGCAAGGGCGACACGGCCAAGGCGGTGGCCGACGCCGGCAAGGCGATCGAGATCCAGCCGGGCTACGGCAACGCGCTCAGCCTGCGCGGCAACATGCGCCTCGCCGCGGGCGATACGGATGGCGGCTTCGCCGATCTGGACGCCGCGCTGAAGACCATGCCCAACGATCCCACGGCACAGGTCGCGCATGCGCTCGCCAACATCCAGGCGCACCGCCTCGACGCGGCCATCGCGGACTTGAGCGAGGCGATCCGGCTGAAGCCCGACTACGCGACCGCCTATTCCAACCGCGCCAACGCCTATATGGCCTCGGCCAGATATGCCTCCGCGGCCGACGACTTCACCGCGCTGCTCAAACTGCGCCCCGGCGACGCGGACGCGCTCAAGAGCCGCGCCGACGCCTATACCAGGCTGGGCAAGGCCGACCTTGCGAAAGCCGATTACGACGCGTTGCTCGCCGCGCATCCGAACGACGCGGGCGTCTTCCGGCGGCTGGGCGATGCCGACCTCGCCGCGCGCGCCTATGAAAAGGCAATCGACGAATACACCCAGGCGCTCGCGATCGCGCCGGCCGACGCCGCCCTGAGGCTCAACCGCGGCGCGGCGTATTATTCCCTGAAGCAGTTCGCGCGCGCGATCGACGACTACACCGCGGCCATCGCGCTCGCGCCGAACGATCCGCGCGCCTACAACAACCGCGGCAACTGCTATGCCGCCACCAGCAAGTTCGACCAGGCGATCGCCGATTACGATGCGGCGCTGCGCATCCAGCCAGACTATGCCGAAGCGCTGCGCAATCGGGAAGGAACGCTCAAGGCCAAGACGACGGGGCGCAAGATCAGCGGCTAAAAGACGGCGAAAACGCTGGCGATGAAGATTACAAGCGCGACGCCCGAAGCGCCATCTTTCAGCCACAACCGTTGCCGCGCGGACAGCCGCGGCAATCCTTGGGCGAAGTGGACGTGGTGCGCGTGGTAAGCGGCCATGCACCGGAAACCGCCCAGCGCGCAATCGGTTCCCGATGTTCCGTTTACGGAACAACAAAAGCGGGTTGGACGGGCGGTTTTGCCTGCGCCGGCCGGGGCGCGACCTCGTCGAACAGCGCCACGATCTGATCGGGGCGGCCCTCGGCCGTGATCAAAGTTTCGCGCAGCGCCGCGAGATAACCGCCGGCCTTGCTTCTTCCGCCGTCGCCCGCGAGGCCTGCGACATGCTTGCGCCATTCGTCGAAATTCCCGCCGAGCGTGCGAACCGTGTATGCAGCCACCAGATATTCGGCAACGGGATCCAACTGGAAGCGAAGCAGCGCACCGGCGCCGGTCAAACGGCCGATCAGCAGATTGGCCTCCAGCAGGGCTTCGACAACCTTGTCCGCCTCGTCGGCGCCATATTTGAGCGGCGCCAGTCCCTCGGCAGCGGCGGTGCGATCGAACTCCGTCGGCACGAAGTTGGATCCCAGCGAGAGGCGCGCCAAAGCAGTGGCGATTCTCACGACCTGCTCGCCCGACGTCTGGTTCAGAACACCGCCGGGCTTGAGCGTGCGCACGTAGCGCTGCACCGTCGCCGAAATCGTGGGCGGCCGGTCGGCTTCCTGGTCCTCCAACTCGTCGACGCGAAACGCTTCTTTGATGAACAGCGTGACGAAAACGGGCGGCAGCGCGGCGTCCGACGGCCGGCGCTCTATCAACGACATGAGCTTCGCCGACACGGCGAGCTCCTTTGCCGGATCGGCGTCCTGGATGCCGCTGCGATAGACATACTGCGACACGAAGCGATTGACGCTCTTGGTGGTGATCTGCTGCGGCCGGAACTCGCTCCATTGATCGACGATGTGCGGATAGGGCTGGCGCGAGGTGATGACAAGGACAAGCCGCGAAAATTCGCCGAAGACGTTTTCGATCCTTTCTTGCGTCTGCGGCGACGCCTCCGAAAGACCGTCGAAAATCAGCACCAGCCGCTGGCTCTGCAACGCGGCCTTGAGCACGCGCGGATCTCGCGCCAGCGGATCGTCGTCGGGAAAGGCCTTGGCGAGGTTGTCGCGAAGCGCTCCGACTAGGTCGTCCACGTTGCCGCTCAGGAAGCCGACCAGCGCCGTTGCGGATTCCAGGATGCGTTCTTCCGGCTCCTCGCGCATGAACCAGGTTGCGATCTGGCAGGCCAGGGTCGTCTTTCCCATGCCCCCTTCGCCGATGATCCCCAGAACCGCGCGGCTGCTGCCCACCAATTCGCGCACGGCCTTTGCCGTGGGTGTGGGGACGGTCACCTCCTCGCCGTCGTGCCGCGTAGCGGCGACCGACATGGGAACGTAGACCGCGGCCCCGAGCGCCGCGCGCACGCGCTCGATATGGCGCCTGCAGCCGACGAGATGCCGCGCCACCCAGGCGTCCATGACCACGGGATTGTCGAGAAAGCGCTCCAGAAGATCGTCGCTCAGATCCTTGAATTGGACCTCGCCGGCCCTGTAGCTCGCGGCCCAGACCGCCACGGCGCGATCCCTGGTCGCCATCCAGCGGATCGGAGCGCCCAGCAGGAGTTGGCGCAGCCACGGTCCGAGCGCGATGGGACCGAGCGTGCCGATCGCGTCCGCGATCTGATCCTGATAGCGGGCGATGCGCAACAGGAACAGCGGGGCGAGATACAGCGCCGCCAGGAAGCATGCCAGCACGCCGGCGATCGTGAGGACGAATATTTCTGCGGTGACGATCACCGGGTGATAGCGCGCCAGCCACGACAGATAGACTTCGGGGGGGAGAGCCATCGTCGTGGTGACGCCGGAAACGGAATTGACGACCAGGCGCAGATCCAAACGAGTTCCTCGCATTGGGGACGGCGAGAGATCGCCAGGCCGCATTTCGAACGCCAGTGCCTTTCCGGTCTGGCTGAGCGCCTTCTTATCTATGGGGACCTGGAACCAATCGCCCTTGCCGTTGTAGCGCACCAGCACCGTGACGGTTGAGACGTCGGACGGCATCAAGACGCCGGGTGGAGGAACCGCGAGCCGGAACTCGAGCGTGCCGAGCGTCGATTGCGTGACGGATGGCTTGAGCTCGGGGGCCTGTGCGAGGCTTTTGGTGACGATGTATCCTCCCGAGGTGGCGATCAGCCCGGTGCCGTCCGATGCGATGGATGTGGCGTTCCAGTCTGCCCTGACCGGCACCCGCTGCGCGGTCCAGGTCTCTCCGCCGTCGCTCGAGGTGAGATACCTGTTACCGGTTTCGTCGTTTTCATCATAGGTGCCGTGGAGCACGCAGTTCTGCACGTCGAGGCAATGCACGTAGTCTATGTCGGTCTTGGAGCCTTCCAGCTCGATTTGCTTCCAATTGATCCCGCCGTTCACCGTCTTGAACAGGAGGCCGTTGTTTCCGGCCACCAACCCCGTCTTTGCGTCGAGCCAGCTCAGAATGTTAAGATGAACCTCGTCTTGGCCACGCAGCGCGACCGCGATGTCGTTCGATAGCGTCCGCCACTGCGCCAGAGACGGATCCGCGGCCAGAACCGTACCGTCCGCGCGCAACGCCGTGGCCATGCCGTCGCGCTCGGCCAAGACGACGAAGTCGCCACTGGACATCATCAACTGCTGCCAGGACTGGCCATCAGCATCCAGATGGAAGAGCGAATATGTCCTGATGGGATCGTTTCCGATTCCGACATCGGCCAGAGCGCTGCCGTCCCTGAGCAGGATCATCTGCCGGACGGCTCCGCTTTGAGGGATGGCTACCGGTGGATGCCACGTCTGGCCGAAATCGGTCGACCGGAACAACAGCCCTGTGCTCGTGCCCGCCAGCGCGATGCCGGCGTCGTTCATGGCAATAGCGGTGACGCCGTCGCCGCCGGCGATGCGGATGGTCTTCCATACCTCGTCCGGCCCCGCCAGGGACATGACATCGCCGCTGCCGGTAGCGGCAAGTCCGCGCCCGCCGTGAACGGCCACGATCTTTTGGACATCAAGTCCCACCGGCATCTCGAAAACCGGCGTCGTCGCCTTGTAGGGCGGCGCCAACCGCTTCACATCGCCATGGCTGGTAAGCCACATGACCGTCCCGTCCGGCCAAGCCGTCATGCGCGACGCATCGAACGCCGGATAAGGAATTTTCTGCCACTGGCCGTTATAGATGTCTTGCGACCGATAGAGTTCGGCCGATCCGTTGATGGCGACCGACTGCGTGCCCATGATCTTCGCATACACCAACCGATCACCCGGAACCGGCGTCAAAGCGCGCGGCGCGCTCGTCGTCGAAACCGCGAAGAGCCTGTTTTTCGTCGTCGTGACGGCGAGGCCGCCGCCCTGCCACACACTGTGGCCAATAGCTTCGCCGGGAGCGAGCGGCAGAGTCGCGACGACCGTCCAATCCTGGCCACCATTGACCGTTCTGATCACGGCATTGCCACGCGTCGCCCAAGCCGTGCTGGCGTCGAGAGGGCGGATTGCACCGGGCGACTCCTTGATCATTCTGTCCGTCTTCCAGGACTGACCGGAGTCTTCCGTGATCAGCAGGCGCACGCCCCCTGCGGGACCTTGTGGGCGCTCGTCGCTTTGAGCAGTCACGAACCATGCTGTACCGGGCTGGTCCCGCGCGCACCGCCCGGTGGTCAAGCTCTCCCCTTTCTTCAGCGGGTAGTAGCGCCAATGGTCGCCGTCATCGAAGGTGGCGAGGAACCCATCGTCGGTTTGCGCCGCTACGCAGGTGGCGCCGGACGGCAGCGTGTCGGCGATGACGAGCGTGATTCTGTCCGTCGTATGCGTCTTGAGCGGAACGCCCCAGCTCGCGCCGCTGTCGAGCGTGCGCAGCATCAGTCCATTGTCCCCGGCAAGGAAGCCCGACGTGGCGGCTGCCTCGATATCGTTGATCCTGTTGAGGTAAAGCTGGTCCGACCACACCGGCGCCCTGGCCGGCAGCGCGAGCGCGGCCTGAGCCATGGCTGCGAAGCCGGCAAAAGCGATGAACATGCGGCACAAATGCCGCGCCGGATTCCCGGGTTTCAACCGATGTGCCCCCACACCTCCGGTTGAATATAGCGGAATAACAACGGTTATTCCAGCGGCCGAAACGGCGGCTCTATGCTACTCGTCCGCCACGATGCTACTCGTCCGCCACGACCAGCGCGATCGCCAGCCCGTCATGCCCCTTCACGCCCACGGTCTGCAGCGCGGTCGCGGACACGCGCGTCTCGGCCGCCATCATTTCGTTCAGGCGGCGGATGCCCAGCACGTTCTCGTCGCGGCTTTCGGCATCGATCACCCGCCCCTCGCGCACGACGTTGTCGACGACGATCACGCCGCCCTTGCGCGACAGCTTGAGCGCCCAGGCGAAATAGTCGGGATTCGACTTCTTGTCGGCGTCGATGAAGGCCAGATCGAACGGACCTTTCAGCGTCGGCAGCGTGTCGAGCGCGGCGCCCGTGATCACCGTGGCGCGATCGGCCAGGCCGGCGGCGGCGATGTTGGCGCGCGCGACCTCGGCGTGCTTGGGATCGTATTCCAGCGTGACCAGCTCGCCGCCTTCGGGCAGCGCGCGCGCCAGCCAGATCGCGCTGTAGCCGCCGAGCGTGCCGACTTCCAGAATGCGCCTTGCGCCGATCATGCGCGCGATCAGGTTCAAGAGCTTGCCCTGGTTGGGCGCGACCGCGATGTCGGGCAGCCCTGCCGCGCGGCTCGCGGTCGCCGCATGGTCGAGCGCCGCGTCGTGGCCGAGGAGCACGTCCTCGACATAGCGGTCGACGTCGCTCCAGAGCTCGCGCTTCTCGCTCACGTCTTGGCTCCCAGCTTGCCGCCGTCGAGCAGCTTGCCCTCGTGCAGGATCAGCGCGCGGTCCATGCGCGCGGCGAGCTCGAGATTGTGGGTGGCGACCAGCGCCGCGGTGCCTTCGGTGCGCACGATCTGGATCAGCGCTTCGAACACCCCTGCCGCGGTGCGCGGATCGAGATTGCCCGTCGGCTCGTCGGCGAGCAGCACGCGCGGATGGTTGGCGAGCGCGCGCGCGATGGCGACGCGCTGCTGCTCGCCGCCGGAAAGCTGCGACGGACGATGCGTCAGCCGTCCGCTCAGGCCCATGATGCCCAGCAACCGCTTGGCCTCGGCCTCGGCCGCGGCGGCGGACTTGCCGGCGATGAGCTGCGGCAGCACGACGTTCTCGAGCGCGCTGAATTCGGGCAAAAGATGGTGCGCCTGATAGACGAAGCCGATGGTGTCGCGCCTGAGCCTGGTGCGTTCGGCCTCGCCGAGCTTCGACACCGCCGCTCCCGCGACGACCACCTCGCCGCCCGAGGGCTGCTCGAGGAGCCCCGCCATGTGCAGCAGCGACGACTTTCCGGCGCCGGACTGTCCGACCAGGGCTACGACTTCGCCTTGGCGAAGCGAGAAGCTCACGTTGCGGAAGACCTCGAGCGTACCCGCACCTTCCGCATAGAAGCGCGCGACCTTGTCGAGGCGCAGCGCCGCGTCCTTGAAGGCTTCACTCATAGCGCAGCGCCTCCACCGGATCGAGGCGCGCCGCGCGCCAGGACGGGTAGAGCGTCGCCAGCAGCGACAGGCTGAGCGCCATGGTACAGACCAGGATCAGGTCGAATGCTTCCATCTTCTCGGGCATATGGGTCAGGAAATAGATGTCGGCGCTGAAGAGGTCGGTCCGGAACACCCAGGAGAAGAACTGCTCGATCGCGTCGATGTTGAGGCAGAAGACGACGCCTATGAGAAGTCCCATCAAGGTGCCGACGACGCCGATGCTCGCGCCCGCGATCAGGAACACGCGCATGATCGCGCCGCGCGACGCGCCCATGGTGCGCAGGATGGCGATGTCCTGAGACTTGTCCTTCACCAGCATGATCATGCCCGAGACGACGTTGAGCGACGCCACCAGCATGATGAGGGTGAGGATCAGGAACATGACGTTGTGCTCGACCTTGACGGCGTCGAAGAGCGCGAGGTTGAGGCTGTGCCAATTGCCGACGACCACCGCGGGCCCGACCGCCTGCTGCACCATCGGCGCCATGCGGTCCACGGCGTCGGGGTTCTTGACCATGATCTCGAGACCGGTGACCGCGCGCGGCAGGTTGAAGTAACGCTGCGCCTCGTCCAGCGGCATGAAGACGACGGCGTTGTTGTATTGCGAGGCGCCGGCGTCGAAATCGCCGGCAACGATATAGCTCTTCACGCGCGGCGTCGTGCCGAAGGGCGTGACGTTGCCGCGCGGCGAGGTCAGCGTGATGCGCGAGCCGACGAACAGGCCGAGCCGCGTCGCCACACCCTTGCCCACGATCACGTAGTCCGCGCCGCTCCGGAACTTGGCGAGCGCGTTGGGGCTTATGGACTGCGCGAGCAGGTGCATCGAGGCGACGTCCCCGGCCCGCACGCCCCGCACGCCCGCGCCGAGCGAGACGCCGTTGGCGGTGGCGAGCGCCTGGCCCTCGATCACCGGATAGGCGTCGGTCACGTCCGGCACGGCGCGCACCCGCGCCGCCAGCGCGTCGAAATCGGTGACGCCCGCGGCCCCTGCCGTCACCGACATGTGGCCGGTGAAGCCCAAGATGCGCGACAGCAGCTCGGCGCGGAAGCCGTTCATCACCGACATCACGATGATGATCGTCGCCACGCCCAGCGCGATGCCGACGAGCGAGACGATGGTGATGACCGAGATGAAGCCTTCCTTGCGCTTGGGCCGCATGTAGCGCCCGGCGAGCATCCATTCGAAGCGCGAGAAGGGACGGGTGTCGGCGGGCATCAGCTCGTGAACCTGTTCACCGCCGCCTCGAGGGTCATCTCCTCCTTGGCGCCGGTGGCGCGGTTCTTGACCTCGACCATGCCTTTTTCAAGGCCGCGGGGGCCGACCACGAGCTGGGTGGGCAGGCCGATCAGGTCCATGCTGGCGAACTTGGCGCCGGGCCGCTCGTCGGTGTCGTCGTAGAGCACGTCCCTGCCCGCCTTGGTCAGCCTGGCATAGAGGTCCTCGCCGGCCGCATCGGTCTTGGCGTCGCCCTTCTTCAGGTTGATCAGCCCGATGTCGAACGGCGCCACCGGGGCCGGCCAGACGATGCCCGCCTCGTCATGGCAGGCCTCGATGATCGCGCCGACCAGCCGCGACACGCCGACGCCGTAGGAACCGCCATGGACGGCCACGTCCTTGCCGTCGGGGCCGGTCACCACCGCCTTCATCGGCACCGAATACTTGGTGCCGAAATAGAAGATCTGCCCGACCTCGATGCCGCGCGCGGTGACGCGCTTGTCGGCCGGCACCTCGGCCTCGAAGCGCGCCGCGTCGTGCACGTCGGACGTCGCGGCATAGAGCGCGGTGCGCTGGCGCACGATGGGCTCGAGGTCGCCGTCGAAGTCGACGTCCTCGCCCGGCACCGGCATGTCGAGAAGGTCCTTGTGGCAGAACACCTCGCTCTCGCCGGTGTCGGCGAGCACGATGAACTCGTGGCTGAGGTCTCCGCCGATGGGCCCGGTCTCGGCGCGCATCGGGATCGTCACGATCCCCATGCGCGTGAAGGCGCGCAGATAGGCGACGTACATCCTGTTGTAGGAGCGCCGCGCCGCCTCCTTGTCGAGGTCGAAGGAGTACGCGTCCTTCATCAGGAACTCGCGCCCGCGCATCACGCCGAAGCGCGGCCGGATCTCGTCGCGGAACTTCCACTGCGTATGATAGAGGTTGAGCGGCAGCGCCTTGTATGAGCGGACATAGGCGCGGAAGATCTCGGTGATCATGTCCTCGTTGGTCGGGCCGTAGACCAGCTCGCGCTCGTGGCGGTCGGTGATGCGCAGCATCTCCGGCCCATAGGCGTCGTAGCGGCCGGTCTCCTTCCACAGGTCCGAGGGCTGCAAGGTCGGCATCAATATCTCGATGGCGCCGGCGCGGTTCATCTCCTCGCGCACGATCTGCTCGATCTTGCCGAGCACCTTGAAGCCCAGCGGCAGCCAGGCATAGATGCCGGCGGCCTCCTGGCGGATCATGCCGGCGCGCAGCATGAAGCGGTGCGAGACGATCTGCGCCTCGGACGGCGTCTCCTTCAGGAGGGGCAGGAAATAGCGGGACAGGCGCATCGTTTCGTCCGGGTGCGGTTGACAAAACCTCTAATAGCCTCCGAGGCTGCCGCGGTCGAGGGGGCCTTGCGCATGAACGAACCACATCGAATCCGGGCCGCGATCGGCTTCGTCCTCAGCCTGGGCGCAGCGCTGGCGCTCACCTGGACCGATCCGGGCCCGAAAGCCACGCTCGATCAGCGGTTGTGGAGCGAGGCCCTGTGGTGGGGCGCGACCGTGGCCGTGCTCGCCTATGTGCTCCTGGTCGAGAGACGGGCGCCGTCGTCGATCGGGCTCAGGCCGATGAGCTGGCGCGACGGGCTGATCGCGCTCGCGGGCGCGGGGCTTCTGATCTTCAACGCGATCGTCGTCTACCTCGCGCTGTTCGCGGTCCTGATCCTGAGCATCAGCATGAGCCACGTGCCCAACCTGATGCAGATGCCGCGGTGGTACCGCGCGATCATGGTCGTGCGCCTTGCGGTCGCGGGCGAGATACTCTTCCGCGCCGCGCCCATCGAGCGCGCGGCGGACGCGCTGGGCGGGGGCGGCAGCGGCAAATGGATCGGCGCCGGCCTGTCGCTCGCAGGCTTCGTCGCGGTCACCTGGTCGGGCTGGAATCCGGTCGAGTCCATCGCGACCGGGTTCGCCGGCGCGATCGTGACGGGGCTCTATCTGTGGCGCCGCAATGCGGGCGTGAACATGCTCGCCCGCGCCGTGGCGCTGGGCGCGGGATATCTGCTGCACTGACCGGGTTCCGATTGTTGCCAGTTATCGGGGACTCTGCTTTCCTTTCAACGCTGAAGAGAAGTGGCTCTCATGGCTTTCAAGGAATGCGGCATCGAAGACGTCTTCGAGACGTTGCAGAACAATCCGAAGAAGAACAGCTGCGTGCTGCTGCTGGGCGCCGGCTGCTCCTTCAGCGCGGGTATTCCCGACGCCAAGGGGATCATGAAGCTGATCGAGAAGGCCTATCCGAGCCGATACGAGAAGGTGAAGGAAAAGACCTATCCGAACTGCATGGGCGCGCTGGGTGTGGGAACGCGCCGCGACCTGATCCGCGGCATCATCAATGCCTGCACCAAGCTGAACTGGGCCCATATCGCGATCGCGCAGCTGCTGAAAGCGGGGTTCGTCGACCGTATATTGACCGTGAACTTCGACCCGCTGATCCCGAAGGCCTGTGCGATCGTCGGCGAATTCCCCGCCATTTACGACTTCGTCGCGCAGCACGATTACAGCGCGAACCGGATCGCGGAAAAGGCCGTCTTCTATCTCCATGGCCAGCACACGGGCTTCGCCATCCTGAACACGGAAGAGGAAGTCGACAGGCAAGCCGCGCGCGTGCGGCCGGTAATCCGCGATACCGCGGGCGACCGCACCTGGATCGTGGCGGGCTATAGCGGCGACAACGACCCGGTCTTCGCGGAGCTCGAGGCTCTGGCCGGCTTCGACTATCCGCTGTATTGGGTTAGCTACGGAAAGGAAGACCCCGCGCCGCACGTCCAGCGCCTGCTGGAGCGCGACAACACCTATTTCATCCGCGACTTCAGCGCCGACCGCTTCTTCGTCGAGCTATGCCAGAAGCTGCAATGCTTCCCGCCCGCCTTCGTCGGCGCCCCGTTCACGCATCTTCAGGGCACGCTGGAATCGCTGGCCGAATATCCGCAAGGCAAGATCGACATCCTGGTCGCCGCCAAGGAGTTCGTCTCCGCGGCGATCAAGGAATACGAAGGCGTCCCGGGTCCGCGGAAGAAATCGTCGCAGGCGAATTCGCCGCGCCTGCTGGCGACGGACCTCTTCGCGAAGAACGATTTGGCGGGCCTGAAGAAGCTGCACGAAGACGAAGGCGGCAAGAACAAGGAGATCGCCGACCTCCTGATGTGGGCCTATATCGCGCATGCCAACATGCTGGCGGACCAGGCCGCGTCCAAGGGCGATGCCGATGCGGCGAAGCTGTTCGTTCAGGTGGACAAGAGTTTCGAGGACGCGCTGGCGGTCGGCTCCAACAGCGTCGCGGTGCTGACCAATTGGAGCAGCGCGATCATGGGCCGGGTCATGAGGCTGCGCCACGGCAGCGGGACCGACCTGATCGGCCTGGCGATCGCCAAATACCGGCAGGCCCTGGAGGCCGATCCCAACTCCGTCTATGCGCTTCACGGCCTGGGATTCGCGCTGATGCAGCTGGGGCGCGCGGACGCAACGCCCAACGGCGACAAGCACTTCGAAGCCGCGATCGAGAATTTCGACAAGGCGCTGAAGCTGAAGCCCGACGATCCCCAGATCCTGCTGAACTGGGCAGCCGCTCTCGCCAACCTCGCCTTGAACAAGACGGGAGACGAAGCCAACAAGCTGTTCTCGCAGGCCAACGACAAATACGCGCAATCGTTCGCGCTGAAGCCCGACGCGCCGGACACGCTGAAGGATTGGGGCGTGGCTTTGTCGCGGCAAAGCGAAGGCAGCAAGGGCAAGGAGGCGGACAGGCTCTACGAACTGGCCAATCAGAAATTCGAGGAGGCGGTCAGGCTGAAGCCCGATTTCAGCGACGCGCTCAAGCAATGGGCCTTGCTGCTGTCGCGCCACAGCAAGACGCTTGTGGGGCCGCCGCAGGACGAGCTTCTTTCGGCGGCCGAGGCCAAGCTGCGCGAGGCCTATAAGATCGACCCGGCACGCCTGTCCTACGACCTGGCATGCGTCCTGGCGCTCCGCAACGACAAGGAGCAGGCGCTGAAGTACCTCGCCGAATGCCGGGACGCGGACATGCTGCCCGACCTGCAGGTCGTGAAGGCCGACGAGGATTTCGCGCGCATCAAGGATTCGCCGGAATTCCAGAAGTTCCTGTCCGACACGGCGGCGCGCCAAGCCGCGCCGCGAGGCGGGCCGCCCCCGGCTTAGCGGCCGGCGCGTCTACCGGTCCCCCGGCTTCATCGGCTGGAACGCGACCTGGTTGGGCATGGCGTCGATCAGGGCCTTGATATCGACGGGCGGCGGCGCGTCGAGGCCGCTGCCCTTCACGTGCCGCCCCAGCTCGTCGAGGTCGAAGCCCATCTGCAGGTCGTAGGTGCGGTCGGGCTGGTTCCTCAGGCGCTGCTCGGCCTCGTACCATTTGAGCTTGGCCTTGCCGTCGGGGCACGAGGCGCGCTCGGCGCCTTCCGCGCCCCAGCGCAGCTCGATGCAGTGATATGGATCGAACGAGATCTTGAACAGCCGGCGCATCATGTCGTCGAAGGTCATCGCCACCGGCTTCTTGTCCGAGCTCAGATAGGTGATGGTGCAGGCTTGGCTTTGCGCCTGGTAGGTGTCGCTCATGTCCTTCTGCAGCGAGAAGCCGTCATAGACGATGCGCGGATCGCGGGCGACCCACAGCGCGATCATCTCCTGCATGTCCTTGTAGAACTGCGCGAAGGCGGTCTTGATGCGCGCGTCGCGCGACGGCGTGGAGTATTCCTCCCACTCCTTGTCGTCCGAGCCGTAGATGTTGTCGGGCAGGCGCGAGGCGTGGTTCTTGACCGATATCCCGTCCTTGACGTCGAGATCGACGTATTGGGCGCGGTCCTTGAGGTCGTTGCACAGCGTCTTCATCGTCGCCTGGAGCTCGTAGAGCGGGGTGAGCTCCATGCGCCCTCCCGACACCGCCACGCGCACATATTCATAGAACCCCAGTTGCGCGCCGTTATAGACGAAGCGCGCCTTCTTGATGTCCTGCTTCGGATTGGGCTCGGTGCCGCTGTACTGGACGAGCGAGAAATCCGCGATCTGGCCGTTCTGCGCGAAAGCCATGCGCCCGCCCATCAGGTGCCCGGCCGCATCCTTGTGCGCACCGATGAGTTTGAACGGCCGCCAGTTCTTCAAGCCGCCGCCGAGCCGTGCCGGGCTCTGGCCGAACTGGGCGCCATAGACGCTGCGCGTGACGGTGAAGTCGGGATGCGCGTCCATGTAGAAGATGCGCCCGTCCTGGTCGACCTTGTAGGCGATGGCGACGTGGCCGTTGACGTCGTAGATCAGCGAGCCGGGACGGATCGTGCCGGGCTGCATCGCGGGCGAGTAGAAATCCGACTGCACGCCGCGCTCCTCGCCCGCATCGGTGCGATAGGTGCCCGAGAACACGCTGCCCAGCATCTGCATGATCGCGGCCGGCGCGTCGATGCCGCCGCCGCGGTCGATGATGTCGTGGCGGCCGGTCGGGTGATTGGCCGACTTGGTGAAGCGCAGGTCGCCGCCCTCGCCGCTCACGCCGTCGACATAGGAGAACGGCAGGTTGTTCTTCCACGCGTAATAGGCGCGCAGCAGATAGGGCCACTTGGCGCAATCGACGTCGATGTCGAGGAAATTCTGGTCGGTCTTGCGATAGGGGTTCGCCGGGTCGCGCAGGCAGCTTTGCGACGAGCTGCAATTGCTTTCGCCCAGGGCGGCGACGAAGCGGCCGAAGCCGGCCTCGTCCTCGGCGGACCAATGGTCCTTGAGGATGCGCCAATTGGCCTGCGCCGGGCCCGCCACGGCGCACACCAACAGGGCGGCCAAGGCCGCTATGGTAAATTTTCCCACCACCACGCCTAATCTAGCGCCAGTTCGAATCGCGGGGAAGGTTATGGCTGCAACGGTCCGGCGCGAAATCGTGGCGGGTGCGACGACCTTCCTGACCATGGCCTATATCGTCTTCGTCAACCCCAGGATCCTGGGCGCGGCCGGGCTCGACCAGGGGGCGGTGTTCACGGCGACCTGTCTCGCTTCGGCGCTGACGACGGCGCTGATGGGCTTGTATGCGCGGCTGCCCGTGGCGCTGGCGCCCGGGATGGGGCTGAACGCCTATTTCGCCTTCACCGTGGTGCCCGCGCTCCACGGCGACTGGCGGCTGGCGCTGGGGTGCGTGTTCCTGTCGGGCATATTGTTCGTGGCGCTGTCGCTGTCGCCCGCCCGCGCCTGGCTGATCGACGCCATCCCCAAGAGCCTCAAGCTCGCCATCGCGGCGGGCATCGGCTTCTTCCTGGCCTTGATAGGCTTCGAGAACGCGGGCGTGGTCGCGGCCAGCCCCGCCACGCTGATCCAAGAGGGCGTGCTGACCGATCCCAAGGTGCTGATCGCGGCCGGCGCCTTCGTGCTGATGTTCGCGCTCGCCGCGCGCGGCGTGATCGGCGCGGTCTTGATCGGCATCGTGGCCGCGACCGCGGCCGCCATCGGGTCCGGTCTGCAGCCGATGCCGTCGGGGATCGTGGGCCTGCCGCCGTCGCTCGCGCCCACCGCGCTGCAGATGCACTTCACCGGCGCGGCGCCCGCCGCGATCGCGACCGTGGTGTTCGTGTTCCTGCTGGTCGACCTGCTCGACACCTCGGGCACCTTGACCGCCGTCGCGCTCGACGAGCACGGGCGCCTGCCCCGCGCGCGCCGCGCGCTCGCCACCGACGCGGCGGGGACGATGCTGGGCGCCGCGCTCGGTACCTCGCCCGTCACCGCCTACATCGAGAGCGCGACCGGCATCCAGGCGGGCGGCCGCACCGGGCTGACCGCCGTGACCGTGGCCGTGCTGTTCCTGCTGACGCTGTTCTTCGCGCCGCTGGCCGCCGCCGTGCCGGCCTTCGCGACGGCGCCGGCGCTGGTCTTCGTAGCAGCCTTGATGGCGAAGGGCTTGAAGGACATCGCGTGGGACGACCTGACCGAAGCCGCACCCGCCCTTCTCACCGCGCTCGCCATCCCCTTCACCTATTCGATCGCGGCCGGGATGGGCATCGGGTTCATCTCCTATGTCGCGATCAAGCTGGTGTCGGGGCGGTGGCGCGACGTGAACGCGGGCGTCGCGGTCATCGCCGCCGCCTTCGCGCTGCGCATCGCGGTTCAATAGAAGGCGCGATAGACGCCGAAGAGCAGCTTCGGCGGGATGCGCATCGACATACGGAGCCACCATCCACCATTTCGCGGCGGCACCGGGCCGCGCCCAAGCCGCCGCAGATGCGCGAAATGCGAGGCGATCATGCCCGTGAAGCTCGCCTCGTGGAACGTGAGGCCGTGCTCGCGCGCCGTCTGCTCGGCGATGCGCGTCAGCGCCCAGTAGTGGACATGGTTGACGCGCGGATAGAGATGATGCGCGGCGTGGCAATTGACGCCGCCGGTCAGGTGGAAGGCGATGCGGCTCCTGGTCGACCAGTTGAGCGCGGTGCTCACGGCGTGTGCCGCCCAGCTGGTGTCGAGCCGGCCGGCGGCATCGGCCGCGGGAAAATCGGCCTCGAGCGAGAAATGCGTGCCCACCAGAAGCACGACGAACACCAGCGACACGGCCGCGTTCACGAGCGCATAGCCCAGCAGTATCTGCCACCACGGCAGCTGGACGAACGCCAACGGCAGGATCAGGTTGACCGTGAGGTAGAGCAGCTTGAACAGCCAGAACTTCACATGCTCGCGGCGCGGATGGACGATGCCGCGCATGTTGGCGAGGTCGCGCTTGAACAGGTACTTCAGGTCGTTGACGAAGATCGAATCCCATAAAGTCAGCATGTACGCGAAGGGCGCGTAGAGGTGCTGAAAGCGATAGTGCGGCTTCCAGGGATGGTTGGGCGACAGCCGCAGCACCGGGTTCTCGTCGATGTCGATGTCGCTGCCGTTGACGTTGGGAAAGGCGTGGTGTGAGCCGTTGTGGCGCAGGCGCCAGAGATAGCCGTCGACGCCGAGCAGGCCCATCACCGCCCGCTGGATCGCGTCGTCGATCCGCCCGTTGCCGGTGACCGCGGCATGCGCGGCATCGTGCGCCACGCTCATCGCCAGCACCAGCAGCGCGAGCCCGTAGACGAGTGCCGGAACGAGCGAGCCCCAGGGCCCGAAGCGATCGCCGAACGCATTGCCGAGCAGCGCAGCATAGGCGCCGAGCATGACGGCCGTAAGCACCGCCGCCTCGATCCAAAATCCGCGGTCGGCGAAGCGGGTCTTTCCGTTCGCGGCGAAATAGGCATCGACGCGGCCGTTGAGCGCCTGGCGGAAGCTGTTGGTGTCGCGATGCGCGAAGCGGATGTGCGGCGCCTCGCCCCTGTCTCGAGCCCGCGCCTTCCGGCCCTTCAGTGCGAGTGAACATTCACTCACACTACGGGATGCGAAAGCCGACGCTTGATCCGTCATGACGATCCTCCTTTGTCCTATTTGAAAAGCGCGCGCTCGCAGGCGCCGGCGATCTCGTCCGCGTGGCGGGCGAGCGGGCCGGCCAGCGTGCCGTTCACGACCGACACGGCGGGCTGGACCATCAGCCCCAGGACCAGGGCTGCGCCCAGATCGGCGTTCTTGAACTTGATCTCGCGGGCGCGGATCGCGCTCGCGATCATCGCGCGCAGCACCGGCACCGGGCTGTCTGGACCTGGCGGAAACAGGCGCATCGCCTCGTGCTGGGCCAGCAGCAGGAAGCGGTAGGACACCTGGTCCTCGTCGAACAGCCGGCAGGTGTCGCGCACGATGGCCTGCAGCTTCGCCTTGAGCCCGCGCTTGCCCGTCTGCACGAGCTCCAGGCGCCGCGCGAAGGCGGCATAGCGCTCGCGGAACAGCTCGCGGATCAGGTCTTCCTTGGTGGCGTAGTGACGGTACAGCGCGCCTTCGGCGACGTCCGCCATCTGGGCGAGGTCGCGGATCGTGGTGGCGCCGACGCCGCGCTCGACGACCAGGCGAAGCGCCGCCGCCTTGATGCGCTCGATGGCCGAGAGCTTGCTCATCCGGTCCCCGATTGAGTGAACATTCACTCACTTGCCGGCGCGCTTGTCAATCCCGCCCTTCGCCAGTCGACTGCGATCCGCTTCATGACCTCTAGAGATCGACCCAGCCCAGCAGGATCAGGACATAGAACAGCGCGAACAGCGCCACGGCGACGCCCGAAGCGACGCCGGCCTTGAGCAGCAATCGCGGGCTCACCGGCGCGCCCGTCTCGGGATCGACCTCGCCGAGGCCGATGGGCAGGAGGCAGAAGAACGCCAGGAACCAGAAGATCGCAAACGCGCTGAGCAGCACCGTGAAATGCACGGCGCCGAGCAGCGACCGGCTTTCGTGGAAGACGGGCGTCACGCCGCGCGGTCCTTGCCGCCGATCGTCATGCTTCGTTGCCCCTGCCGCCGGCCGTCACGCCTGCTCGAGCTCCACCAGCGTGCCGACGAAATCCTTCGGATGCAGGAAGATCACCGGCTTGCCGTGCGCGCCGATGCGCGGTTCACCCGTGCCGGTGATGGTCGCGCCGGCGGCGCGCATCTGGTCGCGCGCGGCGATGATGTCCTCGACTTCGTAGCAGACGTGATGCACGCCGCCGGACGGGTTCTTCTTCAGGAAGTTCGCGATCGGCGAGTTCTCGCCGAGCGGCTCGAGCAGCTCGATCTTGGTGTTGCCCAGATCGACGAAGACGGTGACGACGCCGTGGTCGGGCTGCGGCACCTCGTCCGACACCTTCGCGCCCAAGGTGTCGCGGTAGATCCGCGCCGCCTTCTTAATGTCGCTGGTGGCGATGGCGACGTGGTTCAGGCGGCCGATCATGTGTCCTCTCGAGGCTCTCGCATCCGGCTACGACAATGGCGGGCGCCGCATCGCGCGGCAAGCCGCTATTTGTCGCCCATCACCACAATCCGCAGCGTGTCGACGACCGCCGGATTGAGCGTCGCCACCACATGGGCGAAGCGGTCGGAATAGGCGAAGTTGTAGGCCTGGGAGAGCGGCGCCATGGTCGCGGCCCATTGGTTGTAGTTGCCCGCCCTGCCCGGCTGCAGCGCGGCGAAATAGTCCTTCAGCTTGAACCACCGCTGGCTGTCCATCTCGCCGACGGGCGTGCCTGCACCGGCGGGCGTCACGGTGCTGCCGACGGCGCCGATGTTGAGCCCCGACAACAGATCGCCGATCATCCAGCCATAGACGTCGTTCAGCGGATAGGTCGATTTCCCGTCGATGGTGAAGTCCGGATTGGCGCCATAGATGCCGCTGGGCCCGATCAGGTTGGCCTTGGTCAGCACCAGCGTGTGCTCGCCCAGAAGCGTCGTCGCGCCCTTGAGCGTGACGTTCAGCGCCTCGTCGATGATGGCGCGGAAGTCGTAGTCCTGCGGCTTGGTCTCCGGCGTCGTGGGGTTCTCGCCGACGCCGCCGAAGCGGCCCTTGATCGCGGCGATCGTGCCGCCGCGCGACGGGGCATAATCGGCCTGCAGGTAGCGCAAGTAGGACTGGAAGTCGTCGTAAGGCGAAGCCGGCAGTCCGGGCGACGGGGGATAGACGCCAGGGCCGATGACCCGCACCAGCTTGCCGCTGCGATCTTCGATCACCGCGCCGCGAGCCGGCGAGGTGATGGCGCCAAGCGCCGCGACCACCCTGTCCGTCGGCGACGCCGTGACGGAGCCGACCGGCGCCCCGGCCTTGGACACGTACAGCTCCATCGGAATGCTGAAATAGTCGATCGAGGTCGTGTCGGCGACGTCGTATTGGCTGCCCTGATAGGTCAGCTCCATCTTGTCGTAGCGCTTGAGATAATTCGGATCGTTCGGATTGACTGGGCTGGGCTCGTAGTTGGGCCGGACGAACGTCCATGGCGCGTCGTAGCAGACATAGATGCGCCCGCCGATGAACCGCGTCACCCCGACGCCGGATTTCAGCGCGCCGAAGGCGTACCAGCTCGGGCTTTCACAGGTGCTGAAGGGGATCGGCTTGTTGTCGCCCAGGTTCACGGCCTCGAGCTCGCTGCCCGCGCCGCCGACGAAGCCGAAGAACACCTTGTCGTCGGGAAGGCCGGACGTGTTGACCAGCTCGATCTTCAGCGGCGGCGCCGCCAAGTCTGCCATGAGATATCTCCCTTCAAACCCAAACCGCTTCGACGCGCGTCACCGGCTTCTTGCCCCATGCATCGGACGCGGCGCGGCGCGCGGCGCGGCGGACGTTTTCCTTCAGCGCTTCCTCGTCGCCCTTCTTGTGGCGCTTGAGCGTCTCCGCGACCGCGTCGCGCACCGCCGCGTGCACCGGCTCGGGCATGCCCTCCATGATGATCGCCGGATCGGTCGCGACGCGGCCCTTGCCGTCGAGCACCAGGGTGATCGCGATGAAGCCGGCAAAGCCCAGCGCGCGTCTGCCGCGGGCGAGGTTCGCGCCCTCGTCGATCAAGACCTTGCCGTCGAGATGCACGCGGCCCGACGGCACCTCGTCGACGATCATCGCCGTGCCCGGCGCCAGCCGCAGCATGTGTCCGTTCTCGATCACCACGGCCTCGGGCACCTGAAGCGCCTTGGCGAGACGCGCATGCTCGCTCATATGGCGCAGCTCGCCATGCACGGGCACGGCGATGCGCGGCCGCGTCCAGCGGTACATCTCGGCCAGCTCGTCGCGACAGGGATGGCCGCTGACGTGCACGAAATGGTCCTGCTCGGTCAGCACCTCGACGCCGAGGCCCGCCAGCTTGTTGTGCAGCTCGAAGATCGCGAGCTCGTTGCCCGGGATGATGCGCGAGGAGAAGATCACCGCGTCGCCCTTGCCCAGAGACACGGAAGGGTGCTCGCCGGCGGCGATGCGCGGCAGCGCGGCGCGCGGCTCGCCCTGGCTGCCGGTCATCAGATAGAGCACGCGGCGCGGCGGAAGCTGGGCGGCCTCATGCTCGTCGATGGTCTTCGGGAAGTCGCTGAGATAACCCGTCTCGCGCGCCGCCTCGACCATCTTGTGCATGGCGCGGCCGACCAGCGCGATCTCGCGGCCGTGCTCGCGCGCCGCCTTGGCGACCGAGTCGAGACGCGCAACGTTCGACGCAAACGCCGTCACCGCGATGCGCCCGTTGAGCGAGCCGATCAGCGCCGACAGCGCCTGGCGTACCCGCGCCTCGGAGCCCGAATGGCCCTGGGTGAGCGCGTTGGTGGAATCGCAGACCGTCGCCAACACGCCCTCGTCGCCGAGTTTCATCAGCGCGTTCTGGTCGGTGGTCTCGCCCAGCAGAGGATCGGGATCGATCTTCCAGTCGCCGGTATGCACCACGGTGCCTAGCGGCGTTCTGATCGCAAGCGCATTGGGCTCGGGGATCGAATGGGTGATCGAGACGAAATCGATGGCGAAGGGGCCGATGTCGATATGCCCGCCCAGCTTTACGCGCTTGACGCGCACGCGGTCGGACAGCCCCGCCTCCTCAAGCTTGCCCTCGATCAGCCTTGCGGTGAACGGCGTCGCATAGAGCGGACAGCGCAGCACCGGCCACAGATGGCCTACCGCACCGATGTGATCCTCATGTGCGTGGGTGAGCACGATGGCGAGCACGTCCTGGCGCCGCTCGGCGAGATAGCGGATGTCGGGCATGATGACGTCGACGCCCGGCGACGTCGTCTCGCGGCCGAACAGCACGCCGCAATCGACCACGATCCACTGGCGCCGGCCGGGCGGACCGAAGCCGTAGGCGTTGAAGTTCATGCCGATCTCGCCCGCGCCGCCCAGCGGCAGGAGCACCAGCTCGTCGTCGCGCTTCGCCATCACTTGCCGTTGCGGGCGTGGATCTGGATGAGACCGCGGATCGTCAGGTCGGGATCGAGATGGTCGATCACCGTGGTCTGCTTGTAGAAGAGGTTGGCGAGGCCGCCCGTGCCGATCACGGTCATGGGCTTGCCGTACTCTTCCTTGATGCGCGAGACCAGACCTTCGAGCAGACCGACATAGCCCCAGAACAGGCCCGACTGCATCGCAGGCACCGTGTCCTTGCCGATGATGTTCTGGGTCCGCGCCACGGCGACGCGCGGAAGCATGGCCGCGGCCTGGTGCAGCGACTCCGCCGAGACGTTGGCGCCCGGCGCGATGACGCCGCCCTCGTAGTCGCCGGTCTCGCCCACCACGTCGAAGGTGGTCGCGGTGCCGAAATCGACGACGATCAACGGACCGGGATAGCGCTCATGCGCCGCGATGGCGTTGACGATGCGGTCGGCGCCCACCGCGCCCGGCCGGTCGGTCAGGATGTTGATCCCCAGATCGACGTTCGGGTCGCCGACGACGATGGGCTCGCAGCCGAGGTAGCGGCGGCAGAACTGGCGCAGGTCGAACAGCGCCGCGGGGACGACGGTGGCGATGATCGCGGAATCGAAATCGGTGAACTTGTAGCCCTGGAGCTGCAGCAGCTGGTTCAGCATCACCGCATATTCGTCGGCGGTGCGCGTGGTCTCGGTCACCGCGCGCCACTCGGCCCTGGCCTCGCCGTTCTCGCACACGGCGAAGACGATATTGGTGTTGCCGGCGTCGATGGCGAGGAGCATCAGAGGGACACCTTGTCAGCGCCGATCGCGTCGCACATCAAAAGAACACCTCGCCCGCCGCGATGGTGCGGAGCCGGTCCTGGCCCTCGCGCAGCAGGAGCGCGCCGTTCGCGTCGATGCCTTCGAACACGCCGATGGTCTCCCCGTTCGTGAGCCGCGCCCGGATGCGGGAGCCCAGCCCCGCCGCGCGCGCGAGCCACGCGTCGCGGATCGGCGCGAAACCCTCCGCATGCCACACGTCATACCATTTCGCGAAGGCGGCAGCGAGGCGGGCCAGCGCCTCGCGCGGCTTGGGCGCCGGCATGCCCAGGTTCAGAAGCGAGGTCGCCGGGAACTCGGTATCGGGGGGATAGGCGCGCAGATTGGCGCCGATGCCGATCGCGAGCCAGGCGGGATCGGCGCCCCCCTGGCTCGAGGATTCGAGCAGGATGCCTGAGATCTTCTGGCCGTCGACCAGCACGTCGTTGGGCCATTTGACCTTGGGCTCGGCGCCCAGGCTCGCGATCATGTCGGAGGCCGCCAGCGCCGCAACGAAGGAGAGCTGCGCGATCTCGGCCGCAGGCTTGCCCGGCGACAGCAGCAAGGTCGCCGACAGGTTGCCCGGCGGGGCGACCCAGGCGCGTCCGCGGCGGCCGCGCCCGGCGGTCTGTCGTTCGGCCAGAATCCAAACCGGGCCCGCTTCGCCCGAGGCGGCCATGCGGCGCGCCTCTTCGTTGGTGGAGTCGATCTCGGCGAATTCCTTCAAGCCGTACCCGGCTGGCCAGCTCACTTGATAAGCGCCTGCGCCGCGATGTTCGCCGCCTCGAGCAGGCCGCCGGCATTGATCACGAAAAGAAGCGAGAACGCCGTGCCGATGGTGGCGATGGCGGTCAGGCCCCAGCCCATGTTGGTGTCGAAGGCGGGAGCCGGCTCGTCGAAATACATCGTCTTGACGATGCGCAGGTAGTAATAGGCGCCGACGACGCTGGTCAGAACGCCGAAGGCGGCCAGCAGGTAGAGATGCGCCTGGATGGCGGCCAGGAACACGAACGACTTGGCGAGGATGCCCGCGAGCGGCGGCAGGCCCGACAGCGACAGCATCATGGTCGCGAGCGCGAAGGCGTGGCGCGGCCGGGTGCGCGCCAGGCCTGCGAGATCGGCGATGTCCTCGACCGCCTGCCCGTCGCGGCGCATCGCCTGGACGCAGGCGAACACGCCCAGGTTCGTCAGCGCATAGAACGCCATGTAGAACAGCATGCCGCGCACGCCGAGCTGCGTTCCGGCCGCGAGGCCCAAGAGCGCATAGCCCATATGGCCGATGGAGCTGTAGGCCATCAGCCGCTTGATGTTTGTCTGACCGATGGCCGCAAAGGCGCCGAGACCCATCGACAGCACCGAGATGAAGATGATGATCTGCTGCCATTCATGCACCGCGGTGGGGAACGGCACCAGCAACGCGCGCAGCACCAGCGCGAAGCTCGCGACCTTGGACGCGGTGGCGAGATAGGCGGTGACCGGCGTCGGCGCGCCCTCGTAGACGTCGGGCGTCCACATGTGGAACGGCACGGCGGAGATCTTGAAGGCGAGACCGGCGATCAGGAAGACGATACCGAAGATGATGCCGACGCCCACGCCGCCCACCGCGACCGCGTGGGCCACGCCCACGAAGTCCATCGTGCCGGCGAAGCCGTAGATCAGCGAGATGCCGTAGAGCATCATGCCCGAGGACAGCGAGCCGAGGACGAAGTATTTCAGGCCCGCTTCCGACGAGCGCACGCTGTCGCGCTTGAAGGCGGCGAGCACGTAGAGCGCCAGGCTCTGCAGCTCGAGCCCCATGTAAAGCGCGATGAAGTTGTTCGCCGACACCATCAGCGACATGCCGAGCGTGGCCAGAAGGATCAGGATCGGCAGCTCGAAGCGCGTGCTCTTCTCGACGCGGAAATAGTGTTCGGCCATCAGCACGCAGCCGACCGAGGACCACAGGATCACCGCCTTGGTGAAGCGCGCGAAGCCGTCCATCACGAAGGCGCCGCGGAAGGCGCTCTCGTCGCCCACGACCAGCGACATATAGGCGGACGCCACGATCAGCGCGATGGAGAGCCAGCACAGCAGGCCCGTGCTCCTGTCGCCGCGCATCGCGCCCACCAGCAGCAGCACCAAGGCGCCGACGGCCAGGATCAGCTCGGGCGAGAGGACGTAGAGATCGGCCTGGATGTTCATCGCGCGCCTCCCGGTGCGGTCTGCGTGGCGACTTTGGGCGGGGCGTGGTCATAGGCCACGGCGGTCTTGTGCTGCTGCACGAGATTGGCGACCGAGGCCGAGGTCACGTCGAAGATGGGCTTGGGATAGACGCCCATGAGGATGGTGATGACGACGAGCGGGGCGAGCAGCGCCACCTCGCGCATCGACAGGTCCTGGATCGTTTGCAGCGCGGGCTTCACCAGCTCGCCGAAGACGATCCGGCGGTAGAGATAGAGCGCATAGGCCGCCGACAGGATCACGCCGGTGGCGGCGAAGATCGCGATCCAGGTGTTGTGGATGAAGGCGCCCAGCATGGTCAGGAACTCGCCCACGAAGCCGCCGGTGCCCGGCAGGCCGACATTGGCCAGCGTGAACACCATGAAGCAGGCGGCATACATCGGCATGCGGTTGACGAGGCCGCCATAGGCCGCGATCTCGCGCGTATGCATGCGGTCGTAGACGACGCCGACGCAGAGGAACAGCGCGCCCGAGACGATGCCGTGGGAAAGCATCTGGAAGATGCCGCCCTCGATGCCCTGATGGGTGATGGTGAAGATGCCCATGGTCACGAAGCCCATATGGGCGACCGACGAATAGGCGATGAGCTTCTTCATGTCCTCCTGCGCCAAGGCGACCAGCGAGGTGTAGATGATCGCGACCACCGAGAGGACGAAGACCATCGGCCCGAAATATTCGGAAGCCGACGCGAACATCGGCAGCGAGAAGCGCAGGAAGCCGTAGCCGCCCATCTTGAGCAGGATGCCGGCCAGGATGACCGAGCCCGCGGTCGGCGCCTCGACATGGGCGTCGGGCAGCCAGGTATGCACCGGCCACATCGGCATCTTGACCGCAAAGCTCGCGAAGAAGGCGAGCCACAGCCATATCTGCATCTGCGGCGAGAAATGCGCGGTGTTGATGATGGTCTCGATGTCGGTGGTGCCGGTCTGAAGGTACATCGCCAGGATCGCGAGCAGCATCAGCACCGAACCCAGCAAGGTATAGAGGAAGAACTTGTAGCTGGCATAGACGCGCCGCTTGCCGCCCCAGATGCCGATGATCAGGAACATCGGGATCAGCCCGCCCTCGAAGAACAGGTAGAAGAGGAACAGGTCGAGCGCGGTGAACACGCCCATCATCAGCGCCTCGAGCGCGAGGAACGCGACCATGTATTCGGCGACGCGGCTCTCGATCGATTTCCAGCTCGCCAGGATGCAGAAGGGCATGAGCAGGCCGGTCAACACGACGAACAGCATCGAGATGCCGTCGACGCCCATGTGATACGAGATGCCGCTCGCGACGCGCCAGTTCAGGTATTCGACGAACTGGAAGCTGGAGGTCGAGCCATCGAACTTGGCCCACAGCACGACCGTCAGCAGGAAGTCCGCTATCGTGAAGATCAGCGCGATCCAGCGCGCGTTGCCGGCGATGGTGCTCTGGTTGCCCAGCCGCCCCAGAAGAAGGATCGCGACGGCGCCGACCAGCGGCAGGAAGGTGATGATGGAAAGGAGGTGGCTCACGGCGTGCCTCCCGTGGCGATGAACCAGGTGGCGAGCGCCAGGACCCCGATCAGCATCGCGAACGCGTAGTGGTAGACATAGCCGGACTGCATCTTGACCGTGCCGCGCGTCACGTCGAGCACGCGGGCCGAGATGCCGTCGGGACCCAGCCCGTCGATCAGGAAGCCGTCGCCGATCTTCCACAACTTGCGGCCGAACCATAGCGCGGGCCGCACGAAGATCAGGTCATAGAGCTCGTCGAAATACCATTTGCGGTACAGGAAGGTGTAGAGCATGCCCTTCTTCGCCGCCATCTGCGCCGGCAGCTCCGGGTGGCGGATGTAGTAAAACCAAGCGATCGCGAAGCCCGCGATGGTCAGCACGAAGGGCGCGAGCTCGACCCAGAGCGGCACTTCCTTCTCTTCCCAGACCGCGCCCAGCGTGTTGTGCCAAAAGCCCTGCGCGTCCGGCCCGATGAAGTTGTGCGCGAAGGCCATGCCGGCGAAGACCGCACCCACCGCCAGCACGGCGAGCGGCACCAGCATGGTCAGCGGCGCCTCGTGCACCTCTTCCAGCTTCGGCGCGTGGTGGCCATGGTCGTCGTGGGCATGGGCGTCGTGCGCCTGCGCGCCGTGCCCGTCGTCGTGCTCCAGCGGCTCGTCATGGGTATGCGCGTCGGAATGCGCCATGTCGTGCGCCTCGTCCTGGCCGCGATAGCGGCCGTGGAAGGTCATCAGGAACTGACGCCAGGAATAGAACGAAGTCATCATCGCCGCGATCAGGGTGAGCAGGAAGGCGTAAGACGCCATACCGCCCATCCCGCCATAGGCCGCGTTGATGATCGCGTCCTTGGAATAGAAGCCCGCCAGGCCGATGCCGACGACCGGCAGGCCGACGCCGGTCAGCGCCAGGTTGCCGATCAGCATCATCGCCCAGGTGAAGGGGATCTGCTTGTAGAGCCCGCCCATGCGGCGCATGTCCTGCTCGTGATGCATCGCGTGGATGACCGAGCCCGCGCTCAGGAACAGCAGCGCCTTGAAGAAGGCGTGGGTGAACAGGTGGAACATCGCGCCGCCATAGGCCGACACGCCCGCCGCCACGAACATGTAGCCGAGCTGCGAGCAGGTTGAGTAGGCGATGACGCGCTTGATGTCGTTCTGGAACAGGCCGACAGAGGCCGCGAAGAAGGCGGTGGTGGCGCCGATGAAGGTGACGAACTCCCGCGCCGTGGCGCTGAGCTCGTACATCGGCGAGCAGCGGCAGACCAGGAACACGCCCGCCGTCACCATGGTGGCGGCATGGATCAGGGCCGAGACCGGGGTCGGGCCCTCCATTGCGTCCGGCAACCAGGTGTGCAGGCCGAGCTGGGCCGACTTGCCCATCGCCCCCACGAAGAGCAGCAGGCACAGCGTCGTCATCACATCGACGCTGTGGCCGGCGAAGACGAAGGTGTGACCCACCTGCCCCGGCGCGGCTTTGAACACCGCGTCGAAGTCCAGCGTGCCGAAGATGTACCAGACCCCGAAGATGCCCAGCGCGAAGCCGAAATCGCCGACGCGGTTGACGATGAAGGCCTTCATCGCCGCGGCGTTGGCCTCGGGCTTCTTGAACCAGAAGCCGATGAGAAGATAGGAGGCCAGGCCCACGCCTTCCCAGCCGAAGAACATCTGCAGGAAGTTGTTCGCCGTCACCAGCATCAGCATCGCGAAGGTGAAGAGCGAGAGATACGAGAAGAACCGCGGCCGGCAGTCGTCCTCGGCCATGTAGCCGATGGAGTAGAGATGCACGAGCGACGAGACGCCCGTCACCACCACCAGCATGACGGCGGTGAGACTGTCGACGCGGATCGTCCAGTCGGCGGCGAAGCTGCCGGAATGGATCCAGGGCGCGACCTGGATGATGTACGAATGGCCGCCGAGGCAGACGTCGACGAAAGCCATGACCGACAGCGCCGCGGAGACGAACAACGCGCCGGTGGTGATCAGCTCGGACGGCCGCGGGCCCAGAAGCCGGCCGAACAGGCCCGCGATGGCCGACGCGATGATGGGAAGGAAGACTATCGCCTGATACATCTCAGCCCTTCATCACGTTGACGTCTTCGACCGCGATCGAGCCGCGGTTGCGGAAGTACACGACCAGGATGGCCAGCCCGATGGCGGCCTCGGCGGCGGCGACGGTCAGCACGAACATCGCCATCACCTGCCCCGCCAGATCGTGGAGATAGGCCGAGAACGCCACGAAGTTGATGTTGACGCCGAGCAGGATCAGCTCGATCGACATCAGGATGACGATGATGTTCTTGCGGTTGAGGAAGATGCCGAACACGCCGATGGTGAACAGCAGCGCCGCGACGGTCAGATAGGACCCAAGCCCGATTGCCATCACGCACCCTCCCCCGGCCGTGGATCGGCCAATGCCATCGCCTCGTCCGGCTGGCGCGCGTTCTGGACGCTGATCGACTGGCGGCGCACGCCCGGGCGGTGGCGCAAGGTCAGCACGATCGCGCCGATCATCGCCACCAGCAGCACGAGCCCCGCGATCTGGAAGTAGTAGACGTAGTCCGTGTAGAGGATGTGGCCGAGCGCCACTGTGTTGCTCATGCCTTTCGGCGTCGCGCTCGACAGCGTGGTCGAGGCGGCGGGCGAAAGTCTCCACACCGCGCCGACCGTGATCAGCTCGGCCAGCAGCACCAGGCCCAGCAACCCGCCGATGGGCAGGTATTGCAGCGCCCCGCGCTTCAGCTCGGCGAAGTCGATGTCGAGCATCATGACGACGAACAGGAACAGCACCGCCACGGCGCCGACATAGACGACGACCAGGATCATCGCCAGGAACTCCGCGCCCGTGAGCACGAACAGGCCCGCGGCGTTGAAGAAGGCGAGGATCAGGAACAGGACGGAATGCACCGGATTGCGCGCCGCGATCACCATGAAGGCGGACAGCAGCATCACCACCGAGAAGACGTAGAAGGCGATGGTCTGGAAGATCATCTCAGCGCTCCGCTTTGCGGGAAGCGGCCGCGCTCGATGATCTCGAGCACGTAGTCGCGATAGCTCATGCCCAGCTCGCGCGCTTTAAGCGCGCGGCGCACGCCGATCTCCTGGCTCGGCGCCGCCCACGCCTTCTCATGCGCCTTGCGCCAGCAATAGGCGATGTAGCGCACGCCATCCAGCCAGTCGGGCCCGTTGTTGTGGCCCAGCCATTCGCTGAACGGGATGACGAAGCCTTCGGCCTTGAGGTCGGCCTCGCGCCGCGCCTTGTCGGCGGCGGCAAAGTAAGCGCTGCGGGCCCCTAAAGCGGTGCGGCCCTGTTTCGACAGCGCGCGTGCCTGGATGTCGGCGATGCTCATCGGTAGGGCGCGTCCAGCTCGAGGTTCCTGGCGATCTCGCGTTCCCAGCGGTCGCCGTTCGCGAGCAGCTTGTCCTTGTTGTAGTAGAGCTCCTCGCGGGTTTCGGTCGAATATTCGAAGTTCGGGCCCTCGACGATGGCGTCCACCGGGCAGGCCTCCTGGCACAGGCCGCAATAGATGCACTTCACCATGTCGATGTCGTAGCGCGTCGTGCGCCGCGAGCCGTCCTCGCGCGGTTCGGCCTCGATGGTGATGGCCTGGGCCGGGCATACCGCCTCGCACAGCTTGCAGGCGATGCAGCGCTCTTCGCCGTTGGGATAGCGGCGCAGCGCGTGCTCGCCGCGGAAGCGGGGCGAGATCGGGCCCTTCTCGAAGGGATAGTTCAAGGTCGACTTCTTGCCGACGAAGTAGCGCATGGAGAGCACGAAGCTCTTCAGGAACTCCCAGAAGAAGATCGAGCGGGCGGCGCGGTCGAGGAATGCCATCACGCACCTCCATGGCGGACATAGACGACCCAGGCCGCGGTGACGAGCACCCACACCAAGGTCGTCGGCAGGAACACCTTCCAGCCCAAGCGCATGAGCTGATCGTAGCGGTAGCGCGGCACGAAGGCGCGCACCATCGCGAACAGGAAGAAGAAGAACCAGATCTTGATCACCAGCCAGATGACGCCGGGGACGGCGTTCAGCGGCCAGATATCCAACGGCGACTGCCAGCCGCCGAAGAACAGGATCGCCAGCATCGCGCTCATCAGGCAGATGTTCAGGAACTCGGCCAAATAGAACAGCAGGAACGGCGTCGAGGAGTACTCGACGAAGTAGCCGGCGACCAGCTCGCTCTCGGCCTCCACCAGGTCGAAGGGCGGGCGGTTGGTCTCGGCGATGGCCGAGACGAAGAAGATCGGCAGCATCGGGAACAGGATCGTGCACCAGTTCCAGTGCAGGAAGGCGAGCACGCCCGGCGCCGTCTGTGCGCGCACGATGTCGGAGAGATTGAGCGAGCCCGCGAACAGCAGCACCGTCACCAGCACGAAGCCGATCGAGACCTCATAGGAGACCATCTGCGCCGCGGCGCGGCAGGCCGAGAGGAACGCGTATTTCGAGTTCGAGGCCCAGCCCGCCATGATGATGCCGTAGACGCCGAGCGACGACACCGCGAAGAGGTAGAGGATGCCGACATTGATGTCGGCGAAGACCCAGCCCTGGTCCATCGGGATCACCGCCCAGGCGGCGAAGGCGAGCGTGGCGCTGACCAGGGGCGCGAGCAGGAAGATCACCTTGTTGGCGCCGGCCGGGATGATGACTTCCTTGATCAGGTACTTGCCGAGGTCGGCGAAGCTCTGCAGCAGGCCGAAGATGCCCACCACGTTCGGGCCGCGGCGCATCTGCACCGCCGCGAAGATCTTGCGGTCGTAGAGCAGGATGAACGCGACCATGACCAGCAGGCAGACCAGGAAGACCAGCATGGAGGCGATCTGGCTGAGCGCCCAGGCCCAGGGGTAGGACATGCCCAACGTCTGGAAGTAGTGCGTGAAGATCATGCTCTACTCCGCCGCCATCTTGTGCGCGCCCGCGACGAACACGCGCGAACACTCGGCCATGGTCACGCTCGCCCGCGCGATGGGGTTGGTGAGATAGTAGTCGGCGATGGCATGGCCGAAGGCTGCGCCGGGCTCGAGCGCGCCTTCGCTGCCGACATCGGCCCACATCGCCGCGTCGGCGCCGGAGTGCACGGGCGCTTCGCCCAGCCGCGCAAAGTGCGGCGCATCGGCGACCAGCGCCGCACGCAGCTGCTCGAGCGTGTCGTAGGGCAGCCGCTTGCCCAGCACGTCGGATAGCGCGCGCAGGATCGCCCAATCTTCTTTCGCCTCGCCCGGCGGGAAGGTCGCGCGACGGCCGCGCTGCACCCGGCCCTCGAAGTTCGCGTAGAGGCCGTCCTTCTCGGTATAGGCGGCGCCCGGCAGCACGACGTCGGCATTGTGCGCGCCGGCGTCGCCGTGGCTGCCTTGATAGACGACGAAGGCACGGCCGAGATGGCCGACGTCGAATTCGTCGGCGCCGAGCAGATAGAGGAAATCGATCTCGCCCTTCTGCGCGCCGTCGACGATGCCCGCCACGTCGCGGCCCCTGACGAAGCCGAGGTCGAGGGCTGCGACACGCGACGCCGCGGTGTGCAGCACGTTGAACCCGTTCCAGCCGCCCTCTTCCGCCGAGCCCGCCGGACCTATAATGCCGGTATCGGCCGCGATCTTCGCCGCCATGCGCAACACCGCGGCGCCGTCACGGCGCGCGAGCGCCGCGGGGCCAAGGATCAACATCGGACGCTTGGCGTCTTTCAAAGTCTGCGCAAAAGCATGGCTGCCGTTCGCGAGCCCCTCGAGCGCATCGCCCAGCTGCTCGACCGGATAGGTCAGGTCGACCGCCGGACCGATATTCGCGATCTTGAGGTTGCCGCCCAGCCACGCCTTGCGGATGCGCGCGTTCAGCACCGGCGCTTCCCAGCGCGGATTGCAGCCCACGAGCAGGATCGCATCCGCGGCTTCCACGCCCGCGATGGTCGCGTTGAACAGATAGGACGGGCGCGCGCCGGGAACGAGCTTCGACCCGTCCTGGCGGCAGTCGAGATGCGCGGCGCCCAGCGCCGTCATCAGGTCCTTCAGCGCTTTGATCTCTTCCGCCGCGGCGAGATCGCCGACGACGGCCGCCATGCGCTCCGGCGCGGTCTCAGCCACGCGCGCGGCGACGACCGCGAAGGCTTCGCCCCAGGTCGCGGGCTGGAGCTTGCCGCTCTTGCGCACGTAAGGACGGTCGAGGCGCTGGCGCATCAGCCCGTCGCAGGCGTGACGCGCCTTGTCGCTGATCCATTCCTCGTTGATCTCTTCGTTCAGGCGCGGCAGCACCCGCAGCACCGCGGGTCCCCGTGCATCGACGCGGATGTTGCAGCCCTGCGCGTCCATCACGTCGATGGACTCGGTCTTGCGCAGCTCCCAGGGACGCGCGTTGAAGGCGTAAGGCTTCGAGGTCAGCGCGCCCACCGGGCAAAGGTCGACCACGTTGCCCGACAGCTCGGAGGCGAAGGCTTTCTCGAGATAGGTCGTGATCTCCATGTCCTCGCCGCGGCCGGTGGCGCCCAGGTCGGGCACGCCCGCGACCTCGGTCGCGAAGCGCACGCAGCGGGTGCACTGGATGCAGCGGGTCATGATCGTCTTGACCAGCGGGCCCATGTACTTGTCTTCGACCGCGCGCTTGTTCTCGTTGAAGCGGTGGAACGCGGCGCGGCCGTAGCCCATCGCCTGGTCCTGCAGGTCGCACTCGCCGCCCTGGTCGCAGATCGGGCAGTCGAGCGGATGGTTGATGAGCAGGAACTCCATCACGCCTTCGCGCGCCTTGCGCACATATTGGCCCTTGGTGTTGATCTTGGCGGGCGTGCCGTCCTTGTTGGGGAAGATGTCGCGCACCTGCAGCGCGCAGGAGGCCTGCGGCTTCGGCGCGCCGACCCATTCGACCAGGCACATGCGGCAGTTGCCCGCGACCGACAAGCGCTCGTGATAGCAGAAGCGCGGAATCTCCGCGCCTGCCATCTCGCAGGCCTGCAGCAGGGTCAGGCCGTCATCCGCCTCGATCTCCTTGCCGTCGACGATGAGCTTGCGTGAGGGCATCGCTTACTCCGCTGCGAGCGGCACGCTGCCGCTACCGCTCTTGAATGCCGCCATGCGGCGCTCGAGCTCGGGACGGAAGTGCCGGATCAAGCCCTGGATCGGCCACGCCGCGGCATCGCCGAGCGCGCAGATCGTGTGGCCTTCCACTTCCTTGGTGACCTCGTAGAGCAGGTCGATCTCTTCGGGGCGGGAATTGCCCTGGACCATGCGCGTCATCACGCGCCACATCCAGCCGGTGCCTTCGCGGCACGGCGTGCACTGGCCGCAGCTCTCGTGCTTGTAGAAGTAAGCGAGCCGCTGGATCGCCTTCACCACGTCTGTCGACTTGTCCATCACGATGACGGCGGCGGTGCCGAGGCCGGACTGCACGTTCTTGAGAGAGTCGAAATCCATCAGCACGTCGTCGCAGATCGACTTCGGGATCAAGGGCACCGAGGCGCCGCCCGGGATCACCGCCAGCAGGTTGTCCCAGCCGCCGCGCACGCCGCCGGCATGGCGGTCGATGAGCTCGCGCAAGCTGATGCCCATCTCCTCTTCGACGTTGCAGGGCTTGTTCACATGACCCGAGATGCAGAACACCTTGGTGCCGGCGTTGTTCGGACGGCCGATACCGGCGAACCACTCCGCGCCGCGGCGCAGGATGGTCGGCGCGACCGCGATGCTCTCGACGTTGTTGACGGTGGTGGGACACCCGTAGAGGCCGACATTCGCGGGAAACGGCGGCTTCAGGCGCGGCTGACCCTTCTTGCCCTCCAGGCTCTCGAGCAGCGCCGTCTCCTCGCCGCAGATATAGGCGCCGGCGCCGTGATGGACGTAGAGGTCGAACGGATAGCCGAAGATATTGTCCTTGCCGATCAGCTTCGCCGCATAGGCCTCGTCGACCGCGCGCTGCAGCGCCTCGCGCTCGCGGATGAACTCGCCGCGGACATAGACGTAGGCCGCGTGTGCGCGCATCGCGAAGCTCGCGATCAGGCACCCCTCGACCAGCGTATGCGGATCGTGGCGGAGGATGTCGCGGTCCTTGCACGTGCCGGGCTCGGACTCATCGGCGTTGACGACGAGGTAATGCGGCCGCTCCTTCACTTCCTTGGGCATGAAGGACCATTTGAGGCCCGTCGGGAAGCCCGCGCCGCCGCGGCCACGCAGGCCGGACTTTTTCATGACATCGATGATCGCGTCGACGCCGAGCGCCAGGATCTTGTCCGTGCCGTCCCAGTTGCCGCGCTTCTTCGCGGCGTCGAGGCCGGGGTCCTGGAAGCCGTAGAGATTGGTGAAGATGCGGTCGCGATCCTCAAGCATTACGTGGCCGCTCCCGGCGGTTTCTGCACAGGCGCGTCGCGGTCGGATGCGCCTTGGGTTGGTCGTTTGGCTTCCGCGTCGGTGGCGCCCTCGTCCCCACCGCCATTCGTTTTGCGGCTGTAGCCGCCGTCGTAGAGTTTCGGGTCCTTGAGCGTCAACGCGCCGCCTTCGGGCTCGGAGGTATGACGGCCGTTGCCGGCGCCGGGCTTGGGCGTCTCGCCCCGGCGGAAGGCTTCGAGCAGCGCCTCGGTCTTCGGCCCGTCGAGGTCTTCATAGAAGTCCTTGCCGATCTGAAGCATCGGCGCGTTGACGCAGGCGCCCAGGCACTCGACCTCCATCCACGAGAACTTGCCGTCGGCCGAGACGGTGTGCGGCTTGGGCGCGATGTGCTTCTTGCAGGCCGCGACGACGTCGTCCGAGCCCCGGAGCCAGCACGGCGTCGTGGTGCAGACCTGCACCAGGTGCTCGCCCACCGGCTCGAGGTTGAACATCGTGTAGAAGGTCGCGACCTCGAGCACGCGAATGTAAGGCATCGACAGGATGCGGCCGATCTCCTCGATCATCGGCTTGGATACCCAGCCCTCCTGCTCCTGGCCCAGCCGGAGCAGCGCGATCACCGCGCTGGCCTGGCGGCCGGGCGGATATTTCGCGACCTCGCGCTTGATGCGCGGACCGTGCTCCGGCTTGAAGGCGAAGCTCGCGGGCTGGTCGGGAGAGAGACGGCGCAGGCTCATTTCAGACGTTTCCCATGGGCTGCGTCGTCGATCAGGTTCTTGACGTCGTAGCGCTTGCCGCCGAGCGAGGCGCACCACGCGTTGCCCTCTTCGAACTTGGCGGCGATGAACTTGGCATAGGAGGCCGGCCCCTTGGCGCGCTCGGCCAGGCTCTCCGGAACCTCGACATGGCTGTAGCGGTGCGACAGCTCGGCCGTCACCGTGAGCGAGGGCGGGTTGCCCTCGCGCGTGTCCTCGTTGTTGTCGGCATAAATGTCGAGCTTGCCGTCCGGACCCACGATCAGCTCGTTGCCGCAGCTGTGGCACTGCGTCTTGCCTACGCCGTCCGGCCCCGTGCAGTCGCGGAAATAGACGGCGACCGCGGCCGCGTTTGCGGTCGGCCAGTTGTCGACCGTTTTCTTCTCCAGGACCGGATCGGCCTTGGCGCAGCCGGCGAGCGCAAGGCTCGTGAAGACGAGAGCGACGCCTCTCATTGCGTCACCACATAGTGGCCGCGCGCGGCGTCGGCGATGACGTCCTTGAGCGCGTGACGGATGCCGCCGAAGCCGGCGCACCATTTGTCGCCGTCCTCGAACACGCTCGTCAGGTAGTTCTCGAACGCGGCCTGGCCCGCGGCCCTCGCCTTCGCGCCGTCCACGGCCGCGACGTGCGTCGAATGCGTGCCGGCCTTGGGATCCTCGATCAGGACCTTGCCGTTTTCGAGCGTGTATTCGTTGTTGTCCGACCAGACGTCGATCTTGCCGTCGGGCATCACCGACATATGCGTGAAGCAGGCATGGCAGAGCGTGCGGCCTTTGTCGTCGTGGCCCGCGCAATCCTGCATGTAGGCGCTCGCCGCCGTGGCGCGCTTCACCGGCATGTCGTCGAGCACGGCCTTCTCGAGCGCAGGCGCGGATGTCGCGGCGATTGCCGACAGCACGATCGGCGCGAAGATGATGGCGACTTTCCAAACGGCGCTCATATCACGCCTCTCATAAGGCGGAAAACAAGCGTCACTACGACCGCGGCCACGATCGCGGTTGTGCACTGGGCGACCAGCCCGGCCTTACGGCCGCTCAACTGCACTAGAACCATCGGGACCACCGTCAGGAACGTGACCGCCGAAATCCAGACCAAAGCGGCCGCCACATGCAGGCCGCCGATCGCAATGGCCGCCATCGGGTGCTTCAGCAGATTGGGCGCGGCCAGCGCCGAGATAGCGACCCACACGAGCAGCCATTGCCAAAGCGGCCTGCGGTCGAGCCAACGCTCCAGCCGCGACGGTTCGCGCGACGGTTCGTCCTCACCCGTCCAGGCGTCAGAGTCCACGCGCTGCGGCCGCCGCTCCGTCACCGGTCGACCTCCCCGAACACGATGTCGAGCGAGCCCAGGATCGCGGAGACGTCGGCCAGCATGTGGCCGCGGCTCATATAGTCCATCGCCTGCAGGTGCACATAGGACGGCGCGCGGAACTTGACGCGATAGGGCTTGTTGGTGCCGTCCGAGACGAGATAGACGCCGAACTCGCCCTTGGGCGCCTCGACCGCGGCATAGACCTCGCCGGGCGGCACGCGGAAGCCTTCGGTATAGAGCTTGAAGTGATGGATCAGCGCTTCCATCGAGGTCTTCATCTCGCCGCGGCGCGGAGGGACGACCTTGTTGTCGGTGGAGACGACGGGACCCTTCGGCATCTTCTCGATGCACTGCTTCATCAGGTGCACCGACTGCGCCATCTCTTCCATGCGCATCAGGTAGCGGTCGTAGTTGTCGCCGTTCTTGCCGACCGGCACCTTGAACTCGAGCTCGCTGTAGCTCTCGTAAGGCTGGGCGCGGCGCAGGTCCCAGGCGACGCCGGTCGAGCGCAGCATCACGCCCGAGAAGCCCCAGGCTTCCGCGTCGGCGCGCGTCACCTTGCCGATGTCGACGTTGCGCTGCTTGAAGATGCGGCTCTCGGTCAAAAGGCCGTGGATGTCGTCGAGCACCTTGGGGAAAGTGCCGCACCAGGCATGGATGTCGTCGAGCAGCGCGGGCGGCAGGTCCTGGTGCACGCCACCGGGCCGGTAGTAGTTGGCGTGCAGGCGCGCACCCGAAGCGCGCTCGTAGAAGACCATCAGCTTCTCGCGCTCTTCGAAGCCCCATAGCGGCGGGGTGAGCGCGCCGCAGTCCATCGCCTGCGTCGTGACGTTCATCAGGTGATTGAGGATACGGCCGATCTCGTCATAGAGCATGCGGACGTACTGGCCGCGCTTGGGCACCTCGAGGCCGATCAGCCGCTCGATCGCCAGGCAGTAGGCATGCTCCTGGTTCATCGGCGCGACGTAATCCAGCCGATCCAGGTACGGGATCGACTGCATGTAGGTCTTGTGCTCCATCAGCTTCTCGGTGCCGCGATGGAGCAGGCCGATATGCGGGTCGACGCGGGTGACGATCTCGCCATCCATGTCCAGGATCATGCGCAGCACGCCGTGCGCGGCGGGATGCTGCGGACCGAAATTGACGGTGATCGTGGGCTCTTCCGCGGGCGAAAGACCTGAGGGGTTGGGCTTGTCCATCAGGCCTTCTTCCCTGCGTCGCCGGAAGCGACGCCCGGCGCCATCGCCGCCTTCTCGTCGCCCGGAAGCACGTGCGGCGCGCCTTCCCACGGGCTCATGAAGTCGAAGTCGCGGAACTCCTGCACCAGCTGCACCGGCTGATAGACGACGCGCTTGAGCTGGTCGTCGTAGCGCAGCTCGACGAAGCCGGTGAGCGGGAAGTCCTTGCGCAGCGGATGGCCCGAGAAGCCGTAGTCGGTGAGGATTCGGCGCATGTCGGGATGGTCGGTGAAGGCCACGCCGTACATGTCGAAGGTCTCGCGCTCGAACCAGTTGGCGGACGGATAGACGCCGACCGCGGAAGCAACCGGCTCGTCCTCGCCGACCTCGACCTTCACGCGCACGCGCAGGTTCGCCGTCAGCGACAGCAGATGATAGACGACGTCGAAGCGCTTCGCACGCTCCGGCCAGTCGACGCCGCAGATATCGACCAGCGTCTTGAAGCCGTGATCGTCGCGCAGGCTCGTCAGCACAGGCACGATGTCCGCCGCCCCGACCGTCAGCGTGAGCTCGCCCGCCGCAAAGGACGCGCGCGCGCCTTCGATCCTGGATGCGAGTTGCTCGAGTGTTTCCATGTCAGCGTTCGATCGTTCCGGTGCGGCGGATCTTCCGCTGCAGCAGCATGATGCCGTAGACCAGCGCCTCGGCGGTCGGCGGGCAGCCGGGGACATAGACGTCGACGGGCACGATGCGGTCGCAGCCGCGCACCACCGCGTAGGAATAATGGTAATAGCCACCGCCGTTGGCGCAGCTGCCCATCGAGATCACATAGCGCGGCTCGGGCATCTGGTCGTAGACCTTGCGCAGAGCGGGCGCCATCTTGTTGGTCAGCGTGCCGGCCACGATCATCACGTCGGACTGGCGTGGGCTGGCGCGCGGCGCGACGCCGAACCGCTCGAGGTCGTAGCGCGGCATGTTCGCCTGCATCATCTCGACCGCGCAGCAGGCGAGCCCGAAGGTCATCCAGTGCAGCGAGCCGGTGCGCGCCCAGTTGATGAGCGTGTCCAGCCCCGAGACGACGAAGCCCTTGTCCTGGAACTCGTCCTGCAGCGCCTTGAAGTACGGATCGTTGGCCGGGGCGCTGCTGGGAAGGTTGGGGTTCACTCCCATTCGAGCGCTCCCTTCTTCCATTCATAGATGAAGCCGACCGTCAGCACGCCGAGGAAGACGACCATGGACCAGAAGGCGAAGACGCCCATGGTCCCCAGCGTGATCGCCCAGGGGAACAGGAACGCGACCTCCAGGTCGAAGATGATGAACAGGATCGACACCAGGTAGAAGCGCACGTCGAATTTCATGCGGGCATCGCCGAAGGCATTGAAGCCGCACTCATAGGCAGAAAGCTTCTCGGGGTCCGGCTTGGAAGGGGCGAGGATGAAGGGGGCGACGAGGAGCGCCGTGGCGATGCCGCCGGCTATACCGATGAAGAGGAGGATCGGCAGATATTCGAGAAGAAGCCGTTCCATGCGCGCCGCCGTTCCGGTCACTTCGCGGGTGCAAAAGAGCCAGACGTTAACCCGCGAGCCACGGGGGGTTTAGAGCAAGATTCGGCGCAGGAAAACAGGATTCTTCAGGCGTATTTGCGAACGACTCGCAAGGAGAGATCGCGCTCAAATGTTAGGAGTTTTGGCAATTAAAAGGGGGGGTGGCTTGCCGAGCCGTAGCTCGCGGCAACCGGGTCCGCCTTCGCCCTTCGGGCTACGGCGGTCCGTAGCGAAAGCGTGCGGACGCCTTCTCTCGCTTCGCGAGCGAAGACTGGCGGGAGCGACGGGGCTCGAACCCGCGACCTACGGCGTGACAGGCCGTCACTCTAACCAACTGAGCTACGCCCCCGCGGGCGCCTCGAGGGGCATAACCCCGCGAAGGAGCGCCGATGTAGGGCCCGCTCCTGCCCCTGTCAAGAAACAATGTCAGGAACGCTGCTTCAGGCGGAATTCCGGCTTGGGTTCCATTTCCTTCGGGCTCAGCTTGCCGTCGCCGTTCACGTCGAGCTCGTCGAAGAGCGAGCGCGCGGTGCCGGCGAATTCGTTGAAATCGACGACGCCGTCGTGATTCCAGTCGACCAGGGTCGAGGTCGTCGACAGGCCCTCGCTCCAGCGCTGCTCGTTGACCGCGCGGGCCTCGTCCTCGTCGAGCTTGCCGTCGTGATTGGTGTCGGCAGCGGCGAAATCGGCCTTGAGACCGGCCTCGAGCTCGGCACGCGTAAGCGTGCCGTCATGGTCGGCGTCGTAGCGCTTGAGCATCTCGACCGGCGGATGGAACTGCGCCCCCTGCTCGCGCGGCTCGGGTGGCGGACGGTCGCCCGAACAGGCGGCCGGGAGAAAAGCCAAGGTCATGCCGACCACCGCGCGCATCAGCCGCTCCGTCACGTTCAACGCTCCATCACCTGCGGCCTCGCCTTGCGCGCCGTTCGTCAATACAGCCCTGCCTGGCCTTTCATGGCGTCGAAAATCTTGGCACTGTCGTAGCCTATACCCTTCTTGAACACGAAAGGCATCGCTTCCAGCGATGACGGATTTTTCATCGGGTCGCCGTCGATCAGCACGACGTCGGCACGCTTGCCCTTCTCCAGCGAGCCGATCTCGGCGTCGCGGCCCAGATAGCGCGCGCCGTTGAGGGTCGCGATCTTCAGCGCCTCGGGGAAGGCGAAGCCCGCCTCGACCAGAAGCTCGATCTGGCGTTTCCCAGAGAAGCCCGGCACCACGCCGCCATAGCCGGTGGGGTCGGTGCCCGCCAGCAAGGTGCCGCCGGCATCGTGGAACATCTTCTCGAGCTTCATCAGCTTGGGGAAGATCGCGACGTAAGGCTTGTAGGGATCGAGCGTGCCGGTCTGCGCCCAGCGGTCCTCATAGGCCTTGCGCAGCTCGGGGATCAGCATCTCGAGCGCGCGCTCCGGCGCCTTGGGCCGGCCCGGCGTGAAGGTCTCGAACACGGTCAAGGTCGAGGTCAACGCGACGTGCTTCCTGACCAGCAGGTCGATCAGCGACTTCACCTCGGCGCTGTTCTCGTCGAGGCCGGCCAGCGCCTGCTGCGAGCCTGTGGGGCATTCGTCGGGCTTCTTGGCCGTGTTGAAATCGGTCATCACCGCGAAGCCGTGCTCGAGGTTGTCGATGCCGAGCTCGGCCGCCTCGCGATAGGTGACCGAGCAGATGTGGCCGGTCACCTTCAGCCCGCGCGCATGCGCGGCCTCGATCGCAGCCTTCATCTCGGCGCGGGTGATGTTGGTATAGGTCTTGAACGAGGTCGCGCCCTCGTCCGCCCAATAGTTCACGGTGCGCGTCGCATCGTCGGGGCCGGAGAGCGCGTGCATCTTGAGGATCGGCAGGCCCGCGCCGTTCAGGTACGGCCCCGTCGTATCGAGGTCGGGGCCGATCGCCTCGCCCTTGTCGATGGCGAGCTTCAGGTTGATGTCGCCATAGGGCGTCATCGAGCCGCCGGTGCGCGCCGTCGTGGTGCCGCCGGCCAGATAGAGCCGCGGGAAGGTGTAGAGCATCGAGGCGTAGTTGCGCTGGCCTATGTAGTAGAACAGGTGCTCGTGCATCATCACGAAGCCGGGCAGCAGCGTCTTGCCGCGCGCGTCGATGAGGGTCGCGCCCTTCGGCACGCGCACATGCGGACCGAGCGCCGCGATACGGCCGTTCTCGATCACCAGGGTCTGGTCGTATTTGGCGGGGCCGCCGGTGCCGTCGACGATTTCGGCGTGGGTGAAGGCGATTGCCCGCTGGTTGTAGGCGACGAACCGCGTGTCGTCGGGCTGCGCGGCCGCCGCCGGCGACGGTGCGATGTCGTCCATGTCCTGGGCGACGGCGGGTGCCGCGGCGAGCAGCAGGCAGGCGAGGATCGTAAAACGCATGGCATCCCCCGAAAATGGCGAGGGCAAAGCCTACGGCGAAGGACGGACCTTGAGGAAGGCCTCCTCGTCCGGCGTCGAGACGCGGCCCAGCGCGGCGTTGCGGTAGGGGAAGCGGCCGAAGCGGTCGATGGTCTGCTTGTGGTCGAGCGCGGCCAGCAGCGCTTCCGGGAAGCCCAGGCTGTCGAACAGCGCGACCGAACGCGCCTGCACCGCCGGGTCCTCGCTGTGCATGTGCGGCATGTAGAGGAACTGGCGCTCGTGCACGCTCAAGCCCGCGTCCAGCCCGCGCGCGATCGCGTCGTCCGAAAGCGCCAGCGCCAACGGGTCGGTCGCGAAGGCCTCCGCCGTGCCGCGGAAGAGGTTGCGCGGGAACTGGTCGAAGACGATGACCGCCGCGAGATGACCGGCGGCGTCCAGCGCCGCGGCGTCGGGCGGGGATTGCCGCATCGCGCGGTGGAGATCGAGGAATCGCGCGCGGACCCGGTCGTCCACCGCCGGGTTGACGGCGAACCAGTCTTTCGGACCGAGCTCGGAGAACCAGAAGTGGAGGACCGAAGAAGGGAAGAGCATCGCGGTTTGTATCATGCGAGGCGTGGCCTGCCAGGGCGTAGCTGCGCGGTCGAGGCGGCTTCGCTCGCTGAAGCGACTACGCCGTGGCAGGCTCCGATGCCGCGCAGCGAAGCCTGGTGGGCGGTGACGGGCTCGAACCGCCGACCCTATCGGTGTAAACGATATGCTCTACCAGCTGAGCTAACCGCCCTGATGCGGCGGCTTATAGGGCGCCCGGACGCCCCACTCAATCCGGCCCCGCTCAATCCAATGCCTCGATATCCAATGCCTCAATCCGAGCCGACCACGAAGCGGTTGCCTTCGCTGTCCTTCATGATGACGAAGGTCCCCCAGGGCTGCTTCTGCGGCGGCCCCTCGAACTCGACGCCGCGCTGGGAAAGCTGGCGCCAGGTCGCCTCGACGTCGTCGCAGGCGAGCGAGCAGTTCATGCGCGTGCCGACGCGGCCCTCCTCGCCGTCCATGGTGAACAGCACGACCCGGGCTGGGCTTTCTCGATGCGCAGCTCGATCCAGCGCTTGCCGGGTCCCATCTCCTGGTTGGTGGCGACCTTGAAGCCGAGCTTCTCGGTATAGAATTTGAGCGCCCGCTCCTGGTCGGCGACGGGGATGCTCATGAACTTGAGATGGGTGATCATGGCCGGCCTCTCTCGAAAACGGTCCTAGCTAGGCGCCGCGGCCTTGCGCGCTCAAGCATCCCAGTGCCTACTATAGTGATGGTAAGGAGAGCGGCGCTGGACGATTACGTGGTCGAGACCCTCTTGCCCGACCTCGTCGGCCACGACCGCTCGCCCTCGTCCTTCATCGTCTTCGTCAAGCTGTGGCACGATGCCGGCGGCGCCGGAAAGCGCATCCAGGTGAGCCTGTCGACCCTGGCGGTCGAGACCGGGCTCTCCAAGTCCTCGGTCCAGGCGGCGCTGAGGCGCTTGCGCCGGCGCGGGTTTGTTGCGACGAAGCAGGCCTCGCCGACCGCGGTGCCGGTGCACACGCTGAACGCGCCCTGGAGACGATAGAGCGATGTCGCCGCTGATCGAGATCCTCGCCGTCAACCTTCTGGCCGTGGTGGGCGTGGCGCTGTTCGGCTGGAGCGCGCTGACCCTTTTGCTGCTCTACTGGCTCGAGAACCTGATCGTCGGCGCCTTCAACGTGCTCAAGATCGCCATCGCCGGCATCTCGTCGGGCCGCACGGGCGGGCTCGCAACCCTTTTCCTGGTGCCGTTCTTCGTCGTGCACTACGGCATGTTCTGCTTCGTGCACGGGCTTTTCATCGTGGCGCTGTTCGGCGGCCACGGTCTCGCGACCAACGAAGGCTTCACGATCGCAGGCCTGGCGACCACGGTGATCGCGCGCATCCGGACCGATCCTGCGATGGGCTATGGCGCGGCGGTGCTGCTGGCCTTCCACGCCTATCTGTTCGGCCGCTACTGGCTGGGCCGGCGGCAATGGGAGAGGAGCGATCCGTTCAGCCAGATGTTCGCGCCCTATGGCCGCATCGTCGTGGTGCACTTGACGATCATGATCGCGGGCATCCCCGTGATGCTGCTGGGCCAGCCGGTCGCCGCCGTGGCCTGCCTGGCGCTGCTCAAGACGGCGCTGGAAACCGGACGCGCCAAGCTGTTCGACGCCTTCGCGCAAAACCCCGCGCTCGCGCTCAAGATGCGCCGCAGGCTGAGGGTACTGGACGATCACGCGTGGCATTGACCCGCCTCCGCTTCGATTCGGCGCGGTCACCAAACGCATTGGCCGCGTCGGAGCCTAGGCGAAGACGGGGCGGCGGTCCGGAAACCGCCGCTCTGCACGGGTGCTAGTTGAGGGCGTCCTTGAGCTGCTTGCCGGGACGGAAGCGGGGCTGCTTGGACGGCTTGATGGTGATTTCCTCGCCGGTCTGCGGGTTGCGGCCCTTGCCGCCGGCGCGCTGGGCGACGACGAACACGCCGAAGCCGGTCAGCCTGACCTCGTCGCCGGCCTTCAATGCGCCCTCGATCAAATTGAAGACCCCGTCCACCGCCTTGGCCGCGTCGTTCTTGGCCAGGCCCGTGGTGTCGGCCAGCTTCTGGATCAAATCGTTTTTGTTCATCTGAGTTCTCCTGTTGCGCCGGACGCAGCCATAACTCGCCAGGGGACGATTCGCCCCTCACACCGGGGAGTCTACGGCCTAGCCCCACCTCGCCCAAGAGAAAAACCAAGGGAATCGGCCGATTTTTGGGTAAAAAAAGGGCCCGGATCGGACACGAACCGGGCCCCTGTCTTTTGTTAATGCGTCACGACCGCGTCGGCGTCGCCCGCATCGTGGACCGCCGCCGGCGGGGTGACGACCTCGGGCGGCTCGACCCAGTCGATGGCCTCGGGCTCGCGCACCAGAGCCACCTTGAGGACCTCGCCCACGGTCTTGACCGGCACGATGGTCATGCCCGACTTCACGTTGTCCGGGATCTCGGCCAAGTCCTTCTCGTTCTCTTCGGGGATCAGCACCGTCTTGATGCCGGCCCTAAGGGCTGCGAGCAGCTTTTCCTTGAGGCCGCCGATCGGCAGCACCCTGCCCCGAAGCGTGACCTCGCCGGTCATCGCCACGTCGCGGCGTACGGGGATGCCGGTGAGCACCGAGATGATCGACGTCGCCATGCCGACGCCGGCCGAGGGGCCGTCCTTGGGCGTCGCGCCCTCCGGCACGTGCACGTGGATGTCCACCTTGTCGAAGGTGGGCGGCTTGATGCCGAAGCTGGTCGCCTTGGAGCGCACATAGGAGCGCGCCGCGTCGATCGACTCCTTCATCACGTCGCCGAGCTTGCCGGTCGTCTGCATGCGGCCTTTGCCGGGCAGCATGACGGCTTCGATCTGCAAGGTCTCGCCGCCGACTTCGGTCCAGGCGAGCCCCGTGACGACGCCGACCTGGTCCTCGCCCTCGATCTCGCCGAAGCGGAACTTGCGCACGCCGGCATAGGTGCCGAGGTTCTCGGGCGTCACTTCGATCGTGGTCGCCTTGCCCGAGACGATCTCCTTCACCGCCTTGCGGGTCAGGTTCGCGATCTCGCGTTCCAGGTTACGCACGCCCGCCTCTCGGGTGTAGTAGCGGATCAGGTCGCGCAAGCCTGAGTCGGTGATCGACCACTCCTCGTCCTTGAGGCCGTGCGCCTTCTTCTCTTTCTCGATCAGGTGGCGCTTGGATATCTCGACCTTCTCGTCCTCGGTATAGCCGGGGATGCGGATGATCTCCATGCGGTCCATCAGCGGCTGCGGCATGCGCAGCGTGTTGGCCGTGGTGATGAACATCACGTCCGAGAGATCGAAATCGACCTCCAGATAGTGGTCGTTGAACGTGTTGTTCTGCTCCGGATCCAGCACTTCGAGCAGCGCCGAAGACGGATCGCCGCGATAGTCGGCGCCGAGCTTGTCGATCTCGTCGAGCAGGAACAGCGGGTTCGACGACTTGGCCTTCTTCATGCCCTGGATCACCTTGCCGGGCATCGAGCCGATATAGGTCCGGCGATGGCCGCGAATCTCGGCCTCGTCCCGCACGCCGCCGAGCGACATGCGGACATATTCGCGGCCCGTGGCTTTCGCGATCGACTTGGCGAGCGAGGTCTTGCCGACGCCCGGCGGGCCGACGAGGCAGAGGATCGGGCCTTTCATCTTCCCGGCGCGCTGCTGCACGGCGAGATATTCGAGGATGCGTTCCTTGACCTTCTCCAGAC
>JAFBAL010000041.1 GCA_019247845.1 Alphaproteobacteria bacterium | reverse complement strand
CATGGTGCGGCTGTTGGCGTAACCGGCCGTGATCAGGACCGCGATGAAGTTGACGATCAGCAGGAAGATCACCTCTGGCCAGGTGTTGAAGTACGGCAGCGCCCAGAGCTTCGGTCCCGCCGGATCGTAAGGGATGAACCACAGGATGCGGTCCGGCGCCATCGACAGCGACAGCAGCACGAACAGCGCCGTGCCGCCGATGGAGATGAAGATCGCGCGCTTCGAGCCGAACAGGTTGTCGATGAAGCCGCCGAAGAAGCCGCCCACCACCGCGAAGATCGACAGCTCGATGCCGTAGATCAGCATCTGGATCGGACCCCAGTGGAACGTGCTCGACGCATAGGCGCCGCCGAAGACGAGCACTGCCGTCATGCCGTCGTTGAAGAACAGCCGCGCCACCAGATACATGCCGACGTTGCGGTATTGCCCGAACGCGGCGCGGATGGTGCGGATCACGCTTCTGGCGCCTTCGCGCATCGCGGTGGTCAGCGGCAGGTTCGCCGAGGGCCGGTCGGGCGTGAACAGGAAGAGCGGGATCGCGAGCAGCAGCAGCCAGACCGCGCCGACGGGTCCGGCCAGCCGCTCGGGCTCGTGCGCGGCCTGGTCGACGCCGAACAGCGGATGCGCCGGGATGAAGCTCCACGGCACCACCCCCGGCAGCGAGAGCGCGATCAGCATGAACAGCAGGAGCACGATGCCCGCGGCATTGCCGAGCGCGAGCGCCAGTCCCGACAGTCCGGCGATGCCGCGCTGCGTGGCGATCGACGGCAGCATGGAGTTGTGGAACACCGCCGAGAACTCGAAGGCGACGTTGGCGATCGCCCACCAGGCGCAGACCAGGAACAGGCTGGCGCCCGCGGCATGCGGCATCGAGAACCACAGCATGAACATCGAGCCCGCGAGGATCGCGGTATAGAGCGCGATCCAGGGCTTGCGCCGCCCGCCCTTGTCGGCGACCGCGCCCAGGAACGGCGCCAACAGGCCGATGAGGATGCCGCTATAAGCCTGGATCTCGCCCAGGAGCGCCTGGCCCTTCACGCCGTCGCCGATGACGATGTTGGTGAAATAGGGCGCGAAGAGATAGATGGTGATGAGCAGCACGAACGGGTCGCGCGCGCTTTCGTACAGGGCCCAGCTCGCCTTGCCCAAGCGGCTGGCCGCGAGATCGCCGGTGGTGGAGGTCTCGCTGCGCGCGTGCAGCCATTGCGCGAGGCCGGCGGCGTCGTCGAGGGCGGCTTCGGACGGGTCACCGTCGGGGCGGCGCACCGGGGCGGCCTCGTCACTCGATGATTTCACCCGCATCCACTCCCCAGATTCTGTCGCGCCCAATCCAGCCGGTCACCCCTTCGACCGTGATCTGACAGAAGCGAGGCTTGCACGCCTTGAGCCGGGCCACAACGCCGGGATCGGCATCGGCGCTCACGCTCGCGTTCGGCACGGGCGCCGAGCGCAGGGCCGCGCGGCCTTTCCCTACGACAAGTACCGTGCGCGCGTCGGACAGCATGGTCTGGCTGACCCATCCCACTGCGCCGTCGACGTCGCGCACGCGCCGCCAGCTGTCGTAAGCGGCCAGCACCTGAAGCGGATAGTTCCGCCTCTGGTAGACGAACAGCACGCGATGCTTGAAGGTCGGGCCTTCGCGCAGATAGACCTTGTCGCTCTTCAGGCTGGCGTAATGCGCGGCCTGGGCCGGCAGGGCCGCGAGCAGCGCGACAAGCAAAACGGCGGCTCGCCTCATCGCGGTGTTTCCGGCGTCAAGGTGATGAACGTGCCCCTTCTGCCGCGCATCACGCCGAGAGACCAGAGAGGCCGATCCGAAGCCGCGGCCCGGACCGCGGCGTCTTCGAGCGTCGCAGCGAAGTGGCGTCCGCGCACCTCGCGGAATTGATAGCTCGCGAAGGTCGAACCCGAATGCCCATTCGGCGCCACGGCCGCCCATTCGCGGGCAGCCGCAAGGCTCGCTTCATCTCCCGGCGGTGAGGATACGGTGCAAAACTCGCGATCGGACCGGCCCGCATCGTAAGCGCCGATCGTGACCCAAAGCGCACGGCCGGGCTTCCAGACGGTCGCCGGCGATTTGGCGCCGCCGACGGGGAAGGTCTGCCGGCCGTGCACCCCCGCGACGGCGGCACGGACACCGTCGGGATCGGCATGCGTCGCCGCGCAGAACGCGAGGAAGGCATCGAACAGCGGTGCCTTGGCCTCGGCCCCGGTGGAGCAAAACAAGAGCAAAGCGAACGCGAATCGGCGCATCACGGATACCTTACGCACATATCGCGCAGCCGCGCGACCATGGTGCTGTCCGGATCGGCGAGCGCGTCGAGCACCGTGAAGTGGTTGGCGCCGGCAGCCTCGCCATAGGCGGCGCCCCAGCGCCGGCTGAGCGCGCGGCTCTGCGCCTTGAAGGCGTTCGACTCCAGGCCGCCCACCACGGAGTCGAACGGCGCGGGCGGCATGTGGAGCGGCGAGAGGGCGCGCGCCGTCGCGGCGTCGAGCCCGAAATCCGCATTCATCGACGTGTGGATCAACGGTTCGAGATCGAACACGCCCGAGATCGCGTAGCCGGCCGCGACCGCCTCGGGCACGGTCGAGGCCAGGACCGCGGCCAGGTGCCCGCCGGCGGAATGGCCGAAGGCGACGATGCGCCGGCCCTTCGCCAGCATGCCCGCGGCCGCGCGCATCTGGTCCACGATCGCGCCGATGGTCACCTGCGGGCAGAGGTCGTAGCCCGCCACCGCGACCGCGACGCCGTGCGCGTTCAGCCCGCGCGCCATGTGGCTGAAGCTCTCGCGCTCCATCGCCCGCCACCAGCCGCCATGGATGAAGAGCGCGAGCGGGCCCTCGCGCAGAGTGCCGGCGCGCGCAAAGGTGCCGGCCGGTCCGAAGACATCGACGGCCTGCCGGGGCCCGTCGCCATAGGCCACTCCCAGCCGGCACGGCGCCGTGGCGCGATAGCGGGCGGCGTCGCTGCGCCAGCGGGCGAATATCTGCGGATGCTCGGGCACGGCGGCGCGGGCGTTGAACTCGGCTTCGAAGTCGATGCTCGCCATCCTTGACGCTCGCCCTCCCGCGCCTGCTAATAGCAGCAGAACAGTTTGGAATTAAGCCATGGCCGCCGCGAAGAAGCCGCTGGTGATCGTCACGCGCAAGCTCCCCGACGCGATCGAGACGCGCATGCGCGAGCTTTTCGACGCCCGCCTGAACCACGACGACGTGCCCATGGACCAGGCGGCGCTGATCGAGGCGGTCAAGACCGCCGACGTGCTGGTGCCCACCGTCACCGACCGCATCGATTCCAAGGTGATCGTGCGGGCGGGCGCGAACCTGAAGCTGATCGCCAATTTCGGCACCGGCGTCGACAATGTCGACGTCAAGACCGCGCTCGACAAGGGCATCACCGTCACCAATACGCCGGGCGTGCTGACCGAGGACACCGCCGACATGACCATGGCGCTGATCCTGGCGGTGCCGCGCCGGCTGGTCGAAGGGGTGAAGGAGATCGAGGCAGACCGCTTCACCGGCTGGTCGCCCAGCTGGATGCTCGGCCACCGGGTGCAGGGCAAGCGGCTCGGCATCGTCGGCATGGGGCGCATCGGCCAGGCCGTGGCGCGGCGCGCCAAGGCCTTCGGGCTGCAGATCCACTACCACAACCGCAAGCCCGTGCATGCCAATATCGAGCGCGAGCTCGAGGCGACCTATTGGGAGAGCCTCGACCAGATGCTGGCGCGCATGGACATCGTCTCGGTCAACTGCCCGCATACGCCGGCGACCTATCATTTGCTGTCGGCGCGCCGGCTCAAGCTGATGAAGCCCAGCGCCTATATCGTCAACACCGCGCGCGGCGAGGTGATCGACGAGAACACGCTGGCGCGCATGCTCGAGGCCGGCCAGCTCTCGGGCGCCGGGCTCGACGTGTTCGAGCACGAGCCCGCGGTCAACCCCAAGCTCAAGAAGCTCAGGAACGTGGTGCTTCTGCCGCATATGGGCTCGGCCACCCTCGAAGGCCGCATGGACATGGGCGAGAAGGTCATCATCAACATCAAGACCTTCGCCGACGGGCACAAGCCGCCGGACCGGGTGATCCCGGCGATGCTTTAGCCCTCACAAGAACCAGAACCGCACCACGACGACCAGCAGCACCAGGCCGAGCACGACGCGCACGACCGTGTCGGACATGCGCGCCGAGGCGATGGAGGCGACGACGATGGCGGGCAGCGAGCCGCAGAGCAGCGACGCCAGGATCTGCGGGTCGATGGTGCCGAGCAGCGAGTGGCCGAGGCCGGCGAGGAAGGTGAGCGGCACGGCATGGGCGAGGTCCGAGCCCACGATGCGCTGGGTGGGCATCTTGGGGTACAGCATCACCAGCACCGTCACCCCGATCGCGCCCGCGCCGACCGACGAGATGGTGACGAGCAGGCCGAGCGCGGCCCCGGTCGCTATCGTGAGCCGGCCGACGAGCTTCGGATCCGGATCGCCGACCTTCTCTTCGTACCATTTGAGCAGCGGCTTGCGCAGGAACAGCAGGAACGCGGTCGCCAGCAGCGCCAGGCCCAGCACCTTGGTGACGATCTCGTGCCCCCATTTGCTGTCGGCGCCGATCCAATAGAGCAGCAGGATCGACAGCGCCGTCATCGGCACGCTGCCGAGCGCGAGCCGCCCCACCACTTTCCAGTCGATGGTCTTGTTGAAGCCGTGCACCAGCGAGCCGCTGGCATTGGTGATCGCGGCGTAGAGAAGATCGGTGCCCACGGCGACGGCCGGATGCACGCGGAACAGCAGGATCAGCGCCGGCGTCATCAGCGAGCCGCCGCCGACGCCCGTGAAGCCGACGATGCCGCCTACGAGCACGCCGCACAGCACGAAAAACGGGTTGATGTGAGAAAGGAAATCCAGCGCGAGCTCCCGGCCCATTTCAAGGGGCGCGAGTGCTCCACAGCAGCCCTGCCGATGTCAATCCGCCAGCGTCGATCCGCCAGTCGATCCGCCAGTGTCGATACGCCAGCGTCAATGCGTCCCCGTTCAAAGGAACCAGAACCGCGCGCAGACCGCGAGCAGCACGAGCCCCAGCGCCACGCGCACCACCGTGTCCGAGGTCCGCGCCGAAGCGATGCTGGCGATCACGATGGCGGGCAGCGAGCCGCAGAGCAGCGACACCAGCAGGTGCAGGTCGATGGTGCCGAGGATCGAATGGCCGAGGCCCGCGAGCAAAGTCAGCGGCACGGCATGGGCGATGTCGGAGCCGACGATGCGCTGCGCCGGCATCTTGGGATACAGCATGACGAGCGCCGTCACGCCGATGGCGCCGGCGCCGACCGAAGAGATGGTCACCAGCACGCCCAGCACCGCTCCGGTCAGCACGGTGAGCCGGGTCACGAGCCGCGGATCGGGCTCGCCGATCTTGCGGTCGTACCACGCCATCAGCGGCTTGCGCGCGAAGAGCAGCACGGCGGTCGCGAGCAGCGCCACGCCCAGGGTCTTGGTGATGACGCTCTGCGTCGCCTTGCTGTCGACGCCCATGTAATAGAGCGCGAGCACGGTCAGCACCGTCATCGGCACGCTGCCCAGCGCGAGCTTGCCCACGATCTTCCAATCGATGGTCTTGTTCCAGCCATGGACAGCGGTGCCCGCGGTCTTGGTCGCTGCCGCATAAAGCAGGTCGGTGCCCACCGCGCTCGCCGGATGGATGCCGAACACCAGGATCAGCAGCGGCGTCATCAGCGAGCCGCCGCCGACGCCGGTGAAGCCGACGAGCGCGCCGACCAGAACGCCGCTCAGCACGTAAAGCGGATCGATATGGGAAAACAAATCCGTCATGGCCCTGCCCCTTTGGCGCAGGCACGGCAAAACGCCCCGCCCCCGCATGGGCGCGGAACGAACTCCATAAATACTACCAAGTCAATAGACTATGTTTAGTATGTTGCGTAACCTCTTGAGTCGGTTGGAGATTTCTGGCGCGTGGCGGCGGTGCGCAGCGGCACCACGCCGGGCGCCGCATTCTGGCCGAGGAACTCGGCGACGAAATCCGAGGCCGGGTTGGCGCGCAGCTCCGACGGCGCGGCGATCTGCTCGATCCTGCCCTGGTTCATCACCGCCACCATGTCGGCAAGCTCGAGCGCCTCGTCCTGGTCGTGGGTCACGAACACGGTGGTCAGGCCCAGCCGCTCGTGCAGGCTGCGCAGCCAGTGGCGCAGGTCCTTGCGCACCTTGGCGTCGAGCGCGCCGAACGGCTCGTCCAGCAGAAGCATGCGCGGCTCGATGGCGAGCGCGCGGGCGAGCGCCACGCGCTGGCGCTGGCCGCCGGAAAGCTGGCTGGGGTAGCGCTTGCCCAAGCCGTCGAGCTGGACGAGCGCCAGCAGCTCCTCCACGCGGCGCGCGATCTCGGCACGCGTGGGCCGCGTCTTGCGCGGACGGATCGACAGGCCGAACGCGATGTTCTTCGCCACCGTCATGTGCCGGAACAGCGCGTATTGCTGGAAGACGAAGCCGGCGCGGCGCTCGCGCGCGGGCAGCGACAGCCAGTCGAGGCCGGCGAACTGGATATGGCCGACGTCGGCGAACTCGAGCCCGCCCAGGATGCGCAGCAAGGTCGTCTTGCCCGAGCCCGACGGCCCGAGCAGCGCCAGGAAGCATCCCTCCGGCGCCTCCATGCTCACGCCTTTCAGCGCGGGGAAGCGGTCGAAGCGCTTGGCGATCTGTTCGATGACGAGCGACATGACGGGCTCCTTCAATGACGATGCGTGGCTGATATCTCGTCGGCGAACTGCCATTCGAGCACCGATTTGACGAGCAGGGTGACGAGCGCCAGCAGCGCCAGCACCGAGGCGACCGCGAAGGCGCCGACATATTGATAGTCGTTGTAGAGAACCTCGACGTGCAGCGGCATGGTGTTGGTGAGCCCGCGGATATGTCCGCTCACCACCGACACCGCGCCGAACTCGCCCATCGCGCGCGCGTTGCACAGGAGCACGCCATAGAGCAGCGCCCATTTGATGTTCGGCAGCGTGACGCGGAAGAAGGTGCTCCAGCCGCCGGCGCCGAGCGTGGCCGCGGCCTCCTCTTCGTCCTTGCCCTGGTCGATCATCAACGGGATCAGCTCGCGCGCGACGAAGGGAAAGGTGACGAATACCGTCGCCAGCACGATGCCGGGCAGCGCGAAGATGATCTTCATGTCGTTGTCGCGCAGCCACTGGCCGAGCCAGCCCTGAAGCCCGAAGATCAGGACGAAGACCAGGCCCGACACCACCGGCGACACGGAGAACGGGATGTCGATCAGCGTGATCAGCAGGTTCTTGCCGCGGAAGTCGAACTTGGCGATGCACCACGACGCCGCCAGCCCGAAGACCATGTTCAGCGGCACTGCGATGGCGGCGACCAGCAGCGTGAGCTTGATCGCCTCGATCGCATCGGGCTCGCTGAGCGCGTCCCACGCCATGCGCCAGCCCTGCGCCAGCGCTTCCGAGAACACGGTGAGCAGCGGCATGAACAGGAACAGCCCGATGAACACGACCGCGATGGCCGACAGCGCGATCTTGACCAGCGGGTGGTCGTCGGTCGGCGCCCGCGGACGCAGGATGGGGATGGTCTTCATCGCCACGCGCTTCATTTTCGGTGCGGTCGTCGTCGTCATCGCCTGGAGCTCACCCAGGCCTGCAGCGCGTTCAGCGCCAGCAGGAAGACGAACGATACCGCCAGCATCACCACGCCGACGGCGGCCGCGCCGGCATAGTCGTATTCCTGCAGCTTGATGATGATGAGCAGCGGCGTGATCTCGGACACCATCGGCAGATTGCCGGCAATGAAGATCACCGAGCCGTATTCGCCGACGGCGCGGGCGAAGGCCATTGCCGTGCCGGTCAGAAGCGTCGGCGCCAGGGTGGGAAGGATCACGCGGCGGAAGGTCTGGAAGCGCGTCGCGCCCAGGGTCGCCGCCGCCTCTTCGGAATCGCGCGACAGGTCGGTCAGGACCGGCTGCAGCGTGCGCACCACGAAAGGCAGCCCGATGAACACCAGCGCGACCACGACGCCATAGGGCGTATAGGCGATTTTGATTCCGGCCTTCTCCAGCGGCGCGCCGATCCAGCCGTTGCTCGCATAGAGCGCCGAGAGCGCGATGCCCGCGACCGCCGTCGGCAGCGCGAAGGGAAGATCGACCAGCGCGTCGACGACGCGCTTGAACGGGAAGCGGTAGCGCACCAGCACCCAGGCGACGATCAGGCCGAACACCGAGTTGATCGCGGCCGCGACCGCGGCGGCGCCGAACGAGAGCTTGAGCGCATGCAGCACGCGGGGCGCTAGGATCTCAGCCCAGAAGCCATTCCAACCGAGCTCCCACGGACGGATGATCAGCGCCGCCAGCGGGATGAGCACGATCGCGCTCAGGTAAAAGAGCGTGAAGGCCAAAGAAAAGCCGAAGCCGGGCAACGCGCTCCGGCTTCGGACTCGAGGTAGCACCAATGTTGCCACGACAGTGGGGTCCTTACTGGCCTGGCTTATAGATCTGGTCGAAGACGCCGCCGTCGGAGAAGTGGACCTGTTGCGCCTTGGTCCAGCCGCCGAACACGTCGTCGATGTCGTAGAGCTTGATGTTCGGGAACTGCGAGGCATGCGCCGCCAGCACCGCCGCGTCGCGCGGGCGGTAGAAGTTCTTCGCCTCGATCTCCTGCGCGTCCTTGGTGTAGAGGAACTTCAGGTAGGCCTCGGCGGCGGCACGCGTCTTGTGGCGGTCGACGTTCTTGTCGATCACCGCGACGGAAGGTTCGGCCAGGATCGAGCTCGGCGGATAGACGATCTGGAACTTGTCCGCGCCGCCCGCTTCGGCCAGCGCCAGATGCGCCTCGTTCTCCCACGACAGGAGCACGTCGCCGATGCCGCGCTGGGCAAAGGTCGTCGTCGCGCCGCGCGCGCCGGTGTCGAGCACCGGCACGTGGTGATAGAGGTTGGCGACGAAGGCCTTGGCCTTGTCGGCGCTGCCGCCGGGAGACTTCTCCGCCCAGGCCCAGGCCGCCAGGTACGACCAGCGCGCGCCGCCCGAGGTCTTCGGGTTCGGCGTGACGACATGGATGCCCGGCTTCACCAGGTCGCCCCAGTCCTTGACCTTCCAGGGATTGCCCTTGCGCACCAGGAACACGATGGTCGAGGTATAGGGCGAGGAGTTCTGCGGCAGGCGCTTCATCCAGTCCTTGGGCAGGAGCTTGGCCTTGTCGGCGACAGCGTCGATGTCGTAGGCCAGCGCCAGCGTCGCGACGTCGGCGTCGAGGCCGTCGATGATGGCGCGGGACTGCGCGCCCGACCCGTTGTGCGACATGTTGATGGTGACGGTGTCGCCGGTCTTCTGCTTGTACTGCGCCGCGAAGGCCGCGTTGATGTCCTTGTAGAGCTCGCGCGTCGGGTCGTAGCTGACGTTGAGCAGCTTGACGTCGGCGGCGTGGGCGGCGCTGGCCGCCAGGCCGCAGATGAGAGCGATTGCGATCTTCTTCATCTTGGTCTCCCGATCAGAACGCGATCTGCGCGCGCAGCGACACCGCGTCGAGGCGGGCGTCGGCATTGAGGCCGGCCGAGCTCAGCTTCGAAACATCCGTATGCTGATAGTCGAGCATGAAGCGCAGCGCCTGGTTCGGATACCAGTTCAGCCCGGCGGTCCAGATGCGCTGGTCGCCGCCGCGGATGCCGCCGAACGGGGTGGCGCTGCCCGCGTTGCCCGGGCGGTAGTTGAGGTCCATGTCGCTGTAGCGCGCCGCGATTTCCCAGGCGCCGAGCCCGCCCTTGTCGATGGTGAAGGGCTCGGCCGGCTTGGGCGAGGTCCACGAGCCGGTCTCGGCCTTGTATTTCTTCACCTCGCCGGTCAGCACCCAGCTCACCTGCCCGTACCAGCCGTTGAAGTCCGGATCGGGAAGGCCGGTCAGGTTGCCGAGCGGACGGCGCGACGCCTCGAAGCCGAAATAGCCGCCCTGGCCGTAGAAATTGTAGTAGTTGCCCGCCGCTTCCACGCCCCATTCGGTCGCGTGGTCGGCATCGATGGTGCCGGAGCTGATCAGGCGGATGTTGTTGTCGTCGACGTTGAGCTCGGGCCGCTCGCTCAGCGAGAAGGCATGCGCCGAGTTGGCGCCGGCCGCGAGGTCGGGGAACTTGAGCACATAGGTGAGATCGCCGCCGACGGCGAAGTTCACGTTCTCGCTCGCGATCGGGCGGTAGGCGACGCGGCCGACCAGCGCCTGCTGCTCGTCGAAGGCCGCCGCGGCGCCGACCAGGCTGCCGGTATAGGCGACCGAGGCGAAGTAGTTGTCGTCATAGGCGAAGAGCTGCACCGCGTCGCGGCCGTCCGAGCCCGCGATGCCGCGCGCGAGATCGGCCGGCTGCGCGCGCTCGAGGAACAACAGGTCTTGCGCCGAGGTCGTGTCGTCGAAGCTCTCCGACGGCGGGAAGGCGCCGATCTTGGCGTGGAACGGCGCCAGCCCGTTGTACTGGATATAGGCCGAGCTGATCGTCGAGCCTTCGTTGCCCGAGCCGCCGAAGTCGTAGATGAAGGTATAGTACCAGTCCTTGAACGCCGTGCCTTCGAAGCCGAAGCGCGCGCGGCGGAAGTTGTTGCCGCTGGAGAAGTCGGTGCCCGTGGGCACCTTGCCTTGGCCGTAATAGGCGCTGTCGTACTGCACCAAAGCGCGCAGCGACAGGCTGAAATCGTCGCCGGCGATGGTCGGGCGGCCGTTCGCGATCGTGACCTTGATGCCCTTGGCCTGCTGGTTCTGCACGTCGGCGTATTGATCGGCGGTCGAGCGCTTCAGGTCCTGGACCTGCGCCTGCAGGTCCTCGATGGACTGCTGAAGCTCCTGGATCTTCTGGTCGCTGGCGGCGGCGCCCTGGCCGGAGGTGCCGCTGGACGCCGCACGTTCGGCATGCGCCGCGGTCGCGGCGACGATCGCGCTGCCCGCGAGCAGCATCGTCATCAAGCTCTTCATTGTAGTCCCCTCTTCTCGCAAATTCGTGAGCGGCCCTTACAAATCCATATATACTCGACCGAGTCAATAGAGTATTAGAGGAATATCCCTCAAGGAGTAGCCCGATGAGTGCCCTCGCCGCCCAAGCCCCTGAACGATCTTTCGATTTCCAGATAGCGCCCCTGTCCTCGACCCTGGGCGCGCGCATCGAGGGCCTCGACCTCGCCCGCCCCTTGAGCCCAAGCGAGATCGCCGCGCTGCGCCGCGCGCTGCTGCGCTATGAGGTGCTGTTCTTCGACGACCAGAACCTGGCGCCGCACCAGCTGCGCGACTTCGCGCGCCGCTTCGGCGAGCTGCACGTCCATCCCATCCGCCCGCACGTCATGGACGTGCCCGAGGTCGCGCTGCTGCAGAACCAGTGGGCGATCGACGACAGCGGCAACTGGCGCGCCGACGTGACCTTCCTCGACACGCCGCCGATGGCCTGCCTGCTCTACGCCCAGGACACGCCGCAGGCCGGCGGCGACACGATCTGGGCGAGCACGCGCGCCGCCTATCAGGCGCTGTCGCAGCCGATCCGCGACTTCCTCGCGCCCCTGATCGCCAGCCACGACTTCGAACGTTCGTATACGGAGGAACGCTTCGCGCGCATGGACCTGGGGGTGGAGCGCTTCGCCTGGGCGCGGCGCGACCATCCGCCGACGACGCATCCGGTGGTGCGCACCCATCCCGAGACCGGGCTGAACAGCCTGTTCGTCAACCCGGCCTTCACGACGCGGATCTTGGGGCTCAGCCACAGCGAAAGCCGCAAGCTGCTCGAGATGATCTTCGAGCAGATCCAGCAGCCGCAGTTCCTGGTGCGCCGGCAATGGAAGCGCGGCACGCTCGCGTTCTGGGACAACCGCGTGACGCAGCACTACACCGTCGGCGACGTGCCGGCGAACGAGCGCGTGATGTATCGCGTCACGATCCTGGGCGACAAGCCGTTCTATCGGGGGAAATAAGCCAACCTCCCCACAAGGGGGAGGTTGTTACTTCAGCGCTTCTCCCAGTTGATCCAGCAGGATGCCGGTGCCGTGCTCGCGCGCGCCGGCATCGTCGTAGCCGTCGAGGAAGGCGCCGTGCTCGGTGGCGCTGAGCCTGGTGCCCTTCCCGTCCTTCGCGAAGGTCAGGATCGCCAGCGACACCGAGATCTTCCTGTCGTCCACGATCATGTCGTAGACATAGACGATGCGCTCGTTCTCCACGATGTCGCGGTATTCGCATTGGAAGTCGGAGACGCGCCCGTTTGCGAACTTGCCCTTCACGCGGTCGCGGCCGCCGGGGCGGAAATCCTGCTCGCGGATCAGCACCTTCAGGTCGTCATGTCTGGCGAACCAGCGCGCCTTGGCGTCCGGGTCCGCAAAGGCCTGGAACACCATGGCGACCGGCGCGGCGTAGGTGCGGTGGATGGTGAAGCTTCCCTGGACGACGCTCACGGCTCCACCTCGAAGAACTCTTTGAGGAAGGGTGCCGCCTCCTGCAACGTGCGAGCGACCGAGGGGCGCGCCTTCAGCCGCTCCAGATAGGCGCGGGTGCGCGGCCCCAGGCCGCCCGCCGCGATGTCGGCATAGAACAGCGCCGGCATCGCGGCGATGTCGACCATGGTGAAGGTGTCGCCGAACGCCCAGTCGTCGCCGATCTCTTCCTCGACCATCCCAAGCGCGGTGGCGATGCGCGCACGCATCTTGTCAACCAGCGTCGGGTCGCGGTCCGCGCCCCGCGCCGCGCGGAAGCGGTCGTCCACCAGGTGCTGCATCGGCACCTGGACATGCAGGTCGAAGAAGCGGTCGCGCAGGCGCACCTGGCGCGCCGCGTCGGGATCGGCGGGAATGAATCGCGTGGCGCCCGGATAGTGCTGGTCGAGATACTCGATGATGATGCTCGACTCCGGCACCAGCCGGTCGCGCGCCTCGTCCTTGATCACGGGGAACTGGCCGATCGGCCAGACGTCGAGGAACGCCTTGCGCGACGCCTCGTCCATCAGGTTGACGACGACCTTCTCGAACGGCGTGTCGTTCTCGTAGAGCGCGATCTCGGCCTTCCAGCAGAACGAGGACAGCGGGTGATAGTAGAGTTTCAAGGTCATGATCAGCTCGGCTTGGTGAATTCGGTGTCGACGGCGATCTCGATCGGATCGGAGAACACGTCCGGCAGGCCCAGCGCCTTGGGATCGACCAGGGTCACGGCGCGCACGCCCAGCACATGGCCGAGCTTGGGGCTGGCCGCGAAGCCAGGGCCGGCGCCGATCAAGGTCACGTCGAAGGTCGCCTTCACGGTCTTGCCGAGGATCGTGAGCTTGCCGTCGACCTGGCCGTGCTGGTTGCCCGACGGCCTGAACGCGGTCGACACGAAGGTCGCCTTCGGGAAGTTGGCGGAGTTGAGATAGTCCTTGCCCGTCAGCTGCTGCGCGAAGCCCGCCACCGGCGTCGCGATGGAGGCGGTGTCGACCGAGGCGCTGAGCTTCGACTTCTCCATATGCGCCGGATCCCACTGAAGCGTCGCCTCGACCTTGTCGAAGCGAAAGCCGCTCATCGAGAAGCCCAGATGCGACACGCGCGCGATGAGCGCGGTGTGCTGGACGTCGAGCGTATAGGTGCCCGCGGTCGCGGTGCGCGCATCGTGCTGGCCGTGCGGCAGCTTGAAGCCGGGCGGCGGAGCGGCGGGTTCGGCGGCGGCCATCGCGGCGGTCGCGGCGAAAGCAACGGTCGCCGCGGCCGCGGCGCCGGCAAACGCCGCCGCCACATGCGTTCCGTTGAACGTCGAGAGCGCGCGCATCACGGCGTCTTCTCGCAGATGACCATCCAGGGCACGCCGAACTTGTCGACCAGCATGCCGAAGCGGTGGGCGAAGAAGGATTCGGTCAGCGGCATCTGCACCTGGCCGCCCTCGCTGAGCGCGGCGAAGCGTTTCTCGGCTTCCTCGATGCTGGGCACGTTCACCGTCATCGAGACGCCGGCCGGCGGCGAATAGCGCTCGGGCGGCGTATCCGAGGCCATCACCAGCGCGTCGCCGATCTGGATGCGCGCATGGATGATCCTGGACTTCATCTCGGGCGGCGAATGCTCGGCCGCGGGGCTGTCGCCGAAGGTCTGGGACATCACGACCTTGGCGTCGAGGACCTGCTCGTAGAACTTCAGCGCGTCGGCGCAATTGCCGTTGAAATGCAGATAGGTGTTGACCTTCATGAGGCTCTCCTAAGTGAGGCTTTTGAGATAGTCGGTAAGCTGCTGGAAGGTACCCGCAAAACCCTGGTTCATCGACGGGAACATCGAGCGGAAGAATTCGCGCTCGCCCTCCGGCGCCTCGAACGGCGTGCCGGTCATGTCGAGCGTGGTCTTGCCGGCGCTTTCCGAGAAGCGGATCTCGTTCAGGACCCTGAGCGGGAAGTTCGCGGCGAAGGGCGCGCGCACGATCTCGCCGGCCGGGTTGGAGAAGCCGGTGGTGTAGACCATGCGCTTCAGGGGCTCGATCTCGAGATAGTCGAAGCGGCCCCACATCTCCTGCCCCGTCGGCGCGCGCATGCAATAGTGGAAGGAACCGCCGGACCGGAAGTCGAGCTTGCCGCTCACCCATTCGAAGCCTTTCGGGCCCCACCATTTGGCGAGATGCTTCTCCTGGCTATAGACCTCCCACACCAGCTTCAGCGGCGCGTCGAGGGTGCGCGAAATCTCGAAAACGGGATTGCTCATGTCCTAACCCTTCATCTCGGCAAGCAGCGCATCGAGGCGCTCGAACGACTGGCGCCCGCCTTCGGAGGCCCCGCTCTTGGCCATCCAGTCCCGCGCCATCAAGTTCGGATAGCGCTGGACGCAGACCAGCCGTGTGCGCGCGACCTCGTCATGGAACTCGTACTCCTCTTCGATCGGCGGAAACTCGCCGAAGCAGAAGCTCCGCGAAAGCCGTTCGGGCTTCACGACTTCGCGATATTCGCCGAAGAAGGTGACGGTCTTGTCGCCGTCGACGTGGCTGATGCGCCACTTGCCGCCGGGCCGGATGTCGAATTCCTCCACGTGAATTGCGTATTTCCGAGGCCCCCACCAGCGCGCGACGTGCTCCGGCTTGGTGAAGGCGTCCCACACCAGCGCGCGGGGCGCATCGAAACTGCGCGTCAGGCGCATGATGGGCTCGCCGGCGGGCGCCTCGGCCATCATCTCATTTCTTGCGTCCACGCTTCTTCTCCCCGGCCTGAAGCTCCATCAGGTATTCGCCGAGCCGGTCGAGGCGCGCTTCCCAGCTCGCCCGCTGGCTCGAGATCCAGTCTTCCGCGGTCATCAGCGCCTTGGGCTCGAGGCGGCAGGTCCGCACGCGCCCGACCTTCTCAGACGTCACCAGCCCGCTCGTCTCCAGCACCTGAAGGTGCTGCACCACCGCCGGCAGCGACATGTCGAACGGCTCGGCCAGCTCGCTGACCGAGGCCGGGCCGCGGCTCAATCGCGAGATCAGCCCGCGCCTGGTGGGATCGGCCAGCGCCTGGAACATGAGGTCTAGCGGCTGCTGTTGATAGTTAAGCATCAGCTTAAGTAACAGCGGTACCCTTGGAGGTCAAGCGGATTTTTGCGAGGCTGCACGGGGACCACTTCGAAAGACGAAACCATGCACACCGGATCGTGCCTGTGCGGCGCGGTGCGCTTCACCGTCGAGGGCGAGCTTCCCGGCCCCGACGCGTGCCACTGCAGCATCTGCCGCAAGACCTCGGGCCACTTCTACGCCGGCACCGACGTGCCGCGCGAGCGCGTGAAGATCGAAGGCATCGACAAGGTCACGTGGTACCGCACCTCGGAAAAAGCGCGGCGCGGGTTCTGCTCGGTCTGCGGCTCGCCGATGCTGTTCGATCCCTTCGAGCGCGACTGGATCGGGCTTTCGATGGGCGCCTTCGACACGCCGACGAACACGCGGCTGGCGATCCACATCTTCGTGACCGACAAGGGCGACTATTACGACATCGGCGACGACGTGCCGAAACACGAGCGCTATCCCGGCGCGCCGTGAGGCGCGCCTTGTAGCGCGCTCCGGCGCTCGTACACCACGTCGTTCCAATACTTGGCGCGGTGCGAGCCCGTCTTGACGAAGCCGCGGCGGCGCAGCTCGCGCCCGATCATCAGGTTGAAATAGCCGTGCGCGACCAGCGCCGCCTGGCCGTCCTCGCGCGCGCGCGCCATCAATATGTCGGCAGCGTCGGAGGCGCGCGCCTTGGCGCGGCGATAGTCCTCGATCTCGGGCGTATAGCCCGCATGCCACAGGATGCGCGACACCACCGCCCATTTCGGCACCTTCATGCGCAGCAGCGGGATGCGGGGGCTCGCCAGCGGCGCCTCGGCGAACAGCGGATCGGCGATCAGCTCGGCATTGGGCAGCAGGGCGCGGGCGCTTTCGTGGCTGCGGGCGCGGTCGCTGGTGAACACCGCGGAGAGCTCCTTGACCAGGTCCTGAAGCTCCTCGGGCGGGGCGCTGGCCGGGTCGAGGCCCGCCGCCTCGTAGTCGTCGATATAGGAGCGGAAGCCGTGATGGCCCGTGCGCGGCGCCGTCGCGATGGCGGGCTTGCCGTGGCGGATGAGGATGATGCGCGTGGCTTGCGGCGTCATGCGGGGACTGTACGATCCTTGGCCAGGATAAACCGGAGCGGGCTCATGGAACAGTTGGACCTCAAAGGCAAGGCGGCGATCGTCACAGGGTCGTCGTCGGGCATCGGCGCCAGCGTGGCGCAGGCGCTGGCCCGGCGCGGCGCGAGCGTGGTGATCAACTATTCCAAGAGCGCGAGCGAGGCAGACCAGGTCGCGGCCGCCATCCGCGCCGCCGGCGGGACCGTGGCGGTCGCGCAAGGCAATGTCGCCGACGATGCGGATTGCCGCAAGCTCGCCTCCGCCACGGTCGAGGCCTTCGGCCGCATCGACATGCTGGTCAACAATGCCGGCACGACCAAGTTCGCCGGCCATCGCGACCTCGACGCGCTCTCGGCCGAGGATTTCGCCGGCATCTATGCGGTGAACGTGATCGGCGCCTTTCAAATGATACGCGCCTGCGTCGACCACTTGCGCAAGAGCGACGACGGCGCGGTGGTGAACGTCTCCTCCATCGCCGGCATCGAGGGGCTGGGCTCGTCGGTCGCCTATGCGGCGTCCAAGGGCGCAATGAACACGATGACCTTGTCGCTCGCCCGCGCGCTCGCGCCCGAGATTCGCGTCAATGCGGTGTGCCCGGGTCTGGTCGCCACACCCTGGTTCAGCGAACGCTTCGGAGCCGAAGGCTTCGAGCGCATCAAGGACAACTACAAGAAGACCGCCGTGCTGCAGCGCGTCGCCGACGGCGACGAGATCGCCAAGTCGGTCGTGTTCCTGGCGACGCCGGACTCGCGCAACATCACCGGCGAGACGCTCCTGACCGACGGGGGCTTGCGCCTCTCCATCGGAGGCCTGCGCGCATGAGCAGGTTCCCGGACGGATTCCTGTGGGGCACCGCGACGGCGGCGCACCAGGTCGAAGGCGGCAACACCTCAAGCGACCTGTGGCTGATGGAGATGATGAAGGACTCGCTCTTCGCCGAGCCCTCGGGCGACGCCTGCGACCACTATCATCTCTACGACCGCGACATCGCGATGCTCAAGGCCCTGGGCTTCGGCGTCTACCGCTTCTCGATCGAATGGGCGCGCATCGAGCCCGAGGAAGGGTTCTTCTCCGCCGCGGCGCTCGACCACTACCGCCGCATGATCGCGTCGTGCCTGGCGCACGGCATCGTGCCGATGGTGACGTTCCACCACTTCACCGCGCCCTTGTGGTTCACGCGCGACGGCGGCTGGGAGGATGCGAGCTCGGTCGACCGCTTCGCGCGCTATTGCGAAAAGGCGGCGCGCGCGCTGGGCGACGTCGTCGACTATGCCTGCACCATCAACGAGGCCAACATTCCGATCATGGTCACGATGATGCGCGAGGCCGTCGGCATCCGGGGCAGCGGACGGCGCGAGCGCGCGCTGGAGGAAGCCGCGCGGCTGTGCGGCGGCGCTGTGGCCAAGTTCGCGCCCTATCTCTCCGGCAACGGACATGCCGCGGCGCCCAACCTGATCGCGGCGCATCGCAAGTCCTATGACGTGCTCAAGGCGCATATCGACGGGCCCGTCGGCATGACCGTGGCGCTGAACGAGTTCCAGGCGGTGGAGGGCGGCGAGGCGCTGCGCGACATGGCCGACCAGGCGATCAACGGCCAGTTCCTGGAGAGCCTGAAGGGCGACGATTTCGTCGGCGTGCAGACCTATACGCGCGTTCGCTTCGCGAAGGACACCGTGCTGCCGCCGCCCGACGGCGCCGAGCGCACGCAGATGGGCTACGAGTTCTATCCCGAGGCGCTCGAGGCCACGATCCGCCAGGCGGCGCGGGTAAGCCACTGCCCGGTGATCGTCACCGAGAACGGCATCGGCACCGAGGACGACACGCGGCGCATCGAATATACCCGCCGCGCGCTCGAAGGCTGCCTGCGCGCGCTCGAGGACGGCGTCGACCTGCGCGGCTATATCCACTGGTCCATGCTCGACAACTACGAGTGGCTCGAGGGCTATCGCCCCAAGTTCGGCCTCGTCGAAGTCGACCGCGCGACCCAGGCGCGACGGCCCAAGCCGAGCGCGTATTGGCTGGGCGAGGTGGCGAAGGGGAATGGACTCGACTAAACCTTGAATTGTAGGGATAACTGCCCGGGGGAGCGTCGGCAATGAGCGATAAAGGGATCAAGTCTCCAGAACCTGGCAACACCGATCTAGTGCGCGAGAAGCTCGAGCGCGAGGTGGAGGAGCTTCGCCAAGCACCGGTTCGCGCACGCCATGCACAACGCTTGACCATCGCTTCGACGTTTCTAGTTGCACTCTTGTCCGCCACGACCACAGGCATAGTTGCTTACAGCACCTATCTCACGAACCACAACGCGCAGGAGGCCACGGCTCTTTCTCACCGCGAAGATGCCTATGCCAAACTTATCGAAAACCTAGGTTCGCCCAATCCGGAGATACGGGTCGGCGCCACAGTAGGTTTACGCATACAGGCCTGGAAGATGGACGGCGAGCGGCGAGCCGAGATCACGGCTATCTTAATGACTTTGCTTACCGAGGAAGCCGACTCGCGCGTACTGCAGGCGATGATTCCAACAATCGTCGAGATCGGCGGACCGTCGATCAATGACATCGCGCAATCGAATAGGTATGCGGTCCGCCAATACATTGCCGACTCGCGCACGGCCGTTCTAACGCAGATGCCATCGCTTTCTCATTACAAAACAGGCATCGTATCGCTGCATCAGGATCAACGAAGTCCGAACGGCGCCGGTTGGCACTTCACGCGTGACGCACGGGACAGATTCGAGAAGCAGGCTCTACCGTTGCTCGTTCCGCAGCTCGACTTCAGTCTCTTGACTGACGGAGAGCGAGACGCGATGGAAGCGACAGAGCCTGAAGACAACGCTCTGAAATCATCAATGTCCGAGCGCGTGCGCGACATCCTGTTCGAATTGACCGCAGGAAGGAAAGGCGATCTCGGACAGAACTCCTCCACATGGAATGAGCTGCAGGACGTGATAGATCGCAAGGAAGGGAGAGAACAGGCTACGCAGAGCATCAAGCGTCTTCCTGACGAGATTCGCCGCGTATATCTGACGGGGATGGTACTGTCGCGGCTCATGGCGCGCCACTCTGGGGCGTGGGACAATATCAACTTGGATGGCGTAAGCCTCCTGAGCGCAGATTTGCGAGGATTGAAAGCACGTGGCTTGAACATGCCCAACGCCTTCATAGTCGGCGATGCGCGCGGTTCTGATCTTGCGGAAGCGAATTTCTCCGGCGCCAATTTATTGGATACAAACCTGAGCGGGGCCGACCTGAGCTATGCCACACTCGACCACGCGCTGTTACCGTCTCAAGACGCTTTGGGATGGCCTTCTGGCGCCAAAGCGAAACAGCGATCGAATATGAACGGCGCAAACTGGTGGAGTGCCCTGAATGGTTCATTGTCGGACAAACGGGAAATTGTCGGCATCAGCCTTGCAGCTGAGCATCCAGACCAGACCATGGGTTTTACATACAGGTGTCCTCAGCTTGATCCCACGCCGGATGAACGCAAGGAATTCGGGCTTCTGATGACGTTCTGTGATTTCCCCACCTACGATCCGAGCTTCACCCGCGCTCATCCCGTCGAGGCAGGTGCCGCACTTCGCGTCAAACACTTTGGTAAACGACCACGCCCGGCCACATTCAGCGACCGCTACAACTGAACTTCGTCTGCTACATTCGAGGGCGTTGCGCTCACAGAGCGTGTTGCACGCGTCTGGTCATGCAATCTCAAGTGCCATCGTCAGCTGATCATCGGCTGGAAGCAGACGATGTCTGAATTCTACGGCTGCCCGCTCCCACCCGCCGCCCCGTACACCTGTCCCGTCGCATAGCTCGCGTCTTCGCCCGCAAGCTGGACGTAGATCGACGCGAGCTCGGCCGGCTGACCGGGGCGGCCCATCGGCGTCTGGCCGCCGAACGTCTCGAGCTTCTCCATCGTCGCGCCGCCGCTCACCTGCAGCGGCGTCCAGATCGGGCCGGGGGCGACGCCGTTGACGCGGATGCCCTTGGGCGCGAGCTGCTTGGCGAGCGACTTGACGTAGTTCATCGTCGCGGCCTTGGTCTGCGCATAGTCGTAGAGATCGGGCGACGGATCGTAGGCCTGCTCCGACGTCGTGCCGATGATGACCGAACCGGGCTTCAGATGCGGCAGCGCCGCCTTGATGATCCAGAACGGCGCGTAGATGTTCGTCTTCATCGTCGCGTCGAAGTCTTCGCTCGAGATGTCGAGGATCGACGGGCGCGTCTGCTGGCGCCCGGCGTTGCACACCACGATGTCGAGCCCGCCGAGCCCGTCGACCGCGCGCGCCACGAGCTCGTTGCAGAACGCCTCCTCGCGCAGGTCGCCCGGAAGCGCGACGCCCTTCCGCCCCGCCTTCTCGATCAGCGCGATCACCTCTTTCGCGTCCGGCTCCTCGGCCGGCAGATAATTGATCGCGACATCCGCGCCTTCGCGCGCATAGGCGATCGCGGCCGCGCGGCCCATGCCGGAATCGCCGCCGGTGATCAGCGCCCTGCGGCCCGCGAGCCTGCCCGAGCCGCGATAGCTCTCCTCGCCATGGTCGGGGCGCGGGTCCATGTCGCGCGCAAGGCCGGGCCAGGGCTGGGGCTGCTTCTTGAACGGAGGCGCGGGATATTTCGCGGTCGGGTCGGTCAGGGTCATGGAGGCTAAACGCCTGCACGCAATAAATGTTTCGGCACGGGGCGCTTGCGGCTGTCACAAAATGCCGTCACACTGTCCTTAGGCAAGCGGGGGCTTGGTGTAAGCAGCGTCGAAGGTCCCGCATGCCTCAGCCTGTGTTCCGCAACTCCGCCAAAGCGCCCGATGGGCGCGGCGCAAAAGCGCCGGACAAGCGCGTTCAGCTTCCGTCGTCGGAGCTGGGCAGCGCGCTCACCGTCGTGGGCGTGCTGGACACCGAGGGCGAGCTCTTCATCCACGGCAACGTGCAAGGCCGCATCAATGCCGAGCGGCTCGTGCTCGGCAGGCGCGGCAGCGTCGAAGGCGACGTGGTCGCCCGCGACGTCCATATCGGGGGGCGCCTGAATGGGCGCGTATTCGCTCTCAACGTCACGCTCGACGATACGGCGGACGTCTCCGGGCGGATTTTCCACAATACCGTCACGGTCGCGAAAGGGGCGCGGATCGATGGGCGCATGCCGTGGCGGCCACCCAGCTATTTCGAGGCGCTCGACGATCAACTTCCGGAGACCAAGTCATGACCATGTTCAATCGTACCGACAAACCTTCCACCGATGCCGCCGCCGGCACCACCACGCCGCCGCAGCAGCCGACCGCATCCTCGCCCGCGCCCGCAGAGGTGAAACGCCCGCAGGCCTATGCGCAGCCGGTGCCGTCGCCGGCCGGCACGCATTCGGTCTCGGTGATCAGCAAGGCGCTGAAGATCACCGGCCAGCTCGAAAGCACCGAGGACATCCAGATCGAAGGCGAGGTCGACGGCGACGTGCGCGCCGTGTCGGTCGGCATCGGCCCCAATGCGAAGATCAAGGGCACGGTGCGCGGCGACCAGGTGCAGCTGTCGGGCCAGGTCGACGGCAAGATCGAGGCGAAGAAGGTGATCCTGTCGCGCACCGCGCGCATGTCGGGCGACGTGATCCACCAGGACATCACCATCGAATCCGGCGCCTATATCGACGGCCATTGCAAGCCCGACTACGGCAAGGCCGAGACCAAGAGCGCGGGGCCGAAGCCCGTCGCCGCGGCTTAAGGAAAGCCGAAGACGATCACGTCGCACGGCGCGCCGTAACGCTCTATCTCGCCGAAGCCATAGGCGCGATAGAAGCGCACGGCGCGCTCGTTGCGCGTGCCTACGCCCAGATGCACGGGCTTGCGCACGGCCTCGCGCCAGGTGTCGATCATCCGCTTGCCCAGGCCTTGTCCCTGCAATCGCGGCAGAAGATCGATGTGCAGATGCGCCGGATAGAGCGCGGCGATGCGCGGCGGCGTGCGCTGGGGGCGGTGGATCAGCCGCTGTATGCGCTCGTCGGGCGTCTTCGCGCCTTTGCCGGGGTTCGCATAATGCGCGCGCAACGCCGGCCACCAGTCGCGCTCCAGCCGCTCCTCGAAGCCGCGCGTGTCGGCGGTGCCGATGACGTAGCCGCCCACGCCCTTCTCGTCCTCGACGACGAAGCAGCATTCCGGCGCCAGCACGCCATACGGCGCGGCATAGACATGACCCAGAAGCTTCGGGTCGCGATAAAGAGCCGTCGCGTCCTGTCCCGCATCGCCGGTCGCAAGACAGATGGCGTAAAGTTCATCGAGGTCGCTTTGGCGATAGGGGCGGATTTCGGCCATGGCCGATGCTAGCATTGCGCCCATGCGTTTAAAGCTCGCCCTCGCCGCGCTGTTCCTTTGCGGCCCGGCTTTCGCCACCGACCGGCCGGATCGCGAATTCAAGGAATGTCCGGATTGCCCGGAGATGGTGGGCATGCCGGCGGGCGCCTTCACCATGGGAAGCCCCGCGCACGAACCGGGCCGCTTCGACGCCGAAGGGCCGCAGCATCGCGTGACCATCAAGGCCTTCGCGCTCGCGAAATACGACGTGACCAGCGCCGAGTTCCTCAAGTTCCTGTCCGAGAGCGGCTACCAGCCCAAGCCCTGCAACCCGATCCAGAACATCGGCTGGCGCGTGCCCGGAAACGGCAAGGCCTATCCGCCCTCGCCGGCGCAGATCGAGCCGCCGCGCTGGCCGGCGGTGTGCCTCGACTGGAACGACGCACAGGCCTATGTCGCCTGGCTCAACAAGAAGGCGCATGAGGCGCGGCCGCAGCTTGCGCGTCACGACGGGCCCTATCGCCTGCCGAGCGAAGCCGAGTGGGAGTATGCCGCGCGCGGCGGCACCACGACGGCGCGGTGGTGGGGCGATGCGCTGGGCCACGGCCGCGCCAACTGCAACGGCTGCGGCAGCGAATGGGACTACAACACCCTGGCCGACGTCGACGCGTTCGAGTCCAACCCGTTCGGGCTGGCCGGCATGCTCGGCAACGCATGGCAATGGACGCAAGATTGCTGGCACGCGAGCTATCTCGGCGCGCCGTCGGATGGACGTGCCTGGATGAGCGGCGGCGATTGCACGAAGCATGTGCTGCGCGGCGGGGCGTGGAACAACCTGCCCGTCTTCGTGCGCTCGGCCGCGCGCAGCGGCGGCGGCGCCAACGGCGGCGAGTTCGACTATTCGAGCCTGGCCGGCTTTCGCGTCGCGCGGGATCTGCCGTGAGCTGGTTTCGGAACCTGTCGTGGAACTGGCCGCGAACATGGTCCATGGATCGCGCGGCGCTCAACGAGAAGGGGCCGGGCGTCGCGGCGTCGGTGCTGGTGCATGGCGCAATCCTGCTGCTGTTGCTGTTCTGGGTGCGGCACACAGCGCCGCAATCGCCCGATGCGGGCCTGCGTACCGTGCTGGTCGACATCATCCACTTGGGCGCCGAGACGACTTCGCCGCCCGCGCCGCAGCGCGCGACCGCGCGGTCTGAGCAGGCGTCCGTGCAGCGCGCGCCGACCGCGCACAGCCCGCCGGTCGGCTATGCGCGCAATGCGCCGCGGCCGGCGGACGATCTCGACGACCGTCTCAACCAGCTTGCCAAGCTGCGCGCGCCGGAGACCGACACGCAGGCAATGCGCGGCGCGGGCGAGGACCGCACCGATACCGCAAGCGACGCGCCGGGCGGACGCGACGCGCTCTACTCGCTGCGCGATTACCTGCGCGCGCAGATCGAGCGGCGCTGGAACATCGACCTGAGCATCCTGGGCGAGCGGCGCATCGTCGTGGCGCTGCGCGTGACGATGAAGCGCAACGGAACGATCGCCGTCGCCGAGATCGTCGACAAGACGCGCTATGCCAGCGACGAGCAGTTCCGCGAGGTCGCGATCAGCGCCAGGAACGCGATATTGCTGGCGAGCCCGATCGCCCTGCCCGCCGGAGATTATCCGGCGGAGACGGAGCTGACGCTGAAGCTCGATCCTAGGGATGCGGTGAGGTGAGGGGGGGGTGGCACGAAATAGTTCCAGCCCCTGGGCACAAAGCGCTGCATCGCGCCGTTCCGGGCGAGATAGACTCCATCGCCTTCCACAACGGTTCCCAGAATACGCAGAGCGCCACCGAAAGTGTGACATGCTTTTTCGTCGGACCATTCGCCCGAAAGGGTCCCGACAAGAGCGAAATCAGCACCCGGGCCAAGCGCGAAGTCCAGCGCATCTACGCCATTTCGAGAGGCGACCGCTGCGACAATTGGATCCAGCTGCACGCGATCCGGCATGACGACGAAGCCATACCCGGCCTCGCGAGCCAACTCCAACAGGCACTGTCCTACCCCGTCTGTATTGTCCATGCAGGAGGTGCACATGCCGTGCGCAGACAACTTTTGCCCAAGATCGATCTCTGGATCGAGCGCCGTGAACTGCGCCTCAAGACGCCGTGTGTCGTTGCCGGTGAGCGCTGCATAGTTTTTCCTGTTCAGGCAGTAGTCCAGAGCGACAGGCGTGAGGCCGAGGCTGCGGGAAACGAATATGCTGTCGCCCGCACGAGCACCGGAGCGGCGCAGCATCCGCCGCTTGTCTACGTGGCCGATGATCGTCGCGGAAAGCGACAGCTCGGATGCGGAAGTGACGTCTCCACCCGCTATCTTGCAGCCGAACCTGGAAGCGACATCGCGCAAGCCTCGACTTATGGCCGCCAGCGCATCGACACGCAGCTCGGACGGCAGGCCGCAATTGAACAGGATCACGAGCGGCACGCCGCCGCAGGCCGCGATATCGCTCAAGTTCAGAACACCCAGATACCGTCCGAAATGCTCGAAATCCAGAACGCCGGCACGAAACGATATCAAATCGGCGGGCACCCGGTCGGTCGAGGCTATGACGAAGGAACCAGGAGGCACTTCTATCGCCGCACAATCGTCGCCCGCCAGATTGCGGTTATTGTCCGGATTGAACATCGGACGCAGCATCTGCTCAATGAGAAACTTCTCCCCGACATCGGCAACGGTCGCAGTGGGGTCGAACCGCGGCATTAAGGGCCACGCGCTTTGAAGCTGTCGATATAGTCGAGAGCGCTCACGACGCGCCGGCGGAACTCATCGGATGCGACATGCCGCGCACCGCTTCCCGTGTATTGCCGCTGCCCATCGGCGCTGATCGACTTCCAGGGAAACGATTTTATTTTGTTCAGCTCCGCATAGTCGTCGAGCGCCAGAGGAACGATCGGTATGTCGTCCTTGCGCGCTTCCATCCGGCTCACCTCAGCGTGGATGCCTTCGTCGGGCCGATCGCTGTAGGTCTGCAGATACGAGGTCGAAGCAAGCAAGATGACCGCGCCGGCCTCATCGACCGCCTTCTTGCTGTTCTCGGCTGGCGAATGCCCAAGTCCTACGCCGCCGTCTGTGAGAACAAAATACTGCCGCTTGTGCTCGCTCAGAATGCCCGCGAGACGGTCGACATGCTCCTTGTCCTGCCACGAGAAGGCGAGGAATATGGCCGGAGGCTTGAAACCGGGCACGCCGCGCGTGTCGGATACCAGCGTTACGCCGCCGATGGGATCGCGCTGCTCGAGCTGGCTGGTTAGCTGGCCGGCATCCTTAAACTTTAAAAGATTCTGCCAGTGCGGCTCATGGCTTAGCCATGCTTCGCGCGGGGCGAACCAAGCCATGTGCTCGGGCATGGGAAAGGCGGGCAGCTTGGCCTGCTCGAGCATCGCCGAAAACGGACCGATGCATTTCTCGAACTCGACGCGGTCGGAGATCAGCGCGTAACGCTCGCCCTCCACGCGGACCGAACCGTTCTCGTAAAGCGAGTGATCGCGCGCACGGTAGTCGGCATATGTGTCCCAATAGAACTCCCCCGGCAGCACGATGGAACCCTTCCAATCCGGATCAGGGGTCTTGGATAACCCGACCCAACGGTAGTCATAGTTGGATGCACCATCGTCGAGCAGCGCGGCCGGGCCGCGATCAATGTTGAGAGCGTCACGATTCATCCTGTGAACCGCGTTGTCGATCAGGACGTCGTTGAGATCGAGGAAGTTTTCCGGCGTGATCTCGCCAGCCGCGAAGCCGAAATACTCCTTGAACTTCGCGGGCTCCTTGCCGCTCAACTCTGTCAACGCTCGCTTCAACAGGATGGTCCAGAAGCGATTCTCGGGAGAAAGATAGACATTCGACCACAACGTGGCGCGCGTCACGATGAAGTCGACGACAGGGCGCACACGCGACACGATCGTGCCGTCCTTGTCGTATGTGCTGATCGAATCGATGAGCGCGTCCGGCATGTGATGGACGCCGATGGTGTGGAACGCATCGCGGAACACATAATCGATCCTGTCCGCGTCAATTCCCTTGCCGTCGAGCATCTGCCTCAAGCACGCGATCTCGCCCGCCTCGGTCTTGCCTTTAGGCACGAGGCCCGAGATCAGGTAAGTCAGGAGTGTTCTGTCGAGACCCTTGAAATACTCCTTGAAGAAATGATCCACCCAAACGTGGTAGAGCGTGAATTGGTGCTTGTCCGCCATCTGGTTTAGATCGACATCCGCGTTTGCGAGCACGCTGTGGATGGTTCCGCCGGGCCTGAACAGGCCCGCGCTCGCGGTCTCGTAGGGCAGCTCGCCGACGTCCTGTATCAACGCCGCGATCAGCATGTGTTGCTTCAGATAGTCCGGCGCCTTCGGCAGGCTGGACGCAAATCTATCGTTGCCGGTCAGCGCCTGTACGGGCGGCAGCGCATTGTCGAAGAGCCTTGCTGCCTCCACTCGCTCGACGAGCCGGCGCATGATGTGGGCCGTCCCCAAGGCGTGCGCATATCGATTGTGCTGTGCAGAAAGGAAGTTTTGAGAGACGAATCCCAGCTGCTTGATGCGCTGCAACCTCTTCATGAACGGAGACGAAGCAACCTTTTCCGCTTGCCCGGCATGATCCGGGTGGAAATCGGTCAGGTTGATGTTGCCGTGCAATGCATCGAAAACCACGCCGACACTGCCGGATTGGTGATTGCTAGGCATGTGGGACCACTTTCTCAAAATCCCGATACGAATGCGATTCGACCGGACTGGAAAGATCGCGATATTTCCCACTATAGAATTGCGGGATTCCCTTGGTCGTCCAGAAAGTGACTTGACCGATCAGCATGCCGGGAAGCACCCGGACCGGCAGCACGGGTGAAAGTTGAAGCGTCCATTGGTTGATCGAGCCGAGATCGATGAGATCGGCCGTGACATTGATGAACAAGCCGAGCCGGCCTGTCGACGAACGACCGCGGATGATCGGGACATATTTGAAGCTGCCCATCACTTCCATGGTGTTGATCAGGTAGAGCGTTCCCGGAAGCAGCAGCAATCCGTCCTCGGGCAGCGGCTGCTCCGTAACTTCATTTCTTAACGAGACGTCCAGCTCCCTCGAGATATAGGTCTTGCAGCGATTGCCGAGCCTGAAATCATAGGAGTTAGGTCCGACCTGGGCCGGGACGAACGGGTCGATGACGATGTCGCCGTCGAATACGGCTTGGGCAATCGCGCTACCCGACAAGATCATGGGCCGTCTCCTTAACACCGAACAGCAGGGCACCGTCCTTGGAAATCTCAGGCTTCGTGTCGTGAAGGTAGCGGCCGACATAGACGGAGCCGGCTTCGCTGCACCAGAAGGCCACCTGCCCGATCCGCATATTCGCGAATACTCGAACCGGTTGAACCACCGATATCTCCAACGTCCAATGCGAGCTGGAGCCGACATGGCCCAGATCGGCAGTGGCGTTGAGAAATATGCCAAGCCGTCCGATCGAAGACCGTCCCAGAAGAGTAATCGCATAGCGACGGCTGGCGATACGCTCTCGCGTGGCCCTTAGATAGAGATTTCCGGGCATCAATAGATAACCGGACGGCGGAATGATCGCATCGCGCCGCGAGACAGCACCTGGCGGCACGGGACTCAAACAGATCAGATCCTGTGCCAGACGGAAGTTGTAGCTGTTCGGATTTGCTTCCGAATTGGCGAATGGTTCGATGGAGATATCGCCCGCACGCTGCGCCTGAACAATTTCGGGCCCAGTAAGGATCATGTTCGCGCCGCCACCGTGTTCCGCGCTAGGAAACCTTGCGCAATATCGGCGGAGTCGCGCCTCGCTGACCGCGATATTGAGCGCTGGCGGGCTGCAGGATGGCGCTTTGCAATGCGGAGAAAAAGAGCATTCCGATGCCGTCGCCGCTTCTCAACCTCACCGGAAACGGTCCAAGATTGATGATTTCCAGCGTGATCGCCCGTGGCTCTTCGTGGATATTGTCAATCGTCATCGAGCCGCAATGAACCATGACACCCAGGCGCGCCAACGTGCTGCGACCGTCCAGTTGCGCGATCATGTCGGCTGAGGCGGAGATTTGCTCAACCGTCGACGCGAGGATGAACTGGTTGGAGGTCAGGACAATTCCATCCGTCCCCAGCGTGGCGTGACGAAACTTGGGCTTGCTGACGTCGGAAAGTTCGATGATGGCTCCGTCGGGTTCAGGATAGGCGATCTGATCCGCCAGATGCAGGCGTATGCCGGTCGGCCTTATATTTGCTTCCTGGACCTCGGGATGGATCTTGATCCTACCCTCTCTGAGGGCTTGCCGGATATCAATATCGGAAAGCATGCTCGACCACCCTCTGGACCAGCCCGATTCGCAACGTGCCTATGGTATCAGCTTTACGCGTGGCCAACCGGCTCACACGCGAAGAAGGCTGGTCGGAGAGAGAGGATTCGAACCTCCGGCCCCTAGCTCCCGAAGCTAGTGCTCTACCAGGCTGAGCTACTCTCCGACCTTGAGGGGCGCCCTTATAGCGATGGCCTTACCGGGCCGCAACCCGCGCGTTGACTGGATTTTTGGCCGCACCCCGGGGGTCTGCTATCCTGCCCCCGGGGCACTGAATGGGGGGCGGCCATGCGGATTCTGGCCAAGATAGTTGCTGCCGGGCTGTCGGCGGCCGCGGCAGGCATAAGCGCGGCGCAGGCGGCGGACGCCGCCGCCAAACCGGCCGCGTCGCTGGAGGAGCTGACCGGCCGCCTGGTCAAGATCTTCGAGGCGGGCAAGGTCCCCGGCGCCCAGCTCGCCGTGGTCGAGCACGGCAAGGTCGTCCTGCTCAAGTCCTATGGCGTGGCCGACACGGCCAGGAAGACGCCCGTCACCGACGACACGGTCTTCCGCGCCGGCTCGATCTCCAAGACCGTCACCTCCATCGCGGTCATGACGCTCGTTGAGCAGAAGAAGCTCGACCTGAACGGCCGCCTGGCCGAGCTGGCGCCCGAGGTCCATTTCGTCAATCCATGGGAGAAGACCGACCCGGTCCGGCTCGTCCACCTGCTTGAGCACACCACCGGCTGGCCCGACGTCTCGACCCGCGTGCTGGCGCAGGAAGGCAAGGGCTGGAGCACGCTGAAGGGCGTGCAGTTCACGATGGACGAATTCACCAGCCGCTGGGCGCCCGGCCGTTTCGCCGTCTACAACAATGCGGGGCCGGCGGTCGCGGGCGTGATCCTGGAGCAGGCGTCGGGACAGGCCTTCGGCGACTATGTGAACGCGCATGTGCTGCGCCCGATGGGCATGCCGACCGCCGATTTCGACCTGACGGCGGACCTGGCGAAGCGCATCGCCAAGAGCTATGCCCCCGACGGCAGCGAGACGCCGTTCCAGGACATCGTGCTGCCCCCGGCGGGCTCGCTGAACGTCAATGCGCGCGAGCTGGTGCAGCTGGTTCGCTTCTATCTGGGCCGCGGCACGATCGACGGAAAGCAGATCCTCTCGCCCGCCTCGGTCGACCGGCTGGAGCGCAGCGAGTCCAATCTCGCTTCCAAGGACGGCTTCACCCAAGGCTATGCGCTCGGCAATGCGCCGTTTCCGGAAGCCGGCATCGGCTTCCGCGGCCATAACGGCGAGATCGATTCCTTCACCGCGGTCTTCGGCTATCGCGCCGATTGCGGCTGCGGCTATGTGTTGATGGCCAATGGCGGCGAGGGCGTGAACTTCGGCGCGCCGGCCGCGCTGGAGATCGAGCACTATCTCACCCGCGGCATGACGATGACGCCGCCGCCCGCGGTCGCGGTGCCCGATGCCGAGCTTCAGAACTATGCCGGCATCTATCGCGTCGTCACCCCGCCCGGCAACCTGCTGAAGCCCTTGATCGACGTCGCGGGGTTCCAGCAGATCGCGGCCGGGCCCGGCAAGCTCGTCGTGAGCGGCAACGATTTCGTGCCCACCGCGCGCCACATCTTCCGCCGCACCGACCGCGACCGGGCCAGCATCGCTTTCGCGCAGGAGGACGGAGAAGTCTACAAGCTCACCGCCTTCAATGCCTCGGTGAAGGAGCCGCTGTGGCGCGTCGTCGTCGTCTTCGCGGTGCTGGGTGCGATCGCGCTCGGCGCGGTGTTCGGCGCGGTCATGACGATCCCCTGGCTCGTCGGCGGGTTCCGCGGACGGCTGACCGAGCGCGGCGGCTGGATGGTGCGCTTCGCGCCGCTGCTGTCGATCCTCTGCCTCGTGGCGGCGCTCGGCATGACGATGTATGTCGTGCTGGGCTCGGGCACCTCGGCGCTCCGGCTGCTGGCCGAGGTCGGGCCATACTCCGTCACGATCTTCGTGCTGACCCTCCTCTATCCGCTGCTCGCGGCCTTGGGCCTGTGGCTCGCGCTGACGCGCAAGGCGCCGGCGATCGTGCGCCTCTATGCCGCGATCACCTGTGCCGGAATGCTTGCGTTCAGCGCATATGCGCTCCCCATCGGATGGGTTGGCGCGCGCGTCTGGGCGATGTGATGATGGGGGCATGATCCTCGTCGGCCAGTACGATTCCCCCTATGCGCGCCGCGTCGCCGTCTCGCTGATGGTGCTGGGCATCCCTTACGAGCACGACACCCGTTCGGTGTTCGGCGACTTCGATTCCATGCGCAAGACCAACCCGCTCGGGCGCATTCCTTCGCTGGTGCTGGACGACGGCACGGTGCTGATCGATTCCGCCGCGATCCTGGACTGGATCGACGAGAGCGTGGGGCCCGAGCGCGCGCTGCTGCCGCGATCGGGACTTGCGCGCCGCGAGGCGTTGCAGCGCATCGCGCTCGCTTGCGGCGCGGTCGACAAGATCGGCGGCGGGCGCAACTACGAAAGCTTGATCCGCCCCGCGCGCTATCGCTGGCCGGAATGGATCGCGCGCACCACGACGCAGGGCCTGGGCGCGGTGCAGGCGATGAACGCGCTCGACTGGCCGGAAGGACCGCTCGACGAGGCTGGGATCACCGCCGGCTGCGCGCTCGACTATATCCGCGTCACCGCGCCGGAGTTGATGCCGGACGGGCGCTATCCCGTCCTTGACGCGCTGTGGCAAAGGCTCACGGCACGGCCCGAGTTCCAGGCGACCGGCTTCAGCGACTACGCCGTTCCGCGCGGGGAATGACCCCGCCGCCCGTGCGCACGGCGGTCCATCAGCGCCGCTGCGATTTTGCCTTTTCGCGTTTCCGGCCCGTTAACGCCGCTTCGGTAGAACGGGCGCCGGGCGTACCGAAGAGCATCATGCAGGCGATCCTGAACCGCATCCTTTTCGTCATGGCGGCAGCCGTGGTGACGCTCGACGCGGCGTGGATCCTGGCCGGCCATTTCGCGATCGACGCCGGCAACTATGCGCTGTTGGCGGTGCTGGTCGTGCCGCTGATGGGCGCTGCCGCCTACTACGGCAAGGTGCGCCGCGACGACGGATTGAACGCGCTGCTCGCCTGCGGCGTGTTCATGATCGTGATTCCCGCGGCCTGCGCCCTGCTGTCCTATCTGCTCGTCACGGTGGCGGGCACGCGCATGGACGCCCAGCTCGCCGCCATCGACCGCGCCATCGGATTCGACTGGGTCGAAGTGATGACCGTCGCTTCCAACCATCCGTCCGCCAATGCGGTGCTGGCGCTGGCCTATACCTCGGTGATGCCGCAGACCTTCGTGCTGATGATGGTGCTGGGTCTGACGAGGCGCGGCCCCGAGCTCTATCGCTTGAGCCTTGCGCTCGCCATCGGCGCGCTTCTGACCTTGTGCCTTTGGACCATCGCGCCGTCCTTCGGCGCCTTCTCGGTCGTCACGCTGCCCGACGCCGTGTCGCGCAAGCTCGGGCTCGTGCTCGGCTTCGACTATGGCCGTTCGCTGGTCGCGATGCTGAAGGACGGACCGGGGTTCATCTCGCCCACGGAGCTGCGCGGCATCGTCGGGTTCCCCTCCTATCATACGCTGCAGGCGCTGGTGCTGGCGTGGTATGCGCGCAGCATCCCCTGGCTGCGCTGGCCGGCTTTCGCGCTGAACGCCGTGGTGCTGGCGTCCATCCCGATCCAGGGCGGACATCATCTGGTCGACATGTTCGGCGGCGCCGCGGTGACCGCGGCCGCCGTCGCGCTGGCCGCCTGGATCGTCCGGACCGCGGCAAATCGCGCCGCCCGGAACGCGGCCTTGCCGGTCGAAGCGCCGCTCGCCCCGGAGGCGCTGCCGGCGCGCTGAGAGCGGGCTGGAAACAGGCCGGCGCTGCCAGTATGGTCCCGGCCCCGTTGGGGCGTCGCCAAGTGGTAAGGCACCGGATTTTGATTCCGGCATACGAAGGTTCGAATCCTTCCGCCCCAGCCAGGGCCTATCCGCGGCGTCAGTGCTTCGCAGCGCTCCGGGCGGGTGCATTGGGATAGGCGATGTAGCCGTGATTCTCCCAGGGGTGACAGCAACCGCGCGCGGCACCCGATCCGACCGTGAACGTGCCCGCGACGATCCCCGCTGAATAGACATGGGCCGTGGCGATGGACGCTTGCTTGATGGGCGGCACTATCCGTGTGAGATGACCGTTGGGCGAGAGCACGAAGCCGTATTTCGATCCACATCCCGGCAGCTTCATCTTTCCCGAAATGACCTGCGCATTGGTGATGGCGCGTCCTGAAAGTCCGTGAGATGAAACGTGCTGTCCGGCGCGCGGATGAAGACCTTCTGGTCCACCTCCACGCCATAGACGCCCGTGATCCATCCCTTGCCGTTCATCGCCAAGCGAAGGGTGCTGGCGGCGCCGGGCACGTCGAACAACGCGACGCCTCCGTCGAGCCCCTGCACAAATCCGTGGTAGGCGTCGTGCTGGCCATATGCGCCCATGATCGCGCCGTTCCACAGTCGTGCCGCGCGATTTCCATCGCAGTCCCCAAGTCCAGAGCCGCCTGCAGCCTATCACGTATCTCGCGGCGTTGGATCGCCCGTCCCGGGGCACGCGCCGGCCGCACGGCGCCGCGGGGGCGGGCCCGGCGCGCAGGAAGCCGGCCGCTTTCAATACTGCTGAACGAGGAGGCGGGCGAGGATCTCGCCGGCGCGCTGCCACCATCCGCGCCGCTCCCATTCGCTCTTGTCGATCCGCTTGGACCGCTTCAGGTCCGTCGCGATGGTGCGTTCCAGACCCGCGGCGAACGCCTGGCCGGAAATCCCGAACACGACCTCGTCGTTCAGCTTGCGGCTGCGGTTGTCCATGTTGGCGGAGCCGATGACGGACCACGTGCCGTCGACGACCAGCAGCTTGGTATGGATGAAGGTCGGCTGGAACTCGTAGATCTTCACGCCCGCCTTCAGCAGGTCGTCATAGAGATACTGGCTCGCGGCGCGAACGCTGTGGCTGTCGTTCAAATCGTTCGGAACCAGGATCGTCACCGCCACGCCGGCCTTGGCCTTGCCGATCAAGGCCTGCTCCATCGTGTCGTCCGGGAGGAAGTACGGCGTGACCATGACGATCCGCTGCCGGGCGCCGAGCAGCGACAGCAGCAGGAAGTTCTCCATCTCGAAGCGGTCCGGCGAGGGTGCGCTCGCGAGCGGCACATAGCGCATGCCGGTCTCTGCCGGCGTCGCCGTATCCGGATAGAACTTTGGGCCCACGAGAAGCTCGCCGGTCGTGTTCACCCAAAGCTCGGAAAACGCGCCCTGGAGATGGGACGCCATGCTGCCCCGTACGCGAAACATCATGTCGCGCCATTGCGACGGATTGCGTGCGTCGCCCAGCCATACGTCGTCGACGGCAATGCCGCCCGTATAGCCGATGGCGCCGTCGATCACGATCGAGCGCCGGTGGTTGCGCTTGTGGTCCCGCGCCATCGTCCACGGCAGCGGCATCAGGGAATGGAACACGGCGACCTTGCCGCCGAGCGCTTCGAGCCGCGAAAGCTTTTCGCTCGGTGCGGTGAGCCCGCCATAGGCATCGAGCACGATCCGCACCTGCACGCCGGCGCGCTGCTTCTGCTCCAGATGCGCCAGGACCTGATCGCTGAACGTGCCGTCCTTCCAGATATAGACCATGAAATCGATCGAAAGCCTGGCGCCGTCGATGTCGGCCAGCAACGCCTTCAGGAAAGCGTCGCCGTTGTTGAAGGTGTCGATGGGCGGCGCCTGCTCGACCGGCAGGCTCAGAGTGTTCGCCAACTGGCTCATGAAGGCGGGCGAGCCGGCGGGAGGCACCGCGTCGGAGGCGCGTATCTCGAGCGGTCCGTTGCCCAGGGGCAGGAGCAGGACGACGACGATGGCGATCGTGCTGACGAAGCCGATCGCGAGGAACTGGAATTCCCACCAGTGATAGCGATCGAGGGCGGCCTGGACGCGGTCGAGCGCCTTTCGGACCACGCCTATGGCGGCCCGCTGCCGCGTTCTCTTCCTTGCAGGCATCGTCCCCGCGAAAACGATCAATTCATCAGCGATCATTCAACGCCGGGAAAGGCCGATGGTTGCGCGAGCCAGGGAGCTGCGGCTAGCCCACGATCCTGCTCAGGAACCGCTCGATGTTCTTCGACAGCTTGGCGACCGAACCCTCGTCGTCGAGCACCAGCCGCACGCACACCCCGTCGATGAAGGCGCCTAGCACGTCGGGCAGGACCTCGGCCGCCTCGCGGTCGAGCTTGCCGCTCGCGACCGCGGGCGCGAGCTTGGCGCGCATGAAGGACATCGTCTCCTCGTTCCAGCGCGCGAGCTTGGCGACGGCGCCGCGCGACGGCGGCGGGCGCAGCAGCACGCGGTACTGCGTGCGGTTGGCGTTGAAATCGGCGAGGCTGGCGTCGAGCAGCCGCTTGACGACGTTGTCCTTCGGCTCGGTCCCGGCGAAGGCCGCCTCCAGCCGCGCCACGTAGCCGTCGACACAATAATCGAGCACCGCGTCGTACAGCGCCTCCTTCGAGGGGAAGTACCAATAGAAGCTGCCGCGGCTCACCTTCGAACGCGCGATGAGGTCGTCATAGGTGACGCGCTCGAAGCCGTGCTCGGCGAAGCAGGCCAGGCTCTCGCCCAGGATATGGCCGAGGCGCTCGCCGCGGCGCGGGGCGGCCGGACGCGCGGCAGGCTTCCGCGCCGAAGATTTTCGCACCGAAGAATTCCTCGATGCCGGCTTCTTTCGAATCGCAACCATCGACCTTGTCTAAACCGACTGTTCAGTCTAGTAAAGAGTCCGGCGAGGCAGGGGATCGCAATGGTGGAGCGTTTTACGCGGCCGCATATGGCCGACCTGATCGGGCCGTTCGGGCTGTGCGAGGCGGTCAGCCACGGCGGCACGCTGTTCGTCGCCGGCCAGACCGGCATGGACCGCCAGCACCGCATCGTCGAAGGCGGCCTCAAAGCCCAGGCGCGCCAGGCCTTCGCCAACATCAAGGAGATCATGGCGCTGGCGGGCGGCCGCGAGATCGTCAGCCTCACCTGGTACCTTGCCGACAATCCGCGCCCGTTCCTCGAGGACGCGCTCGACGTCACCGCGGCGCGCGACGAGGTCTTTCCCTATATCCTCACGGGATCGACCGCGGTGCGCGTGGCGTCGCTGCTGACGCCGGAGATCCTCGTCGAGATCCAGGCGGTGTGCGCGCTGTGACCGAGAGCGACGTCATCGTCGTCGGCGCCGGCTTTGCGGGGCTCAAGGCGGCGCGGACGCTGGTCGCGGCGGGCCGCTCGGTCGTCGTGCTCGAGGGCAAGGACCGCGTCGGCGGGCGCGTGAAGCATGCCGAGCTCGCCGGGCGCGCCGTCGATATCGGCGGGCAATGGGTGGGCGCGGGGCACGAGGTGCTGCGCGCGGAAGCCGCGCGGCTGGGCATCGAGACCTATGCGCAATACGAGACCGGCCGCACGGTGATGCAGATGCTGGGCAAGCTCGTCCAGTTCACCGGAACGGTGCCGAAGATGCCGGTCCTGGCGCTGCTCGAACTGGCGCTGCTGCAGCGCAAGTGGCAGCGGGACATGAAGACGCTGCCGCCCGATGCACCGTGGAGCGCGCCCAAGGCGCGCGAATGGGACGGCCAGACCCTGGAAAGCTGGATCGTCAGGAACCTGCGCACCGCGGCGGCGCGGGAGTTCGCGCGCCTGGTGCCGCGCGGCGCCTGGGCGGCCGAGGCGCGGCAGGTGTCGTATCTGTGGTTCCTCGACGCGGTGCGCAGCGGCACCGGGCTCGACTACCTGATGAACATCGAAGGCGGCGGGCTGGAAGCGAAGTTCAAGGGCGGCATGCACCAGATCGCGCGGCGGCTGGCCGAGGAGCTGGGCGATCGCGTGCGGCTGAACGCACCGGTGACGAAGATCGCGCAGGATGCCGACGGCGTGCGCGTCAGCGCGGGCGGGCAGGACTATCGCGCCCGCTTCGCCGTCGTGGCGGCGCCGCCGGGCCCGATCGCGCGCATCGATTTCGAGCCGCATCTGCCGGCGTCGCGCGACGGGCTGCATCAGAGGATGCCGATGGGCGCGATCATCAAGGCCGTCGCCGCCTATAAGGAGCCGTTCTGGCGGACGAAAGGCTTCTCGGGCCAGGTCGCGACCGACGACGACGTGGTGGGCCTGGTGATGGAGGACTGGCAGGAGGGCACGACGCCAATGCTGCTGTGCTTCATCGAAGGCCGCCATGCGCTCGAGATGAGCCCTGTGGGCAAGCAGGCGCGCAAGGAGAAGGTGCTGGCCTCGCTGGTGCGCTTCTTCGGGGCCGAAGCGGCGGACTGCATCGGCTATGAGGACAACGACTGGCTGCTCGAGCCCTATAGCCACGGCTATGTCGGCAGCATGGGGCCCGGCACGATGACGCGCTTCGGTCACGCGTTGCGCGAGCCCTGCGGCCGCGTGCATTGGGCGGGCACCGAGACCGAGACGCAATGGGCGGGCTATATCGAAGGCGCGATGCGATCGGGCGTCCGCGCGGCGCAGGAAGTGCTGGCGCGGCACAATCAATGACGCCGCGCAAGCAGCCGCGTACTCACGCCAGCTTCGACAGCAACTCGTTCGCGAAGGCGGTCAACGTGTCGTCGCGCGCGCCCATCACCACGATGCGGTCGCCGGACCGGGCGCGCTCGCGCAGCGCCGCACCGCAGGCGGCGCGATCGGGGAAGGCGAAGGCCTCGCGGCCGCCATCACGCACGCCGGCGGCGATGTCGGCGCTGGTGACGCTGCGCGTCGTGGTACCGCCGAAATAGACGGGCTCCGGCATGACGAGCACGTCGTCGGGGGCGAGATTTTGCGCAAAGCACGCGACGAACTCGGCGCGCATCTTGGCCAGCGGGCTGAAGCCGTGCGGCTGGAACATCACGAGCAGCCGGCCGGGGAAGTCGTGCAAGGTGGCGAGGGTGGCGGCGATCTTGTCGGGATTGTGCGCGAAGTCGTCGATCACCGTCACGCCGCCCGCCTGCCCCACGACCTCGAGCCTGCGGCGCACGCCCTTGAAGCCTTCCAGCGCGTCGCAGGCTTGCGCGAACGGCACGCCCACGGCACGCGACGCGGCCAGCGCCGCCAGCGCGTTGGAGACGTTGTGACGGCCGGGCACCTGGAGTTTCACGCGCCGGCCTTCCAGGGTGAACGCGATGCCGCCGGGCTGCGGCGCGATGTCGTGCGCGTCCTTCAGGCTGTAGGTGAGCGCGCCGGGACGCACCAGCGCGGCGGTCTCGTCGTTGTCGAGGTTGAGCACCGCGGTCCTCGCCTTGGCGATGAAGTCGCGGAACAGCGCGCGCAGCTCGTCCATCGATTTGTGGTCGAGCGAGATGTTGTTCACCACCGCCACGGTCGGCGAATATTGCGCGATCGAGCCGTCGCTCTCGTCGACCTCGCTGACGAAGATGCCGCTTGCGCCCACCAGCGCCGAAGCGAACGGCGCATCGGGCGAGACGAAGTTGGTCATCACCGCGCCGTTCATCACCGTCGGGTCGCGGCCCGTCGCTTTGAGGATCCAGCCGATCATGCCGGTCGTGGTCGACTTGCCGCTGGTCCCGGCGACGCCGATGCTGGCGGGCGCGGCGTTGAACAGCTCGGCCAGCAGGTTCGCGCGCGTCATCAGCTGGGCGCCGACGCGGCGCGCCGACTGCACGTCGGGCACGGTCTCCTCCACCGCGGCCGAGCAGACGACGATCTGGCGCGGATCGGTCACGCCGCTGCCGTCCTGGGCGAAGAGTGCGACGCCCCGGGCGCGCAGGAAGTCGAATTTCGCGGCCGTGCGGCCCTGGTCGAGCGCGCGGTCCGAGCCCGCGACGCGCGCGCCCCGCTCGCGCAGGATGAGCGCGAGCGGCAGCATGCCGCTGCCGCCGATGCCGCAAAAGAAATAAGGCCTGTCGTGATCCATGGCCGAAGGCTATAAGCGAAGCATGCCGCAAAGTCGAACGCGCATCGGCATCGTGGCGCCCGCCTCGCGCATCGCGCCCGAGCTGGCGGAGCGCGTCGCCGCGCTGGCCGAGCGGCTCTATCCCGGACGCGCGACGCTCACCTTCCATCCGCAATGCTTTCTCTCGAGCGGCCATTTCGCCGGCGGCGACGAGGCGCGCGCCGAAGCCTTTCGCGACTTCGCCGACGACGCGTCGTTCGATGCGGTGTGGTTCGCGCGGGGCGGCTATGGGTCGGGACGCATCGCAGGACAGGTGACGGCCGAGCTCTCGCCCGCGGCGAAACGGAAGACCTATCTTGGCTATAGCGACATGGGCTACCTGCTGGGCGGGCTGTATGCCCAAGGCTGCCGCGTGGCGCATGGCCCCATGCCGGCCGACCTGAAGCGCGAGGGCGGCGAGGCGGCGGTGGCGCGTGGCTTGCGCTGGCTGGTCGAGCGCAGCCCCGACACGCTGGAGCCGCATCTCGACCCGCCCTGCGCCGCGTTCAACATCACCGTGCTGAGCCACATGCTGGGCACCGAGGTCGAGCCCGACCTCACCGGCCACGTGCTGATGCTCGAGGACGTCTCCGAGCACATGTACCGCCTCGACCGCGCGGTATTTCACATCCTCGCGCACAAGCACATGCGCGGGCTCAAGGGCATCCGGCTGGGCCGCGTCAGCGACGTGCAGCCCAACGATCCCGATTTCGGCGAAGGCGAGGAGGAGATCGTGCGGCGCTGGTGCGCGCGCTTCGCCATCCCCTATCTGGGCCGCGCCGATATCGGTCACGACGTCGACAACAAGGTCGTGCCCTTCGGAAGGCCCTGATGCTCAGCCTGCGCGCCCATGTGTGGATCTGCGCCGGATTGTTCGCGGCGCTGCTCGTCGTTCCCATCGTCGGCAACGTGCTCGCGGCGTCGGGCATGGCGCCGCCGCCGAGGAGCATGCAGCTGCCGTTCATGATCGGCTATCTGGTGCTGTTTGTCGCGGCCGGGCTGTCGGCCGTTCCAGTGATGGTGATGACGGTGCTGCGGGCGCAGGAACGCCAAGGCAGGGCCGCGGCGCTCGTCCGCCGTCAGACCACGATCATCTGGGCGATGTGGGCCCTGATTTTACTGGGCATCGCCGTCGCCGTCCCCGCCATGATCGCCGATGGTTTCTTCGCAACCGTTGATGGCGCGGCGGCGCGGATGTAAGCTTCGCCCAGATCAAACGAGGTTCCCATGACCAGGAAAATTCTGCTGACCGCCACCTTCGCGCTGTTCGCCACGGCGGCGGCCGCGGACGAAGACTACAACTACGCGCCGGCCTGCGACGCTCCGGCGGCGCCCGCGATCGGCGCGCCCGCCACGGCGGCCGAGCTCGATGCCGCGCACGACGCGGCAAACGGCTTCATGCGGGTGTCGGATTCCTATCAGCAGTGCCTCGGCCGCGCTCTCGGCAAGCAGCAGAACACCGCGTTCTTCATGCATTCGAACGTGCCGGTGCACATCGTCAAGCAGATCGAGGGCAAGGCCGCGGCCAACCAGAAGCAGAAGGAGCAGGTCGCTGCCGCCTATAACGCAGCGGCACAAGCCTTCAGCGCCCGGCACTGAGCGCGCCCCCGACCATCGACGGCATCGTCCTGGCGGGCGGGGCGTCGTCGCGCATGGGCACGCACAAGCCGCTGCTGCCGTTCCTGGGGAAAACGCTGGTCGACGCCGTCATCGCGCGCGCGCGGCCGCAGGTGCGCCGGCTCGCCATCGACGTCCCGCGAACGATGGCGGCGGCCTATTCCTCTTATCCCGACGTCGTTCCCGACCTTTTCGATGCGCAGCAGGGCCCGGTCTGCGGCATCGTCACCGGGCTCGAATGGCTGGACGGCGAGTGGCTCGCGACCTTTCCCTGCGACGCGCCGTTCCTGCCCGTGGACCTGGTCGCGCAGCTGGCCGCCGCGGGCGGGCCTGCGATCGTCAAAGGCATGCCGGTCTGCGGCCTGTGGCCCAAATCGGCGCTCGCCGGGATGAGGACACATGTCGGCAAGAGCGTCCGCGGCGCGCTGGCGGCGCTGGGCGGCGTCGAGATCGATATGGCCGACGCGCCCGATTTCGCGTTCTTCAACGTCAACGAGCCGGAGGATCTGCCAGCAGCAGTGCAGCTTGCTTCGCGAGCGGATGAAGCCGTGCGTGATCGGCGCCGAGGAAGCGGCGGCGCATCTGCGGGTCCCAGAACTTCCTGAAATGGTCGGCGATGGCGGGCACGGCGCGCGCCTCGCCCTGGACGGCGAAGAAGGCCGCGACCTGGTTGGCGGTGACGACCAGCTTCTCGTCCGTGTTCATGCGACGATCCTTTCCGCGCCGGTGAAGACCTCGAAGGCGTCGTCGCGCGCGACGGCCACCAGCGTGATGCCCGCGGCCTGCGCCGTCTGAAGCGCGAGCGCCGTCGGCGCCGACACCGCCACGATGATCGCGCCGTTCATCGCCGCCGTTTTCTGCACCATCTCGATGGAGACGCGGCTGGTCAGCACCACCATGCCGCCGCTCGCGTCACAGCCGAGCGCGCCGCAGAGCTTGTCGAGCGCGTTGTGGCGGCCGACGTCCTCGCGCACCGCCGCATAGTCGTTCGCAGCCAGCGGCCAGAAGCCCGCGCCGTGCACCGCGCGCGTCTGCGCATTGAGCGCCTGATGCGCGCTCAAGCGCGCCAGCGCGGCGAAGACGGCGTCGCGGTCGACGCGGATATCGGACGTCACCTGCCGCACGGGCCGGATCGCCGCCTCCAGGCTCTCCACGCCGCACAACCCGCAGCCCACGGGACCCGCGAGCTTGCGGCGCCTGCCCTGCAGCGCCACGTCGCGGCCGTCGCACAAGCTCATGCGCAGCTCGACGCCTTGGACGTGCTCGACGATCTCGAGCTCGGCGATCTCGTCCGGTCGCGCGATGCCTTCGGTGAACGAGAAGCCGCGCGCGAAGTCCTCCAGGTCGCGGGGACTCGCCATCATCACCGCATAGGTCTGGCGGCCATAGGTGAAGGCGATGGGTGTCTCTTCCGGCACGACACGCGCGCCGTTCGTGACGCTCGTCCGTCCGATCGCGAGGCGCGAGGCCTTCACTCGGCCGGCTCGACTTCGGCGATGCGGCGCGCCCGTTCCGAATGCGCCCCGTATTCGCGCTGCCAGTCGGTGGGTCCGTTCGACGCCGCCACCTGCACCGCCGTCACCTTGTATTCGGGACAGCTGGTCGCCCAGTCGGAATAGTCGCTCGTCACCACGTTCGCCTGGGTGGTGGGATGGTGGAAGGTCGTATAGACGACGCCAGGCGCCACGCGGTCGGTGACCTGCGCGCGAAGCGAGGTCGCGCCGGCGCGGCTGGAAAGCTTCACCCAGGTGCCGTCGACGATGCCGCGCTGCTCGGCGTCGTGGGGATGGATCTCGAGCCGGTCTTCGGTGTGCCACAGCGTATTGGCGGTGCGCCGCGTCTGCGCGCCGACATTGTACTGGGAGAGGATGCGGCCCGTGGTCAGCAGCAGCGGGAAGCGCGGGCCCACCTTCTCTTCCGTCGGCACGTATTCCGTCATCACGAACATGCCCTTGCCGCGCGCGAAGCCGCCGATATGCATGACCGGCGTGCCCTGCGGCGCGCGATCGTTGCACGGCCATTGGATCGAGCCCGTCTCGAGCTTGTCGTAGGTCACGCCCGCGAAGGTCGGCGTCAGCCGCGCGATCTCGTCCATGATCTCGGACGGATGCTTGTAGGCCATCGGATAGCCCAGCGCTTCCGACAGCATCATCACGATCTCCCAATCGGCATAGCCGTTCTTGGGCGCCATCGCGCGGCGCACGCGCTGGATGCGGCGCTCGGCATTGGTGAAGGTGCCGTCTTTCTCCAGGAAGGTCGAGCCGGGCAGGAAGACATGGGCGTAGTTCGCGGTCTCGTTCAGGAACAGGTCCTGCACCACGACGCATTCCATCGCCATCAGCCCGCCGACGACGTGCTTGGTGTCCGGATCGGACTGGGCGATGTCCTCGCCCTGCACGAACAGGCCCTTGAAGGTGCCGTCGACCGCGGCGTCGAGCATGTTGGGAATGCGTAGGCCAGGCTCGGCATCGAGGCCGACACCCCAGGCCGCCTCGAACAGCGAGCGCACCGCGGCGTCCGAGATGTGGCGATAGCCCGACAGCTCGTGCGGGAACGAGCCCATGTCGCACGAGCCCTGCACGTTGTTCTGGCCGCGCAGCGGGTTCACGCCGACGCCTTCCTTGCCGATATTGCCGGTCGCCATCGCAAGGTTGGCGATGCACATCACCGCGGTGGTGCCCTGGCTGTGCTCGGTGACGCCCAGCCCGTAATAGATCGCGCCGTTGCCGCCTGTCGCATAGAGCCTCGCGGCTTCGCGCAAGCTGGCGGCGGGAACGCCGGTGGCGGCCTCGGTCGCTTCCGGGCTGCGCTCAGGGCTGGCGACGAAGGCGGCCCATTCGGCATAGGCGTCGGGGTCGCAGCGCTCGGTCACGAATTTCTGGGCGATCAGCCCTTCGGTCACGACGACATGCGCCATCGCGGTCAAGACCGCGACGTTCGTGCCGGGGCGCAGCGCCAGGTGATGCGACGCCTCGACATGCGGCATGCGCACCAGGTCGATGCGGCGCGGATCGATGACGATCAGCCTGGCGCCCTCGCGCAAACGCTTCTTCATGCGCGAGGCGAAGACGGGGTGGCCGTCGGTCGGATTGGCGCCGATGACGACGATGACGTCGGCCTTCTCGACCGAGACGAAGTCCTGCGTGCCGGCCGAGGTGCCGAAGGCCGTCTTCAGGCCGTAGCCCGTCGGCGAATGGCAGACGCGCGCGCAGGTGTCGACATTGTTGTTGCCGAACGCGGCGCGCACCATCTTCTGCACCAGATAGGTCTCTTCGTTGGTGCAACGCGACGAGGTGATGCCGCCGACCGAGCCGCGGCCGTATTTCGCCTGGATGCGCTTGAACTCGGATGCGGCATGGGCGATGGCCTCGTCCCAGCTCACTTCGCGCCAGGGCTCGTCGATATGCCCGCGGATCATCGGCTTCAGGATGCGGTCGCGATGCTGGGCATAGCCCCAGGCGAAGCGGCCTTTGATGCAAGAGTGGCCCGAATTGGCTTTGCCGCTCTTCGACGGCGTCATGCGCACGACCTCGGGCCCACGCATCTCGGCGTCGAAGGTGCAGCCCACGCCGCAATAGCCGCAGGTCGTCTGGATGCTGCGCTCCGGCGTGCCGGAGGCGATCACCGACTTCTCGATCAGGGTCGCCGTCGGGCAGGCCTGGACGCAGGCGCCGCAGGAGACGCATTCCGATTCCAGGAACGGCACGTCCGCGCTCGCCGCCACCCGGCTCTCGAAGCCGCGCCCGCCGATGGTCAGCGCGAAGGTGCCCTGCACTTCCTCGCAGGCGCGCACGCAGCGCGAGCAGACGATGCATTTGGCCGGGTCATAGGTGAAGTAGGGGTTCGACTCGTCCTTCGCGTCGGCCAGGTGATTGTCTCCGGCATATCCGTAGCGCACCTCGCGCAGGCCCACCGCGCCCGCCATGTCCTGCAGCTCGCAATCGCCGTTCGCCGAGCAGGTCAGGCAATCGAGCGGATGATCGGAGATGTAGAGCTCCATCACGCCGCGGCGCAGCTTCTTCAGGCGCTCGGTCTCGGTACGCACGACCATGCCCTGCGCCACCGGCGTGGTGCAGGAGGCGGGCGTGCCCGCGCGGCCCTCGATCTCGACGAGGCACAGCCGGCACGAGCCGAAAGCGTTCAGGCTGTCGGTGGCGCACAGCTTGGGGACCGCGATGCCGGCCAGCGACGCCGCGCGCATGATCGAGCTGCCTTCCGGCACCTCGACCTGCATGCCGTCGACGGTGAGCGACACGCTGCGTCCGCTCTTCGAAGCCGGCGTTCCGCGGTCGATCCCGCTCATGAACCGAAATCCTCGCCGAAGTGGTTGAGCGCGGAGAGCACGGGATAAGGCACGAAGCCGCCGAGCGCGCACAACGATCCGGCCTTCATCGTATCACAAAGATCGCGCAGAAGGGCGAGATTCGCGTTAACGTTCTCGCCACGGAGGATACGATCGACCACCTCCTGGCCGCGCACCGATCCGATGCGGCAGGGCGTGCATTTCCCGCAGGATTCGATCGCGCAGAATTCCATCGCGAACCGCGCCTGCTGCGCCATGGCGACGCTATCGTTGAACACCACGATGCCGCCATGGCCGAGCAGCCCGTCACGCGCCGCGAAGGCCTCGTAGTCGAACGGCGTGTCGAACAGGGACGGCGGGAAATAGGCACCGAGCGGCCCGCCGACCTGCACCGCGCGCACGGGCCGCCCGCTGCGCGTGCCGCCGCCGATGTCGTTCACCAATTCCCCCAGCGTGAGACCGAACGCGGTCTCGAACAGCCCGCCATGCTTGACGTCGCCGGCGAGCTGCACCGGCATGGTGCCGCGCGAGCGTCCCAGACCGAGGCCGGCGTAATAGGCTGCGCCCTTCTCCATGATCGCCGGCACGGACGCGAAGGTGAGAACGTTGTTGATGACGGTGGGCTTGCCGAACAACCCGTGATGCACCGGCAGCGGCGGCTTGGCCCGCACCTGGCCGCGCTTGCCTTCCAGGCTTTCGAGCAGCGCGGTCTCTTCGCCGCAAACGTAGGAGCCCGCGCCGATGCGGATCTCGATGTCCATGTCGCGGAACAGCGCCGCCGCCCTTTGCATCGCAGCGATGGCGTGCGGATATTCCGAGCGGATATAGACGTAGCCTTTGGTGGCGCCGGTCGCGAAACCCGCGATCGCCATGCCTTCGAGCAGCAGGAACGGATCGCCTTCCATCAGCATGCGGTCGGCGAAGGTGCCGCTGTCGCCCTCGTCCGCGTTGCAGACGATGTACTTCTGCTCTGCGCTCGCGTCGGCGCAGCCCTTCCATTTGATGCCGGCGGGAAAGCCCGCGCCGCCGCGGCCGCGCAAGCCGGATTTGATGACCTCGTCGAGCACGGCGGCGGGACCGAGCTCGCGGGCGCGGACTAGCCCGGCGAAGCCGCCTTCAGGCGGCGAAGATGGGTCGGTCGCGCCACAGCGCGCGAAGACCAGCCGCGTCTGGCGCTTCATCCAGGGATGATCCTCGATATCGCCGAGCGCGTCCCTGCCGTCGAACACGCCGTCCACGTCGGCGGGTGTCAGCGGCCCGAAGGCCTGCCAGCCGTTGTGCGTCTCCAATTCGAGCAACGGCTCCAGCCACACCAACCCGCGCGATCCGGTGCGCGTGAGATCCAGCGCGATGCCGCGCTTCGCCGCCGCCTGCATCAGCGCATGCGCGACCTTGTCGGCGCCGAGCGCGAGCGAGGCCGCGTCCTTGGAGAGCCGCGCCCTCACAGCAGCGTCTCGACCGTGTCGGCGTCGAGGCGGCCGTGCACCTCGCCGTCGATCATCGCGGACGGCCCGCAGGCGCACAGCCCGAGGCAGAACACCGGCTCGAGGCTCCATTCGCCGTCGGCGGTGGTGCCGCCCCAATCGATGCCGAGCTTGTCCTTCACCCGCGCGGCGACGGGCCCTGCGCCGACCGCTTGGCAGGCTTCGGCGCGGCAGAGCTTGATCGTGCGGCGTCCGGCGGGCCGGTCGAGACGGAAGTCGTGATAGAAGCTCGCCACCCCATAGGCCTCGGCTTCGGTGATGTTGAAGCCCTGGGCGAGCAGCTTCAGCGCGCCGCGCGGCACGTGCCCGAACGCGGCCTGTATCGCCTGCAGCGCCGGGATCAGCCCGCCTGGCACGCGCACGAAGCGCGCCACGATCGCCTGGGCGGTGGCGGTGTCGAACGGCTGACTGGAACGCGGCTGCATCCGAGGAACGCGAAAACGACGCGGGACTATAGTTCCGCGAGGCCGGCGAAGAAAGCGCCGCGCCGCCTTTTCCTCGACGGCCTTCTCCAATAAGTTGCCGGGCACGGAGGGGCCTCCATGGACATGAACGCCGCGCTCGGCACGGCCATCGGGCTGATCATGATGTATCTCGTGCTCAGCCTGTTCTGCACGACGGTGAACGAGCTGATCGCCACGCTTCTCAAGCTCAGGGCCAAGAGCCTGCGCAGCACGCTGGCCAAGCTCATCGACGACGAAGGCCTGAGGAAGGAGTTCTACTGCCACGGCCTGATCGACAGCGCCAAGGTGGCCACCGCCGCCGGCGACGCATCTTCGGCGAAGACGGGCGGCGCGACGGCCGTCGAAAACGACCATCCGGCCTATCTGTCGCCGCGCTCGGTGGCGATGGCGCTGCTCGACGCCGCCGTCTATCGCGACACCGGCGACCTCGATGCCATCCCCAACTTCGAGAACGCCAAGGCGGCGGTGCTCAAGCTGCCGGACTGCAATGTGCGCGACGCGCTGATCAGCTGCGTGGCGCAGGCGGGCGGCGACATGATCAAGCTGCGCGACGCGGTGGCGAGCTGGTTCGACAGCTCGATGGACCGCCTGTCGGGAAGCTACAAGCGGAAGATCCAATGGATTTCCGTCTTCGTCGGCTTGACGCTCGCGGCCCTGTTCAACGCCGACACGTTGCAGGTCGGCGCCGCGCTGTGGAACGATTCAAGCCTCGGCGCCGCGGTCGGGCAGGCCGCGACGCAGATCGTCAACGACAAGGTGGTGATCGAGAAAGGCAAGCCCGTGAACAGGAAGTGCGACAGCCAGCCCGATCCCATCGCCTGCCAGACCGCGAACCTGCGGCAGCTCAACGACCGGCTCAGGCCGCTGCCGCTGGGCTGGATGCATCGGCCCGCAAGCTTGGAGGACTGGGTATGGAAGTTCCTCGGCATCGTCGCCACCACCATCGCGCTGACCCTGGGCGCGCCGTTCTGGTTCGACCTGCTGACGCGCTTCGTCGACCTGCGCGGCGCGAAGGAGGAAGAGAAGACGGCGTAGCATCATCCGAAGACGCTTGGCGTTCCCGGCCGATCGCGCGCGGCGGCCGGGCGCCTACTTGAACACGATCCCGATGGTCTCGGCGATGCAGGCCGGGCGGCTCTCGCCCTCGATCTCGATGGTGACCTCGCTGATCAGCTGCATGCCGCCGCCCCGCGCCTCGGCGCTCAGCATCTTCGAGCGCGCGCGCACGCGGCTGCCCACCGGCACCATGTTGGTGAACCGCACCTTGTTTGATCCGTAGTTGATGCCGCGCGAGATGCCTTCGATGCGCAGCAGGCTGCCGGTGAGCCAGGGGATCAGCGACAGCGTCAGATAGCCGTGCGCGATGGTCTTGCCGCCCGGCATTTCCTTCTTCGCGCGCTCGGCGTCGAGATGGATCCATTGATGGTCGCCGGTGGCGTCGGCGAACTTGGCGATGCGGTCCTGGTCTATGGTCACCCAGTCGGAGACGCCGACCTCCTGGCCGGCAAGCGAGGGCAGATCTTCGAAACGCACGGTCTTCATGTCGTCCTCATGGTCACACGATGCGGGATTCGCGCTTGCCCCAATAGCGGTCGCGGATCAGCCGCTTGTAGAGCTTGCCCGTGGGATGGCGCGGCAGCTCGGGGTCGAAATCGATCGAGCGCGGGCATTTGATCGGCGACAGGCGCTCGCGGCAATAGGCGATGAGCTCGTCCGCCAAAGCGGGTCCGGCCGCCGCCCAGTCCGCCGGCTGCACCACCGCCTTCACCTCTTCGCCGAACTCCTCGTTGGGCACGCCGATCACCGCGACGTCGGCGACCTTGGGATGGGTGATGAGCAGGTTCTCGGCCTCCTGCGGATAGACGTTCACGCCGCCCGAGATGATCATGAAGGCCTTGCGGTCGGTCAAATAGAGATAGCCTTCCGCATCGAGCCTGCCGACGTCGCCCAGGGTGGACCAGTCCTCGTGCGCGGGATGGCGCGACTCGGCCGTCTTCTTGGGATCGTTGTGATAGTGGAAGCCCGTGTTGCCGGCGAAATAGATCGTGCCCTCTTCGCCTGTGGCCACGTCCTCTCCGTTCTCGCCGCAGATATGCAGCTCGCCCAGGATCGGCCGCCCGACGGTGCCGGGATGGGTGAGCCAGTCGGCGCTGTTGACGTAACACATGCCGTTGCCTTCCGTGCCCGCATAGTATTCGTGCAGCACCGGCCCCCACCATTCGATCATCCTGCGCTTGACGTCGATGGGACAGGGTGCGGCCGCGTGGATCGCCGATTTCATCGACGAGACGTCGTATTTGAGCCGCGTGTCGTCGGGCAGCTTGAGCATGCGCACGAACATGGTGGGCACCCACTGGCTCGCGGTCGCGCGATGGGTCTGGATCGCCGACAGCGCGGCCTCGGCGTCGAAATGCTCCATGACCACGACGGTCGCGCCGATGCGCTGCGAGGTCATCGAATAGTGCAAGGGGGCCGCGTGATAGAGCGGCGCCGGCGAGAGATAGGTCGACTCCGCGGTGATGCCGTAGAACATCGAGACCAGCGCGATCAGCGGATTGGGCGTGTCGATGGGCATGCCCGAAAGCGGCGCGCGCACGCCCTTGGGCCGCCCCGTGGTGCCCGACGAATAGAGCATGGCCGCGCCCGAGGTCTCGTCGGCGACCGGGGTCGTGGGCATCGGCGCGATCGCATCCTCGAGGCTCTCATAGCCGTCGATCGGTCCGCCGACCGAGAAGCGCTTGAGGTCCGGCGCGACCTGCGCCGCGACCTCGGCCAGGCCGTGGCTCGCGATCACGACCTTGGCGCCGCAATCGCGCACGATGTATTCGACCTCGCCGGCCGTGAGCCGGGACGAGATGCAGGTGAAATAAAGGCCCGCGCGCTGCGCCGCCCAGCAGACGGGAAGAAACAGCAGGACGTTCTCCATGAAGATCGCGACAGCGTCGCCGACCCGGAGGCCGTGTTTGCGGAAGAGCTGCGCGCCTTGATTGGACAGCGCGTCAAGCTCACCGAAGGTCAACTTCTCGCCGCTGCCCGCCATGATCAGCGCGACCTTGCCGGGCGTCGTTTTCGCGTGATTGGCGGGATGCATCGCGGCTCCTTTTGCGCGATTGTTACACACGCGTTTGATGAGAGACTAGTCGCATGCGTCGTTCGCTAACCCTTCCCGACGGAGAGGTTTCGCAGCTCGTCTGGGACGGCGACGGGCGGGATGGACAGCGGCCGCTGCTGCACTTCGCGCATGCCAACGGGTTCAACGCCGGCACCTATCGCGGCCTCCTGGCGCCGCTCGCAGAAAGCTTCCGCGTCGTCGCCAGCGACGCGCGCGGCCACGGCTTCACGCGGCTGCCGACGACGCCGGGGCTTGCCACGGGCTGGACGGTGTTCCGCGACGATCTCATCGCCGTCCTGGAGCGCATCGCGCCGCAGGGCGCGATCCTGGCCGGCCATTCGATGGGCGCGACCGCCAGCCTGATGACGGCGGCGCTCCGGCCCGACCTCGTCCATGCGCTCGTCCTCGTCGAGCCGGTCTTCGTGCCGAAGCACGTCACCGCCGGCGCGAACGAGCTGTCGCTGCGCGCGATCAAGCGGCGCGACACCTTTGCGTCGCTCGAGGCCGCGCTCGACACCTATCGCGGCCGCGGCGCCTTCAAGACCTGGCCCGACGAGACCATCCGCGACTATCTGGAAGGCGGGTTGGAGCCGTTCGAAGGCGGCGTCAGGCTGACCTGCCGGCCGGCCTGGGAGGCGGAGGATTTCCGCTCCGCCCCGCCCGGAAAGTCCGAGCTGGCGGCAGAGGTGAAATGCCCCGTGACGCTCATCCATGCCGACGACGGCACCGCGAGCGCAGGCGAGGTCGCGATCTTCGAGCGCCTCTATCCGGCGACGCGCGTGATCGCGAAAGCCGGCGCGACGCATTTCCTGCCGATGGAATTCCCGCAAGTCGTGCGCGACGAGATACTCAAGTCGAGAAATGCGCGTCCAGCCGGGCCAGGATCTCTTCCGGCGTGAAGCCGAGCGCGGCCAGCCTGCCCGAGCGCGCGAGCAGCGCGAGCCCGCCCAGGGCGGCCGCGACCAGGACCACGTCGCATTGGTTGTCGCGGCTGTCGGCCTTCTGGCCCGTAGCGTCGGCGAGCACCTTGAGCGCAGCGATCATGCGGCCGTTGAACAGCCGCTCGGCCTCGCTGCCGCCCGACTGCGCCGGCAGCGCGCCTTGCGCCGCGGCCAGGGTCTCGTTGTTGCGCAAGAGCTCGAGCGCCGCCGACGCCGCGGCGCCGAGCTTTCCCTCGCCGGCGCCCGCTTCGCGCATCGCCCGCGACAGCGTCGCCAAGTCGTCGGCGGCGAGCGCGAGCAGCAGCTCGTCCTTGCCGGAGAAATAGCCGTAGAGCGCGGCCGGGGCGAAGCCCGCCTCGGCCGCCACGCCGCGCAGCGAGAGGTTGCGCGCGCCTTCCCGCGCCGCGACCGCGCGGGCGGCTTCGAGGATGGAGGCACGCGTGGCGCCGCGCTGGCGCGCGCGCCGCTCTTCGCGATTGAGGATCGGATCGCTCATCGCCGCATCATAGGCGATTCGCGGCCCTGTTGGTCAGGGAGTCTTGGGGTGCTTGGCGTTATAGGCGACCGCGGCGGCATTGTACTCGTTGCCGACCTTTTCCTTGAGCTTCTGGTTGGCGTCGATCTTGGACTGGACGTTGGCCTGAACCGACGGGTCGAGCGGCTGCTTGTCCTTGGATTTGTCGGCGTCCTTCTTCATCTGGATCAGCTGCGAGTTCAGGCAGAGCTGATAGTCGTCGGAAGAGGCGATGAAGTCCTTCACGTCCTTAAGCGCGTGCTTCATCTGGTCTTCCGTCGCCGTGCTGCCGTCGACGGCGACCGGCGCGATCGGCTCGTAGCAGGAACTGAGATCCGCGAAGGCCGGCGTCGACGCCACGACCGCGACCGCAAGAACGACACTGTGCTTCAACATGACCGAATGAACTCCCCTGGTCTGCCCCTCACGACGCCATACTGAAGCACATTTCGCGAGCGCGCACCAAGGCCGGGCGCACGATCACGTGAAGCCCGTTCAGGTCAGCCCCTGATAGGGCGGCGCCGGATCGTATTCCATGCCGCGCTGCACGGTCCGCGCGAAATCGGCGCCATGCCACTCGCCCACCAGCCACAGCGCCATGTCGATCCCGGCCGAGACGCCGGCTGCGGTGACGATGTTGCCGTCGCGGACATAGCGATAGTTTGCGACAACCTCCGACGCCTCGTTGCGCGCGCGCAGCGTTTCGACGAAGGCCCAATGGGTGGTGACCCGCTTGCCTTTCGCAGGCCCCGCGGCGGTCAGGAGCAGCGCGCCGGTGCAGACGCTGGTCGTCCAGGTCGCCGTCGCCGCGGTCGCCGCGATCCATTCGAGCAGGGCCGTGTTGTTCACCTCGCGCCGCGTGCCCTGCCCGCCCGGCACCAGCAGCACGTCGAGCGCGCCGCATTGGCCCGTGGTCGTGTCGGGAAGCACGCGCATGCCCTTGGCGCAGCGCACGGGCGCGTCGCGCTCGGCGACCAGCCTCACCGCGTGCGGCGCCTCGCGGCCCATGCGCTTGGCCATCTCGTTGGCCATGGTGAAGACTTCCCACGGGCCGACGAAGTCGAGCTCTTCCGCGTCGTCGAAAACCAGAATTCCGATCCTGAGGGTCACGTCGCGCGGTCCTTGGAAAAGGCCGCGCGATCCTAGCTCAGCTCCGCGCCAGCTTGTAGCGCTCGACGAAGGCGTCGGCGAAGCGCACCAGCAGCGCCAGCACGAAGGCCATCAGCGACAGGCCATAGAATCCGTCGGGACGGTGCGGGCCGTACATGTGGTCGAGGTCGCTGGCCACGAAGATCATCCAGAAATAGGCGACGCCGACCACCTCCATCGCGCGCCACGCCGGGCGCCAGTCCGCGTCGGCGCGGCCGGCGCGCTCGCCCATCAGGATCGCGGCCAGGATGACCGCGGAGAAGGCGCAGAACACCATCGTCGCCAGCGGCGTGTGGGCGCCGTGCATGTAGTCGGGGATCAAGCTGCAGCCCAGGAACACGGCGTACATGCCCACGAAGCCCAGCGCCAAGCCGGTGCGCTGGCGGGCCACGGCGAAGGTCGGCCGGGTCCGGATCAAACGGGCCACGGGGCTCGCCAGGTAATAGAGAAGGAACGCCGCCTGCGAGGCGCGGAACACCATCATGGTGGCATAGCGTGCCGCGTTGCCGTCGCCGCCGCGCATCAGGAACGCGCCGGCCGCGACCGCGAGCGCCGCGGCGACGCCCAAAAGCGCCAGGGTGGTCCGCCGCTGGCCGCTCTGCCATGCCGGCGCGAAGGTTGTGAGACTGTCGATGGCGGCCATGGCTTTTCCTATTCCCCACACTCGCAGGAAAGAACGCCTAGGCCCGTCATTTGTTGCTAGTGTGGTGGATCGGAAGTTCGCATTCTCGATCCGCATCCGGGTTTGCGAACTTCCGGCCCCAAAACCACACCAAAAGCAATATTTTGCAAGTGCGGCTTCGGAACCCGAAATTCGTACCCGGTTTGGCATCGCCTGCGGGCGAATTTCGGGTTCGCCGCACTAGCGATGGGTCAGCGCGGCCGCGAAGCCCTGGACGGGCTCGCCCGCCTCGTGGCGCGGCACGCATTCCATCAGCCCCGCCACGTCGAAGCCATGCGCCTGCGCCTGCTGCCGCAGATAGCTTTCCGAATGGCGCCAGCGGCGTTTGGGGCCGAGCTCGAAACCATCGCCGGCCTTCCGTTCGATCGTGAACAGAAACCGTCCCCCCGCCACCAGCGACCGCGAGGCGGCGCCGAGGATCTTCGTCAGGTCGCCCAGATAAACCAGCGTATCGGCCGCGAGCCAGAGGTCGTATCGGCCCGTAGAGTCTTTGAATCCCACCTCTTCGATATCGCCGACCGTCAGCCGGTCGTAGAGCCGCCGCGCCCGCGCCTTCTCGATCATGACGGGGCTGAGATCGATGCCGTCCAGGCTGGCCGCCATGCTCCTGAAGACCAGGCCGGTCAGCCCGGTGCCGCAGCCGAGATCGAGAACCCGCAAGCCCGTCGCGCCCGGCATCACCAGATCGGCCAGCTGGCGCAGGATCGCAGGCGCCGCATAGCCGAGCTGGCCGGTCATGCGTTGGTCGTAATCGGCCGCGAACTGGTCGAAGAGGTGGCGCACATAGCCGGCATCGGAGCGCGGCGCCACCAGCATCGCCTGCGCCCGGGCGGTCTCGTCGTCGACGCCACTCAAGTATTTGAGCGCTTCCAGCGCCTTCTCGGGCTCGCCCGCCGCCAGCCAGGCGCGGCCGAGCGCGTGGCGCGCGTCGGCGCTCGCATGATCGAGCCTGAGCGCGCGCTGGAACTCGGCTATGGCGTCGGGCAGCCGCCCCGCCTCGAGCAGCGCCTCGCCGTGGTCGAGGGCGCGGCCCGGGTCGCCGGGATGCAGCAGCGCGGCCTCGCGCGCCTCTTCAAGCGAGCGTGCACTTGCCATTGTTGATGACGACCGCATCGCGCTCCTTCAGCTTGCAGCGGAACGAGACGATGTTGCCGTCCTTCCACATCTCTGTGACGATGGTCTCGCCCGGGAACACCGGCGCGGAGAAGCGCACGTCGAAGCCGGTGATCTTCGTCGCGTCGTATTCGCAGACCGTCGAGACGATCGCGCGGCAGGCGGTGCCATAGGTGCACAGCCCATGCAGGATGGGCCGGGGGAAGCCGGCCATCCTGGCGAAGTTCGGATCGCGGTGCAGCGGGTTGCGGTCGCCCGACAGCGCATAGAGGAACGCCTGGTCGGGGCGCGTGTCGCATTCGTGCACGAGGTCGGGGGCGCGTGCGGGGATCGGGTGCGGCTCGGGTGCGCCCTCTTTCGGGCCGCCGAAGCCGCCGTCGCCGCGCGCGAAGATCGTGTTCACCAGCGTGCAGATCTTGTCGCCGCCGGCTTCGCTGATCACGCGCTCCATCAGGATCACCGCGCCCTTGTCCTTGCCCTTGTCGTAGACGCCGAGAATGCGCTCGTCGAAGGTGACGTCGGCCGCGTAAGGCAGCGGCCTGTGCATGGCGAGCCGCTGCTCGCCGTGGACGACCATCATATAGTTGATCCCGGAACGCGCGAGCGTGCTGCCTTTGCCCCAGCCGATGACGGTCGCCATGGTCGGCACGGTCTTGAGGTCGTTCTCATATGTGAATCTGAGCTCGTCCTTGTTCATCGGGTCGCGCATGAAGCCGATGCCGAGCGCATAGAGCATGGTCTCGCGGTCGCCATAGCTGGCGGCGATGCCCGTCTGCTTCGCCTGCATGAGTTCGTCGTAGTTGATGGGCATGGCGGACCTCCGTTGCGCCCTCAAGTCGTAACCGAGCGCCCGCGCATGCGCAATTATACGATTTCGTAAGGGCAAGTTTCGCTTGCGCGATACGGCTCGCGGGCGGCGCGCACGGGTGCTAGCGTTCGGCTCAAGCCTTTTGGGGAACGCCGTCAATGACCTATCGCTGCTTCAACGTCGAGATCGAAGGCGCCGTCGCGCATCTTCAGATGAAGCGCCCTCAAGAGCTCAACTCCATGGTGCCGGAGTTCTGGAAGGAGCTGCCCGAGATCGTGCGCGACATCGACCGCGAGGCCAGGGCGCGCGTCATCGTGGTGTCGTCCACGGGCAAGCACTTCACCGCCGGCATGGACCTGTCGGTCTTCGCCAAGAGCACGACGATCGGCACGCAGGCGGCTCCGCAGGAGCGCGGACGCAAGGCGGCGAACCTGCGCCAGCACGTGCTCGACATCCAGGAGACCTTCAACGTCATCGACCGCGCGCGCATGCCGGTGCTCGCCGCGATCCAGGGCGGCTGCGTCGGCGGCGGCGTCGACTTCGCCAGCGCCTGCGACTGCCGCTATGCGACTGAGGATGCGTTCTTCGTGGTGCAGGAGATCAACATCGGCATGACGGCCGACGTCGGCACCTTCCCCAGGCTGTGTCACCTGCTGCCGCAGGGCATGGTGCGCGAGCTCGCCTATACGGGGCGCCGCCTGCCCGCGAAGAAGGCGCTGGAGATGGGACTCGTCAACGAGATATTCGCGGACCAGGAGGCGATGCTCGCGCATGTCTTCGCGGTGGCCAAGGACATCGCCGACAAGGCGCCGCTCGCCGTGCACGGCTCGAAGGTGATGATCAACTATGCCCGCGACCATTCCATCGCCGACGGCCTCGATTACATCGCCACCTGGCAGGCCGGCATGTACAACCCCGAGACCGACATGCGCGAGGCGCTGACCGCGCGGCACGAGAAACGCGCGGCGAGCTTCGGAGACATGCTGCCGATGAGACGGGGCTAGTATTCCAATGCGGCCTATCCGCGCCTACCAGAGATAGCATTGACATGCTCCTACACGCCAGCCACTGTAGGTCTGTCTGAGCAACGGGCTGTGCATTGCCAGCGCACAAACGCATCTTGCTATTGGGACCGACCGGTGTGGACAAGAAGTCTGCCGCGGAGCGGCTTCAGGCCTATGTGAACGCCCATTTCGGACAGTCGTTTCGTTTCGTCGATTTCGAGAAGCAATTCTTGAAGGAGTCCATCCGTCGTAACGATTTACGAAGTTGGACGGCCTTTCTAGATTCCGATTTCGGCCGCCAAGCGTCGGTTTGGCGAGATGCTTGGCAAAATTATGCAAGCACCTTGGATCACGAAACTACAGTTCTTAGCCTGCACGCGACCTACGTCAGCGCGATCATGGGCCTCCGGTGCCCAATAGACCTGCCCAAAATATGCGATGATTTCCGTCCAACGCTGATCATAACTCTGATCGACGACGTTCCCACCATGTGGCGCAGAACCGAGGAGCGTGCCAAGGGCCGCGACAACGCAGGGCGCCCTACAGTCGAACAATTGCTAAGCTCCCGTCGAGCAGAGCAAATTTTGGGAGACATGATCGTTACGCATTCGGCAGGCAGAGACGTCCCTCATGTTTTATGTGCGACCGGCAACACACTTGCCGCGCTCGCAAACATCATCATCTTCGGTGCGGATATAGTTTACCTCTCGTTTCCTATTAGCGTTCCCAGAGAGATGAAAAGGGACAAAGACGACAACAGCTTCATCGACATAATCAACGAGGCTCATCGATTGGCAGCAGAAACGATGAACTCCAACCGCAAGCGCGCGTTTATATCCCCGCTAGCGATAGACGAGCTACCGATTCTGGAAGTTGCCAAGACAGAGCCAAGCGAAGTCATTGCTTACGATTGCTCGCAAAGCCGCTGGGGCCTGAAAGAGCTTTGGGGGCAACATCAGGAACCGGTCGTCGCTCCACCTAGCGGTATATTCCAGTTTCCAAAGAGCCAAATCGACTGGGCAAGCGGAAACATAAAAACCGATGTGGGATGGCGCGACCGACGCTTGGTGCGCCAGTCCAAATCGTTGGCAGTAATATGCCCGAAAGATTTGGAAGAAAACCGCATTACGCGAGGCGTTGACGACGAGATTACCACCGCTATGACTGCTCAAATCCCCTTCTGTTACTGGCAAAAGCCGGAATGGGATCCCGAAAATTTTCTGGGGACTCGTTTTCAACCTGCTGGCTCAATGGGGCCCGGCTATGTTCAAATGCTTTTCCGTCGCGCCGATTCGCTGCCTGAGCTTATCGCGGCTGAACCATGAGGTTGGAAATGAAGATCGCTGTAACGGTGCGGAGCGGCGACATTGGCGGCCTTCGGCAGTTGCTAGATGAGGTTCGTTCCCGGACAAACTTGACTGTTCTAGAGGCGCCGAGCGGCTTGGACTATCCCTATCCATTTCCTATAGTAATGGTGAACTCGAGCTCAGGATGGGATCGCCACTTTGGCGATGAAGCAGTCGACCTCCTTAGGGAGTTCGCAAAAGCGGATTGATGGCTAAACCCCTCTAAGCCACCGCCTCGTGCGCATGAAGCGCCACGGCGGGGCCGTCGGTCCAGAGCTGCGTCAGCGGCACGCCGTTCTTCTCGATGCGCTCCATGGCATGCTCGTAGCCTTCGGCGATGGCGCGGTCGAAGCTCTTCCAGTCGCGAAGGCCGATGTCCGGCAGCGGCGGCTCGAAGAGATAGTCGGCCTGCTCGCGCACGACGCGGCGCTGGGCTTCCGAGCCCACGGTGCCGGAGCGCATCAGGATCGAGATGATCGAGGGCGTGCCGCGCATGCGCTGGCCGATCAGCCACCACCACGGCCGCTCGCCGTAGCGGTCGTCGCGCACCATCAGGTCGACCTCGCCGGTGACGTCGGAGGCGATGATCGGGCCGGTCTCGCGCTGGCGCATCACGTCGACGGGCAGGTTGTTCATCACGCCGCCGTCGACCAGCAGGTGGCCGTGATGGGTGACGGGCGGCAGGATTCCCGGCAGCGCCACGCTGGCGCGCAGCGCCCGCCACAGCGCGCCGCTCCTGTGGTCGTGGATGCGGCCGGTGGTCAGGTCCGACGAGACGCAGAAGAACGGCTTGGGCAGCTCTTCGATGCGCACGTCGCCGAAATGCTGGCGCAGCAGGCCGGAGACCTTCTTGCCGCGCACCAGCGCGATCAGGGGCAGCGTGTAGTCGGAAAGAGGATTGGCCTCGACGAAGGCCGCGCGCACGCGCTCGGTGAGCTCCGGGATGCTCCATTCGAGCGCGATGCCGGCCGCGATGATCGCGCCCATCGAGGTGCCGCCCAGGTGATCGAAGGGCACGCCCGCCTCGGTCAGCGCCTTGATGATGCCGATATGGGCGAAGCCGCGCGCGCCGCCGCCCGCGAGCACGAGCCCGACCGCGCGCCCGGCGATGAAGCGCGCCAGGCGCTGGATGTCGTTGGTGTTGCCGGCACGCAGGTGATGATGCGACTCGAACACGCCGCTCCGGACCGCGAAATGCTCGGGCAGGGTCTGCGATCCGCCCGATTCGTGCAGCAGGAGAAGCTGAGGCAGGCTGCCCGCGCGTTCCTTATACGGCGGAAGATCGATCGGCCGCTGCGGCATCGGCCGGTCGGCGCGCGCCAGAAGGAAGATGCGGTCGGCCTGCCTGAGGCAGAGATGCGTCCACGCCGTGTCGGGCGCGTCGCCACGATAGAACACGACGTCGTGCGCCGCTTCGAAGGCGTTGAACCATTCCGCCGATTGCTCGGCCGAAGACGAATCGAGCACCGCCGCTTTCGAGCCCATCTCGGTCAGCGCCGCGGCGATGCGGCGCGCGATCGGCTCGCCCGCAAGGCCGTCCTGCAGCGGCACGATGGCGAAGGTCTTGGCCCGCGTGCCGTCGCTGCCGCTTTTGGTCGTGGCATGCAGGCGCTTCACCAGCACGCGCATGAGATTGAGCATGACGCGCGGATGGCGCGTGATCAGCGCCTCGAAGCCTTGCGGCGAGATGCGCAAGAGCTCGGTGTCGCGCAGCGCCACCAGCTCGGCGGAATGCTCTTTCTCGCCCGAGATCAACGACATCTCGCCCACCGTCTCGCCGGCGCCGACATGGGCGACGAGGCGGCGCTTCTTGCGGTCCTCGTCGTCGACGAAGACGCCGAGGCTTCCGGTCACCACCAGGAACAGGGCCTGCGCGTTCTCGCCGTCGCGCCGGAGCTGCATGCCGCCGGGAAGCCCGAACCAGTTGGCCTCGGCCAGCACGCGCTTCAGCGCCGCGTCGCCCAGATCCTGCAGCAGCGGGAAGTTGCGCAGCCGCGCGCGAAGGGCGTCCGGATAGACGGTCTCTTGCCCGGCGCGGAAGGAGGAGAGGAAGGCCATGTTCATCTTCTATAGCTCACCAGGCCGTCCAACCGCCATCGACGGCGAGCGCTGCCCCCGTCACGTAGCTCGAGGCGCCGGACGCCAGGAACAGCAGCGGCCCGCCGATCTCGTCCGCCGTGCCGGTTCGGCCGAGCATCGTTTTCGACGCAAGACGCGCTGCGAAGTCGGATGACACTGCCTCCCGCCGAGGAAACGGCCCCGGGACCAAAGCGTTCACGCGAATCCCCTCGGGACCGAGCTCGGCCGCCAAATGACGGGTAAGCTGCAGCAGCGCCGCCTTGGCGGGGCCGTAGTGGAACGGGCTCTGCCGGTCGGGCGAGGCATAGATGCGCGCGTCGGGCGAGACCGCGCCATACATCGAAGCAATGTTGACGACGCTTCCCCGCCCCGACGCTTTCAACGCCGGCCGCGCGGCGCGCACGGCTTCGAAGGCGGCGGTGACGGCGCTCGCATAGGTTTGTTCGAAGTCGGACGGTTCGAGCGCGGCAAAGGGCTTCACGCTCATCGACACCGCGTTGTTGACCAGCACGTCGAGGCGCTCGCGCCCGGCAAAGAATTCGCGCACCCGCGCGATGTCGGTCATGTCGAAGGCGGCGCATTCGACGGAGAAGCCGGACATCTCGCTCGCGAAGGCCTTGAGGCGGTCGCGGTCGCGGCCGTTCAGGATGACATGCGCGCCCGCTTCGCACAGCACCCGCGTCATCGCCCGGCCCAGATGCCCCGCCGCGCCCGACACAAAGGCGACGCGGCCGTCGAGGCGGAAGAGTTCGCTCACGTCTTCGGCCAGCGCGAGGGATCGAGGAGCGCGACCGGCATGCGCGGGATGCGCGCGGCGACGGAACGGCATTGCTCCGGCGTCAGCGGCGGCTTCACGAAGAGGCGGAAGTTGTCGTCGAGCTGGTCTTCGGATTCCAGGCCGACCACGACGCCGTCGATCCAGCTTTGGCCGCGCGCATAGGCGAGGCACAGGTCGGCCGGCGTCTCGCGGTCGAAGACTTCGGTGAGCGTCGCGATCATGCGCACCATCGCGGTGGCGTCGACGCCGCGGATCTCGGGCCAGATTTCGGGATCGTGCGCGGCGAGGATGCCTTGCAGGAACGCGCTGCGCGCATGCACGGTGACGCCCGGCCGCGCGGCGAGGCAGGCCTGGAAGCCGTCCTCGAGCCAGCGCCAGTCGAGCAGGTTGAACGGCAATTGCAGATGCACGACGTCGGGACAGGCCAGCGCCGCCAGCGCCTCGACCGGCGATTGCACCGAGACGCCGAGGGACAGCACGCTGCCGTCCTCGAGCCGCTCGATCAGCCGCTCCCACACCCAGCCGCCCCAGGCCCACATGTGCTGGGCGCGATGCAGCAACAGGCAATCGAGCTTCTCCTTGCGCAGCGAGACGAGCGACTGCTCGATGCTGTCGTCGACGGCGCGGCGCACCTCGGCGCGCGTGGCGGTACGATCGAGATCGCTCAAGGGCGAAAGCTTGGTGATGGTGCGGACGGATTTCTTGCCCGCCAGCGCCTCGCCGATGCGTTCCTCGGAATCGCCATAGGCGCGGGCGGTGTCGATCTGGCTGATGCCCAAAGCCGCGGCGCGGCGCACCAGCTTGAGCGCGGTCGCGTGGCCCGGCTTGCCGGTGCGGTTGGCCGCGCCATAGGCAAGGCCGAGCTGCACCGTTCCCAGCACCAATTCGGCCGGACGCTGCTTGAGCATGGCGGACGCTTCTCCCTCGACCACGGAGCGTCCCACGGCATGGTTAAGGTCGGGTTATTCGCCGAGCAGCTTCGCGTCGCGCCGGGCGGCCGGTTCATTCGCCCAGCAGCATTGCGCGGCGCCAATCGTGCCCGGATCATTCCCCCAGCAGCTTCCACACGCTCTGCACCGTCATGATCGTCTCGCCCCCCACCGTGAAGTCGCCGCGCATGAAGACGAAGCCGCGGGTGCGCCGGGTGAGATCGGGCACGACCTCGATCCAGTCGCCGGCATTGGCGCTCTTGAGGAACTGGGTCTGCATGTTGAGGGTGACGCAGGCGGCGTTGTCGGTCGCGTCCCATACCGCCTGGCCCAAGGTCATGTCGGCCAGCGTCATCAGCATGCCGCCATGCACCACGCCGCGCATGTTGCAGTGATGCGGCCGGACGAGGAACGCGTAGCGCCGCGCACCCTTCCCGCCTTGGGCATAGGCCGGGCCGACATGCAGCTCGAAGGGATCGATGAGGCGGATCTCGCTGAAGCCTTGCGGAGCGCTCACTGGAGAATCCTCCACAAGCCCGTCGCCGTCATCAGCGGCCGCTCGCCACTGAACACGTCGCCCGAAAGAAAGACGAGATTGCGTGTCTTTCGCGTCACGCGCACGCGGATCTCGATCAGCTCGCCCTGCTTGCCCGCGCCGGCGAAATCACAATTGAGTGCGATGGTGGCGCAGGACCGGGCCTGCGTGGCGAGGCGCGAGGTGCGGCTCATGGCGATATCGGCGAAGGTCATCAGCAGCCCGCCATGCACGCCGCCGGCCGAATTCATGTGCTTCTCCAACACGATGAAGGCGAAACGCCTGACTTCGCCGTCGTCGGGCAGGCGATAGAAGGGGCCGGCGAAAAGATTGAAGCCGCCGTTGGAGATATCCTCCGCCCCTTCGGGCAAGGCGGAGGCCGAAGACATTGCCGGATCGTTCATGAATCGTCCCTGCTGCGGCGCAATATCGTGCCACATTGGAAACACGGACGCGACGCAGTAAAGTTATAATCCGCCTTAGGATGCTGCCCTCGAGCGGGGCGCGTCGTTTCAAGAAGAAGAGGAATTGCCATGAGAGTGCCGTTCGCCCGCTTTGCCATTGCGGTTTCGCTTGCCGCAGCGTTTTTCGCGTCACCCGGCCATGCGGAAGACCAGAAGGTCAGCAAGGAGCTCGCCAAGCCGCTGGTCGCGGCCCAGAAAGCGATGAAGGACAACGACCTGGCGACGGCGCTGGCGAGCGTGAAGGAAGCGGACGCGATGCCGAACCTCACCGATTTCGACAAGTTCACGATCCAGGAGTTCTACGCCAACATCTATATCGGCCAGAAGGACTATGCCAACGCGGCGGTGGCCTATGAGAAGATGGCGGACTCGCCCGCGCTCCCGGCCGAGAAGAAGAAGAACGTCCTGACCAACGCGGTGCTGCTCGATTCCAACACCAACAAGATCGACAACGTGAAGCGCTACGGCACCGCTCTCGAGGCGCTGGGCCCGCTCGACTCCAAGGTCGTGGGTCCGCTCGCCGTCGCCTACTACAACAGCGGCGACACCGCCAAGGCGCAACAGCTCGCACAGCAGGAGCTCGCCCGCGCGCAAGCCGCCGGCGAGCCGCCGCAGCAGGGCATCCTCGACATCGTCGCGCGCACCCAGCTCAAGTCGAACGACATGGCCGCGTCGTCCAAGACGCTCGAGACGCTGGTCACCAACTATGGCGATCCCAACGACTGGGCGCAGCTCATCGACATCGCCTTCGGCACCAAGGGCATCCACGACATCGAGGCGCTGCATCTGTACCGCCTTCGCGTGCTGACCAACGCCAAGACCTCGGTCGAGGACTATGCGACCATGGCCGCCGTCGCCGACCAGCTGAACTATCCGGTGGAAGAGGTGACCTTCCTCGAGCACGGCCTTTCGACCAACGCCATCACGGCGTCCGACAAGGCCGGCGCCAAGCTCGGCGCGGCGCGTCCCAAGGCCGCCAAGGACAAGGCCACGATCGGCGAGTTCGAAGGCATCGCCAAGGCGCGCAAGACGGGCGACTACGACCTCAAGCTGGCCGAGACCTATTACGGCTACAACCGCTACGCCGACGCCGCCGACGCCGCGATGCGCGCCATGAGCAAGGGCGGTTTGAAGGACCCGTCCGAGGCCAACATGGTCCTGGGCGAGGCGCTGGCCGCGCAGGGCAAGAACGCCGAGGCCGTCGATGCCTTGAGCAAGGCCAATGCGGGTGCGTGGCCGGCCATCGCCCATCTGTGGACCGTCTACACGCAGCGCAAATACACGACCGCGACCACCCGCTAGGATGGAGCGCAAATCGCTTGCCGCGCGCGCGGTTCCGGCCGCGCGCGCCTCCATTCCGACCGCCTTGCTGCTCGGGCTGGCGCCGTTCACCGCCTTCGCGGTGCTGCTCGGCCTGTCGCTCAGCATGGCGCTGTGGGCGGCGTTCGCGCTCGCCTTCACACTGGGGCTCCAGGCGTTCCTCGACAGCGGCCGGATCCGCGGCTTCGACGCGGTGAACACGCTGCTGTTCGGGTTGCTCGCGATCTTCTGCGCGTTCATACCGCCGGGCATCACGGCGGCCTGGGTCAGGCTCGGCGTCGAAGGGACGCTGCTGGCGGCGATGCTCGTCTCGCTCGTGCGCGGCCGGCCGTTGGCCGCGCAATATGCGAACGAGTCCTCGGGCCGGACCATGCCCCTGTCGCTGGTCTGGGCCGGCGCGCTGATGACCATGGCCGTCGCCGACGCCTCGGTGATCTTCCTTTCGTTCTCGGACGCCGCCGCGGCAGCGGCCGGCCTTGTCGTATTGGCCGGAGCGCTTACCTTTACGCTGCGGTACCGGTAGCGCGTTCATGAATCCCATCCAGGTCGCCAAGCCCATCGTGCTCGATTTGCTCGCGGCCATTGCGTTCGCGGCCTCGTTCTTCGTCGCCAGGCACGGCTTCGGGGTCGAGGGCCTGCACAGCGTCTATGTCGCGACCGGCGTGGGGATCGGCATCGGGCTCGTCCAGCTCGCGGCCAAGAAGATCACCGGCGACGCGATCGGGCCGCTGCAATGGCTGAGCCTGGGCGTCGTCGTGGCGCTGGGCACGATGACCATCGCGCTGCACGACGAGCATTTCATCAAGCTCAAGCCCACCGTCATCGACCTGGCCGCCGGCCTGTTCATGGCGACGCGCGACTGGATGACGCCCTATCTGCCCGCCGAGGCGCGCGACAACATCCCGCGCCGCACGATCTTCCTGGCCGAGAAGATCTGGGCCGGGATCATGATCTTCTTCGCGGTCGCCAACGTCGCGGTCGCCTATCTCTTCGAGTTCGGCGCCTGGGCGATCTATGCCACCTTCGTGCCCACCGCCATCATCGTCGTGCTGTTCTTCGTGCAGTACCGCATGTTCCAGTCGCTGGCGCGGCGCAACGCGGCGCTCAAGCAAGCTCGTCCAGGGGCAGTTCCGTCGAGTACTTGATCTGCTCCATCGCGAAAGCCGACGACACGTCGGTCAGCTTCACCAGCTTGATCAGCTTCTTGTAGAAACGGTCGTAGCCCTCGACGTCGGCCACCACCACCTTCATCAGATAGTCGACCTCGCCGCTCATGCGGTGCAGCTCGACGATCTCGGGCAGCGACGAGACCGCGCGCGCGAAGCTCTCCAGCCACGCCGCGTCGTGCTGGTTGGTGCGGATGCTGACGAAGACCGTGACCTTCAGGCCGAGCTTGGCGCGGTCGAGCAGCGCCACCCTGGCCTTCACGAAGCCCTCCTCCTCCAGGCGCTTGAGCCGCTTCCAGCAGGGCGTGGTCGAGAGGCCGACGCGGGCCGCCAGGTCGGCCACGCTCGAGGTGGCGTCGCGTTGCAGGCATTCCAGGAGCTTGCGGTCCGTGCGGTCTAGCATTCTACACAAGTACCAAATTGGAGAATGATTTTCCAGTTATCGCCCGCAAGGCAGCAAAAAACGTAATGAAATCTTCGCCGAAGCGGGGCAGACTGTCCGCCGTCGAAGAGGGGCTTGGAGCGTCACGATGTCGATCTTCACAGACCATCCGGAATCGGTCGGCGAGACCTATGGCGAGCACTTCCTGGTCGCGTCGAGCTTCGGCGGCCGCATGATCGTGGCGGGCATCGCCTGCATGCTGCACGGCGTCTTCCCGTTCCTGTTCGTGACCACGGGCAGCAAGACGGTGCGCCACCTGCATGACAGCATGATCACCCACCGCACGCGCAAGCTGGCCGCCCCCGAACTGATCGACCAGGGCGCCTATATCTGATTTAAACCTCCCAGATTCCGGGAGGACCTCATGAGAGAAGCCGTCATCGTCTCGACCGCGCGCACCGGTCTGGCCAAGTCCGTGCGCGGCGGCTTCAACATGACCCACGGCGCGGTGATGGGCGGCCACGCCATCAAGCACGCCATCGCCCGCGCCGGCATCGATGCGAAAGAGGTCGAGGACGTGGTGATGGGCTGCGCCCAGCCCGAAGGCGCCACCGGCATGAACATCGCGCGCCTTTCCGCCGTCTGGGCGGGCTGTCCGGTGACGACCGCAGGGACCACGATCAACCGCTTCTGCTCGTCCGGCCTCCAGGCGATCGCGGTCGCGGCGCATCAGATCGTCGTCGAAGGCACGCCGGTCGCCATCGGCTCGGGCGTCGAGTCGATCTCGCTGGTGCAGATGGGCGGGATGAACACCAGGAACCTGACCGAGGAGCACCTGCTGCAGGTCAAGCCCGAGCTCTGGATCTCGATGATCGAGACCGCCGAGATCGTCGCCGAGCGCTACGGCATCAGCCGCGACCGCCAGGACGAGTATTCGCTGCAGAGCCAGCAGCGCACCGCCGCCGCCCAGCAGGCCGGCAGGTTCAAGGACGAGATCGTCCCGCTGACCGTCAAGATGAAGAAGACCGACAAGGCGACGGGCACCGAGTCCGTCGTCGAGAACACGGTCGACCGCGACGAGGCCAACCGTCCCGACACGACGCTGGAAGGCTTGAAGTCGCTCAAGCCCGTGCTCCAGGGCGGCATGAAGATCGCGCAAGGCAAGACCATCACCGCCGGCAACGCTTCGCAGTTCGCCGACGGCGGCGCGGCTTGCGTCTTGATGGACGGCGCGGTCGCGGCCAAGCGCGGGATCAAGCCGCTCGGCATCTTCCGCGGCTTCGCGGTCGCGGGCTGCGAGCCCGACGAGATGGGCATCGGCCCGGTCTTCGCGGTGCCGCGCCTGCTGGAGCGCCACGGACTCAAGGTCGCGGACATCGACCTGTGGGAGCTGAACGAGGCTTTCGCGAGCCAGGTGCTCTATTGCGCCGACCGCCTGGGCCTGCCGATGGACCGGCTGAACGTCAACGGCGGCTCGATCTCCATCGGCCATCCCTACGGCATGTCGGGCGCCCGCATGACCGGCCACATCCTGCTCGAAGGCCAGCGCCGCAAGGCCAAGTACGGCGTCGTGACGATGTGCATCGGCGGCGGCATGGGCGCGGCCGGGTTGATCGAGTTCACGCATTGATGCTGCGCCGCGCCTACCTTCTTTTGCTCGGCGCGCTGCTGCTCGCGGGCTGCACGTCCCTGCCCGATCCGGCAGAGCGCATGCCCGCGCTCGAGCGGCGCATCGCCGTGCTGGTGGAGGAAGAGCGCGAGAAGCTCGACACCCATGCCAAGCCGCTGGCCATCGATCCCGAGCTCGGCCAGGTCGCGCGCAAACGCTCGGCCGACATGGCGGCGAAGAACTATCTCGCCCATGCCGCGGCCAACGGCGAAACCGCGGCGACGCTTCTGATGGCGCAGGACAAGCGCTTTCAGGGCCTGCTCGGCGAGAACATGGCGGCGGTGCATTTCCTCAAGCAGAGCGGTGTCGACGTCGATGCTGCGGCGCGCACCGTCGTCGACATCTGGCTGAACAGTCCCAAGCATCGCGACAACATGGCCTTCGCGCCCTACACCATGACCGGCATCGGCGCCGCGGCGAACGCCGACACGGTCTATGTCACCGCGCTGTTCGCGACCGACCTCGGCCTGCCGCCGCACGAGGAAGACAAGAGTCCGGCGCAGTGATCGCGCGTCAAATGTGAACGATCTCCACGTCGCCCCACTTCCGCTGCAGATATTCGGCGACCAGGCGCCGATGGCAATGGTGCGGCTCGGCCTCGCTGCACAACAGGCACGCGCCGCCGAGAAGCGATCTGTCGAGCGTTTCGATCTTGCGCCGCGCCATCAGCGCCAGGAACTTGCGGGCATAGCCGCTCCACGACAGCTTCGACCTCCTGTATTCGGCGAGCATCTCCTCGGTCGGCGCAAGCCGTGGCAAATGTTCGTAATCCAGACCGCAGATCGCGCCGCAGAAATATCGCAGATCGTCCTTCCTGGCGAACCCGGCCAGCTGAGAAACGTTGTTCAGCCGGACGTCGACGAGCTTGGTCGCGCCGGAACCGCAAAGGCGCGCGAAGAAGTGCTCCGCCGAGCTTTTCGTGAAGCCGATGGTGAAGAGCTTCATGGTGCCTCCATTGCGGCCCTGCCTGCACAGCCGTAAAAGCGATCCATGGCCACGCCAGCTCCCACCAACCGCCCGATGGAAAACTACGCCGATTTCTGGCCCTACTACCTCCAGGAGCATGCCAAGCCCGAGACGCGCGCGATCCACTATCTGGGCAGCGCGCTGTCGCTGGGCTTCCTGGGCGCGGCGGCCGTGACCGGCGATTGGTGGCTGGCGCTGGGCGCTCTGGTCGGCGGCTACGGGCCCGCCTGGGTCGGCCATTTCTTCATCGAGCACAACCGCCCGGCCACCTTCAGCTATCCGCTGTGGTCGCTGGTGTCCGACTACCGGATGTTTTTCCGCTGGCTGACCGGCGGTTTGAGAGCCGATCTCAATCGTGCCGGCGTGACCCAAACACGCGAATAACCTCGATAACTCCGCATTAATCCTATCGGTAGATGATGCCGTCCCAGGAAGAAAAGCCGGGGAACGCCCATGTTTTGGGCTCGCGACGTTCCTTTACACCAAATCTTGCCGTCGGTACTTATGCTTGAGGGTGCGTCGTCCAGTGATTCGAAATGCGGCCTGATCTTCCTTGGAACGTGGCAGGGATTCCGCCCGAAGCGCGCGAAGCGGCACGCGCAGCGGCGAGGCGTGAAGGCCTGTCGGTCGGCGAATGGCTCACGCGGCGCATCCTGCGCAGCTTTGCCGACGCCGGGGACGAGGAAGAATTGACCCGCGACAGCTACGCCACGAGCAGGACCTATCGCGAGGAGCCCGCGGCTCCTCCCCCGCCGCCGTCCCAGCATCAGCCGTCTCGCCGCGAGACCGACGAGATGCTCGAGCAGGTCTCGCGCAGCACCGCCGAGACCAACGACGTCTATCGCCGCATCGAGGAACAGATGCGCGGCGTCGCGCGTAGACTGGAGAGCCAGGAGCGCACGACCACCGAGAACAATCGCGTCATGAGCAAGGCTGCGACCGAGATGAACATCGCCGCGCGCGAGCAGGCGCAGGCCTTCGACCAGCTGGGCGCGCATGTCGTGGGCCTTGCCGGCCGGCTCGACCGCGTCGAGCAGGCCAATGCGCAGAGCGGGCTGAAGGACGCGGTCAAGGGCCTGCACACCGGCCTGTCGCGCCTTGCCGACCAGATCACCCAGAACGCCAGCCAGTCCGCGACGCAGATCGGCACGCTTGCGACCAGCCTCGAAGCGGTGGCCAATCGCCTGGACCATGCGCGCAGCGATGCCGAGGGGCTCGAGCAACGCCTCGCGGCCCTCGACGACCGCGTCTATATGGTCGAGAAGGCGGCGCAGAGCAGCGCCGGCGCCTTGGAGCGCGCGCTGGAGACGCTGCACGCGCGTCTCGCACAGGATCGCGAAGCCGAGAAGCACGACGCCGAGAAGCGCGAGGCCGAGACCGCCCGCGCCATCGCGCGGCTGGACGACAATGCCACCAAGCTCGAAGAGAACTTCGCCAAGCTGGAGGGAAATTTCTCCAAGCTGGACGACAATGTCGCCAGGTTCGAGATGCGCGGCCCCGATCCGGAGATCGAACGGCGCCTCAGCAACATCGAGCAGGGCTTGAGCCACATCGTCGACAAGCTCGAAGACCACGAGCCGACGACCGCGAAAGCCATCGAGGATTCGCTGCGCAAGCTGGTCAGCCGCGTCGAGGCGACCGAGAACCGCCAGCGCGACACGGTCTCGGAATTCCGCTCCGTGCTGAACGAAACCGCCACGCGGCTCAGCGCTGTCGAGGCGAAAGCTGCCCAGCCCGTGGCAGCCGCGGCGCCGTTCGCGGCTCCGTCGCCGGCGCAGTCCTTCGCGGCACCGCCGCCGGCGCAGTCCTTCGCGGCACCGCCGCCGCCCGCCTTCGACGCTCCGCCCTTCCCCGACGTGCCGACGCCGGGGGCGCCGCCACCGTTCCAGGCGCAGCACGATCCGTTCGCGCCCGCCGATCCGTTCGCGCCCGCGCCGGAAGCATTCGATGCGCCGCCGCCTTTCGCCGAGGATCCCTTCGCGCCGGTCCAGGCCGCGGGCTTCGAAGCCTCGCCGCCGCCGGCCGGCGACTCGTTCCTTTCCGCCGCGCGGCGTTCCGCGCGCGCCGCCGCCAGCGCCGCCGAAGCCGAGCAGGCCGGACGCGGCTTCGCCTGGAACGCGGGCAAGAGCGCCGATGCGGCCGAGCAGCCGGGACGCACGCGCACCGTGCTGATCGCGCTCGGCGTGCTGATCGTCGTGGCCTTGATCGCGGGGATCGTGCTCAGCCAGGGCATGATGGGCTCGTCGCAGCGCTCGTCGGGGCTGGGCAGCCTGTTCGCGCCGAAGCCGGCAGCCGCGCCGCAAGCAGGCACGCCGCTGCATGCGGTGCTGCCCGAGGACACCGCGTCCACGGACGCCGGCGATAGCGCGCCGTCCTCGCCGCGCCTCGTGCCCGGAGCCGTGCAGCCGCTGCAGCAGCGCACCGTGAACCCGGCGCCCGTGCATGCCGTTCCCGCGCCCGCGCCGCAGCAGAGCGCGCCGCAGCAAAGCGCATCCTTGCCCGCGCTCGACCGTCTCACGGCGCTCGCCAACGGCGGCAACGTGAAGGCCGAGACCATCGTCGGTCTCAAATATCTGAGCGGCGAAGGCGTCGCGGTCAACGAGGCGCAGGCGGCCAAATGGCTCGAGCGCGCCGCCAATGCCGGCGAGCCCGTCGCGCAGTATCGCTTGGGGACCTTGTACGAGCACGGCCAGGGCGTCGCCGCGGACGCACCGAAAGCGGCGCACTGGTATCAGGCCGCGGCGATGCAGGGCAACCGCAAGGCGATGCACAATCTCGCCGTCGCCTATGCCGAGGGCACCGGCGTCAAGAAGGATCCGACCGAAGCCGCGCGCTGGTTCTCGAAGGCGGCCAACCTGGGCTTCGCCGATTCGCAGTTCAACCTCGCGGTGCTCTACGAGCGCGGCCAGGGCGTGCCGCAGAGCCTGCTCGATGCCTATAAGTGGTACGCCATCGCGGCCGCGGGCGGCGACAGCGAATCCAAGTCGCGCATCGACGCGCTGGGCACGCAGCTTTCGCCCGACGACCGCAGCGCGGCGCAGCACGCCGCCGAGAGCTTTCATCCCGCCGCCCTCGATCCGCGCGCCAACGTGGCGCCCACCCAGGCCGAGCTGCCGCAGGGCTGAACGACACCATGGCCGAGCTTGACCCGGCCACCCGGCAAGCGAGGTCAGTGAGCGCATAGACTCTTTTGCGCGCGAGCGCTCGTGCGCTGGATGGCCGGCTCGGAGGCCGGCCATGGCGAGCAGTTGGTGTTGACCGCCTCCCCCTCAGCCCGCACATTGTGAACCTCGTTCACCTGCGCGAGCACGATGGAAATCTACCTGCCCATCGCCCAGATGTCGGTCCACTGGCTGGTCCTCCTGGGCTTGGGCGGCGCCATCGGATTCCTCTCGGGCCTGCTCGGCGTCGGCGGCGGCTTCCTGCTGACCCCGCTCCTGATCTTCACCGGCATCCCTTCCGCGGTCGCGGTGGCGACGACGTCGAGCCACGTCACCGCCTCGTCGATGTCGGGGGCGCTCGCGCAATGGCGCAAGGGCGCGATCGACCTGAAGATGGCCGCGGTCATGACCTTGGGCGGCATCGCGGGCACCTTCGCAGGCGTGTGGCTGTTCGCGGTGTTGCGCCGCTCGGGGCAGATGGACGTGTTCATCTCGGCCGCCTATGTCGTGCTGCTGGGCACCATCGGCGGGCTGATGCTGCGCGAGAGCCTGGGCGCGTTGCGCGCCGCGCGCAGCGGCGGCTCCACGCCGCGCCGCGCCGAGCGTCCGTGGATCCACACCCTGCCCTTCAAGCAGCGCTTCCCGGCGTCCGGCCTCTATATCAGCGTGATCCCGCCGGTCGCGATCGGCTTTGCGGTCGGCATGCTCTCGACGGTGCTCGGCGTCGGCGGCGGCTTCGTCATCGTGCCGGCGATGATCTACATCCTGCGCATCCCGGCGAACGTGGTGATGGGGACGTCCCTGGCGCAGATCATCGTCATCACCGCCGCCGCGACGGTGCTCCAGGCGACCAACAACCACGCCGTCGACGCCATGCTGGCGGCCTGGCTGATCGTGGGCGGGGTGATCGGCGCGCAACTCGGCGTGCGCGCGGGCGCGCGGTTGCGCGGCGAGCAGCTGCGCATGCTGCTGGCGCTGCTCGTGCTGGGCGTGGCGATCCGGCTGCTCTATGGGCTGGTGGCGACGCCGCGCGAGCTGTTCAGCGTGAGCGGCTCATGAGACGGCTGGCGCTCTTCGTGCTGCTGCTGGCGAGTCCCGCGCTCGCGACAGAGGATCTCGTCTCGGGCCTGTCGCAGGATAGGATCGAGATCCGCTCGAACTACAACGGCACCGACATCGTGGTGTTCGGCGCGATCGAGCGGCCGGCGTCCGAGGCGCGGCCCGACGTCGTCGTGGTGGTGCGCGGACCGGAGAGCGACCTGCGCGTCCGCCGCAAGGACCGCGTCGCCGGCATCTGGATCAACAAGAACCGCGTCATCCTGCACGGCATGCCCGGCTATTACTTTGCCGCCGCCAACCGGCCGCTGCCCGAGATCGCAGCCGAAGGCACGCTCCGCCAATACGGCCTGGGCCTGGACGCGCTCCAGCCCAAGGCCATGACGGGCCCGCATGCGCTCAAACCCTTCCTCGACGCCGCCATCGGCATCGAGCGCAAGGCCGGGCTCTATGCGCAGGACGACGACGCGGTCGAGTTCCTGAGCGGCACGCTGTTCCGCGCCCGCGTGCCGCTGCCGTCGTCGGCGCCGCGCGGCCGCTACACCGCCTGGGTCTATCTTCTGCGCCAGGGCCAGGTGATCGACGTGCGCTCCTCCGAGCTCACCATCGACCAGACCGGACTGGAGCGCCGGCTCTATGACTTCAGCCAGGAGCAGCCGCTCGCCTACGGCATCTCGACGGTGTTGATGGCCGTCGGCTTCGGCTGGCTGTCCTCGCTCGCCTTCCGCAAGAGCTGAAACGGTCCATTTTCAATTTCCACGGGTGCGTGTAAACCTTTTCCCCGAGGATATTTCGGGGGGAACGGGATGGGGAACTTCTTCACCGACGTCATCGCCAAGGACGCGCGCTTCCGCAGCACCGATCCGGTCTCGGACATGGCGCTGCTGGAACCGACCTTCCGCGCGCAGGTGGCGGCGATCATCGAGGACGCGCAGGCGCAAGGCATCGCGCTGATGGCGTTCGAGACCTATCGCAGCCAGGAACGGCAGGCGCTGCTGTTCAAGCGCGGCGCGACCAAGCTGATGAATGTCGGCGTGCATCATTACGGGCTCGCCGTCGACCTGGTGCGCAAGGTGAACGGCCAGCCGTCCTGGGACGGCGATTTCCGCCCCCTGGGCATGCTCGCCTACAAGCACAAGCTCATCTGGGGCGGCGACTGGGGCAACGCGACGGTTCCCCACAGCTTCCAGGACAACGTCCATGTCCAGCGCTGCTCTCTGGTCAACCAGAACAGGCTGTTCGGCGGCACGTGGTATCCGGACGAGACCTACGATCCTTACGACGACGCGGGTACGGTGCGGCAGCCGGTCGCCTAGCTGGCCGCCGTCCGTCGCAGCGTCTGCAGGACGGCGGCGCCGGAGACCGCATAGACGCGGCTCGTCCCGAGCATGAAAGCGGCAAAGTCGCCGTCGAACAGCGCGCGGATCGCGGTTTCCCAAAGGTCGAGGCCGCCCGCATAGGCACCGAAGGCCGGCAGCACCATGCGCCGCCCGTCGCTGACGAAGCAGCGGCGGCGCAGGCTGCGTCCGCGCCGCGTCACCGTGGTGACGGGATGGAGATGACCTGCGATCTCGCCCGGCTGGAACATGGCGCCGGGCTCGTGGCGGAACACCAGCCGGCCGAGCTTGATCTCGTCCACGACCGTGCCGCCGAGCCAGGCCGGCGGCGCGGGATCGTGGTTGCCCGTGATCCAGACCCAATCGGCGGCGCGGCCCAAAGCGCTTAAGGCCGCCCGCTCCTCGGCATCGAGGCGGTCGGCGGCCTGACGGTCGTGGAACGAATCTCCGAGCGCCACGATGCGCTTGGGCCGCCTGCGCGCGACGACGTCGCCCATGCGCCGCAAGGTCGTGCGCGTGTCGTAGGGCGGCAACAAGGCGCCGCGCATCGCATAGGACGAGCCCTTCTCGAAATGGATGTCGGCGAAGACGAGCGTCTCCTGGCCCGGCCACCAGGCGGCGCCGCTGCGGTCGAGCACCAGGATCTCGCCGTTCACCTCGATGTTGAGATCGTCAGTCGACACGCATCGCATCCGCTATCAGCGATTCTTCGGTTTCGCGCAGGATATCCTCATGCGCCTCGCCCGCGACCATTTCCTTCGCGATCTCGAGCAGCGCCGGCACCGCCAGCGGCGACACGCGGTCGAGCCGCTTGGTCACGATGCGGGCCTTCACGCGCGCCAACATCTCCGAAAGCCGGGCGATGTCGAGGAGGCCGGTTGCCGCATCCTCGTAGGTCGCGCGCAGCAGGATGTGGTCGGGCTCGTGCTCGCGCAGGACGTCGTAGATCAGGTCGGAAGAGAACGTCACCTGGCGCCCCGTCTTCTCGCGGCCGGGGAAGCGCCGCTCGATCAGGCCGGCGATGATCGCGCAGTTGCGGAAGGTGCGCTTGTAGAGGTTGCTTTCGCCGAGCCAGGCGTCGAGGTCGTCGCCCAGCATGTCCTGGTCGAAGAGCTTGCCCATGTCCAGCCCGCTCATGTCGCGCAACGCCCAGACCGCGAGCGCGTATTCGTTCGCCGAGAAACCGAGCGGGCGCATGCGCAGCCGCTCGAGCCGGCGCGTGAGCAGCATGCCGAGCGTCTGATGCGCCAGCCGGCCCTCGAAGGGATAGCAGACGAGATAGTTCTTCGAGCCGCGCGGAAAGGTCTCGACCAGAAGCTGGCCGGGCTGCGGGATGTAAGAGCGGAACTCCTGGATGCGCAGCCATTCGTTCACCGGATCGGGCAGCACGGCCCAGCTTTCGGGCCGCGACACCATCTCGCGCACGCGTTTCGCGAGGAACGTCGAGAGCGGGAACTTGCCGCCGTTATAGGACGGCACGCCGGCTTCCGGATCGTGCGTGCGGCTGACATAGGCCGCGTCCTCGTGCATGCCTTCGAAGCGCAGCACGTCGCCGGCGAAGACGAAGGTGTCTCCGTGGGCGAGCTGCTCGACGAAATATTCCTCCATCTGGCCGAGCACACGGCCGCCGACGCCGGTCGGCCGTCCCTTCGCCTGAAGCCGGATGTCGATCATCGGATCCTCGACGATGACGCCGACGTTCATGCGGTATTGCTGGGCGACGCGCGGATGGGCGACGCGCCACTTGCCGTCTTCGGTCCGGCGCAACCGCGCATAGCGGTCGTAGCGCTTGAGCGCATAGCCGCCGGTGGCGACGAAATCGACGACCTTGTCGAAGTCGTCGCGCGTCAGATGCGCGTAAGGGGACGCCGAGGTGACTTCCGCGAACAGCCGGTCGGCGTCGAAGGGCTTGGCGCAAGCCGTGCCCAGCACATGCTGTGCCAGCACGTCGAGCCCGCCGATGCGCAACCGGTCGCCGTCGAGCTCGCCCGCCATCACCGCGTCGCGCGCCGCTTCGCATTCCAGCACCTCGAAGCGGTTGGACGGCACCAGCAGCGCCTGGCTGGGCTCGTCGAGACGGTGATTGGCGCGGCCGATGCGCTGCACGAGCCGCGCCGCACCCTTGGGCGCGCCGATGCAGATGACGTTGTCGACCGCGCCCCAGTCGATGCCGAGGTCGAGCGTCGAGGTGCAGACCACCGCGCGCAACGCGCCCTTGGTCATCGCGCTCTCGACCTTGCGGCGCTGTGCCGGCGCGAGCGAGCCGTGATGCAGCGCGATGGGCAGGTTGCCCTCGTTCAGCCGCCACAGCTCCTGGAAGGTGCGCTCGGCATTGGCGCGGGTGTTGACGAAGACGAGCGAGGTCTTGGCCCGCTTGATCGCCTCCAGCACGTCGGCCATGGCATAGCGCGCGATGTGGCCTGCCCACGGCACGTAGGTGTCCGACGCCAGGATCGATATCTGCGGCGCCGCACCCGCAAGCCCGCGCACCAGCGCGCCGCCGCCCATATAGTCGAGCAAGGGCTTGGGATCGGCAACGGTCGCCGACAAGCCGACCGTGCGGTGCTCCGGCGCTAGTGTGCGCAGCCGCGCCAGCCCCAGCGCGAGCAGGTCGCCCCGCTTGGAATTGTGCATCGCATGCAGCTCGTCGAGCACCACGGTCTTCAGGCTCTCGAACAGGCGGGCGGATTCGCGCGACGCGACGAGCAGCGCCAATTGCTCGGGCGTCGTGAGCAATATGTCGGGCGGCAGGGTCTTCTGGCGCTGGCGGCGCGAGGCGGGCGTGTCGCCGGTGCGCGTCTCGATGCGGACGGGCAGGCGCATCTCCTCGACCGGGGTGTCGAGATTGCGCGCGACGTCGACCGCGAGCGCCTTCAAGGGCGAGATGTAGAGCGTGTGCAATGCGCGCGGCCGCCGCGACGGCAACTTCGCCAGATCGATCAGGGTGGGCAGGAAGCCGGCGAGCGTCTTGCCGCCTCCGGTGGGCGCGATCAGCAGAACCGACTCTCCCCTCGCGGCGTGTTCGACGAGCGCGAGCTGGTGCGGCCGCGGCGCCCATCCGCGCGACGCGAACCAGTCGGAAAAAGCTTGGGGGAGAGCGTTCACGCGCCTAGTCTTGCCCAAAGATACTGGAAGGAACGGATCATGTACGACCTGATGTTCAAGGACGGATTGCTCAAGGGCAAGCGCATTCTGGTGACCGGAGGCGGCACCGGGCTCGGCGAGGTGATGACCGAGGCCTATGCGCAGCTGGGCGCCACCGTCTACATCTGCGGCCGCCGCGCCGGCGTGGTCCAGGAGACCGCCAAGCGCATCTCCGACGCGACCGGCTCGAAGATCGTGGGGCTGGGCTGCGACATCCGCGTCGCCGAGGCCGTGGACGAGATGATCGCCCAAATCTGGGACGACGGCGGCGCGCTGACCGGCCTCGTCAACAACGCGGCCGGCAACTTCATCAGCCGGACGAAGGACCTGACGCCCAAGGGCTTCAACGCGATCTCGGACATCGTCTTCCGCGGCACGTTCTATGTGACGCTCGCCTGCGGTAAGCGCTGGATCGCGGCGGGACAGAAGGCGAGCGTGATCTCGATCCTCACCACCTGGATCTGGAACGGCGGACCGTTCACCGTTCCCTCCGCGATGGCCAAGGCCGGCGTCAACATCATGATCAAGTCGCTGGCGACCGAATGGGGCCCGCACGGCATCCGCCTGAATGCCATCGCGCCGGGACCGTTCCCGACCAAGGGCGCGTGGGAACGCCTGTCGCCCAAGGCCGGCGGCAGCAGCGAGCTTTCGGAAGTCGGCGGGCGCATTCCGATGGGCCGCAACGGCGAGATGGTCGAGCTCGCCAACCTCGCCACCTTCCTGATGGCGGACGGCTGCGAATATCTGACGGGCCAGGCGATCGCGATCGACGGGGCCGGACATCTGGGCGGCTCGGGCAATTTCTCAGGCCTGGCCGCGCTCGGCGACGCGCAATGGGAGGCGATCAGCCGCGAGATCCGCGCCGCCAACGACAAGGACAAGGCCAAGCGAACGAGCTGATCGGCGCGCGCGGCCGCGCGCGGGCGATCTCTCCGTATACAGAATGTTGACTTGAGGGCATTTCAGGCGGATGATTTTCATCCGCTGCGGCGCCTCGTTTCCGCGTGATGCGGTCGCCTTCGGTACCGGCCGAAGGAGGAGACGAGGCGAACCTCGCGCGACGGCGAAACTTGGCCAGGGAGATTCCGCATGGAAGACACTCCGCCGGGCATAAGTCCGAGGCTCTCTCGAGAGACGAGCCACGCTCCGGCCTGACACCCGGATCGCAAGCCCTACAATCGAATCTGTGCAAACGGGAGCAATCCCGCGAAGGGCCTCTTTTGGGGCAACTGGGAAACTCCGCCGCTGACCGCGGCGGAGTTTTGCTTTGCGAAGCCGCGCGGCGTGCTACAACTTTATACCGAAATAGCGGAGATAAAACCATGAAGAGAATTCCGCATCTCGCCGTCGCCCGCCTGGCCGTGCTTCCTCTCGGCCTTGTCGCTTTCGTCTCCGGCGCCGAAGCGCGCGCCGTCGAGCGCTCGGGCGGCGTCTATCACGTCGCGGCCTGCGCGCATGCGGTGGGACCCACGGCGCGCTGCTTCGCGCGCATCGTGACCGACGCGAGCGGCAGGATCGCCGTGAGCTCGCCGCGCGCGATCGGCGGCTACACGCCGGGCGATTTGCGCGATGCCTACAAGATCAAGGGCACCGGCGCGCCGACGACGATCGTCGCCGCGGCCACCGCCTACGGCTACACCAACGCGGAAGCCGATCTCGGCGTCTATCGCGCGCAATTCGGCCTGGCCGCCTGCACCACCGCGAACGGCTGCTTCAAGAAGCTGAACCAGAACGGCGTGCAGGGCAGCTATCCGGCGCAGAACCTCGGCTGGGCGCAGGAAGCCGCCGTGGACCTCGACATGGCGAGCGCGATGTGCCCGAGCTGCCAGATCTGGCTGCTGGAAGCCGACACCTCCTCATTCGCGAACCTCGCGGCCACGGTCGACACCGCCGCGTCGCTCGGCGCGCATGCGATATCGAACTCATATGGTGGAGCGGAATCCGGCACCACCGCTTACGAGCCCCACTACAACCATCCCGGCATCGCGATCACCGCGAGCGGAGGCGACAGCGGCCTGGGTGGGCCGCAGTTCCCAGCCTCGTCGCCGCACGTCACCGCGGTCGGCGGCACGCATCTGGTGCCGGCCGCGAACGCGCGCGGCTGGAGCGAGACGGCGATCGGCGGCGGCGGGTGCAGCACGGTCTATGCGAAACCGGCGTGGCAGACCTGGCCGGGCTGCACCAGGCGCGTCGACAACGACGTCGCGGCCGTGGGCGATCCGGCGACCGGCGTCGCGGTCTATGGCCCGGTGTCGAGCACGGCATCGGGCTGGATGGTGTTCGGCGGCACCAGCGTCTCGGCGCCGATCATCGCCGGCGTCTATGGCGTCAACGGCGGCGCGGTCACTTACGGCAGCGATCCTTACGCGCATCCGACGCAGCTGTTCGACATCACCGCGGGCACCGGCGCCGGTCCCGGTTACGACCCGGCGACCGGCATGGGCACGCCCATGGGCGCGGGCGCCTTCGGACCTTAAGCGAGGTTGAAATCCTTGGGATCGGGCTTGATCGTCGCGTTCCAATAGTCGACCAGCTTGAACGGCCAGTTCTGGCTGACGCGGCCGAGCGCGTTCTTGTACCAGCTTTTCGCATTGGGCACGCCCCAGGCCATCTTGAGGTTCTCCGCGTCGACGCGCGCGTTGAAGTCGTCGTGCACGTCGTTGCGGACCTCCATCGTGGCCGAACCCGTCTCGGCCAGCAGCTTCAGGCAGTTGACGATGTAGCGCACGCTCGCCTCGGTGAAGAAGATGATCGAGCCGTTGACGACGATGTTGGTGTTGGGCCCGTAGATCGCGAAGAAGTTCGGGAAGCCCGGCACCGTCATGCCCAGATAGGCGCGCGCGTCGCCCTTCCAGCGCTCGTGCAGCTCGACGCCGTCGCGGCCGACGATCTTGTACGTGCGCAGGAAGTCGCTGGCGTGGAAGCCGGTGCCGTAGACGATGACGTCGACCTCATGCAGGGCGCCGTCCGCGGTGCGGATGCCGTTCGGCGTGATCTCCTCGATGCCCGTCGTGATCAGGTCGACGTTGGGCCGCGCCAGCGCCGCCAGGTACACGCCGTTGTCGCGCACCGAGCGCTTGGAGCCGAAGGGATAGTCGGGCACGACCTTCTCGACCAGGTCGGGACGGCCCGGCAGCTGCTCCTTGATCTTCTCGATCAGCATGACGCGCAGCATCTCGTTCATCGGCGAGACCGAGCGCGAGGTGTCGTTCCAGGCGGGATCGACCGCGACCGCGTCCAGGATGCCGTCGGTCAAGGTCCAGAACAGCCAGAAGCGGTACCACTTGCCGTAGGTCGGCACGTGCTCGAGCAGCCACTTCTTACCGTCGGCGACCTTGTCGTGATAGTTGGGCGTCGGCCCGAGCCACGGCGCCGAGCGCTGGAACACCGTCAACTTCCCGACCTTCGGCACGATCTCGGGGATCACCTGGAACGCGGTGGCGCCGGTGCCGATCACCGCGACGCGCTTGCCCGCGAGATCGACGTCGTGGCGCCAGCGCGCGGTGTGGAAGGCCGGCCCCTTGAAGCTTCCCACGCCCTTGATGTCGGGCATCTTGGGCTGGTTGAGCTGGCCGACCGCGCTGATCACCGCATTGGCCGCAAGCGTCTCTTGCCGGCCCGCCTTGTCCTTGACGCGCACCTGCCACAGCGACGTCGTCTCGTCGAAACGCGCCTCTTCCACCGTGGTCTCGAAGCGGATGTGCTTGCGCAGGTCGTACTTCTCCGCGATGCGGCGGAAATAGTCGTGGAGCACGTCCTGGGTCGAGAAGTGATACGGGAAGGCGTGGTTGGGCTCGAAGGAATACGAATACATGTGGTTGGGATTGTCGACGCGGCAGCCGGGATAGGCGTTCTCGTACCAGGTGCCGCCGACGTCGGCGTTCTTCTCGATGACGGCGAAGGGCACGCCCGCCTGCTTCAACCGTATCGCCGAGAGCAGCCCCGACAACCCGGCGCCGACGATCACCACCTTCATCTTCGCCGCAGCGCCTTTCAGCTTCGGCGTATCCCACTTCACCTCGCGCGTGTCCTCGACCGCGATGCCGAGCTCTTCCTTCAGGAACGGCACATAGCGCTCGGGGATGTCGGCGCCGGCGATGAAGTCCATCATCTTGCGGATGGTCGCGGCATCGGGCGGCGGCGGCAGCGTCCCGCCGGCCTCGTAAGCCAGCATCGCGGCCTTGGCGCGGTCGCGCACCCATTGCTGCTTCTCGGGACTGAGACCGCCCTGCCCGTCGCCGAAGAAGTCGTAGACCGGCTTCATCTCGGGATTGAGGTGGCCGGCGTCGCCGGTCAGATGCACCAGCGCCATCATCAGGCTGGGGATGTGGGCGTCTTTGAGAGCGTCGTCGAGGGTCATGGGCGCGCGTCCTGATAGCTTTGCGCCATCCTAACCCTCATCGCGGCTTCCAGGCGAGCGGTTCGAAGTTGACGTAACGCGGCAGCGCGAAATCGGGCTCGGCCGGCGTATCGCGGAACTTCGCCGCGGGCCCGATGTGGCGATTGCCCGCGTCGTCGGTCAGCACCATGCCGCGCGCCCTGGTGTGATCGGCGTCGAATGCGTCCTTCAGCGTCCTCAGCGGCGCCCAGCACAGGTCGAGCGGCTCCAGGAACTCTTCCCATTGCGCTTGCGTCTTCCCGGCGAAGGTCGCCGCGAAGAAGTCGATCAGCGGTTGCTGCGCAGGGCCCGGCTCGCCGGCCGCCAGGGCGATCAGGTCGGGACGTCCGAGAGCGGTAAGCAGGTTCTCGCAGAACTTCCTTTCGTTGCCGGCCAGCGCGATCGTGCCGCCGTCTTTCGTCGCATAGAGCCGGTTCATCGCCTGGCCGCCATAGTTGCGCATGGCGCGCGGCACCGGCGCCTCGTCGCGGCCGAGCACGCTGCCGGCGATGTTCGGCGTCCAGGCGATGAGCGAGTCGTACATCGCAACGTCGATATAGTCGCCCCTGCCCGTGCGGTCGCGCGCGACGAGCGCCATCAGGATCGCGCTCAGCGCCGTCAGCGACGACGCCATGTCGGCGGCGACGAGGTTCGGCATCGCCGGCGCGACCAGCGCGGCCGTCCCCGCCAGCGCCTGAACGGCGAGATCGTGCGCCGGCTTGTCGCGCAGCGGACCGTCCTGCCCGAACGCCGAGAGCGAGCAATAGACGATGCGCGGATTGGCCTTGACGACGGTGTCGTAGTCGATGCCGAGCCGCTTCACCACGCCGGGACGGAAGGCTTCGACGATCACGTCGGCCTCGCTCGCCAGTTCGAGAAAAAAATCGCGCTGCGCCTTGTCCTTCAGGTCCAGCGCAACGGCGCGCTTGCCGCGGGCGACGTTGCGGAACCACACGCCGGTGCCGTCGGGTGCGCGCGTGCCCATCGCGCGCGTCGGCTCGCCGATGCCGTTGGCGGGCTCGACCATGATCACGTCGGCGCCGTGATCGGCCATGGTCATCGTCAGGTGCGGGCCGGGAAGGTACTGCGACAGGTCGAGGACGCGGATGCCGGCGAGCTTCATCGGTTGCCCTTGGATGCGGAATCGTGCGAGCCAAACTGCCATGAAAAGCGCCGATTGGGACAGGCTGGCCGACGAATTCGAGAGCGAGACCTGCGACATCACCCGCGAAGAGAGCGCCGCCCAGATGGCGCGCTTCGTGCGGCTGGCGAAGCTGCCCAAGAACGGCGCGGTGCTCGCCGATCTCGGCTGCGGCGTGGGGAGCTTCATCGCCCGCTTCGGCAAGCGCTTCGAGACCATCCATGGCGTCGAGTTCGCGCCCAGGATCATCGCCCGCGCCAAAGCGCGCTGCGGCGACGGCGTCGCTTGGCTGACGACCGACATCCCCCGCGCCGCCAGGCGCATCGGCCGAGCGGCCGATCTGACCGTCTGCCTGAACGTCATCACGCAGCCGCGCGAGAAGGATCGCGACAAGCTCTGGGCCGCCGTCGCAGCCGTGACGAAGCGCGGCGGCTCGGCGCTGATGGTCGTGCCGTCGCTGGAGTCCGAGCGCATGGTGGTGGCGCGCGGCGGCGAACAGAAGTGGCGCGCCGGCGGCCTCGTCGAGCGCGACGGCGTCTGGCAGAAGCACTACGAGCGCGCGGAGCTCGCGGAGATATTCAAGCGCCACGGCTTCACGCCCACGCGCATCGGCCGCGCGCATTACCCCTGGAGCGTCGAAGGCATGCGCGCGCGCAAAGGCATGAAGCCCTGGGACTGGATCGCGCTGGCGAAGCGCGCTTGATCAGGAGAACGCCTGCAGCCCCGTCTGCGCGCGGCCCAGGATCAGCGCGTGCACGTCGTGCGTGCCTTCATAGGTGTTGACCGCTTCGAGGTTCAGCACGTGGCGGATCACGCCGTATTCGTCCGAGACGCCGTTGCCGCCGTGCATGTCGCGCGCCTCGCGGGCGATGGCCAGCGCCTTGCCGCAATTGTTGCGCTTCATCAGCGAGATCGCAGGCGGCGCGGCTTGGCCGGTGTCCATCAGCCGCCCCAGGCGCAGCGCACCTTGGAGGCCGAGCGTGATCTCGGTCTGCATGTCGGCGAGCTTCTTCTGGACGAGCTGGTTGGCGGCCAGCGGCCGGCCGAACTGCTTGCGCTCCATCGTATAGGTCCGCGCGGCGTGCCAGCAGAACTCGGCCGCGCCCATCGCGCCCCAGGCGATGCCGTAGCGCGCGCGGTTGAGGCAGCCGAACGGGCCCGACAGCCCGCGCACATTGGGCAGGAGGCTGGCTTCCGGCACCAGGCAGTCGTCGAGCACGATCTCGCCGGTGACGGAGGCGCGAAGGCTGAACTTGCCTTCGATCTTGGGCGTGGAGAATCCTTTGGTGTCGCGCTCGACCACGAAGCCGCGGATGTCGCCGTCGAGCTTGGCCCAGACCACCGCGACGTCGGCAATGGGCGAGTTGGTGATCCACATCTTGGCGCCGTTGAGGCGATAGCCGCCCGCGTCCTTCACCGCGCGCGTCACCATCGAGCCGGGGTCGGAGCCGTGATCGGGCTCGGTCAACCCGAAGCAGCCGACGAACTCGCCGCTGGCGAGCTTGGGCAGCCAGCGGCGGCGCTGCTCCTCGCTGCCATAGGCGTAGATCGGATGCATCACCAGCGAGCTCTGCACCGATGCCGCCGAGCGATAGCCGGAATCGACGCGCTCGACCTCGCGCGCCACCAGCCCGTAGCAGACATAGGACAGGCCCGCGCCGCCGTACTCTTCCGGGATGGTCGGACCCAGGAATCCCATCTCGCCCATCTCGGTCATGATGGCGCGGTCGAAGGTCTCGTTGCGGAAGCCGTCGCGCACGCGCGGCAGCAACTTCTCCTGGCAATAGGCGCGCGCGCTGTCGGCGACCATGCGCTCGTCGTCGCTGAGCTCCTGGGTCAGCAGCAACGGATCGGCCCAGTCGAAATGATTGTGCTCGAGCCCGTGGGGCTTTGGGGTCTTGGGCGCAGCGCTCATGGATCAACTCGCGAGGAATTCTAGGACGGCCTGCTTATAGACCTTGTCGCCCACCGCTGTCATATGGTCCCGTTTCGGCACCACGACGGCGCGGCCGCTGGGAAAAGCCTGCGCCAGGCCTTGCGGATCGCCGGTGAGATTGTCGGTCTCGCCGCAGACGACCAGCACGTCGCCCGGCCAGCGCGCCAGCTCTCCGGCCGAATAGATCGTGCGCGATTTGCGCATGCAGGCAGCCAGCGCCGCGAGGTCCTTGCCCTTCTGCCCCGCGAAGAGGCGGAACTGGCGCTGGACCGGATCGGCGAGCGTCCGGGGGTCGTCGACCGTCAGCGCATCGGCGATGGCGATGCGGCGCCTGGGCGCATCGTGGAAATAGCTGTCGCCGACACCGGCCACGACCATGCGGCGCAGGCGGCCGGGATGGCGCATCGCGAGCCCCATCGCGATCATGCCGCCCATCGAATAGCCCATCACGTCCACCGCGCCGTCGATGCCGGCGGCGTCCATCACCGCGACGACGTCGTCGACCATCCTGTCGCCATAGCTTTCCGGATCGTGCGGCTTGTCGCTCTCGCCATGGCCGCGGCAGTCGAGCGCCACGACGCGGCGCCCGGCCTCGGTCAGCGTCTGGTACCAGCCGGGCGCGCGCCAGTTCTGGACACGGTCCGAGGCGAAGCCGTGGACGAGAACGATCGGCTCGCCGATGCCCGTGTCGGCGCCGGCTTCCTCCCAGGCGAGGCGCACGCCATCGTTACCTTGCGCAAAGTTTGTCATGACGACGAGCTTCGCAAACGGCCGGGCAACTGTCTATGATCCGCAGCCTCTCCCGAAGGTGGCCCCATGACCCTCGACGCGCTCAAGAAAGACGTGGCCTCTGCGATCGACGCGATGCGCGACGAGCTGCTGTCGCTGTCGCACGCGATCCATGCCGAGCCGGAGCTGGCGCTGCAGGAGTTCAAGGCCGCAGCAAGGCTGACCGGCGCGGTCGAAAGCCACGGCATCGGCGTTCAGCGCGAAGCCTTCGGCCTCAAGACCGCCTACGCGGCCGAGTTCGGCGCGGACAAGGGACCGACCGTCGCGATCCTGTCCGAATACGACGCGCTGCCGGGCGTGGGCCACGCCTGCGGCCACAACATCATCGCGACCGCGGGGCTGGGCGCCGCGCTCGCGCTCTCCAAGCTGAACGGACGGCTGCCCGGCCGCGTGCGCTATCTGGGCACGCCGGCGGAAGAGCGCTACGGCGGCAAGGAGCTGATGGCGCAGCACGGCGCCTTCGACCGCGCCGACGCGGCGATGATGATCCATCCCTCGAACATCAACCTCATCACCATGCCCTGCATCGCGATCTGCGACGTCGAGGCGGTGTTCTATGGCCGCGCGGCGCATGCCTCGGCCATGCCCTATCGCGGCTTGAACGCGCTCGACGCCGTGGTCACCGCGTACCAATCGATCGCGCAGCTGCGCCAGCACATCAAGAACGACCAGCGCATCCACGGCATCATCACCGAGGGCGGGCTCGCGCCCAACATCGTGCCGGAGCGTGCCGCCTGCCGCTTCTATGTCCGCGCGCTGGACGCGCATGAACTTCTGACGCTGAAGGCACGCGTGCAGGCCTGCTTCGAAGCCGGCGCGCTCGCCACCGGCTGCCGCGTCGAGACCAAATGGGGCGAGAGCGACTATCTCGACCTCAAGACCAACTGGCCGCTCGCCCAATCCTACGAGCGCAACGCGGTCGTCTTGGGCCGCGAGTTCTTCCCGGTCAAGGACCTGCCGCCCGGCTATGCCGGCTCGACCGACATGGGCAATGTCAGCCACCGCCTGCCCTCGATCCATCCCTGCCTCGGCGTTGCGCCGATGAACGTCATCATCCACAACGCCGAGTTCGCGCGGCATGCGGTGTCCGACAAAGGCGACCAGGCGGTGATCGACGGCGCCAAGTCGCTGGCCATGACCGCGCTCGACCTGATGGGCGACACAGCGTTCCTCGGGCGCGTGAAGAGCGATTTCGACGCCACCGCCGATCTCTCCAAGGCGGCCTTGGAAGCGTCCGCGAAGCTTGCGAGCCATGATCACGGACATGGTCATGGGCACGGGCATGGCCACGCGCAAGCGGGATGCGGCTGCGCGTGAGGACCTGGCTCGTCATCGCCGCGCTCAACGGTGCGCTCGCGGTCGCGCTCGGCGCCTTTGCCGCGCACGGCTTGAGCGGCCGCATCGACAGCCATGCGCTGGGCCTGTTCGAGACCGGCGCGCGCTACCACATGTACCACGCGCTGGCGCTGGGCCTGGCGGCGCTCGCCATGCAGGGCGAGGCGGCGCGCGCCGCGCGCTGGTCGGCATGGTCGTTCCTGATCGGCATCGTGCTGTTCGCGGGCTCGCTCTATCTTCTGGCGTTGACGGGCGAGCATGCCTTCGTCTTCGTGACGCCCTTGGGCGGGGCGGCCTTCCTGACCGGCTGGATCATGCTCGCCATCGCCGCGACGAGGATCAAGACATGAGCGAGCACGTCCTTGTCGCCGGCTCCGGCATCGCGGGGCTGGGGGCCGCGCTCGCGCTGGGCGGCACGCGGCGCGTGACCCTGGTCGACCGCGACAGCGCGGCGCCGGGCGGCGACGCGGAAGACGCCTTCGCGCACTGGGAGCGCCGCGGCGCCACGCAGCTGCGCCACAGCCATGTGTTCCTGGGGCGGCTGACGACCTTGATCCAGGAACGTTACCCCGATCTCCTCAAGGACCTGACCGAGGCCGGCGCGCGCGTCTTCACCTTCGAGGACGGATTGCCGCCGCCGTTGCGCGACGGCTACAGCGCCAGCCCTGGCGACGAGGACCTGTCGATCCTGTTCAGCCGCCGCACCACGCTCGAGCTGGTGATGCGGCGCTATGTGCTGCGCCAGCACAACGTCACGTTCCTCAACGACGCGGGCGTGCGTGGACTCTCGATCGACGGCACTCGCGTGCTGGGCTTGAAGGTCGAGCGCGACGGCACGACGCAAGACATGCTTGCCGACGTCATCGTCGATGCCACGGGCCGCAACACCTCGTTCCCCGACTGGCTGCGCGAGGCCGGCTTCAGCATCAGCGAAGAGGAAAGGCCGGCCGGCATCCTCTATTTCACGCGGCACTACAAGCTGAAGGACGGCGCGGAAGAGCCGGTGCGCGACGGCACCCCGGGCGCGGGCGACCTGGGCTATATCAAGTTCGGCGTCTTCCCGGCCGACAACCGGCACTTCTCGATCACGCTCGCGGTGCCCGAGATCGAGACCGAGCTGCGCATGGCGGTGATGAAGCCCGAGGTCTTCGATGCGATCTGCGACGCGATCCCGGGCTGCGCGCGCTGGATCGACCGCGACCGCGCGGGCCCCGCGAGCCAGGTCTTCGCGATGGGCAACCTGAAGAGCACCTGGCGGCGCTTCGACCCCAGGCTCGAAGGCTTTTTCGCCATCGGCGACGCGGCGGTGCGCACCAACCCGCTCTATGGCCGCGGCTGCTCGGCCGGCATCGTGCATGCGCATATCCTGCGCGAGGTTCTCGACAGCGTGCAGAACCCGCTCGCCCGCGCCGCCAAGTTCGAGATCGATACGCGCAAGGCGCTGCGTCCGTTCTACGACTCGATGGTGCGCCAGGACAAACAGGCCATCCGCCGCGCCGCCAACGAGCGCGATCCGCACTACAAGCCGTCGTTCCGCGCGCGCGCGATCAAAAGCCTGGTGGAGGACGCGATCGGGCCGGCGACGCGCGGCGACATCGGCACGCTTCGCGCCTTCTCCCGCGCCTTCCACATGATCGACGACCCGAACGAGTGGTGGAAGAAGCCCGGCACGGTCGCGCGCCTGCTCGGCTTCTGGGCCACGCCAGAACGCATCAAGCGCGAACGCGGGTTCTATCCGCCGAAATTCGGCCCCGAGCGCGCCGAGATGCTCGAAAGATTGCAACTGCGGAGTTCGCGATGACCTTTCCCCTTCCCACCATGATCAAGACCAACGGCATCGACATGGCCGTGTACGAGGCCGGACCGAAGGACGGCCTTCCCGTCGTGCTGTGCCACGGCTTCCCGGAGCTCGCCTATTCCTGGCGCCACCAGCTTCCGGCGCTGGCGGAAGCGGGCTATCGCGTGCTGGCGCCCGACCAGCGCGGCTATGGCCGCACCACGCGGACCGAGCCGGTCGAGAGCTACGACATGGCGCACCTGACCGGCGACCTGGCCGGCATGCTGGACGCGTTCGGCATCAAGGAGGCGATCTTCGTCGGCCACGATTGGGGCGGGCTGGTGGTGTGGCAGATGCCCGTCTATCACCCGACGCGCGTCAAGGGCGTCATCGGCGTCAACACGCCGTTCCTGCCGCGGCCGCCGATCGATCCGATCATGGGGTTGCGGGCGATCCGCGGCGAGAACAACTACGTCGTCTTCTTCCAGAAGCCGGGCGTCGCCGACGCGATCCTGGCCAAGGACGTCGGCAAAACCTTCCGCTTCTTCATGCGCAAGGGTGCGGTGAAAGCGGCGGAGTTCGAAGCGCTGCCGCAGGAGGCCAAGAACTTCGAGCTGGTCAAGGCATTGGAAGAGCCCGAGAGCGGCTGGCGCGGCGAGGTGCTGCTGACGCCGGAGGAGATGGCGGTCTTCGTCGACGCCTTCACGGCGAGCGGCTTCACCGGCGGCATCAACTGGTACCGCAACCTGACCCGCAACTGGGAGCAGTCGGGCACGATGGAGCAGAAGGTGCGCGTGCCCGGGCTGATGATCATGGCCGAGGACGACGTGGTGCTGCCGCCCTCGCTGACCGACGGCATGGAGCGCTTCGTGCCCGACCTCGAGCGCGTGCTGATCAAGGACAGCGGCCACTGGACCCAGCAGGAACAGCCGCAAGCCACCAGCCGCGCGATGATCGACTGGCTGAAGAAGCGGTTCGGTTAGCACTTATCCTCCCCTGCGAAGCGGGGGAGGTGGATGCGCCGCGACAGCGGCGCAGACGGCCGCCTTCGCTGAAGCTCCGGCGTGCCAGGGTGTTTCTCCTTGCCGCGGCGTAGCGAAGCGAAGCCGGGAGGGGGCCCCCTCCGCCTCGCTGCGCTCGGCACCTCCCCCGTGAACGGGGGAGGATAAGCAGTGCTTCCTTCTTCGCGAGGCTTGAGCGAAGATCGGTCATGGCCGACGACACCTCGGACGCGCTCGACACGTTCTCCTACGCTTCGGCGGACGACCCGCGGCTGAAGCGCTTCGTCATCCGCCTGATCGAGCGCATGAGCGGGCAGCCTTATCTGCGCTCGCTCTATGAGGACTTCCGCAACAATCCCGTCCCGGGCGAAACCTTCTGGGACAGCGCGATCCGCAGGCTCGAGCTCAACCTGGTGCTCGACGAGGACAAGCTCGGCCAGTGGCCGAAGACGGGGCCGCTGGTCGTGGTCTCGAACCATCCCTTCGGCGTGCTCGACGGCGTGGTGATCTGCCACCTGGTCTCGCGGGTGCGCAAGGACTTCCTGGTGCTGACGAACTCTGTGCTCTACCGCGCCGAGGAGATCCGCCCGTTCCTGCTGCCCGTCGATTTCGCCGAGACCGAGGAGGCGCTACAGACCAACTTGAAGACCCGCGCCAAGGCGAAGGCGCATCTGCAGGCGGGCGGATGCCTGGTCGTGTTCCCGGCCGGCGCTGTGTCGACGACGCCCAGCATGTGGCACAAGGCCGCCGTCGACAGCGAATGGAAGACGCTGACCGCGCGCCTCATCGCCCAAGCCAAGGCGCCCGTGGCGCCGGTTTATTTCGCCGGCCAGAACAGCCGGCTGTTCCAGCTGGCCAGCCACGTGTCGATGACCTTGCGGCTGTCTCTGCTGTTCAAGGAGGTGCACGACAAGATCGGCGGCGAGCTGCACGTGCGGCTGGGCGACCTGATCCCCTATGACATGCTTTCGACGATCCCGGACCGGCACAAGTTCATGGATCACCTGAAGACCACCACCTACGCGCTCGGCCAAGGCGTGCCCAAGGCCGCCAAGCCCAAGTTCAAGCGCCCGCGCACGGCGCCGAAGAAGAAGAAATGACCACGCGCACGCGCCAGGAGGGCGCAAACGCGAAGCCGCGCGTCGGGTTGTTCGTGACCTGCCTCGTCGATCTCGTCAGGCCGCGCATCGGCTTTGCCGCGGTGAAGCTGCTTGAACAGGCCGGCTGCGAGGTGGCAGTGCCGCGCGCGCAGACCTGCTGCGGCCAGCCGGCCTGGAACGCGGGCGCCGACAAGGACGCGCAGGCCATCGCGCGCCGGGTCGTCAAGGTGTTCGCCGAGTTCGACTATGTCGTCGCGCCGTCCGGCTCCTGCGCGGGCATGATCAAGCGGCACTACGCGGAAGTGCTCAAGGATGACCCGGCCGCGCGGGCGCTGGCCGCCAAGACCTACGAGCTGACGAAGTTCCTTGTCGACGTGCGCGGCATGACCGTGGCTACCGTGCCGCCGACGAAGGCCTGCTATCACGACAGCTGCTCGTCCCTGCGCGAGAACGGCGTGCGCGCGCAGCCGCGCAAGCTCTTGGGCGGCGCGGTCGTCGAAATGGCCGACCGCGACGTGTGCTGCGGCTTCGGCGGGTTGTTCAGCGTGAAGTATTCCGAGATCTCCGAGCGCATGGCCGACGACAAGATCGCCGACGCGCGGGCGACGGGGGCCGAGATGCTGATCGGCGGCGACCTGGGCTGCCTGTTGCATCTGGAGGGGCGCATGCGCCGCCAAGGCGAGCCGCTCGTCGTGCGCCACGTCGCCGAAGTCCTGGCGGGCGAGGAATGAGCTTCAACGCCGCCGCGCGCGATGCGCTGGCCGACGCGCGGCTGCAGAACGCGCTCGCCCGGCTGAAGACGCATTTCGCGCTGCGCCGCCAGGAAGCCGTCGAGCGCTATGGCGACTTCGAAGGCCTGCGCGAGGCGGGCAAGCGCATCCGCGACCACGCCATCGCCAACCTGGACACGCTGCTCGAAACCTTCGAGCGCAGCGTCGCGGCGCGCGGCGGCCAAGTGCATTGGGCGCGCGACGCGAAGGAGGCGCGCGAGGTCGTGCTCGCGATCCTCAACGGAGCGGGCGCCCGCACCGTGACCAAGGGCAAGTCGATGGTCTCGGAAGAGATCGCGCTGAACCCCTATCTCGAAGCCAACGGCCTCACGCCCGTCGAGACCGACCTCGGCGAATACATCATCCAGCTGCGCGACGAGCCGCCCAGCCACATCATCGCGCCGGCCTTCCACCTCGACAAGGAGCAGGTCGAGGAGACCTTCCGCGCCGCGCACGCCACGCTCGATCCGGCGCGCTCTTTGAGCGAGCGCCAGGCGCTGGTCGCCGAAGCGCGCACCATGCTGCGCGCGTCGTTCGAGGCGGCGGATGCCGGCATCACCGGCGCCAACTTCCTCTCCGCGGAGGACGGCGCCGCGGTGATCGTCACCAACGAAGGCAACGGCGACCTGACGCGCCTTCTGCCGCCCACCCATATCGTGCTGACCGGCATAGAGAAGGTGGTGCGCGATCTCGACGACGTCGCGGTGCTGCTGCGCCTGCTCACGCGCTCGGCGACGGGGCAGGAGATCTCGTCCTATGTCTCGATCATGTCGGGACCGACGGGCGAGCGCGAAGGGGCCGCGTTCCACGTCGTGCTCGTCGACAACGGCCGCTCGAAGCTGATCGGTACCGAGGCGCAGGAGGTGCTGCGCTGCATCCGCTGCTCGGCCTGTCTCAATCACTGCCCGATCTACGGCGCGATCGGCGGACATGCCTATGGCGCGACCTATCCGGGGCCGATCGGATCGGCGCTGGGCAACCACCCGGGCGCCTCGACCTTCTGCGGACGCTGCGCGGAAGTCTGTCCGGTGAAGATCCCGCTGCCCAGGATCATGCGTCACTGGCGCGCGAGGGAATATGCCGACGGCTTGCAGCCGAAAGCGACGGTGGCCGGGCTGTCGCTCTGGGCCTTCGCGGCGAAGCGGCCGGCGCTGTATCGCCTGGGCGCGCGCGTCATGGCGCGGCTGCTGAAGCTGACGGGCAGAAACGGCGCCGTGCACGCGATGCCGTTGATGAATGGCTGGTTCGCGGTGCGCGACTTCCCGGCGCCGCAGGGCAAGACGTTCCAGGAGCAGTGGCGTGAACGCGCGTGACGACATCTTAGGCGGCATCCGCGCGCGGACGCGTGCCGCCGCGCCTGCGCCCGACCCCTATCGCGCGCCGTTCGCGGTGGACGATCTCGTCGCGACCTTCGCCGCGAAAGCGCGAGCCGTGCATGCCGAGGTACGCGTGGTCGCCGAAGACGAAATCCCGACAGCGATCGCCGACATCCTTCGCACGCGCAACCTGGCGGCACGGGTCCACGTCGCGCCCGGCAGCGACATCGCTCTGCCGGTCGAGACGGCGCACACGCCGCCGGGACCGGACGATACGGCGGTGACACTGGTCTCGTGCGGCATCGCCGAAACCGGAACGCTCGTGCAGTACGCGCGGCCCGGCTCGCCCGCGTCGTGGCATTTCCGGCCCGGCTTCGAGATCGCGATCCTGCAAGGGAAAGACATCGTCGCGACCTTCGAGAACGCGGTCCGGGGACCCCTGCCCCCGACCGTCAACCTCGTCACCGGTCCGTCGCGCACCGGCGACATCGAGCAGACGCTCGAGCTCGGCGCGCATGGCCCTAAAGAGCTCGCGATCCTGATAGTCAGGTGATGCCGAGCGCCGTGCGCGCGAATTCCGCAGCGCTCTTGTAGTCCGCCTTGCCGTTCGGCGCCCGCAGGTTCACGCCCGCGACCAGGATGCGCTTGGGCGTCTTGTAGCCCGCGAGCTGCGAGCGCACATGGGCGCGAAGATCGCCCTCGTCGAAGCGCGATCCGCCCGCGAGCACCACCACGCCGGTGACCGCCTGGCCCCATTTCGCATCGGGCACGCCCAGCACCAGCGCGTCCTCGACGGAGGGATGCGTCTTCAGCGCCTCCTCGACCTCTTCGGGGAAGACCTTCTCGCCGGCGGTGTTGATGCAGTTGCTGCCGCGGCCGAGCAAGGTCAGCCGGCCGTCGGCCTCCACCACCGCATAGTCGCCCGGGATCGAATAGCGCTTGCCGTCGATGGTGCGGAAGGTGCGCGCGGTCTTCTCCTCGTCCTTGTAGTAGCCAAGCGGCAGCGCGCCGCCGAACGCGACCAGGCCGGCCTTGCCGCTGCCCGGCTCCACGGGCAAGTCGTTCTCGTCGATGACGATGGCGTTCTCGCCGAGCACGAAATCGGCGGTCTTGGTGCCGCCATCCTTGGTCGACATCGAGATGCCCATGCCCATCGCCTCGGTCGAGGCGAAGCTGTCGGTCATGATCGCCTGCGGCATGTGGCGGATCAGGCCCTCCTTCACCTCGGCGCTCCACATCGCGCCCGAAGACGTGATGCCGACCATGCTGGAGAGATCGTAGCGGCCCGGCGCCTCGTCGAGGGCGTGCAGCAGCGGCTTGGCAAAAGGATCGCCGACGATCGCCATGCCGGTGGCGCGGTGCTGCGCCGCCGCCTGCCACGTCGCATGCGCATCGAAGGTCGCGCCTTCGACGGTGATGACGCAGCCGCCCGACAGGAAGGTCGTCATCGAGGTGATGAGGCCGGTGCCGTGCATCTGCGGACAGGCCGGGATGGTGCGCGGCTGGAACGGCGCCATCTTCACCGCGGCGCAGAACATCGGGATCGATTCCGGCATGAAGCCCGTGGTTCGGTGCAGGCGCACGAACCACAGCTGCATCAGATCGCCATGGGCATAGATCACGCCCTTGGGCATGCCGGTCGTGCCGCCGGTATAGATGAAGAGCTGGTCGTCGCGCGACCGCTCGATGCCGAGCGGCGAACCGTCGCCGGCGGTCGCGATCCGCTCGTATTCCGGCCCGACCTCGATAGTCGTCTTCACCTTCGGCAGCTGGTTGTGGATCTGGCGCACCGCGTCGCGGAACTCGGGCGCATAGATCAGGGTCTGCGCGTCGGAATTGTCGAGGATGTAGCGCACCTCGTCCGGCTTGTAGCGGTAGTTGACGTTGACATGCGTCAGCCGCGCCAGGAAACACGCGCCTAGCGCCTCGGTATATTCGATCGAGTTGCGCAGATAGAACGCGACCTTGTCGCCGGGCTTGGCACCGCGCTCGATCAACGCCCGCGCCAGGTTGTTCATCCGCAGCTTGGCCTCGCCCCACGCGACGGTGCGCTCGCCATGGATGAAGGCCGGCCATTCCGGCGGCACCGTGTTCGAGACAGCTTCGAGAAGGTCGCCGTAGTTCCAGGGCATCAGGCCGGTATCCTGCTGACCGAGCGGTTCTGCGCCCAGTGGTGATCGACGTTCTTTCGGAAATGCGCGGGACGGTCTTTCAGGTAATGCGTCGCCAGCCACAACCGCTTCAGATGTCGCTTCTGCCCCGGCGCGTCCTCGTAAGACGTGCGGCCATGCAGCACATGATAGTTGTTGATGAACTGCATCTCGCCGGGCTGAAGGTCCATGTACACGTTGAAGCGCGGATCGCGCGCCATGGCGCTGACCGTGTCGAGCGCTTCGAGCACCTTGGGCGACAGGCGCGGCGCCTCGGCGTGGCGTTGCGAGGCGCGGATGTAAGCCGGGATGAAGCGGATGAAGAAGCGCTCCTTGTGCTCGGTGAAGACCGGGAACAGGTAGAACGGTTTCGTGCCCGGCGCCTGCTCGCCGCGCGTATCGTAGGGCTGCGGCGCGAACAGCACTTCGGCGAGATCGGGGCGCGTGGCGACCAATTCGTTATAGATCGCGACCGCATTTGCGACGCAGGAGAGCCCTCCGCGCGCGGCCTTGCGCAAGCACATCAGCCCGATCAGGTCGGCGCCGTCGGTATGATAGTCGAGCGCGACCTGGCCGAACTCGTTGCCGCGGAAGGTCGGATCGTCGAGCCGCTTGCCCTGGTCGGTGACGTCGCCCATGACGTGGCCCTTGGCGTTCTGCGGCCAGGGATCGCCCAGATGCAGCCCGATGCCCCAATAGAGCATGGTGAGATCGTCGGCCGAATAGCGTTGCGCGTCCAGCGCCGAGATGCGCATGAAGCCGCGGCCGTCGATCAACTCTCTTTCGATGCCTTCGAGCTTGCGCGCCAGCCCGTCGAGCGGGAAGTGCTCGCGGCCGAGATCGAGCAGGTTGTCGGACACCGATTTCGCAGCGTTAAGCGCGTGATCCAATTCGCGATGGTCTGCGGGCGTCAGCTCGACCGTCCACACGCGCGGATCGGCGACGTCGGCCGAGGTCCAGGCGATGTGGGTCTCGAGCGGCTTCACGCCTGCGCCCCTCTCACCAGCTTGCCCGGCAGCGCGCCCGTCGCCTTGCCGCCCTGATAGACGATCTCGCCCGAGACGATGGTCGCGACATAGCCGTCGGCACCCTGCAGCAGGCGCTTGCCGCCCGCGGGCAGGTCGAAGGCCATGCGCGGCGCGCGGACCTGCAACCGGTCGAAGTCGATGACGTTGAGGTCGGCCTTCTTGCCCGGCGCGATGACGCCGCGGTCCATCAAGCCCACGGCGCGCGCGGTGTCGGCGGTCTGGCGCTTCACCAGATAGCCGAGATCGAACTTGCCGTGGCCGCGGTCGCGGCCCCAATGGGTCAAAAGATAGGTCGCGAAGCTCGCATCCGAGATGATGCCGACATGCGCGCCGCCGTCGCCGAGCCCCTGCACCGTGTCGGGATGGGCGATCATGTCGCGGCAGCAATCGAGATTGAACTCGGTGTAGTTGGCGAAGGGTGAGAACAGGAAGGCACGGCCCTCGTCCTCGAGCAGCATGTCGTAGGCGATGTCCTGCGCCTCGCGGTTGCCCCGCGCCGCCATGGCGGCCAGCGAAGTCTCCTTCGGCGGCTCGTAGTTCGGCGGATCGCCGAGCGGGAAGATGCGCTCGAAGGCCATCACCCGGCGCGCGAGCGGATGGGTCTGACGTGCCTCGGTCTCGGCCAGCATGCGTGCGCGGAACGAGGGATCGCGCATGATGCGCACCTTGTCGGCGAGCGGCTTGTCCTTGATCTCAGCGAAGGTCTCGTGCGCGATGAAGGGATTGATCGTGCCTTGAAGGCCGAGCAGCAGCCCGATGGGGCGCGGCGCCACCTGTCCGCGGATCGGCAAGCCGTCCTTCGAGGCCTGCTCGATCAGGCCGAGCAACCCGCGCCATCCGTCCGCCGACGATCCGGCTTGCGCGAGCGACAGCGACAGCGGCCGGCCCGAGCGCTCGACCAGGCGGCGGATCATGCCGAACTCGGTGATCGGATCGGGCGTGTCGAAGTCCGAGATCAGCTCCATCACGCCGCGCCCCGCGTCGGCGATGCCCATCGCGATGCCCATCAGCTCCGCCTCCTCGGCACGCAGGCCGGGCGTCGGCTCGCCTTTCACGGAGCGGTGCAGGATGGTCCGCGACGTCGTGAAGCCCAGCGCGCCGGCCTCCATCGCCTCCTTGGTCAGGTGACGCATTTTCGCGATGTCGTCGTCGTTGGCAGGCTCGATGGCGGCGCCGCGCTCGCCCATCACATAGACGCGAAGCGCGCCATGCGCGAGCTGGGCGCAGACGTCGATGTCGTGCGGCACCTGCTCCAGCGCGTCGAGATAATCGCCGAAGGACTGCCAGTTCCATTTCAAACCTTCGTGCAGCGCGACGCCGGGGATGTCCTCGACGCCCTCCATCAGCTCGATCAGCCGCGCGTGATCGGTGGGATGCACCGGCGCGAAGCCGACGCCGCAATTGCCCATCACCACCGTGGTGACGCCGTGCCAGCTCGACGGCGCCAGCCGCTGGTCCCAGGTCGCCTGGCCGTCGTAATGGGTATGGATGTCGACGAAGCCCGGCGTCACGAGCATGCCCTTGGCGTCGATCTCGTCGGCGCCTTTGCCGGCGACCGCGCCGATCGCGGCGATCCTGCCGTCTTTCACCGCGACGTCGCCTTCATAGAGCGCGCCGCCCTTGCCGTCGGCGATGTTCCCGCCGCGAAGGATCAGATCGTAGTCCATCAGTCGAGCCTTTCGAGCGCGGTCACCACCGCGGAGGTCTTTTCCCAGATCGCCATATGGCCGGCCTCGGGGATGGAGACCAGCTCGGCGCCGGCGATCGCCTTCTTGAAGGCCTGCGCGTAGGCGGGCGGAATGAGCCTGTCGCCGTCGCCCCAGACCAGCAGCGTCCTGGCGCGCACGCGATAGAGCCGCTGCGCCAGCCCGCGCTCCGGAATCGGAAACAGGATCTTTCCCGCCATGCCCAGCTGGCGCGCATTGGCGATGAGGAAGCCCTTCAGCCATTCCGGATTGTCGAACGCGGTGCCCGCCGTCATCAGCTTGGCGCCGGACTCCACGTCGTGGAACAGCAGCGGCGGATATTCGTACGGCACCAGGGAGAAGATGTCCGGGATCGGATGGTCGTCGAGCCACAACCCGGCGGGCGCGATCAAGGCGAGGCGCGAGAAGCGATGGTTGTCGAGCGCCGCCATCTCGGCCGCGATCATCCCGCCCATCGAGTGGCCCACCAGCAGCGGGTCGTCGAGGCCCAGCGCGTCGACGACGTCGAGCGTGTGCAAGGTGATGTCGAGCATGTCGCGCAGCTGCGCGCATTCCTGACTGTCGCCATAGCCGGGCAGCAGCGGCGCCAGCACGCGATGCTTCGCGGCCAGCGCATTGAGGAACGGGTCCTCAGCCGTCAGCCCGCCCGCGCCGTGCAGGAACAGCAGCGGCCGGCCGGTGCCGCACTCGAAATACCGCACCGGAACATGCGGCGTGGCGATGGTCTTGAGTTCCATCCCGCTACTCCGCCGCCACGCGCGCGTCGCGCGGCAGCGAGCCGGGCGCGACCTGCGGAATCGGATGGCACCAGAAGCGGCTGTCGTTCTCCCATTCGGGATAGAGACCGCGCAGCTTGGGCATCACCTTCTCGGCGAACAGCTTGGACGAATACATGCACTTCTCCGCCGGCATGTCGCCGACATGCATCAGGCAGAAGATGTTGCCGACGCGCAGCGTCTTTACCAGCTCTTCCATGCGCTGGCGCACGGTCTCGGGCGAGCCGGCGATGACGTGGCCGCCTTCGGTCAGCTCCTTCCAGGTGATCTCGCCCCAGCCGGTGGGCGGGGCATATTGCGACAGCGCCCCGGTCTGGATCGTCTTGATGGTGCGATAGCCCGGCGCGTCGGCGAAGCCCGCGAAGACGTGCAGGCAGCGATTGTAGAAATAGCTGACGTGCTTGGAATAGAGCCGCTCGGCCTCGGCGTCGGTCTCGGCGACGCAGATCGTCTGCGCGAAGCCGGCGCGATAGGGCGAGTCGTCAGGCGCACCGCGCTCGGCGACGCGCTTCCAATAGCCGTCCATCAAGGCCTTGGCGCGGATATAGCCGCTGAAGCTGAGATACGAATAGGAATAGGTGTTGTCGATGCAGAAGTCGTAGGTCTCGACGCTGCCGCCGCCGGGGATGTGGATCGGCGGATGCGGCTGCTGGATCGGCCGCGGCCAGATGTTCACGTGGCGCAGCTTGTTGTAGCGGCCGTTGAAGGCGAAGGGGTCGCGCGTCGTCCACGCCTTGATGATGAGGTCGTGCGCCTCCTGGTATTTCTCGCGGGTGAGCGCGGGGATCTGGCCGTAGCAGAAGTTTGTGTCCATCGAGGTGCCGACGGGAAAGCCCGCCACCAGCCTGCCGCCCGAGATGCAGTCGAGCATCGCGAACTCTTCCGCCACCCGCAGCGGCGGATTGTAGAGCGCGATCGAATTGCCGAGCACGACCAGCGCCACGTCCTTGGTGCGGCGCGCCAGCCCCGCCGCGATGATGTTCGGTGACGGCATGATGCCGTAGCCGTTCTGGTGATGCTCGTTCACGCCGATGCCGTCGAAGCCCAGGGTCGACGCGTATTCGAGCAGGTCCATATAGGTGTTGTAGACCGAGTGCGCTTTCACCGGATCGAACAGGCGCTGGTCGATGTCCACCCAGACCGAGCGGTTGTTCTGCCGGAAGTCGTCCGGCAGGTAGGGCCAGGGCATCAGGTTGAACCAGGTGAATTTCATCGCCACGCTCCCGGTCGTCTTTTTGTTTTGCGCAATCCTGATGAATTGTCAGTGGCTTGGCAATTCGCACCTGCCGCAGCGGCAAGCTCAGTCCGGAGATCGCGAACAGCAGATCGATTTGCGTGTCCGGATGCACGCCGGCGTCCAGCATCGCATGGACCATGGCGGAAAGTGCATCCATGCAGCGGCGGAATTCTCTCGCCCGCCTGCGCCACGCGACGGTCTTCGCGCTGCGCATGCCATGCTTATAGGCATTGCGGTTGCCCCGCGGCGCGCCGGCACGGCGGGCGGGAGACTGTTCTGCCCCCGCCCGCCGCGCAACATAATTGTTCGCTCGAAAAGACGAATTTTCGTCTCGCTCTTTCATGAAGACATTTTACGGCCGCCCCGGCCGCGTTCGACAAGCCTTGGCGCGAAAAGCCGAGCGAATGTCGTTCGAGGACAAAATTCTTCCCGCCTTATCAAAGCGTTGGTACTGGTCATTACATGCGCGTCATGTTTCCATGGCGTTCGATAGCGACACTTTGGGGAACATCCATGAGAATTCTCGGCATCGCCGCAGCCCTCCTGCTCGCCTCCGTGCCGGCTCATGCCACGCTGCAGCTCTCCTTCAAGCCGACGAAGAACATGGACTGCTCGGACCCGGGCGTCTGCATCGCCACCGACGCCGACGCGGTGATGAACATCGACGAGCTGACCACGATGCTCGAGACCTCGGACATGCGCATCGAGACCGACGGGCTATTCTTCCAGGACGTCGAGGTGCAGAAGCCCATCGCCTGGGCGAGCAGCCACGGCCTCACCATCGAGGGCACCGACGCGATGTTCCTGCACGCGCCGATCTCGGTCCTGGGGACGGGCTCGTTCCTCGACATCAAGATCGGCGGCGGGCCGTTCTACGGACGCGGCGGCGCGATCAAGTTCGCCGACCCGGCGACGGCCAGGCTCACCATCGACGGCGACGCGTACATCCTCGTGAATTCGATCGCCGGGCTCGCCGACGCGGTCGCGCATCATCCGGGCGGCATGATCGCGCTCGCCAACGACTACGACGCGCGCCCCGACGGGCAGGTGCGCAGCGCGCCGGTCAAGACGCCGTTCAACGGCACCTTCGACGGGCTCGGCAATGTCATCTCGCACTTCTCGATCTGGGATACCCAGGACAACGTCGTCGCGCTGTTCACCCAGCTCCAAGGCCAGGGCCGCATCCTGCGCGCGCGCATGACCAAGGTGAACGTGCTTTCCGAGAACACCTTCAACAACGTCGCCGCCGCGCTGGTCGCCATCAACTCGGGACTGATCGCGGACAGCTATGTCGACAAGGGGACGGTGCGCACCGACTTCCACGGCGTGCTGGGCGGGCTGGTCGGCGAGAGCGACCGCGGCACGATCGTCGACAGCTGGACCAACGTCTCGGTCGAAGGCGCGCAGGGCGGCGATTTCGGCGGGCTGATCGGCAGCAACGGCGGCAAGGTGCAGAACGTCTATGCGCTCGGCCGCGTCATCGCGGGCGACCAGACCGACGTCGGCGGCCTTGTCGGCTTCAACGGCGGCCATGTCTCCAAGGCCTATGCGACCGGCCACGTCTCGGGCGGCCAGAATGCGCAGGTCGGCGGGCTGGTGGGGCATTCGCTCAAACCCATCCGCGACACCTATTGGGATACCGAGACCAGCGGCACCGAGTTCGGCGTCGGCGGCCACGATTTCGACGGCGTCACCGGGCTGACCTCGGCGGAGCTCGCGGCCGGGCTGCCGCCGGGCTTCGAACCCTTCGTGTGGGGCCACGATCCCAGGATCAACAAGAGCCGGCCCTACCTGCTGCACAACGTGACGCGCTGATTCTGCCTGAGCTTGCATGCCGTGGCCCGTTCGTCCCGCTAGAGTGCGGGCGGGGCATCGAAGGGTTCATGGCATGAAACGGACGATCCTGGCCGCGGCGGCCATGGCGGCGCTTGCGCTCGGTGCGGCGCAGGCGACGCCCAGCTTCACGGTGCTGCACAGCTTCGACCACCAGAACGATTTCGCGACGGGTTTCTCGCCCTATACGCTGACTTGGGACGCGCCGCGCAACAGGCTCTATGCGACGCTGCTGCATGGCGGGAACAGCCACTGCGACAACGGCTGCGGCACGATCGTCGCGGTCGATCCCGCGGGCAAGACCGCCAAAGTGGTGCATGCCTTCGATACCCAGCGCGGCGAGGGCACGCCGGCGATGTCGTTGCAGCCCTTGTTCCTGGACGGCGACGGTACGCTCTATGGGACCACGTCCCTGGTCTATGCGCTGACGCAAGGCGACCGCGGCACCTGGCATTTCGGCGTCGTCCACGATCCCGGCAACGGCGACCTGTCCTCGCCGCCGCTCGCCGATCCCGCGACGGGCGTGCTGTACGGGCTCGCCTGCTCGAGCGGCGCGCATCACGAGGGACAGCTCTACAGCCTCACTCCCAACGCCGACAAAACCGCCTGGACCTATGCCGCGCTGTTCGATTTCACGGGCGGCGCCAATGGCGCATGTCCCAACGCCAGCCTGACGATGGACGGCGCCGGACATCTCTACGGCATCGCCAGCGACGAGGGCGATTTCGATTGCCAGCCCGGCGGCTGCGGGGTCGTCTTCCAGCTGTTCCAGGCGAACGGGGTCTGGCACGAGCATGTGCTGCACGTCTTCACCGGCCTGAACGGAGACGGCCGCGCCCCGGTCGGCGGCGTGGTGCTGGACGCCAAAGGCAACCTCTACGGCGCCACCCTCGCCGGCGGCACATACGACCAGCGCTGCTTCAACGGCTGCGGCACGGCGTACGAGCTGGTGAAGCGCGACAAATGGGCGATGACGGTGCTGCACCAGTTCGATTTCGACAACGGCTCCGCGCCGCATGGCGGCCCTCTCGCCATCGACGCCAAAGGAAACCTCTTCGGCACCACCGCGCAAGGCGGGCTCGGCGGCGCGGGCTTGCCGGGCTATGGCACGGTTTTCGAGCTCAAGCACAAAAAGAGCGGCTTCCAGTTCGGCGTGCTCCATTTCTTCTGCGCCGGCGGCGGCTGCGCGGACGGCAGCGAGCCGCTGGGCGCGGTCTCGCTGGACGCCGCCGGCACGCTGTACGGCATCACCAATACCGGCGGGGCCGCCGGCGACGGCACGGTGTTCAAGCTGAAGCCGTGAGTGGACTATCTAAGGTAGATTTCCCATAATGGCAGGCCGCGGGGGCTGCCATGACATACCAACCGACACTCAAGTCGCTGAACGCCCATCCCGTGCCCGATTGGTACGAGGACGCCAAGTTCGGCATTTTCATCCATTGGGGCCTGTACTCCGTGCCGGGCTTCGCCTCGCGCTACGGCACCATCGCCGAGGTATTCGCGACGCGTTACGACACCGCCGTCGCCGAGACGCCCTATACCGAGTGGTACTGCAACGCGATCAAGGTGCCCGAGAGCGAGAGCGCCAGGCATCACCAGGAGGTCTGGCACGGCGCGCCCTATGCCGACTTCCGCAGCCATTTCGAGAAGGGTCTGGAAAGCTGGCGCCCCGCGGAATGGGCCGAGGCCTTCGCCGCGGCCGGCGCGCGCTACGTGGTGCTGGTGACAAAGCATCACGACGGCTATTGCCTGTGGCCGAGCAAAGTCGCCAACCCGCACCGGTCCGGCTGGACAGCCAAGCGCGACCTGGTGGGCGAGATGGCGGAGGCGGTGCGCGCCAAGGGCATGCGCTTCGGCGTCTATTACTCGGGCGGCATCGACTGGTCGTTCAATCCCACACCGCTGCGCACGCTGGGCAACTTCATCGGCTCGGTGCCGGCGGGCGACTATCCCGCCTATGCCGACGCGCAGGTGCGCGAGCTGATCGCGCGCTACCGGCCGAGCGTGGTGTGGAACGACATCGCGTGGCCGGCGCCGAGGCAGCCCGAGCTGGATCTCTTCGCGTGCTACTACAACACCGTGCCGGACGCGGTGGTGAACGACCGCTGGGTGCCGGCGAGCCTGATCGGCGCGCTTCTGCGCAGGCCCGTGGTGCAGGCGATCTTCGATTTCTTCGCCAAGCGGTACCTGAAGCGAAACCCGGTCGCGGGCGTCATGCCGCAACTGCCGCCGCATTGCGACTTCCGCACGCCGGAATACACGACCTTCTCCACCGCGCAGACCAAGAAGTGGGAGGCCACGCGCGGCATGAGCTTCTCGTTCGGCTACAACGCGCGCGACACCGAGGCCGATTTCCTCTCGGTCGAGGCCCTGGTCCGGAGCTTCGTCGACACGGTGTCGAAGAACGGCAACCTGCTTTTGAACGTGGGCCCGCGCGGCACCGATGCGCAGATCCCGCAAGCGCAGCTGGACCGCCTCGCGGGCTTCGGCGCGTGGCTGGCCGCGAACGGCGAAGGCATCCACGGCACGCGGCCCTGGAGGCGCGCGGAAGGCGTCACCGGCGACGGCGTCGCGGTGCGCTATACCGCCAGGCCGGGCATGCTCTACGCCCACCTGCTGGGCTTGCCGGACACGCGCCAGTTCCTGCTCGAAGGCGTGGATTTGCCGCAGATCAAGCGCGCCGTGGCGCTGGCGACGGGCAAGGAGGTCCAGTTCACCAAGCTTTCCAACGGGATATTGCTGTCCCCCGTCGAGGCGCCGGCGCCCTCGCCCGTGCACGTCTTCCGGCTGGAGCTGGCATGAGTCCGTGCACGCAATTGACGGCGACGGTCCTTCCGCGCGAGAACTTGCAAATGCGAGGGGTTCTCAACAAGGCGGCCGTGCATCTCGCTTTGGTGGCGATGCTCCTGCGCGCGCTGCTGCCCGCGGGCTGGATGCCGAGCGGCGCGGCCGAGAACCACGCCTCGCCGATCATGCTCTGCCCCGGCATGGACCATATGGCGATGCCCCATATGGCGATGCCTGACGCGGCCAAGCACGATCGGCAGCCGGCGCCGGATCATGCCAAGAGCACCTATTGCGCCTGCGCGGCGGTCGGACACGTGTCGCTCGCGTCGCCCCTTTGCGCTGCCGACGTTTCGGCGCCCGCATGGCGCGACGCTGCCTATGCGACCGCGTCCGTCCGCTTCGTTGGCGTATCGCCCTATCGTCCCAACGCCGCGCGCGCGCCGCCGTCTCTCGCCTGAGCCTTTTTCGCCCCTAGGCTTCTTCATTCTTCGAGAGACCGCAATGACAAAGCTTCCCACGAAGCCGGCGCTGATGGCGCTGGCCATCGCAGCACTTCCCGGCGCGGCCTCCGCCTGCGCCTGCGGCTGCGCGATCTTCGACGTCGGCACCTCGTCGCTGCTCCCCAACGGGCCGGGCGCGACGCTGTTCATGGAATACGACTTCCTCAACCAGACGACCAACTGGCACGGCGGCAGCGCCGCGCCCGGCGCCAACAACGACGACAAGAAGATCCGCTCGGACTTCATGCTGGTCGGCGCGCAATACATGTTCGACAACGACTGGGGCGCGATGCTCGAAGTGCCGGTGACCCATCGCGGCGTGCTGTCGACCGACAGCGGCTCGCCGGAAGAGACCGACCACACCGCGCTCGGCGACGTGCGCCTGATGGTCAACTGGTCGGGGCTGTCGGACGACATGTCGACCGGCATCACCGTGGGCGTGAAGCTCCCGACCGGCGATTCCACGTTCGCCGGCTTCGATCCCGACCTGCAGGTGAGCTCGGGCAGCACCGATCTCCTGCTCGGTGCCTACCACTCCGGCAACCTGACCGAGGACGGCAAATGGGGCTATTACGGCCAGGGCATCTGGCAGCACGTGATCGCCACCCAGCACGACTACACGCCGGGCGACGAGTTCAACGCGGCGACGGGCGTGTCCTATGACGGCGGCTGGATGCTCGGCACCGCGACGGCGGCGCCGGTGCTGCAGGCCATCGTGTCATGGCGCGGCCGCGACGGCGGCATCGGCGATCCGGCGAATACCGGTTACACGCGGTTGTTGATCTCGCCGGGACTGAAGGTCGATTTCGGCACCTGGCGCTTCTACACCGACGTCGAGGTGCCGGTGGCGCAGACCGTCAACGGCAATCAATTGATCGCGCCCGTCGCGCTGAAGTTCGTCACCAGCTACAGCCTGTAGAAACTCCTGGCAGAGAAACACGGCGGTCACTGGGGGCCGCCGTGAGTTCCGGTCTGCGGTCTTGCCAGCCTCAGGTACGATCCTCCAGCGCGTGGATCGCGTGGCGCTTGCAGGCGAATTCGTTGCCTTCATGGAAGGCGTCGCGCGCCAGCTCCATCTCGTGTCGCGCGTCCATCGCGCGCTCCAGGCTGCCCGGATCCGGCAGATAGAAGGCGCGTTCCATCAGCCGCTCGCAGGCGTCGAGCTGCGGATGCGCGCCCGGCGTGTCGATCAGGTCGCTGCCCGCAGCGTATGATGCCTGACGGTCCGGCGCGGTGTAATCGGCGGGATCGGCCAAAGCCGGCGCGCTCACCGCGAGGGCGGCGGCCAGGATCGCGAAACGCATGGAAGTTCTCCTTCTCTTCTTCTTCAGGTTCCGGCTCGTCTTTTCCGGATTCTCTTTTGTGAATAACGCGCGCGGCCCCCTCAGGGTTCGCTTGACCGCAAGATAGTTTCAGATGAAACTACTTTCGTATCCGCCAAAAAAGAGAACGCCATGACCGACCTGTGGGACAATCCGATCGGCACCGACGGCTTCGAGTTCGTCGAATACACCGCGCCCGACGTGAACAAGCTGCACGACTTCTTCGAGCGCATGGGCTTCCGCGCCGTGGGCCGTCACCGCTCCAAGGACGTGACGCTCTATCGCCAGGGCGACGCGAACTTCGTCGTCAATGCCGAGCCGGGAAGCCATGGCGCGCGCTTCGCAACTGCTCACGGCCCCAGCGCCTGCGCCATGGCGTTCCGCGTCAAGGATGCGCCCTTCGCCTATCGCAAGCTGGTCGAGCTCGGCGCCAAGCCGTTCGCGAACCAGGTCGGCCCGATGGAGCTCAGCATCCCCGCCATCGAGGGCATCGGCGGCAGCGCGATCTATCTGGTCGACCGTTACGGCGAGCGCTCGATCTACGACGTCGACTTCGTGCCGACCGATCCGTCCAAGGGCTTCGCGCATGACGGCGCGGGGCTCACCTATGTCGACCACGTCACCCACAACGTCTTCCGCGGCAACATGGACCAGTGGGCGGGTTTCTATGAGAAGCTCTTCAACTTCAAGGAAATCCGTTACTTCGACATCGAGGGCAAGCTAACGGGCCTCAAGAGCCGCGCGATGACGAGCCCCGACGGCAACATCCGCATACCGATCAACGAGAGCTCCGACGACAAGTCGCAGATCCACGAATATCTGGAAGAGTACAAAGGCGAAGGCATCCAGCACATCGCCATGGCGTCGTCGGACATCTACCATTCCGTGGAGACGCTGCGCACCCAAGGCGTCGACTTCCAGGACACGCCCGAGACCTATTACGAGCGCCTCGACAACCGCATCAAGGGCCATGGCGAGGACGTGCCGCGGCTGAGACGCGACCGCATCCTGATGGACGGCGAGCGCGACGACCTGCTGCTGCAGATCTTCACCAGGAACGCCATCGGCCCGATCTTCTTCGAGATCATCCAGAGGAAGGGCAACCAGGGCTTCGGCGAAGGCAACTTCAAGGCGCTGTTCGAGAGCATCGAGCTCGACCAGATCCGCCGCGGCGTCTTGAAGGACGACACGAAGGGCCTTGGTGCATGAGCGCGAAGAACTGGATCGAGTTCCCGCGCGTCGAGGGCAAGACCTCGCGCCAAGCCCATGCCGACCTGCCGGAGGGCACCTTCGAGCGCGAGATCGGGCGCGACGGCTTCTTCGGGCCGGCGTCGCATATCTACCATCGCCGCCCGCCGACGGGCTGGGTGAAGTTCGAGGGGCCGCTGCGCCCGCGCGCCTTCGACGCGAAGGAAGCGGCGGAAGCCGCCAACGAGCCGTTCAAGCAGGTGATGCTGCTGTCCAATGCTTCGTGCAAGCTGGGCATCTGGAAGCTTCCCGAAGCCATGCCGCATCTGGCGCGCAACGCCGACGGCGACGTGCTGCTCTTCATCCACGCGGGCGACGGCGATCTGTTCTGCGACTTCGGCCACATGACCTACCGCGAGGGCGACTATGTGCTGTTGCCGCGCGGCACGATGTGGCGGCTTTCGCCGAAGACGCCGACGATCGCGCTCGTCGTCGAATCCACCAACGGCGCCTACAAGCTGCCCGAGCGCGGAATCCTGGGCCCGCATGCGCTGTTCGATCCGGCGGCGCTCGAGACGCCCAGGCTCGACGACGCCTTCGAGGCGCAGGCGAACGAGACGCGCGAATGGAGCGTGCGCGTCAAGCGGCGCGGCGAGATCTCGACCATCACCTATCCGCAGTCGCCGCTCGACGCGGTGGGCTGGAAGGGCAACCTGACCGCGCTCAAGCTCAACTGGCGCGACATCCGCCCGGTGATGAGCCATCGCTATCATATCCCGCCGTCGGTGCATTCGACCTTCGTCGCCGACCGCTTCGTGGTCTGCACCTTCGTGCCGCGCCCGATCGAAAGCGATCCCGGCGCCTTGAAGGTGCCGTTCTACCACTCCAACGACGACTATGACGAAGTCATCTTCTATCACCAGGGCGAGTTCTTCAGCCGCGACAACATCCATCCCGGCATGGTGACGTGGCATCCCAACGGCTTCACGCACGGCCCGCATCCCAAGGCCTTCGCCGCGGGCGCCAAAGCGGCCAAGACCATGACCGACGAGGTCGCGGTGATGATCGACGCGCGCGATCCGCTGGACATCGCCCCCGCGGCGGTCGCGACCGAAGTCCCCAGCTATGCCGAGAGCTGGACGATCAAATGATGCGGCGATCGGTATCCACGTGTCTCGCAAGCCCTCATCGCCGACAAAGTTTCAAACATTTGCGGCAACGGGCGCCGTCCTCGCTCCGCTACAAATGGCGGATGAGGCAGCACCGGCAACTCGATCCGGACGCGGCCGCCATCATCGGCGAGCCGCGCTGGTTCCCGATCGATCTCGACGAGCAGACGGGCGCGATCCGCTTCGCCGATGTGGGCGCCGGCGGGCCGGGATGGCACGACCTCCTCGACGTCGGCGCAGGCAACAAGACGCTGCTCGCGCAGCGATGCCTTTCCGCTTCCGCCGCCTTCAGGTTCGTCGCGGACGATTCCGCCCGGCCGCGCATCAACTTCATCTGGCATTCGGCCTATTGCTGCTCGACGGCGATCGCGGCGGCACTCGACGTGGCGGGCCGCAACCGCTCTCTCTTCGAGCCGCAGATCCTCGCCCGGGTGGCGCAGATGCGCCGCCGCGCCGACAGGACGCATCGCGGCGACATATCCTGGCTTTCGGACGCGGTCTTTCGCCTGTTGAGCCGGCCCCGGGCCGATGGCGCGGCGGTCACGCTGAAGCCGGCGCCAGCGTCGAACTATCTGGTGGCGGACGCGGCGGCCAAGACCGACGGCAAGATGCTTTTCCTCGCCAGCGACTGCCGCAGCTTCCTGCTGGCCTGCATGCGCTATGGCGAGAACCGCCGGCGTTTCGTGCGCGGCCTGTTCAACGAGATCCGGGGCGACGACGAGACGGCGCAGCGCTGGACGCCGGGCGCGGTGGCCGGCCTGACCGATCTGGAGATCGCGGGCCTGACATGGCAATTGCAGGTCGCGCGGTTCTCCAGGGACCTGAAGCGCCTCGGCGACCGCGCCGCCTCGCTCGACAGCCGCACCTTCCTGTCGAATCCGCGCGAGACGATCGCCCGCATCTGGCGGTTCCTGGAGCTGCCGGGCGAGGCGAGCGAGAGCCCCGCGATCCGGGACGACGTCTACCTCCATCGCCACTCGAAATACGGCGACGAGCCTTTCACGCCCGAAGCGGGGCTGGCGGCGGGTCGCGATCTCGATCCCGAGATGAGCAAAGAGCTCGACCGGATCGTGGAAGCGACCCATGCGCTGTTCGCCGACCCGCGCGACGCATTGTCCCTGCCCAACCCGCTCATCGTTTCCGACAAGGCCGATTTGAAATGAAACTCGCATCCTTGAAGGGCGGCCGCGACGGCAAGCTCGTCGTCGTCAGCCGCGATCTGAAGACCTGCACCCTCAACAATGCCTGGCCGACGCTGCAAGCCGCGCTCGACGACTGGGAAGCGGCGGAAGCCGAGCTCGGGCCGGTCTATCGCGCGCTCAACCGGGGAAGCATCGAGGCACGGCCTTTCGATCCCAAGGCCTGCGCCTCGCCGCTGCCGCGCGCCTATCAATGGGCCGACGGCTCGGCCTATGTCACCCATGTCGAGCTGGTGCGCAAAGCGCGCGGCGCCGAGATGCCGCCGTCGTTCTGGACCGATCCGCTGATGTATCAGGGCGGCTCGGATTCGTTCATCGGGCCCTGCGACGACATCGTCGCGGCCGACGAGGCCTGGGGCATCGATTTCGAGGGCGAGGTCGCGGTCGTCACCGGCGACGTTCCCTACGGCTGCGGCAAGGACGAAGCGGGCGGCCATATCAGGCTCTTGATGCTGGTGAACGACGTCAGCCTGCGCAACCTGATCCCGGCGGAGCTTGCCAAGAATTTCGGCTTCTTCCAATCCAAGCCCGCGTCCGCCTTCTCGCCCGTCGCGGTCACGCCCGACGAGCTGGGCGACGCGTGGCGCGATGCCAAGCTGCACCTGCCGCTCGCCGTCACCTATAACGGCGCGCCGTTCGGCCATCCCGATGCCGGCACCGACATGACCTTCTCCTTCGCCGAGCTGATCGCGCATGCGGCCAAGACGCGTGCGCTGGGGGCAGGCTCCATCGTGGGATCGGGCACCGTGTCGAACAAGGACGGCGACGTCGGCTCGGCCTGCCTGGCCGAGAAGCGCACGCTCGAGACCATTGCCGGAGGCAAGCCGGTCACGCCGTTCATGAGGTTCGGCGACCGCATCCGCATCGAGATGCTGGACGCGCAAGGCGCCTCGATCTTCGGCGCCATCGACCAGAAAGTCGCGCGCCATGGCTGAGCTCGTGTCCTGCGATGAAGCGCTTCCTCGCGTCGTGCTTTACGGCTACTTCCGCTCCTCGGCCGCGTTCCGCGCGCGCATCGCGCTGAACCTGAAAGGCATCGCGCCGGAAACGCGCTACGTCCACCTGCTCAAGGACGGCGGCCAGCAGCACGCGGCCGAATACAAGGCGCTGAACCCGCAAGAGCTGATCCCCGCGCTGGTTCACGACGGCCACACGATCACCCAGTCGCTCGCCATCATCGAGTATCTGGACGAGATCGCGCCCGAACCGCCGCTGCTGCCGGCCGACCCGCTCGGCCGCGCCCGCGTACGCTCCATCGCCTACCAGATCGCCTGCGACATCCATCCGCTGAACAACCTGCGCATGCTGCAATACCTGAAGCGGACGCTGTCCCAGGACGACGCGGCGGTCGCGGCCTGGCAGCGCCACTGGATCGCCACAGGTTTCGCGGCGCTCGAGGCTCAGCTCGCGCGCGACGAGGAGACGGGCGCCTTCTGCCACCGCGACACGCCCACCATGGCCGATGTCTGCCTGATCCCGCAGATGGCCAATGCGCGGCGCGTCGAGCTGGATCTTGCGCCCTATCCCACGCTCGCGCGCATCGAAGCCGCGGCGCTGGCCCATCCCGCCTTCGACGCGGCGCTGCCCAAGAACCAGCCCGATGCCGAATGAGCCGAAGCCGCGCCCCGCGACAGCTCCCGGCCTCGACCTCGACGGCTTCGTGCCCTATCGCCTGTCGGTGCTGTCGAACCGCGTGTCGGGCGCGATCGCGCGGCACTATTCCGAAGAGTTCGGGCTGACCATCCCCGAATGGCGCGTGATGGCGGTTCTGGGCGGGACGTCGGAACTTGCGGCGCGCGAGGTCGCGAATCGCACCGCGATGGACAAGGTGCAGGTGAGCCGTGCGGTTGCGGGACTGATGCGCGCAGGACGTGTGGCGCGCGGCGGCGACGCTCACGACGGCCGCGTCACGCGCCTGTCGCTCACGCCGCAGGGACGCGCGATCTACGACAGGATCGTGCCGCTGGCGCTGCACCTGGAGGAGCTGTTCCTCTCCGCGCTCAGCGCCGAGGAGCGCCGCGTTTTCGACCGGCTCATGACCAAGCTCGCACGCCAGGCGCGGCTGCTTGGACCGGACGCTTAGGTGCAGCGCAACAGGAATGCGAATGCTTCGCAGTCCGAGCTTTGTCGCATTCTAAGATATTGTGGGACATTGCGGTTTTGTCCTTTACGCCTTTCCTTTCCCCCCTGTAACGTGCCGCGCGCTGATGGGTGGTCCATCGCCAAAATCTCAGGGGTAAAGTCCATGATCAAAAGCGTAGCGTCGCTTGCCGCCTTGGCCAGCGCCGTCGTGCTCGCCTGCAACGCCAGCGCCGAGCCGACTTGGAATGGGAAGCCGGTGGTTCCGCGGTTCGTCGTGATCCCCGATCACGCGCCGCTCAACTATCCGAACGGCAAGCAGCCTGTCGGCACGCTGGCGAACTGGGCCGGCAGCTATACCGACCTCAAGGGCCACACCGTCAACTATCACCAGGTCGGCGCCGACCCGGCGACCTCGAACACCGACACGCACATCAAGACCTTCATCATCCCGGTGGTGTTCGTCTATGGCGCGTCGAACGGCAACATGACGTTCGATCCGTCGAAGGCGAAGGTCAACGGCAAGAAGAACGTGATCAAGAACATGCTCGCTTCGCCGCTGTTCGACAACGGCAAGAAGTTCAAGAGCGGCAAGATCAACTGCGGCACGGGCCAGTACATCGACGTCTATCAGCGCTGCAACTTCTGGAGCAGCGTGTCGACCAACACGGCCTATCACACCGTGCTCGACTACACGAAGAACAGGAACCTCGAGCCGCTGGTCGTCAACGTCTCCGCCTCCGAAGGCTCGGTGATCCAGAACCCGACGTCGTCCGAAACCGCGCTGGTCGGCACCTATCCGATCAACAATTTCGACGTGAAGCTCGGGACCTACATGACCACTCATGCGGCCGACATCACGCCGGATACCTTCCCGTTCTTCGTCTCCTATGACGTCTATCTGACGTCGGGCGGCTGCTGCATCGGCGGCTATCACAGCGTCCGCGGCGGCACGCAGACCTACGGCTACACGACCTATGTCGACCAGTACGACTCCGACGGCGTGTTCTCCGAGGACATCGCGGCGGCGAGCCACGAGATCGGCGAGTGGCAGGACGACCCCTTCACCAACAACCACGTCTTCTGCACCGACAACTCCATCATGGAGAACGGCGACCCGCTGGTGATCAGGGCCAAGGCCTATGGCGTGTTCGACGCGGCGCTGAACGGCTTCACCTATCACCCGCAGTCGCTGGTGTTCATGCCGTATTTCGGCGCGCCGACGAGCACCTCGGCCAACGGCTGGTACGCGCTGCACGGCCCGGACGACATGACCCACGCCTGCCCCGGCCAGCAGTAAGCGCCAGGGACGGCCAGAAACCGGACTGGAAACGGGGCGGCTCCGAAAGGGGCCGCCCTTTTTCTTTTCAGGAGTTCGCGACGCGGTCGAGCCGCTCGAAGGACTGGCCGGCCACCGGCGCCAGCCCGTCGATCACGCCTTTGAGCTCGGCCGCGGTGGTGATGATGAACTCGTAGCCCGCCTCGCGACGGCGCTCGTCGACGACGACGCGCTCTTCCAGCTCCTTGCGCGCGGGGGCGTCGCTCATGCCGCGCAGCTTGTCGCGCATCGCCTTGATGTCGTCGCTCGCCTCGATCACGCCGTCGATCGGCATCGAGATGCGGATGAGCAATGTCTGGATGCGCGCGCGCAGCTCGGCGTCGCGCAGGTCGAAGATGCTCTCGCGGTTGCGGTCGTAGATGTCGAGCTCGCTTCTGGCCGAGCGCAGCATGCGCATGGTGACCGGGCCATAGGGCTCGCCGATCTTCTTGGTCTCGTCGGCGAAGCGCAGGATGATGGCGAGCGACGACAGGATCTCGCCGAAGAACAGCGCCGCGTTGCGCTCGCGCTCGCGCTTGTCCAGGTGGCGCTCGAAGATGGTGGCGGTGAAGCCGCCGATTGTTGCCAGAACCGCGCCCAGAATGACCGCGATCAGCGTGTTCTGGTCGACAAGGAAGCCGAAAGTGTCGCTGGCCATGGAAATCGCCCCGTCCCGGTTGACATATTGTTAGGGCGCCCCGATATAGGGTGCAAATCAAGCGATCGCACCAGGCGCGCCTTCGGGCCCGCATTCGTCGCAAAATCCCGTTTCCTCCCAGATGTGCGTGGCAGGCAACACCATGCCGTCGTGCATTCATTTGTGAGGAGTACCGTTTTGTCCAAGTTTTCCGAGCTCGGCCTTGCCGAGCCGCTGTTGCGCGCGCTCGAAGCCGAGAACTACGCCGAGCCGACGCCGATCCAAGCCAAGACCATTCCGCTGATCCTGTCGGGCCGCGACGTGCTGGGGATCGCCCAGACCGGCACCGGCAAGACCGCCGCCTTCGGCCTGCCGCTGCTGCAGACCCTGGCGAAGGACCGCGTCAAGCTGGAGCCGAAGTGCGTGCGCGCGCTGATCCTCAGCCCCACGCGCGAGCTCGCCATCCAGATCGGCGAATCCTTGAAGATCTATGGCCGCCACACCGGCTTGCGCCAGGCGGTGATCCTGGGCGGCGTGAACCAGTTCTCGCAGGTCAACGCGCTCAAAGGCGGCGTCGACATCCTCGTCGCCACGCCCGGCCGCCTGCTCGATCTCGCGTCGCAGAAGCATGTGCGCCTGGACAAGGTCGCCATGCTGGTCGTCGACGAAGCCGACCGCATGCTCGACATGGGTTTCATCCGCGACGTCCGCCGCATCGTGGGCGCGCTGCCGAAGAAGCGCCAGTCGCTCCTGTTCTCGGCCACCATGCCGAACGACGTGGCGCATCTGGCGGCCGAGATGCTGCACGATCCGGTGCGCGTCGACGTGGCGCCGCCGACCGTCACCGCCGACCGCATCGTCCAGAAGCTCTACCACGTGGCCATGCAGGACAAGCGCCGCATGCTTGTCAACCTGCTCGCCGATCCGGCGCTGGCACGCGTCATCGTCTTCACCCGCACCAAGCACGGCGCCAACCGGGTCGTCGAGCATCTGGAGAAGGCGGGCATCGCCGCCGACGCGATCCACGGCAACAAGTCGCAGAACGCACGCGTCCGCGCGATGGAGAACTTCCGCGCCGGGCGCTCGCGCCTGCTGGTGGCGACCGACATCGCGGCGCGCGGCATCGACGTCGACGGCATCACGCATGTGATCAACTTCGAGCTGCCCAACGACCCGGAGAGCTACGTGCACCGCATCGGCCGCACCGCGCGCGCCGGCGCCGAAGGCATCGCCATCTCGCTGGTCTCGCCGGACGAGCTCGGTTTCCTCAAGGACATCGAGCGGCTGGTGAAGCGCAAGATCGAGGCGATCGGCGACGCGCCTGCCCAGCAACAGGCCAAGCGGCCCGACGGCAAGCAGCCGCTGCCGATGCGCGACTACGCCAAGAAGCGCAAGTTCCGTCATCGCCGCCACCGCGGCGGCAACGGCGACAAGCGCGCCGCGGCTTGAAGCCCGCGCCCCGACTGTCAGCAACCATACGATCCTAATTCCCGGGCGCGAGGAACACCTCGCGTCCGCCGGAGTTATTGCGGGGCATCCACCTATCGGAGACCCCCATGCGAATGATGGCGCTAGCCATATCCGCGGCGCTGCTCGCCGCCTCGACCACTCTTGCCGGCGCGCAGACGCCCGCGCAGAGCGGTCCGCAGAACCCGGCCGTCAAGACCGACAGCGGCAACAATTCCGACGCGCCGGTCAAAGGCGCCAACAGCTACACGCAATCCGAAGCCCAGTCGCGCATCGCCGCCATGGGCTACAGCCATGTCAGCGGGCTTCAGAAGGACGGCAACGGCGTGTGGCGCGCGACGGCGACCAAGGGCGGCCACCGCGTCCATGTCAGCCTCGACTATCAGGGCAACGTGAACGCCGACTGACCTGCCGGACAAACAAAAAGCAAGGAACATCCCATGACAGCGAAGATCTCCCGGCTCTATCCGGACTATGAAGCGGCGCGTCAGGCGGCGCGCGAACTCGAGGCGGCGGGCGTCGACAACGGCGACATCAGCATCGTCGCGAACAACGTCGAGGGCCGCTACAAGGACGACCGCGTCGATACCGTCGACGTGCGCCACGACGAGGACCGCGACGGCGTCGACGACCGCACCGAGGGTGCGCGCACCGGCGCTGCCGTCGGCGGTGTCGCAGCGGGCGCGGCAGGTCTGGCGGCCGGATTGGGCGCGCTGGCGATTCCGGGCATCGGGCCCATCGTGGCGGCCGGCTGGCTCGCCTCGACGCTGGCGGGCGTCGTGGCAGGCGGCGTGACCGGCGGGATCGTCGGCGCGCTGGTCGAATCCGGCGTCAGCAAGGACGACGCCGACATCTATGCCGAAGCCATCCGGCGCGGCGGCGCGCTGCTGATCGCGCGCGTGGCCGACGACGACGGCGCGCGGTATCAAGAGGTCTTGAACCGGTCCTCCGTCGACACCGCGGCGCGCGCCACGGCCTATCGCCAGACCGGCTGGACCAGGTTCGACGAAAACGCGCCGCCTTACACGGCCGGCCAGATCGAGACCGACCGCAAGCTCTATTCGTGAACTGCGCGTGGGCCCGGCGATCCCGGGCCCACGGCGCTCGAGACCACCATGCCTCTCACACCCGACGATACAAGCGAAACCGAAATCTTCGCCGAAGCTCGCAGCTTCGTCGCAGACAACCCGGTCCTGGCCTCCATCATCGCACTGCTGCTCGGCTTCATCCTGGGAAGCCGGCTCTAACCCAAGGCCTGCTCCAGGTCGGCAACGAGGTCGTCCACGTCCTCGATGCCGGCCGAGAGCCTCAACAGGTCGGGCGGGCACGGCGTGTCCGGTCCCTCGACCGAGGCGCGATGCTCGATCAGGCTCTCGACGCCGCCGAGCGAGGTGGCGCGCTTCCAGATCTTCACCCGCGCCGCAGCGCCGATCGCCGCCTGCTCGCCGCCCTTCACGCGGATCGACAGCATGCCGCCGAAGCCGCCTTTCATCTGGCGCACGGCGATGTCGTGACCTTTGAATCCTTTCAGGCCCGGATAGAGCACCTGCGCGACGTTCGGGTTCGCCGACAACCGCTCGGCCAGCGCCATCGCGTTCGCGCATGCGATCCGAACGCGCGGGAACAGCGTGCGCATGCCGCGCAGCAACAGCCATGCCTCGAACGAGCCGAGCACCGCGCCCATATGCGCGCGATTGCCGAGGATGCGCTGCCAATAGTCGTCGTCGCGCGCGGTGACGAGCGCGCCGGCGATCAGGTCGCTGTGGCCGTTCAGGTATTTCGTCGCCGAATGCATCACCAGGTCCGCGCCGAGCGCTATGGGCTGCGTCAGCACCGGCGTGGCGCAGGTCGAATCCACGGCGAGGCGCGCGCCGGCGCGATGCGCGATCTCGGCCAGCGCGGCGAGATCGGCTATGTCCCAGGTCGGATTGGCCGGCGTCTCCGCCCAGACGAGCCTGGTGTTCGGCCTGAGCGCGCGGCGCACGGCACCCGGATCGCTCATGTCGACGAGATCGACGTCCGCGCTCCATTCGGCGAGCCAGCCCCGCAAGCCCCAATACATCGTCTTCGGCGCGATCACGTGATCGCCGCTGCCCAAGCTCAAGAACGCCGTCACCGCCGCGGCCATGCCCGACGCGAACAGCGCCGCACCCGCGCCGCCCTCCAGCGCATTGAGCAGCGCCTCGGGCTGGTCGAAGGCGGGATTGTCGGCGCGGATATAGGCGCGGCCCGAGCGATAGCCGTTGTCGACGTCGCGCAGGTAAGTCGATGATGCGTGCAGCGGCGGCGATATGGCGCGCGTCGCCTCGTCGACCCAGCCCAGGCCCTGCGCGGCCAATGTCTCGTTCTTCATAGGCCTACCCTTACGTTAGCTTCATAACTCTCGCTTGTTGCGGCTGCGGCGGCGGTGATAATGGCCCCGGCAATATCGAGGAGACTAGCATGGGCGAAGCATACATCGTGGCCGCGGCGCGCACCGCGGGCGGCAAGAAGGGCGGCAAGCTGAAGGACTGGCATCCGGTCGATCTGGGCGCGCAGGTCATCGACTCGCTGCTCGACCGCAGCGGCATCGATCCGGCGGCCGTGGAAGACGTGATCTGCGGCTGCGTGATGCAGGTCGGCCAGCAGGCCGTCAACGTCGCGCGCAACGCGGTGATGGCGTCGCGCCTGCCCGAAAGCGTGCCCGCGACCAGCGTCGACCGCCAGTGCGGGTCGTCGCAGCAGTCGCTGCATTTCGCGGCGCAGGCGGTGATGTCGGGCGCGATGGACTGCACCATCGCCATGGGCATCGAGAGCATGACGCGCGTGCCGATGGGCGCCTCGGTGATGCTGGCGATGAAGGAGGGCATGGGCACCTATATGAGCCCCGAGCTCCAGGCGCGCTATCCCGGCATCCAGTTCAGCCAGTTCATGGGCGCCGAGATGATGGCCGAAAAGTACGGCCTGACCAAGGACCAGCTCGACGAATACGGCTTCAAGAGCCATCAGAAGGCGATCGCGGCGACGCAGGCCGGCAATTTCAAGAGCGAGATCGTGCCGCTCAAGATCAAGCTCGACGACGGCAGCGAGGCCGAGCACACGGTCGACGAAGGCATCCGCTTCGACGTCAGCCTCGACGGCATCAAGGGCGTCAAGCTGCTGCGCGAAGGCGGCGCGATCACGGCCGCGACCTCGAGCCAGATCTGCGACGGCGCCTCGGGCGTGATGATCGTCAACGAGAAGGGCTTGAAGGCGCTGGGCGTGAAGCCGCTCGCGCGTATCCACCACATGACCGTCATCGGCGGCGATCCGGTGATCATGCTGGAAGCGCCCCTGCCCGCGACCAAGCGCGCGCT
>JAFBAL010000052.1 GCA_019247845.1 Alphaproteobacteria bacterium | reverse complement strand
GCCGCACCCGAGCCTCAAGGTCCACATAACTGAACAACGATCCAGAACGCTCGTCGCTTCCACGCATCGCCCATCCCTCGGCCGAGCCAGCACAAGGGAATCACGATCACAAACGATCCGCCAGAGACTTCTTCAACAGCCTGTTAGACGCCGGTTTCGGCTATACGCCGCAAATGGAAAAGCTTTCCATTCTTTGCGAGCGCCTCAACGATATCATCGACGCGATGATCGCCGAGGGGCACCATCAAAGCGGCGACGAGGTCGTTCGCGACATCGCGGTGCTTCTGGAAGAGCGGGAGAAAAGGCTCGCCGCCCTTCGCGCGGCAATCGAGGAAGGGGAGGTCAGCGGCTTCGGGGAACCTTTCGACCTCGAAGAGTTTCTCGTGGAAATGCGTAGCAACAGGAAAGAGAAGAGCGCGGCCGAGCAATGGGCCGCTTCACGCTCGCTGCCGAAGTGCGCGCCGACCTGGGATTTCGAATCATTCGGCGCAGCGTTGGGGAGAAGGCCAGGCGGAGCGCTACATCCGCGATATCTGGAACGCATTCGAGAGAATAGCGGAAAATCCAAAACGTGGCCGTGCCTGTCGCGGATTCCACACGGGCTACTGGCAGATGCTCGTGGGATCACACGTGATCATCTATCGCATGGTGGGTGAGGATGTCGGCATCGTGCGCGTTCTGCATCAAGCCATGGATATTCCCCGCCACCTCACACCGCCCCCTCGGCCTTGAGCGCATCGATCTCCGCCGGCGAATAGCCGAGCTCGCGCAAGACCTGATCGGTATGCTCGCCCAGCAGCGGCGGGCGGGCGCGCACCTCGCCCGGCGTGCCGTGCAGCTTGACCGGCGTGGCGGCGACGGGCGCCTTGCCGATGCCGGGGAAGTCGACGTCGCTGAAGAAATCGCCGGCTTTGACGTGCGCGTCGGCGAGCGTCTCGCGCGGCCGCAGCACCGGGCCCGCCGGCACGCGCGCGGCCTCGAACTGCGCGATGGCGTCGGCGGCGTCGCGCTCGGCGACCCATTTGCCGACGCGTTCGCTGATGATCTCGCCGTTGTCGCCGCGGGCCTTGTCGGATGCGAAGCGCGGATCGTCGAGCCACTCCGGCGCGCCGATCAGCCTGGCGGCGCGGCGGAAGAGAGGATCGCCGTTCACCGCGACGGTGATCCACGTGCCGTCCTTGGCTTTGTAGATATCGGATGGCCCGGCGGTCTGGCTGCGGTTGAGCGTGGGCTGGCGGTCGATCTTCAAGACCGCCTCTTCGATCAGCGTCGGCGAGAAATAGGTGAGCGCGGTGCGCAGAAGCGCGCCTTCGACCATCTGGCCCAGGCCCGTCGTCTCGCGCGCGCGCAAAGCGGCCGACACGCCCAGCGCCAGCAATGACGCCGTGCCGAAATCGACCCAGGGCGCTGCGGCGCGCACCGGCTGCTCGGGCGTGCCCGCGAACCACACCGCGCCCGACATCGCCTGCGCCACGCCGTCGAAGCCGACGCGCGTCGCATAAGGTCCCTCCATCCCGAAGGCGCTGACCACCGCCAGCACCGCGCGCGGATTGACGGCCGAGACGCTGTCCCAGTCGAGCCCCATCGCCGTCAAGGTCTCGGCCGGAAGATTGGCCACGACCACGTCGGCCGAACGCACCAATCGTTTTACGACGTCACGCCCGGCCTCGCACATGGGATCGAGCGTCATGCTCTTCTTGCCCCGGTTCATCTGCAGGAACATCGCGCCTTCGCGGGGCGAGCCGTCCTCGTTCTGCGCCAGCGAGACCAGCGTGCGGTCCTCGCGCCCGTCGCGCTTCTCGACGCGGATGACCTCGGCGCCGAGATCGCCGAGCAATGCGGCGCAGAACGGCCCTGCGATATAGCGGCCGAAGTCGATCACACGAATGCCATCAAATGGTCCCGGCATGGACGTACCTCTGCGATGTGTTACAGTTTGGCGGCGGGGCGTAACGCTCGGACTATACCGGGCGGCTGGAGAGTTGCATGAGTCCCCGCAAGGCCTTCGAATTCCTCAATCGCATCACGGGCTTGGCGCCGCTCTCGGCGCCGGTTTTCGAAGGCGCCGACCCCATTCTCGCCACCCCGTTCCGCTGCGCCGAAGCGGCCGCGTCCTCGCTCGGCTTGAGCGCCGTGATCGCGGGCGAGATCTGGCGCCTGCGCGGCGGGGACCGCCAGGAGATCGCGCTCGACCTGAACGCGGCGGCGGCCTCGCTTCTCTCCTTCACCTTCATCCGCCGCGACGGCGCGACGCTGCCGCGTCCGGCGGAAAACGCGGCGACGGTCGGGCTCTATCGCTGCGGCGACGGACGCTGGATACACCTGCATGGCGGCTTCCCGCGGCAATGGCCGCGCACGCTCGACCTGCTCAATGCCAAGGACACGCGCGAAGCCGTCGCGGCCGCGGTCGCCAAATGGAATTCCTACGCGCTCGAGGAATCGCTCGCCTTCATGAATCTCGCCGGCTGCGTGGTGCGCACGCGCGAGGAATGGGCCGAGACCGCGCAAGGCCGCGCGCTCGCGAACACCGCGCCCATCGTTCTCAAGAAGATCGGCGAGGCGCCGCCGCTGCGCCTGTCCGAGTCCGCGATGCCGCTCGACGGCGTGCGCGTGCTCGACCTGACGCGCGTGCTGGCGGGACCGAGCGCGGGGCGCACGCTCGCCTCCTACGGCGCCGAGGTGCTCAACGTGCGCGCCGAGCGTCTCGACACCACCGAGCTCTTCGATCTCGACACCGGCTCGGGCAAGCGCTCCGCCTTCCTCGACCTGGTCAAGCCGGCGGATGCCGAGCGCCTGCGCCAGCTGGTGCGCAACGCGCATGTCTTCGTCGATTCCTACCGTCCCGGCGCGCTCGCCAAGCTCGGCTTCACGCCGGCGGCGCTCGCCCATGTCGCGCGCGGCATCACCTATGTGTCGGTGTCGTGCTACGGCCATGACGGGCCGTGGGCCGGTCGTCGCGGCTGGGAGCAGCTCGCGCAGTCGGCGACGGGCATCGCCCACGAGCAGGGCCAGTTCAAGAGCAAGAGCCGCGACGCTGCGCCCGCGCTGATCCCCGCGGCGGCCTGCGACTATGTCACCGGCTATCTCGCCGCGGCGGGCGCTGCCGCGGCACTGCTGCGGCGCATCCGCGAAGGCGGAAGCTGGCACGTGCAGGTCTCGCTCGGCGCCACCGCGATGTGGCTGCAGTCGCTGGGCAAGGCGGACGCCGCGCCGCAAAGCTGGAGCGCCCAAGGACTCGACCGCTATCTCCAATCGTGCGAAACCGCGGACGGACGGCTCGACCGTCTGGGCCCCGTGGTCCGGATGCCGAAGACGCCGCCCGCATGGCGCAATCCGCCGCCGGTTCCCGGCAGCGATGCGCCGGAGTGGCCGGATACGCGCGAGGAGATGCATGCCGCCTAGGAACAATCCGCTCAAGCTCAACCCGTTGCAGCTGCGCACGCTGACCTTGCTTCAGGCGATCGCGCGCATTCCGGGCGCCGCCGCGATGAACGACAGGGGCGAAGCGTCGATCTCGCAGTTCCCGTCGGCGCATGGCGATCATTTCCACCTCGGCGACGCGGTGGTGGGAGGCAGGGACGCGACCGGGCTCTACAACGAGTCGGTGTGGCACGCCCTGGCGCGCAAAGGGCTGGCGCGCGCCGACTATCCGCGCCAGATCGTGCTCACCGCCGAAGGCTTGGGCTACGACACCGGCGCCGAGGCGCGCGCGATCCTGCACACGGGCGGCGGGCACTGAACGAAAAAGCCGGGCAACGCGCCCGGCCTTTCGCATGCGTGCGATGCGCGCTTATTTCGCGCGCGCGCGGATATAGCCGTGACCCGCATGGCCGTCGCCGAAGCCGCCGACCACCGCGCCGGCGCGATCGATGCCCCAGCCATGCGTGCTCACCGAGCCTTGCGGATCGAAGGTCGCGATGGTGCCGTCCCGATGCCGCAGGAAGGCGTGGAAGACGCCGCTGCCGTCGGCATAGTCGCCCGCGATGGCGCCTTGAGGATCGATGCCGCGGGGATAGGTCGCGGTCGCGCCCGTCACGTCGAAGGTCGTGATCGTGCCGTCGGCCGCGCGCGCATATCCGTGCGGCACGAAGTTGCCGTCCGCCCAGGTCCCCACCACGACACCTTTGTCGTTGATGGCTTCGGCGAAGCTGGAGATCGAGCCTTCGGGCGTGATCTTGGCGATCGTGCCGTCGGCCGCGCGCACATAGGCCTGCGGCCTGGCATTGGTGTCGTAGTAGAAGCCCGCGATCTGGTTGCTGTTGTTGATGGCCTGCGGAAGGTTCTGCTGCGAGTCCTGCGGATCGAAGGTCACGATCTTGCCGCTGGCCTTGCGCAGAAAGCCGTGCGAGACGGCCTGGCCGTCGGTGTAATAGCCGGTCGTCCAGCCGCGGTCGTTGATGGCGTGCGCCGTGGTTCCGGTCGCGCCCTGGACGTCGAACTGCGAGAACGTGCCGTCCGCCGCCTGCGTGAAGCCATGCGACGCGAAGACCTGGTTGTCATAATAGTGACCCACGATCGCGCCGCCGGCATTGATCGCGAAGACCTCGGTGCCATGGGTTTCGGGAACGTCGTGCACCGTCACGGTGCCGTCGGCCTCGCGCACGAAGCCGTGCATCCTGCCGCTGCTCTCGATGCCGGTTCCGGCGATCTGTCCTGCGTCGTTGATGCTATAGGCGATGGTGGTCGTCGCACCTGCGAGATCGAAGGTCGTGGTCGCGGCCTGGACCGCGCCGCAGAGCAGCACGCCTGGGAGAGCAAGAAGCGGCTTGAACATGGGCGAATTCCTTTTTTCGTCTTTGCGCGACGGAGAATGACTTTTTCCCGGCGAACGGAAAGCAGGCAGTGTTGGCGGCAGCGGCTATTCGTTGGCCAACTCGGCCATTCGCGCACTCTCAGGCCGAAAGTCCTGAGTGACGGAAACACGACGCCGGTACTGCGTCGGCGACATGCCGTAGGTCTTCTCGAAGCTGCGCACGAAATGGCTGACGTCGCCGGCGCCGGCCTTGGCCGCCACCTGCTTCACGCTCAGGAACGTCGTCTGCAGAAGCCGGCAGGCTTCGGTCATGCGCAGCTGCCTGCCGTATTGCGAGAGGTTGACGCCGGTCTCGCTGCGGAAGAGGCGGCGCAGATGCGTCGCCGAAAGCCCGACGATGCCGGCCAGCTTTTCCGTCGGCCACGGCCGGTCGAGATTCTCTCGCATGAGGCCGGTCACGATGCGCACCCTGGGGTCCATGGCTCATGCGACTCCGGATCGGACCTTGCGCGGCGTCCCGGCGGTTGCAGGGGCCAAGGGCTGCGACCTTTCCCACACATGCTGGAACGCCAGGCTGAAGCTCAGCGCCAGCTCGGCGTTGCGGATGATCAGGATCCGCGTCTGGTCGGCCGGCATGATCATCGGCATCAGCACCACCTTGGAATCGAAGATCGCCATCTTGTGCGGCAGCACGCCGTCATAGATGCGTCCCTCTTCCCCGCCGCCGAGCCATTTGTGCAGATGCGGCTTCACCGCCGGATCGTCCACCGCCGCCTTCTCGTAGATCGAGCGCACGCGCACGCCGCGGTTCATCGCCTTGAGCTGCGGGGCGTTTTCGTTGCGGTTGAAGAAGGGCGGCTTGGTGAAGATGTCCATGCTCTCTTCGGCCTCGAGCTCGAGGCGCGTGAAGCGGTCGACGCCGGCGCGCGGATCGCGCAGCACTTGCACGAAGTCGTCGGCGCCGACCTCGTTGGTCTCCGTCGCCGCTTCCAAGGTCTCGGCCAGGTCCTGCGCCAGCGCCCGGCGTCGCAGCAGGGATTCCTCCTGGCGCGCGATGAGGGCGGGCAGGGCGGTCTGGGGCGACAGCGGCGAGAACCGGCCGCGATGGCCGGCGCTTTCCTCGATCAGGCCCTTGTCCGCCAGAGAGGAGAGAGCGGGATAGACGCTGGTGCGCGGGATGTCCGTCGCCGCGGCGATCGCGCTCGCGCCGAGCGGGCCGTTCCGCAACAGGGTCAGATAGATCCCGGCCTCGGCAGCGGAGAGCCCCAGCTGCTCGAGCCTCGTCCGCTCGGCGTAGTCCATTGTCGGATGTTGGCTGACGTGAGGATTGTTGTCAAGATTTGGACGACAACTTCACGTCAGTCCAGTTTTCGCATCGTCAGCAGCTTGGCGCCGAACAATGCGGCCCCTTCCTGCGTCGCGAAAAAGGCGTCCTGCGCCGCGGCATCGGCGGTGATGCGCACGTCGCCCGTGCCGCCGCTTTCGACCTCGCCTTTGATCTTGCCCGCGTGGATCGCGGCCGCGGTCGCCTTCTCGTCCAGAAGCGTCATGACCAGCCTGCCGTTCGCGATGCGATAGGCGAGCGCGATCTCGTGTTTGGCGTCCTCGTCGTCGACGGGCTTTCCGTCCTTCACCTGCTCGCGCACGCTCATATAGGTGCGGCCGCCGAGCTTGGCGGCGTGGACCGCGAAGGCTTCCCACTCACCGCCGCCGTCGGGGCCGCAAAGGATGGCGGTCATGCCGTCCTCGCCGTCTTTCAGGAAGACGATGATGCCGTCCTTGTCGCCCTCCTTGTTGCCCGAGTCTTCGTTGCCCGAGTCTTCGCCATGGCCTTTCCAGACGCCGAGCAGCGCCGGGTCGGGATGGTAGCCGACCGACTGGCCGATGGGCGCCTTGGTCTGGACCGGCAGGCAGGCCGCGGCGACGAGCGCGGCGAGCGCGAGCACCGAAAAACGAATGGCTTTCATGGCGATCCCCCGACAAACGATGCCGAAAGCCTCTGCTCCGATTCCGGCGGAAGCAGGGCGCTCTGACGCGTTTGAGTTGAGCGCCTCCGCCCCTATAGTCCCGGCCGTGACTGTTAGTCTTCGAAAATGACTCCCAAGAAGCGCCGACGTCTCGCCTTCGCCATCGCCCTGCTCGTCGCGGGCGCTGGCGGCGCTGCGCTCGTGGTCTATGCGCTTCAGGACAACGTTCTCTATTTCTACAGCCCCAGCGACGTCGCGGCGAAGCACATCCGCCCCGGCACCGCCTTCCGCATCGGCGGGCTGGTCGAGGGCAGGAGCGTGCGTCACGGCAAGGGTGCGGCGGTCAGCTTCGTCATCACCGACGGCAAGTCGCGCATGCCGGTGGCGTTCGCTGGCGTGCTGCCGGCGCTGTTTCGCGAGGGCCAGGGCGTGGTGGCGATGGGCCGCCTCGACGCCGCCGGCACCTTCGACGCCGACGAGGTGCTCGCCAAGCATGACGAGCGCTACATGCCGCCCGAGGTCGTCGACGCCCTGAAGCGTTCCGGCCGTTGGAAGGAAGGCCAATGACGGAAGTTGTCGACATGAAGGGTTTGGCGACGTGAAGGATCTGGCGACGTGAAGGGTTTGGCGACGTGACCGGCGAGATCGGCCAGCTGGCGCTGTGCCTCGCGCTGGCGCTGGCCATCGTGCAGGCGGGCGGCGGGCTGATGGGGCTGCGCTCCGCGAACGCCGCGCGCATCGCGACCAGCGCGGCGCTCGGCCAGTTCGTCTTCGTGGCGCTGTCCTTCGGGGCGCTGATGGCCGGCTTCGTCACGTCGGACTTCTCCATCGCCGACGTCGCCAACAATTCGCACACCTTGAAGCCGCTGATCTACAAGATCACCGGCGTCTGGGGAAACCATGAAGGCTCGATGCTTTTGTGGGTGCTGGTGCTGTCGGTCTATTCGGCCGCGATCGCGTTCCTCAAGCGCGGCGGCGAGCAGCTGACCGCGGCCGCGCTCGGCGTGCAGGGTTTGCTCGCGGCCGCGTTCATCCTTTTCATCCTGCTGACCTCGAACCCGTTCGCGCGGCTCGACCCGATGCCGTTCGAGGGCGCGGGCCTCAACCCGCTGCTGCAGGACCCGGGCTTGGCCTTCCATCCCCCGACGCTCTACACCGGCTATGTCGGGCTTTCGGCGACCTTCGCCTATGCCGCCGCGGCGATGCTCACCGGCGACATCGACCGCGCCTGGGCGCGTGCCGCGCGGCCGTTCATGCTGATCGCCTGGATCGCGCTGACGCTCGGCATCGCCGGCGGCTCGTGGTGGGCCTATTACGATCTCGGCTGGGGCGGCTTCTGGTTCTGGGACCCCGTCGAGAACGCGTCGCTGATGCCCTGGCTGGTGGCGACCGCGCTTCTGCACAGCGCGCTCGCGACCGAGCGCACCGGCGCGTTCCGGGTATGGACCCTGCTCTTGTCGATCATGGCCTTCTCGCTGTCCTTGATCGGCACCTTCCTGGTGCGCTCGGGCGTGATCACCTCGGTGCATGCCTTCGCCAGCGATCCCAAGCGCGGCGTGTTCATCCTGCTGATCCTCAGCGTCGCGATCCTCGGCGCGCTGACCCTGTTCGCCTGGCGCGCGTCGAAGCTCGAAAGCGGCAGCGCGTTCGCGCCCGTCAGCCGCGAGACGACGCTTCTGGTCAACAACATCTTCCTGGTCGGCGCGCTGGCGGTGGTGTTCCTCGGCACCGTCTATCCCATCGTGCTCGCGGCCTTCGGAATGAAGATCTCGGTCGGCGCGCCGTTCTTCGAGGTGTTCTTCGCGCCGATCTTCATCGCGCTGATGATCGTGCTGCCCTTCGGTCCCAGGCTGAACTGGCGGCGCGGCGATCTTAACGCGGCGTTCCGCACGCTGCTGCCCGCGCTGGGCTTCGCGGCGGCGACGGCCGTCGTCGTGCTGGCGGTCGCGTCGCCGCGCGCGCTGGTCGGCGCGGGTGCCTTCGCCGTCGCAGGATGGGTGATCGGCGCCAGCGCGGTCGATCTGGTCAAGCGTTTGCGCGAGCGCACCATCTCCGTCGCCGCGCTGGCGGCGATCCTGGCGCATGCCGGTCTCGGCATCACCTTGATGGGCGTCGCCGGGACGAATCTGTGGCGCGTCGAGTCGCTCGAAGTGCTTGCGCCCGGCGAAGTGATGACCATCGGCGGCTATGACCTCCGCTTCGACGGCGTGCGCGGGCTGGAAGGCCCGAACTACCGCGCCGCGCATGCCGATATCGACGTGCTCTCGGGCGACCGCGTGGTCGCGCATCTCAGCCCCGAGCGGCGCATGTATCCGGCCGAGGGCCAGGAGACGGTGCAGACCGCGATCCGCACCAACGGTTTCGAGGACCTCTATGTCGCGCTCGGCGACGACCGCGGCCAAGGCAAGTGGACCTTGCGCGCCTACGTCAATCCGCTCGCGCCGTTCATATGGCTCGGCGCGGGGCTGATGGCGCTGGGCGGGCTTGCGAGCCTGTGGAGCCGCGTGCGCGCGATGTTCTTCGCGCGCGAGGCGGCGGAGCCTGCGGCCGCATGAAGCGTCTTTTGCTCGCGCTGCTGTTCGCGTCGAGCGCGGCGCTCGCGGTGCCCGCGCCCGAGCTGCTTTCCGACCCGGCGCAGGAAGCGCGCGCGCGTGGCTTGCAGAAGGAGTTCCGCTGCCTGGTCTGCCAGGGCGAATCCATCGACGAGTCGAACGCGCCGCTCGCCGCCGACCTGCGCCGGCTGATCCGCGAGCACATCCGCAAGGGCGAGAGCGACGCGCAGATCAAGGACTACCTCGTCGCCCGCTACGGCGATTTCATCCTCATGGACCCGCCGTTCCAGGCCGATACGTATGTATTGTGGATAGGGCCGGTGGTGGTGCTGCTGCTCGCTGCCGGAGTCGGCGCGGTGGTCGTGCTGCGTGCGCGCAAGCGCAGCGGGGCGGAAACATGAAGCGCGCGATCTTCTTGTTGCTTGCGTGGGCGACCGCCGCGCGTTGCGACATCATCCCGATAGTGTTCTTCGAGCCCGGGAGCGCCGAGCTCGGACCGAAAGCGATCATGATGATCCGGGAGGCCGTCGTTGCCGCGCCTCGTGCCGAGCATGCAAACGTCACCGGCTATTGCGACCCCGACGAGCACGCGGTCGCGGGGCTTTGTCCCGCCCTGGCGCGGCGCCGGGCCGAAGCGGTGAGGGCAGTCCTCGTCGCGCGCGGCGTGACGGCAAGGATCAAGGTCAGGACCTCGAACGAATTATTGGATCCGTGCAATCCCGCGGGCAATCGGCGCGTCACGATCGATCTCTTCTAGCTGGGAAGCTCGCGAGCGAGTACACTCCTGGATGAATCGTCGTGCTGAGGCGGTTCCAGACCGCGAGGGCGGTGCCCCTCCCAAAAACTGCGGTTCAAATGGAGGTAGGCGGGGGCGCCTTCTTCCCCAAGATATAGAGACCCGTTTTCTCCCTGGGGGGAGGGGTCCTCGGAAAATCTCTAAAACGAAGACACGGTGTGGAATCCGGCTTGGCCGGATAACCTATTTGTAATGTTACGGAGAAGGTTGCGTAACCTGAGAGGCCTATGTGAGGGGCGGTCGAAGGCGCCGGCAGTGCGCGTCTCCGCCGCAGAATTCCAGGAGAATCGGTGATGTCGCGTCGGGATTGGGTCGAGTATGTCAAACGCAATTCGAAGATTACCGCGCTGGGCTCGGCGGCGTTGATCGTCGTGGTGGGCCTGGGCGCGTTCAGCCTGCTCCCGCAGTCGCATCTTTCGGCCCCCGCGCCCGAGCCGGTGCGCATGGTCGGCGGCCATGAGATCGACACCCACGCCGCCCCGCGTATGCTGGAAAACGGCGCGCCGTTCTCCTTTGCCGATCTGGTCGAGCGCGTCAGCCCCGCCGTCGTCACCATCACCGCGATCGAGCAGGAAAGCCCGCAGGATCAGCTGAGCCAGCTCGACGATCTGCCGGCGCCGTTCCGCGACCTCTTCCAGCAGTACAACCAGGGCCGCCAGCTGCAGCCGCGCAAGGCGGTGTCGATGGGCTCCGGCTTCATCATCGACAAGTCCGGCATCATCGTCACCAACAACCACGTCATCGACGGCGCCAAGAAGATCACCGTCAAGCTGCCCGACGGGCGCAGCCTCGACGCCAAGCTCGTCGGCGCCGACTCCGCCACCGACGTCGCGGTGCTGCGCGTGAAGAGCGACAAGACGCTGCCGACGGTCGAGTTCGGCGACGACCGCTCGCTTCGCGTCGGCGACTGGGTGGTGGCCGTGGGCAACCCGTTCGGCCTCTCCAACTCGGTGACCGCGGGCATCGTTTCCTCGATCGGCCGCGACATCGGCAACGGCCCATACACCGACTTCATCCAGATCGACGCGCCGATCAACCGCGGCAATTCCGGCGGCCCGACCTTCGATCTGCGCGGCCAGGTCGTGGGCATGAACTCGATGATCTTCTCGCCCTCGGGCGGCAGCGTCGGCATCGGCTTCGCCATTCCGGCCTCGACGATCCACGACGTCGTCGCCCAGCTCGAGGCGCATGGCCGCGTCGCGCGCGGCTGGCTCGGCGTCGAGATCCAGTCGATCACGCCCGAGATCGCCTCGTCGCTCGGCATGAACGAGCCCAAGGGCGCCATCATCGCCAGCGTCGTGCCCGACGGTCCGGCGGCGAAGGCCGGCCTGCACCAGGGCGACGTCGTGCTCGCCATCGACGGCAAGCCGGTCGAGGATTCGCGCGACCTGTCGCGCCGCGTCGCCTCGCTCACCGCCGGCTCCAGCGCCACCTTGACCGTCAACCGCGAAGGCAAGGTGCAGCAGATCACCGCCCGCATCGCGCCGCGCAAGGACGAGAAGGTCGCCTCCAACGCGCCGGCCGAGCAGGGCGCGACGCCCGGCGCGACCGCGCAGGCGATGGGCCTGAGCCTCACCCAGGTCACGCCCGAGGCGCGCCGCGTCTACAATCTCGACGACGGCACCAACGGCGTCCTCATCACCAAGGTCGATCCCGACAGCGACGCGGCCGACAAGGGCCTGCAGCCCGGCGACGTGGTGATGTCGGTGTCGAACAAGGAGGTTCGCACCCCGGGCGATATCCAGAAGAGCATCGACGACGCGCGCCATCTGGGCCGCAAGTCGGTGCTGCTGCTGGTGGCGACGGCGAACGGCTCGCGCTACGTCGCGGTCGACATCGCCAAGACGTGAGTTTGACGCGTACCGGGCGGCGCAGGGCGTAAGCCTCGCGCCGTCCGGCCCCCGCGCCGGTGGCGGCCCCTTCCCCCCCGTTGCCGCCGGCGCGGACCCATTAGCGGCTTCGATGGATGGAGAGGCACATGCGTATTCTGGTCATCGAAGACGATCTGGAAGCCCAGCGCTATCTGGTCAACGGCTTGAAGGAGGCGGGGCACGTCGTCGACGACGCCGCCGACGGCGAGACGGGGCTGACCTTGGCGCTGTCCCGGCCCTACGACGTCGCCATCGTCGACCGCATGCTGCCCAAGATGGACGGGCTCGACGTCGTCGCCGAGATGCGCGAGCACGGCAACGCGACGCCGGTGCTGTTCCTCTCCGCGCTCAGCGAGGTCGACGACCGCGTCAAGGGCCTGAAAGCCGGCGGCGACGACTACCTGACCAAGCCCTACGCCTTCGTCGAGCTGCTCGCGCGCATCGACGCGCTGATGCGGCGGCGCTCGCCGTCGTCGGTCAAGACGCGGCTCCAGGTCGGCGACCTCGAGCTCGACCTGCTCACCCGCGCGGCCAAGCGCAACGGCACGGCGATCGACCTTCAGCCGCGCGAGTTCCGCCTGCTCGAATATCTCATGCGCCATGCCGGCCAGGTCGTCACCCGCACCATGCTGCTCGAAAGCGTGTGGGAGTATCACTTCGATCCGCAGACCAACGTGATCGACGTGCACATCTCGCGCCTGCGCGCCAAGATCGACAAGGGGTTCGAGCTGCCGCTGCTGCACACGGTCCGCGGAGCCGGCTACATGATCCGTGCGCACGCTTAGCATCCTTCGCACCCAGGCGTTCCGTATCGTCATTGTCTATGTCGCGGTCTTCGCGCTCTCGGTGAGCGCGCTGCTCGCCTTCACCTATTGGAACACCGAGCGCGCGCTCGACGCGCAGACCGACCAGATCATCTCGGCCGAGATCGCGGGGCTCTCGGAGCAGTACCAGCAGCTCGGCATCCGCGGCCTCGCCGACGTGGTGATGAGCCGCTCGGCGCATGGCGGGCCGGGGCTTTACCTGCTGCTCGACCGCCGCAAGCAGTACATCGCCGGCAATCTCGACGGCATGCCGCAGAACATGAGCCGCCAGGGCGTCGAGGTCGAGTTCGACTATCAGCGCCGCATCGAAGGCTCGCTTCAGAACCGCCGCGCGCGCGGGCGCAGGTTCCAGCTGATGGGCGGCTTCGAGTTGCTCGTGGCGCAGGACGTGCACGAGCGTTACCTGACCGAGAAGCTGTTCTCGACCGACCTGCCCTGGACGGTGGGATTGATGCTGCTTCTGGGTCTGGTCGGCGGCGGGCTGATGAGCCGAAACATGCTCAGGCGCCTGGACCAGATCAACCGCACCGCGGGCGAGATCGTCGCCGGCGACTTCTCGCGCCGCGTGCCGGTGACCAACGCCCATGACGAATTCGACACTCTGGCGGAAAGCCTGAACCGCATGCTCGACCGCATCGGACGGCTGATGGCGGGCGTGCGCGAGGTGACGGATTCGGTGGCGCACGACCTGCGCACGCCGCTGACGCGGCTGCGCAACCGGCTCGACGACATCCTGCGCCACAGCGACCCGGCCGACGACCGCACCGCCGAGATCGAATCGGCGATGCGCGAGACCGACCAGATCATCGGCACCTTCAACGCGCTGCTGCTGATCGCCGAGGCCGATTCCGGCGTGATGCGCGGCGCGATGACGAGCATCGACCTGGTGCCCATCGTCGGCGACATGGCCGAGCTCTATGCCCCGCTCGCCGAGGAGAACCAGGTCACGCTGGAGATCAAGCCGGCCGGCGAGACCGTGATCGAGGGCAACCGCAGCCTGATCAGCCAGGCGCTCGCCAACCTGATCGACAACGCCATCAAATACACGCCCGTCGGCGGCCATATCAGCGTGTGGACGACGATGACCCCGAACGGCGCCGAGCTCACCGTCGCCGACACCGGCCCGGGCATTCCCGCCGACCAGCGCGCGCATGTGCTGGAGCGGTTCGTGCGGCTCGAGACCAGCCGCAACTCGCCGGGCACGGGATTGGGCCTGTCGCTGGTCGCCGCGGTGGCGCGGCTGCACGGCGCCAAGCTGCTGCTCGACGACAATCATCCGGGCCTGAAAGCCACGATCCGCTTTCCGCGCCGCGTCCCGCGCCAGGCGGCTCGGCGATGACGGGTTCCGGGTCTCGACCGTTCGATTTCCCGCACCTCTCGGTTCGGCGATAATCCTTCCATGGATTCGCTTCCCCGCCCCTTCGATCCCGCGCGCGCCCGGCGCACGTTCGAATCGCTCGAAGGCGTCGCGGCGACACCCGTGCTCGAAGCCGCGTTCGGCAATGCGCCGTTCCTGGCGAGGCTCGCGCTGCGCGAGCCGGACGTGCCCGCCGCCGATCCCGAAGCGGTCGTCGCCGAGGCCAAGGCGCTGGCGCTCTCGGCCGCCGAGGCCGGCGACGAGGCGGACGCCATGTCGCGCCTGCGCCGGGCCAAGCGCCGCGCCGCGCTCGCCATCGCGCTCGCCGATATCGCAGGAACCTGGGACGTCGACACGGTGACGCGGCGCTTGAGCGAGTTCGCCGATGCGGCGGTGAAAGGCAGCCTGCGCTTCCTGCTGCGCGCCGCGGCCGAGCGCGCCGCAATGCCCGAACGCGACGGCGCTCTGCTCGAGGACACGACCGGCCTCGTCGTGCTGGCGATGGGGAAATACGGCGCCTTCGAGCTCAACTATTCCAGCGACATCGATCTCGTCGTGTTCTACGACGCCGAGCGTTTCCCGTTCCGCAAGCGCGACGACGCGCGCGGCGCCGCGGTGGACATTGTCAAGGGCCTGGTCAAGCTGCTCGGCGAGCAGACCGCCGACGGCTATGTCTTCCGCGTCGACCTGCGGCTGCGCCCCGACGCGGGCGCCACCCAGGTCGCGATCTCGACCGCCGCGGCCGAGGCCTATTACGAGGCGATGGGCCAGAACTGGGAGCGTGCCGCGATGATCAAGACGCGGGCCTGCGCCGGCGATCCCGACACCGGCGCTCGTTTCCTGAAAGCCATCGAGCCTTTCGTGTGGCGGCGCAACCTCGATTACGCCGCCATCGAGGACATCCATTCCATCAAGCGCCAGATCCACGCGCATGAAGGCCACGGCCGCGTCGCGGTCGCCGGCCACAACGTCAAGCTCGGCCGCGGCGGCATCCGCGAGATCGAGTTCTTCGCCCAGACGCAGCAGCTCATCCTGGGCGGCCGCAAGCCGCGCCTGCGCGCGCGTGCCACGCTCGACGCGCTGCGGGCGCTCGCCGCCGAGGGCCTCATCACGGCCGCGGCGCTGGACGAGCTGGCCGAGGCCTATCGTTACCTGCGCAAGCTCGAGCACCGGCTGCAGATGATCGAGGACCAGCAGACGCACACGCTGCCCAAGTCGCGCGAGGAGCTCGACCACGTCGCCTGCTTCATGGGGCACGAGGATTTCGAGAGCTTCGGGCTGGAGCTGACGCACCGGCTCGAGACCGTGCAGGATCACTACGTGCGCCTGTTCGAGCGCGAGGCGCCGCTCGCGGGCGCGCAAGGCAGCCTCGTCTTCACCGGCGTCGAGGACGATCCCGAGACGCTCTCGACGCTCGGCCAGATGGGCTTCCGCGACGCCCATCACGTCGCCAGTGCGATCCGCGGCTGGCACCACGGCCGCATCCGCGCCACGCGCAGCGCCCGCGCGCGCGAGCTGCTCACCAAGCTGGTGCCGGCGCTGCTCGACGCGCTCGCCGCCAGCGCCGACCCCGACGCGGCTTTCATGCAGTTCGATCGCTTCCTGTCGAACCTGCCCGCGGGCGTGCAGCTGTTCTCGCTGTTCCTGGCGCGGCCGGAGCTTTTGAAGCTCGTCGCCGAGATCGCGGGCTCGGCGCCGAGGCTCGCCGCGCATCTTGCACAACGGCCGGCGACCCTGGACGCCCTGTTGGATGCGGACTTCCTGTCGCGACTGCCGGGGCGCGCGGCGCTCGACGCGATGCTGCGCGAACAGCTCGCGCATGCATCCGACTACGAAGCCAAGCTCGACGCCGCGCGCCGTTTCGCGAGCGAGCAGATCTTCCGCGTCGGCGTGCAGATCATCCAGGGCCGCGCCGGCGCGAGCGAGGCGGGCCCGGCGCTTGCCGATGTCGCCGAATGCGTGGTGACGGGATTGCTCGAGGCCGTCGAGACGGAAGTGGGCAGGCGCATCCCGGGCGGGCGCTTCGCCGTCATCGCGATGGGCAAGCTCGGCGGCCGCGAGATGACCGCGGCCTCGGATCTCGACCTCATCTTCGTCTACGACGCGCCGGATCTCGAGGCGGCGGTGCTGCATTACGCGCGCCTGGCGCAGCGGTTGATCGTGGCGCTGACCGCGCTGACGGCTGCGGGCGGCTTGTACGAGGTCGACATGCGCCTGCGCCCCACGGGCAACAAGGGGCCGGTCGCGGTGAGCCTGGAATCCTTCCGCCGCTATCACGAGAGCGAGGCCTGGACCTGGGAGCGGCTGGCGCTCACCCGCGCGCGCGCCGTCGCGGGGGCGGGCGACCTTTGCGCCGAGGTCGAGGCGGTGATCCGCGCCACGCTCACGCGCAAGTCCGACGAAGCCAAGCTGATCGCCGACGCGCGCGACATGCGCGAGAAATTGGCCGCGCAGTTTCCCGGCAAGAACCGCTGGGATCTGAAGTTCGCGCCCGGCGGCCTGGTCGACATCGAGTTCATCGCCCAGACCTTGCAGCTCAAGACCGGCGTGCTCGACACCGCCACGATCGGCGCGCTTCGGAAGCTGGGCGGCCATGAGCCGCTGATCGAGGCTTGCGCCTTCCAGCAGGCGCTGACGCAGGTGCTGCGCATCGCCGTCGACGGCACGCTCGATCCCGCCCAGGCGACGCCGGGGCTGAAGGCGCTGCTCGCGCGCGCCGGCGGCGCGAGCGATTTCACCGCGCTCGAAGCGCGCCTCGTGGAACATCAGGCACGCGTGCGCGAGGCGTTTGATTCGGTGTTCAATCCCTAGGCAGCACGACGAACGTGTCGTCGGCCCAGGACAAATGCACCGCATCGCCGGGCTTGTGGTGCTCGCGCGCGCGATCCTGGTTCTGCTGCGCCACCGCTACGGGCTCGGCGATGCCGTCGACCCGGACCTGGATGTGGTTGCGCTCGCCCAGATAGGCCTGTGCGGCGATGGTGCCGGCGACGCCCTGTCCGGCGAGCACCAGCTTCTCGGGCCGGATGGCGATCAGCACCTTCGTGCCTTTGGGTTCGGTGGTCGCGGCGCGCACCTGGCCGAGCGGTCCGGCATCGAGCAGGTTTGCGTCCGCGACGGTGGCGTCGAAGAAGTTCATGGTGCCGATGAAGTCGGCGACCTCGCGGCAGTTGGGCTGCTCATAGAGCGTGCGCGGCGCGGCGATCTGCAGCACCTTGCCGGCCGACATCACCGCGATGCGGTCGGACATCGACAGCGCCTCTTCCTGGTCGTGGGTGACGAAGACGAAGGTGATGCCGACGGACTTCTGAAGCTGGCGCAGCTCGATCTGCATCGACTCGCGAAGCCGCTTGTCGAGCGCGCCGAGCGGCTCGTCCAGCAGCAGAACCTTGGGCCGCATGATCAGCGCGCGGGCGAGCGCCACGCGCTGGCGCTGGCCGCCCGAGAGCTGGTCGCCGCGGCGCTTGCCGAAGCCTTCGAGCTTGATCATGCCGAGCGCCTCGGCGACGCGGCGCTCGAGCTCGCCCCTTTCGAGGCGTGCTTTGCGCAGGCCGTAGGCGATGTTGTCGAACACGTTCAAGTGCGGAAAGATCGCATAGGACTGGAACACCATGTTCGACGGCCGCTTGTGCGGCGGCAAATCCGTGATGTCGTTGCCGTCGACCAGGATGTCGCCTTCGGTGGGATATTCGAAGCCCGCGATCATCCGCAGCAGAGTGGTCTTGCCGCAGCCCGACGGCCCAAGCAGCGAGAAGAACTCGCCGCGCGCGATGCCGAAATCGGCGTCGTCGACCGCGACCGTGTCGGCGAAGCGCTTGGTGATGTGACTGATGCGGATGAAGTCGTCCAAGCGTGTCTCCTTCAGGCGCCAATCACGGTGCGGCCGCGCTGGCCCCAGCTTCGGATCGATTCCGCCACCACCACCAGCACGCAGGAAGCGAGCAGGATCATCGCGCCTAGCGCCAGCACGATCGGCAGCTTGAAGGGGAAGCGCAGCTGCGCCCAGATGTAGATCGGCAAGGTCACCTGCGTGCCGGCGAGGAAATACGCGATCAGGAAGTCGTCGAACGACACCATGAAGGTGAGCAGCAAGGCGGAGACGATGCCGGGCAGCACCAGCGGAAAGGTCACGCGCCAGAAGGTCATCCAGCCGTTCTCGCCCAGGTCGAGCGAGGCTTCCTCGAGGCTCTTGTCGAAGCCCTCCATGCGCGACATCAGGACCGTGATCGCGAAGGGCACGCAGACGGTGATGTGGCCGACGACGACGGTGGCGAGCGACAGCGGAATCGCGGCGAAATTGAGCAGGATCAGAAGCGAGATGCCGAGCACGATCTCGGGAATGAACAGCGGCAGGTTGACGAAGCCGATCAGCGCGGCCTTGCCCGGCACGGGATAGCGCGTCAGCGCCTTGGCCGCGGGCAATCCCAGCATGGTCGAGATGATCGCGGCCGCGGCGCCGACTTTCAGGCTGTTCATCAGCGCGTGCTGGACCTCGGCATCGGCGAACATCTGCGCGTACCAGCGCGTCGTGAAGCCCGACAGCGGGAACGAGATGAACATCGAGTTGTTGAACGAGAACAGCGGCAGGAACATCACCGGCAGGTAGAGGAACGCCAGATAGAAGACCGCATAGGCGAACAGGCCCCAGCCTTTCTTCTTGCCGCGCCGCTTAGCCATTGACCGATGCCCCGCGCACGCTCATTTCGACCTCGCCACGGCGAGACGGATCGCCTGCACCGACACCAGCGTGATGATGGCTACCATCGCCATGCTGGCCATGGCGAGCGCGGCACCGAGAGGCCAGTTGCCGATCTTGTCGAACATGACCTCGATGACGTTGGCGATCATCACGCCCTTGGGTCCGCCGACCAGCGACGGCGTGACGTAGTCGCCCGTGGTCGGCACGAAGATCAGCACGGCGGCGCCCAGGACGCCCGGCAGCGACAAGGGCAGGGTGATGCGCAGGAACCGCCTGACCGCGTTGTCGCCGAGATCCGCCGCCGCCTCCAGCAGCGAGCGGTCGATCTTCTCGAGCGAGACATAGATGGGCAGGATCGCGAACGCCGCCCAGGCATGCGCGAGCGTCACCACCACCGCGGTCGGATTGTAGAGCAGGAACTGCAACGGCTCGTGGATGAGGCCGAGCTTCATCAGCCCGGAATTGATCACCCCGTTGTAGCCCAGGATCACCTTCCAGGCGAAGACGCGCAGGAGATAGGACGTCCAGAACGGGATGGTCAGCAGGATCAGCCAGATGAACTTGGACTTCTCGACCTTGAAGGCGACGAAATAAGCCATGGGATAGGCCAGCACCACCGTCACCAGGGTGACGATCGAGGAGATCGCGAGCGAGCGGTAGAACAGCGAGCGATAGCTCACCCGCCCGAAGGCATGGGTGTACTGGTCGAGCGTGAAGCTGGTGTCGAGGGTCAGCCCGTATTGCGACCAGAAGCTATAGAGCGCGAGCAGCACGAGGGGGGCCGCCAGCGCCGTCCCCATCACGACCATGGTCGGGGTCAGAAGCGCCACGCCGCGCGCGGGCTCGGAGCGGCGCAGGAACGCCGTGATGGTCTCGTCGTCCGTGGCCTTCGCCATTCCACCCCCGTCTCGCTCCAAGCTTAGGGGCAAAGATTGCGGGGGGAAAGCTATGGTCCGGTCTTGTACTGACCCAGGCTCGTGTCCAGGAACTTGTTGTTGGCCTCGCGAATCGCCGCCGCCGCCTCGTCGTAGAGGAAGGGCAGGAACACGTAGCGCCGGCCCTTGGTCACCAAGGCGGCGCGATGCAGCAGCGAGCAGGAGAACACCACCGCGGCCCCGGCCTGCGGCCTGAAGGTCCTGGGGCCGTATTCGGGGAAGTTCAGCTCGCCGCCTTCGTAGTCGTCGTTCAGGTTCAGCGACACGGCGAAGCGGCGATGCGCCGTGCCCTTGGTGGTGTTGTCGCGATGGGCGTTGAAATGGCCGTCCTCGTCGGCCGCATAGCAGGCGACGATGAAGCGTTCCATGCGGGTGACGTTGAACTGGAAGGCTCGCGCGATCTCGGGCACCACGCGGCGCAGGATGCGCGCCTTGGTCTCGTCGACGATCTTCTGGTCCTCGATGCTGTAGTCGCGGCGGCGCTTGTGCAGCGGGTCCTGGACCAGCGTGGTCTTGCCGCCGATCTCGCGCATGAAGCCGCTCTCGGTGCCGCCGTTCTTCTGATAAAGCTGGATAAGCTGGGTGCAGAATTGAGGCTCGAAGACGTTGGGCAGCAGCAGCACCGGCGCCTGCATCTCCACGCCGGAGGAGCGCTCGGGCGGCGGCAGCCCTTCGAGATAGGCGAACACCGTTTCGCGCTCGGCGCCGCCGGCCTCGAACGGGAACACCTTCAGCACCCGAAGCCACGGATCGAGCACCATCCAGAACCGCCGCGCCGGCACGTTCTTGTCCTTGGGGTCGAAGTCGCGGGGCAGGGCGCCATAGGCGCGGCTGATGGTCCCGTCATAGTCCCGGAACACCGCCTGTTCCGGCCTCAGCCGCGCATGGGCATCGTCGCCCCGATCGAGGGAGACGCCGAAAAAGGCGCAGCGCGTGCCGTCGAACAGGGCGCGGCGCTGCCAGGCGGCCTCGAGCGCCGCTTCGCCTACGGGATCGGCCGCGGTGGCGTGGAAGCACAGAACGGTATAGCGCCCGGCGGTCTTGTGGAACGGATAGGCCTCGCCGCCGCCCACGCTCTGCGAGAACATCGGGGCAGGGTCGCCGGGCGTGAGGTTCAGATAGATCCTGGCCGATTCCTTCGCCGCGCTCATGAGGAAAAGAGCTCCTTCCGGCGCCTGAGAGTCAACGGCCACGCCGTGTGGATTCTGGGGGACGAGACCCGGCGGGAACCCTCCCGCCGGGCTTTGCTTTTGCGCCCCGGCTCGCTAAGAAGGCGCGCCAAAACCGCGCAGGTCCCTGATCTCTCGACGTTTTTTTCGGGCTGGCCTATGATACTGCGCCGGGCGATGTTGGAAGAGGGTGCTTCCAGGAAGCCGGCGGTCCACCGCTTTAGGTAGGGCCGGGGCATGTCGGGCTGGCTGGGCTGTCGGAGTTGAACGTTCGGTGATGCGGGGCATCTTTCGCGCCTTGACGCTGGTTCTCGCGGGGCTTGCGCTGATCGCGCCCGCGCGCGCCGAACGCTTCACGCTGGCCGACGCGCTGGCGCTGGCCTACACGTCCAATCCCGAGCTCGAGGCGCAACGCGCCAAGGTCCGCGCCGCCGATGACGCCGTGGCCGAGGCCCGCGGCAACTGGCGGCCCAGCGCCAGCGTCAGCGGCACCTATGGCTGGAACCGCATCGAAGACCCCGTCATCCACAACAACCAGTCCTACATGCCCGTCACCGGCCGGGCCGTGGCGAGCCAGCCGGTGGTCACCGGCGGCCAGGCCCATGCCCAGGTGCAGCGTGCCGTCGCGCTGGTGCGCGCCGCCCGCGCCGACCTGCTCAGCGCCGAGCAGCAGATCCTGCTCGCCACCGCCACCGCCTATATGGACGTGGTGCGCGACGCCCAGGCGCTGCGCATCCACCAGAGCGACGTCAACACGCTGGTCAAGCAGCGCGACGCCACCAAGGCGCAACTCGACGCCGGCGCGGCCACCAAGACCGATTTGAACGAGGTCGAGGTCCGCATCGCCCAAGCGCAGGCCGACCTCGCCGCCGCGCGCGCCCAGCTCGCCCAGAGCCGCAACACCTTCGAGCGCGTCGTCGGCCGGCCGGCCGAGACCCTGGAAGAGATTCCCCCCATGCCCCGGCTGCCGGGCACCCAGGACCAGGCGATCGCCATCGCCATCAAGCTTGCGCCGCGCATCCAGTCCGCACAGGCCAACGACAAGGCGGCGCAATACGGCATCGACAACGCGGTCGGCGCGCTGCTTCCGCATGCCAGCTTGGTGGCCGAGTACGATTACAACGCCTTCACCTTCAATTTCGGCAGGCACGAGAAGGTGGATTCGCTGTCGGTGCTGGGCCAGCTCCAGATCCCGATCTATCAGGGCGGCGCCGAAGACGCGCGCATCCGCGAGGCCAAGGAGCAGCGCACCCAGACGCGGCTGGGCATCTACGATGCCGACCAGGCGACGCGCCAGCAGGTCAAGGATGCCTGGGCGAGCTTCTACGGCTCCCAGGAGGCGGTCGGATTCAACGTCACGCGGGTCAGCGCCAGCGAAGCGGCGCTGAACGGGGTCATCCAGCAGCAGCACCAGGGCGAGCGCTCCATCCTGGACATCCTCAACGCCGAGCAGGAGCGGCTGGCGGCCCAGGTGGCGCTGTCGAGTTCGCGTCATGATATGATCGTGTCGTCGTACCAGCTTAAATCGGCCGTAGGGGATTTGACCGCAAAATCCCTCGGCTTGAAGGTGAAGCTCTACGATCCGAACGAGCACTACAAGCGCATGTCGGCGGCATGGTTGGACTTTGGAGACGATCCGGACGAGTGACGTGAGCAGCCCAGGAAGAAACCCCCTCGCGCCCAGCCGTCCGCGTCCGCTCTACGACGCGCTGATGGCCAACCGCCGCCTGCTCGGCATGGCTTTCGCCTTCAGCGCGGCGATGAGCGTGCTCGCGCTCACCACCTCGTTCTACATGCTGCAGGTCTACGACCGCGTGCTGACCAGCCGCAGCACCGATACGCTGTTCCTGTTGACCGTCATCGCGGTGGGCGCGCTGGCCGTGTTCGGCTGGCTGGACTCGCTGCGCTTGAGGCTCATGCAGCGCGTGGCGATGCGCACCGCCGAGACGCTGGGCGAGCGCGTGCTGCGCGCGATGGTGGCGACGACGGCGATCACCGGCGGCACCGCGATCCGCAACGGCCTGCGCGACCTGGAAACGGTCAAGAACTTCATCGGCAGCCCGGCGGTGAACGTGGTGATGGACGCGCCGTTCATGATCGTCTTCTTCGCGGTGCTGCTGGCGCTGCATTGGGTGATGCTGGCCATCGTCGTGGTCGGCGGCGCCATCCTGATCGTGCTCGCCTATCTGGGACAGAAGCTCACCAACGCCACGCTGATCCAGTCGATCGACGCGCAGACGCGCACCCACGCCTTCGCCGAGGACGGCTTGCGCAACGCCGACGTGCTCGAAGGCATGGGCATGTCGCAGACCTTCGTCGAGCGCTGGCACGGCCAATGGATCGGCTCGATGCGCTCGAGCACGGTCTCGGCCGACCGCGATTCCAAGCTGACATCGACGTCGCGCACCGTGCGCCTGCTGATCCAAATCGCGCTGCTCGGCGCCGGCGCGCTGCTGATCCTCGACCTCCAGGCCACCGGCGGCATCATGATCGCGGCCTCGATCATCGGCGCGCGCGCGCTGGCTCCCATCGAATCGGGCGTGGCGACCTATAAGAGCTTCCTCGCCGCGCGGCTGGCCTGGAACCGGCTCGAGGAAATCCTCAACGGCGCGCCGAAGCGCGACGAGGGCATGGCACTGCCCGCGCCCACCGGCAAGCTCAGCGCGGTACGCGTCGGCTACGCCAATCCCCAGACGCGCAAGCCGATCCTGAACGGCCTCAGCTTCGATCTCGCGGCCGGCGAATCGCTCGGCGTGATCGGGCCCTCGGCCTCGGGCAAATCGACCCTGGTGCGCCTGCTCGTCGGCGCCTGGCCCTGCACGGCCGGCAACGTGCGGCTCGACGGCGCCGACATCTACACTTGGCCGCGGGTGGAGCTCAGCCACTATGTCGGCTACTTGCCGCAGGACGTCGAGCTCTTCGCCGGCACCATCCGCGAGAACATCGCGCGCATGAATCAGGGCGATCCCGAGCTCGTCGTGCGCGCCGCCAAGCGCGCCGGCGCCCACGACATGATCCTGCAGCTGCCCAAGGGCTACGACACCGACATCGGCGGGCGCGGCATGCGCCTGTCGGGCGGCCAGGCGCAGCGCATCGGCATCGCGCGCGCTCTCTATGGCGATCCCAAGCTCGTGGTTCTCGACGAGCCCAACTCCAACCTGGACAGCATGGGCGAGGAAGCGCTGCTCTATGCCATCAACGGCCTCAAGAAGGACGGCGTCACCGTGATCATCGTGGCTCACCGCCCCTCGATCCTGGCGGGCGTGGACAAGATCCTGGCGCTGAAGGCCGACGGCTCGCTCGAGACCTACGGTCCGCGCGCCGAAGTGTTCAAGCAGTTCACGCGGCCCCTGCCGCCGGCAACGGCGGCGCAGGCGGCACAAGCAGGCCAGCCGCAGGCCGCCCAGCCCGCGCCGCCGCCGCAGCAGCCGCATACCGGCAAGGTCGTGCCGCTGCCCGTGTCGCCGCCCGACCACGGTTCCAAGTCATGACCGGCGAGGCCCAGATCGCGACCAAACCGCCCGGCGCGCTTGCGCGGCTGTGGCAGCGCGCGGCCGGCTTCGCGTTTCCGGAAGACGACAACACCGATCCCGGCGTCGATTTCCTGAATGCGGCGGGGCTGGTGCGCACCGGCGCCATCGTGGTGGGCGTCTTCGTGCTGGGGTTCCTGGGCTGGGCGGCGCTGGCGCCGCTCGACAGCGCCATCGTCGCCCAAGGCATCATCGTGGTGGAGACCCACCGCAAGACGATCCAGCATCTCGAAGGCGGGATCGTGCGCACGATCTACGTCAAGGAAGGCCAGGTCGTGCACAGCGGCCAGCCGCTGATCCAGCTCGACGACACCGAGGCCAAGGCGAGCCTCGACCTGCTGCGCGGCCAAGCCGATGCCCTGGCGGCGGAGGAGGCGCGGCTCGAGGCCGAGCGCGACGGCGCCGACCATGTCGATTTCCCGAAGGACCTGCTCCAGCGCAGGGACGACCCCAAGGTCGTCGAGGCCTTGCGCGGCGAGCAGAACACCTTCGACACCCACCGCGCCACGCTCGCCAAGCAGCAGGCGATCTACAACCAGCGCATCAACGAGAACAAGCGCATCGTGGCGGGCCTGCTCAGCCAGCAGACCTCGGTGCAGCAGCAGAGCGACCTGATCGCGCAGGAATCCCAGAGCGTCGAACAGCTCTACAACAAGGGCCTGTCGACCCTGCCGCGCCTGCTTCAATTGAAGCGCCAGGCGGCCGACCTGACCGGCCAGAACGGCCAGGTCAGCGAGAAGATCGCCCAGGTCAATCTGGATTCCGGCGAGGACGAGCTGCAGATCGTCAATCTGCGCAACCAGTTCATGAACGACGTGGTCAAGGACCTGCGCGACGTGCAGACCAAGCGCTTCGAGACCATGGACCGGCTGCACGCCGCCAAGGACGTCTTCACGCGGCTGCGCATCTCCGCACCCGTCACCGGCAAGGTGGTGAGCCTGGCCGTGCACAGCCGTGGCGCGGTGATCCGCCCCGGCGACGCGGTGATGGAGGTCGTGCCGATCGAGGACCAGCTCGACGTCGAGGCGCATGTGCGGCCCGAGGACGCCGACAACGTCCATATCGGCATGTCGGCCAAGGTCAATCTCGGCGCCTACAACCAGCGCCGCCTGCCGATGATCACCGGCACGGTCACCAACGTCTCGGCCGACCGCCTCGTCGACCAGCACACCAACCAGGCCTATTTCTCGGTGATCGTCACGGTCGACCGCGATCAGCTCAAGGACTATCCGGACGTCAAGCTGATCCCCGGCATGCCGGTCGACGTCTCGCTCAACACCGGCCAGCGCACGGCGCTGGAATATTTCGTCGAGCCCATCACGAGCGTGTTCCGCCGCGGCATGCGCGAGCGCTAGGAGTTACGAATGTCGAAAGCAAGGTCTTTGGGATGGATGCCGGGCGCCGCGCTGCCCGTCGTGGCGGCGATGTCGGTGGCGGCCGCGATGTCCGCGGCGGCGATGCCCGCGCGCGCGGGCGATTTGAGCGGGTTGGTGGTCGGCGACTTCGCCTATACGCGCGTGCCGCAGGTCAAGCCGCAGGCGCTGCCCAACATCGACACCGACCAGTACACCTTCAAGGTCAAGGGCCTCTACACCTTCGACGACCCGGGTTTCGGCGTGCAGCTGGAGGGCCAGGACAACTTCTATTTCGGCAAGAAGTTCGAGCTCGCCCATCTATGGTCGGCGGGCGGCAGCATCTTCTTCCGCGACAACAAGGGAACGATCGGCGCCTCGTTCTCCTATGCCTCGGTCGACGCGCCCGCGCCGCCGCTTTTCGCCGGCAAGGACTCGGTCGAGAGCTACGGCGCTTTCGGCGAGTATTACGTGCTGAAAAGCCTGACCCTTCAGGCCAAGGTCGGCGGCACGACCGGCGCGGTCGGCGAGGCCAGCGTCTATGGCGGTGTCGGTCTCGTCTGGTACGACAGCCCCGATTTCGCGGTGCATACCGAGCTCAACTTCACCTCTTACACCAGCGCCAACAACTGGACGAACGTGAAGGCCTGGGGCGAGTATCTTCCGTTCAACTCGATCCCGGTGAGCCTTTATATGGGCTACGACTTCGTGAACATCTCGGGCCTGGGCTACACGCGGATGAGCACGTTCCTGGGCGGCCTCAAGTTCCATTTCGGCGAGGGCTATACATTGCGCGACTATCAGCGCACCGGCCCGCTGGAATGGACGGCGAATTCCGAACCCGGCGCGAACCTGAAGTTCTAAGCCTCAAGGCTTGGGATGCGGCGTGTCGGGCGCAGGCCCCGGCGCATCGGACTGGCGCGCTTTCGGCAAGCCGCCATAGAGCCCGTCGCGATTGCGGTCGAAGTCGCTCTTGGGCGTTTGCTTGCCGCGCGCGGCATCGATAAGGGGCGTCTCGTCGTCGAGCGGCGATTTCTGCTTTTTGTCGTGCTTCGTATTGGCGGTCATAAGATACCTCGCTTGGACGGTAACTCTCAGACCGCTCGTCCGTTTCCCTTCCATGGCAACGAAAATCCTCGCCTTCTGCGGCAGCCTGCGCAAAGGCTCGTACAACCGCATGGCGCTCAACGCGGCGAAGGCGCTCGCGCCCGACGGTGTCGAGATCGAAAGCTTCGACGAGCTCGGCGACGTGCCGCCCTATAACGAGGACGTCCGCGAGGCGGGCTTCCCGCCCGTCATCGAAACCTTGCGCGAGCAGGTGCGCGCGGCCGACGCGCTTGTGTTCGGGACGCCGGAATACAACTACTCCGTCCCGGGCGTGCTCAAGAACGCCATCGACTGGGTATCGCGCCCGCCCGACCAGCCCTTCAAGGGCAAGCCCTGCGCGGTGATGGGCGCCTCGATCTCGATGCTGGGCGGCGCGCGGGCGCAATACCATCTGCGCCAGAGCATGGTCTTCCTCGACATGCATCCCGTGAACCAGCCGGAGGTGATGATCGCCGCCGCGAAAGAGAAGTTCGACGCCGACGGCAAGCTCACCGACGAGACCTCGAAGAAGCTGATCCGCCAGCTCGTCGAAAACCTCGTCGCCTGGACGAAGCGCCTTGGCTGAGCGGCTCGAAGGCTCCTGCCGCTGCGGCGCGGTCAGGTTCGCCGTCGAGAGCCACACGCCATATCCCTATCAGCTCTGCTATTGCTCGATTTGCCGCAAGACCGCGGGCGGCGGCGGGTTCGCGATCAACCTGATGGGCGACGCCGCGACGCTGGAGGTGCGCGGCCGCGACGCGCTCGAGATCTATCGCGCCGAGATCGCGGACGGCGAGGGCCATTGCCGCACCGGCAGCGGCGAGCGCAATTTCTGCGGCCGCTGCGCCAGCGCGCTATGGCTCTTCGACCCGCACTGGCCGGAGCTCGTGCATCCCTTCGCCTCGGCCATCGACACGCCGCTGCCCAAGCCGCCGTCGAAGGTGCACCTGATGCTGCGCTTCAAGGCGCCGTGGGTGGTGCCCGAGATCGGCCCGGACGACGAGATGGCCCAGGACTATCCCAAGCTGTCGATCGAGGAGTGGCACCGGGCCCGCGGCCTCTGGATCGACTAGCACTCCGGGAATCGATCAGCACTCCAGCCAGTGCAGGCTGAACAAGCCCTGCGCGTCGCTCCACACCTGACGCGGCGCGAAGCCTGCCTGACGCGCCAGCCTTCGGAAGCCCTCGACCGTGTATTTGTACGAGTTCTCGGTATGCACGGTCTCGCCTTGCACGAAATAAAAGCCGCGCCCCAGCACGCGCACGTGCTGGTCCTTCAGGCTCATCAGATGCATCTCGATGCGCTGCTCGTGCGGATTGTAGAAGGCGTAGTGCGCGAAGGCGTCGAGGTCGAAGCCGGCGTCCAGCTCACGGTTGGCGCGCACCAGCAGGTTCTTGTTGAACGCCGCGGTGACGCCGGCCGCGTCGTTGTATGCCGCGTGCAGCACCCGCGGGTCCTTCACCAGGTCGACGCCGATCAGCATGCCGCCGCCCTTCAGCACCGCCGCCGCCTTGCGCAGGAACGCCAGCGCCTCGGCGCCGTCCATGTTGCCGATGGTCGAGCCCGGGAAGAAGCCGACGCGCCGCGCCTCCGACAGGCATTGCGGCAGCGCCAAGGGCTTGGTGAAGTCGGCGACGAGCGGCAGCACGTTCAATCCGGGCCGCGCCTTTTCCAGCTTCGCCGCCATGGCGCGCAGATAGTCGCCCGAGATGTCGATCGGCACATAGGCGCGCGGACGCTCCAGCGCGTCGAGCAGCAGCTCTACCTTGGTCAGCGCGCCGGCGCCGAACTCGATCAGGGCGATCTCGCGGCCCATCGTCCGCGCCATCTCGGGCGCGTGGTCGCGGAACAGCGCGATCTCGGTGCGCGTCGGATAGTATTCCGGAAGCGCGCAGATCTCGTCGAACAGCACCGAACCGCGCGCGTCATAGAAGAACTTGCACGGCAGGCGTTTCGCGGGCGCGCAGAGTCCTTCGAGAACGGCGCGCGCGAAATCGCTCAAGCGCTCCGGCGCGGGCGGCGCATGGGACGGTCGGGCGAAGAATTCGGGATTGCTCATTGGTCCTCCGCCAGCCTTATGCCGCTGAATTGCCAGCGCGCCGCTGGCGGGAAGAAGTTGCGATAGGTCGCCCGCGCATGGCCGGGCGGGGTGGCGACCGAGGAGCCGCGCAGCACCAGCTGGCCGACCATGAACTTGCCGTTGTATTCGACCGCCTCGCCGTCGAAGGGGCGGAAGCCGGGATAGGGATCGTAGGACGAGCGCGTCCACTGCCACGCTTCGCCGAACAGCTGGGTCAGGCGCGCGTCGGACGAGGCGGCCTCCCATTCGAACTCGGTCGGCAACCGCTTGCCCGCCCACGCCGCATAGGCCGCCGCCTCGAAGAAGCTCACATGGGTGACCGGCTCGGCCGGATCGATGGCGCGCGCGCCGTTGAGCGTGAAGATCTGGGCGTCGTCGAGCCAGTAGAGCGGCGCGCACCAGCGCTCGGCCTGCGCCAAGGCCCAGCCGTCGGAGAGCCAGAGCTCGGGCCGCGCATAGCCGCCGTCCTCGATGAAGGCGCGATATTCGCCGCAGGTGACGAGCCGCGAGGCGAGGCGGAACGGACGCAGCGTCACCGTGTGGCGCGGACTTTCATTGTCGAAGGCGAAGGTTTCGAACGCGAGGCCGGCGTCCGCATGGCCGATCCCGACCTGGCCGCCCGGATGCGCGATCCATTCGAGCCGCGGCGCGGACCGCACGGCGGCGAGCGGCGCGGGCGCATAGGCCGGCAGGAGCGGGTTGCACGAGAAGGCATGCTTGATGTCGGTCAGCATCAGCTCCTGATGCTGCTGCTCGTGATGCAGGCCGAGCACGACCGCGCCGCCCGAACGCTCGCCCGTGCGATCGTCGTCGAACATCGCCTGCATCGCGTCGTCGACGTGGCGGCGATAGGCAAGGACCTCCGCCGCATCGGGCCGCGTCAGCAATCCGCGCCGCGCGCGCGTGAAGGGCGTGCCGAGGCCGAGGTAATAGGAGTTGAACAGCATGTCGAAGCGCGCGTCGAAGGGGCGGTAGTCCGGCAGCTTCGACAGGATCATGCGCTCGAAGAACCAGGTCGTATGCGCGAGATGCCATTTGGCCGGGCTGGCATCGGGCATCGACTGCACGCACTGGTCTTCGCCCGAGAGCGGCGCGGCCAGCGCCTCGCTCAAGCCGCGCACGGCGGCGTAATGGGCGGCCAAGCCGGCGCCGGGACCGAACGGCCCGGCGTCGGGCCGGGAACTCCCGTGAGATAACATTTGATGCCCCTTCTGCGTCTTCGCGCCGTCGACAAGAAAGAAACGGACCAACCCCTAGATTCGTTTCAAAGCGCCAGCAATCGCGCCCCCTGCATAGGGGGAGGCGCGCGGGAGGGGGTTGAACGG
>JAFBAL010000048.1 GCA_019247845.1 Alphaproteobacteria bacterium | reverse complement strand
CAGCGTGTCCTCGACGTCGGCCGCGATCACCTCGGTCACGGTGAGCGAGCCGTCATGCGCGATGGCGATGTCGCTCTTGAAGTCGGTGATGCGTTCGGCGGCAGAGGCGGGACCGGATGCGGCCGTCGCTCCCCACGCCACCGCCGCGACCGAAAAGAACGACGCAACAATCCGTCTGCCCAATTGAACCTCACAAATCCGAGGGGTACCCCTCCCCCTATTCTTCTCACTTCGTTTTTTGAAATTCAATTCGCCCTTTTCGCATTCAAGCCGTTGGTGCCCAACGATATTCACCTTGCTTCGCCGCAATGCGGCAACGGCATCGCACATGTTCTGTACATCTGTACGTCTCCAGGTAGTTTTCATAGGCCAATGCGGGCGCAATGGCCCGAATTATTGGATATGGGCACGGCCGAATACGATTCAATCACTGGTCGCGATCACGTTTTGTTACAATCTGACTTCCTTCGCAGCACGCCAAATGGTATTTACGCCACATTTGACTTCCGGCACTTTTTATGGTGCCATTCGCGGATGACCTCACGTGCTTGCACCTCCAAAAATCCCGCTCCGGTTCTACCGCAACTCAGCCGGCACAGAGCCGGTGCGCATTTGGCTCAAAGCCATGCGCCGCGCCAACCGGCTGAAGATCGGACAGGATATCGAGCGCATTCAATATCGCTGGCCGGTCGGCATGCCGCTATGCCGCGCTTTGGGAGGCGGGCTTTGGGAAGTTCGCACGAGCCTGCCCGGCGGGACGATTGCGCGCGTGCTATTCTGCTTTCACGACGGCGCGATTATCTTGCTGCATGGCTTCATCAAGAAAACGCAGAAAGCACCTGGCGATGAACTCAGAATCGCGTGCAGGCGCAAGAAAGAGATCGAAGAGACCGAATAAGCATATCGGATCGAGCTTCGATGAGTTTTTGCGTGAAGAAGGCCTACTCGAGGAATTTCAGGCGAAGGCGATCAAGGAGGTCATCGCCTGGCAGCTTGAACAGGCGATGAAGGCGCGCAAGCTCAGCAAGCGGAAGCTCGCCCTCCTTATGCGCACCAGCCGCACGCAGGTGGACAGGGTGCTCGACCCCGAAGACGGAAACGTTACGCTTGAAACCTTGCAGCGCGCCGCAGCGGTGGTCGGACGTAAGGTTCGTTTCGAGCTTGCATAGGGCATTCACCCGGGCGTCAACAGCGCCTCCACGTGCACATCCAGCGCACAAGCGATCCTGAGCAGCTCGTCGAGCCGTATCTCGTTCCTTCCGAACTCGTAGCGGTCGAGCTTGCCTTCGGAAACACCGCTGAGCTTCGCCAGCCTCCCGAGCACGATGCGGCGCCTGACGCGCTCAGCATGGATGTCGCGGCCAATGTCCGCGCGCAAAGCGCGCAATAACTTCGTGGAGTAGATCATTCGGACCCTCGTTAGCCTGCGCACAAGCGCGAAACCGCTCGATCGGGAGCGTGCCGCTAACTGTCCAAGGCGGGTTCTAATCGCCACAAGTTGACTATATACCAGGATGAATGAAACCTCAAACGCGTTCGCCCTCCAGCCCCTGTTCGGGCTGTTGGAACTCCTTCAAATCATCATCGGAAAGCATCGCCAACTGCCCGTTGAAAAGCAGATCAAACTGCTCCAGTGCACCTAAAACAGCGTCGATACGAAGCGGAAGGCGATCGCCTGACCCGGTCCTGACCTGGTTAGAAATTGTAGCAGATAGTGCGTCCAGCTTCATGACTAGATCGTATGCCGCTATCGTCAACGCTTGGTCGTCTGGTGGAATTTTTTCAACCAAGCTCTTCAGAGTTTTCAAAGCGGCCTCTATCGGCTCCTGCATTGAATACGGATAGTCCACCTGATCTGTGTCGAGCGCACTGACTATAAAGTTCCTAATGGCGAAAACGCCCGAAAGGACCGCGCGATTGCGCTCCGCTTTCCTTTCGAGTTCCCGTCTGTCCGTGCGTCGCGCCGATAGAAAATTGGAGAAAATAACGAGAGTGCCGCCAAGCAAGGCGCCAAGCAGCGTACCAATCAGCGGGACAACGACTGGCAACCACGACGGCATCGCACTCCCGCTAACTAAACACTCTCCCCAACCTCCGGCCGCTTCTTCCTCGCGTTCGGCGCCCTCGGTTTCGCCTCCGCCGCGGGCAGGAACTCGAACGCGAGCTTGTCGGCCTCGCGATCCAGGAGCACGCGCACCGTCCCGCCGTCCTTGAGCTTGCCGAACAGGATCTCGTCGGCGAGCGGCTTCTTGATGTGGTCCTGGATGACGCGCGCCAAGGGCCTCGCGCCGAAAGCGTCGTCATAGCCCTTTTCGCCGAGCCAGCGCGTCGCCTCGGGCGTCAGGTCGAAGGTCACGTCGCGGTCGATGAGCTGCGCCTCGAGCTCGAGCACGAACTTCTCCACCACGTGGTCGATGGTCGAGCGGCTGAGCGCCGCGAAGGTGATCGTCGCGTCCAGGCGGTTGCGGAACTCGGGCGTGAACAGCTTTTTGATCGCCTCCTCGTCCTCGCCCTCGCGTTTTCCCCGGCCGAAGCCGATGGCGTCCTTGGCCGCGTCCGACGCACCCGCGTTGGTGGTCATGATCAGGACCACGTTGCGGAAGTCGATCTTCTTGCCGTTGTGATCGGTCAGCTTGCCGTGGTCCATCACCTGCAACAGGATGTTGAACAGATCCTGATGCGCCTTCTCGATCTCGTCGAGCAAGAGCACGCAATGCGGATGCTGGTCGACGCCGTCGGTGAGCAGGCCGCCCTGGTCGAAGCCGACATAGCCCGGCGGCGCGCCGATGAGACGCGACACCGTGTGGCGCTCCATATACTCCGACATGTCGAAACGGATCAGCTCCACGCCCATGATGGCGGCGAGCTGCTTGGCGACCTCGGTCTTGCCGACGCCGGTCGGCCCGCTGAACAGATAGCAGCCGATCGGCTTCTCGGGCTGGCGAAGCCCGGCGCGCGCCAGCTTGATCGCCGACGACAGCGCGTGGATCGCCGCATCCTGGCCGAAGACGACGCGCTTGAGGTCGTCCTCGAGGCTGCGCAGCGCCTCGGCATCGGTCTTGGACACCGACTTCGAAGGAATGCGCGCCATCTTGGCGATGACGTCCTCGACCTCCTTGACGCCGATGACCTTCTTGCGCCGCGACTCGGGCAAAAGCATCTGCGAGGCGCCGACCTCGTCGATCACGTCGATCGCCTTGTCGGGCAGCTTGCGGTCGTTGATGTATTTCGCGCTCAGCTCCACCGCCGCCTTGATCGCGTCCGCGGTGTAGCGGAGCTTGTGATATTCCTCGTAGTACGTCTTGATCCCTTTGAGGATCTTGATCGTGTCGGGGATCGTGGGTTCCACGACGTCGATCTTCTGGAAGCGGCGCACCAGCGCACGGTCCTTCTCGAAGTACTGGCGGTACTCCTTGTACGTGGTCGATCCGACGCAGCGCAGCGACCCCTGCTGCAGCGCGGGCTTGAGCAGGTTCGACGCGTCCATCGCGCCGCCCGAGGTGGCGCCGGCGCCGATCACGGTGTGGATCTCGTCGATGAACAAGATCGCGCCCTTGAGGCCCTCCAGCTCCTTCACCACCGACTTCAAGCGTTCCTCGAAGTCGCCGCGATAGCGCGTGCCGGCGATGAGCGCGCCCATGTCCAGCGCATAGATCGTGCTCGAGCGCAGCACCTCGGGCACCTCGCCCTTGACGATCTTGCGCGCCAGGCCTTCGGCGATGGCGGTCTTGCCGACGCCGGGATCGCCGACGAACAGCGGGTTGTTCTTCTGGCGGCGGCAGAGAATCTGGATGGTGCGCTCGACCTCGGCCTCGCGGCCGATCAGCGGATCGATGCGGCCCGACTTGGCCTTCTCGTTCAGGTTCACGCAATAGGCGTCGAGCGCGTCGCTGCCCTGCTTGACGACCTTCTCGCCCTCTTCGTCCTCGTCGGCGCCCTTGACCGGCTTCTGCTGGCTCATGCCCGGACGCTTGGCGATGCCGTGGGAGATGTACGACACGGCGTCGAGCCGCGTCATGTTCTGCTCCTGCAGGAAATAGACGGCGTGGCTCTCGCGCTCGGTGAACAGCGCGACCAGCACGTTGGCGCCGGTCACCTCGTCGCGGCCGGAGTTCTGCACGTGCAGCACCGCGCGCTGGACGACGCGCTGGAATCCGGTCGTCGGCTTGGCATCCTCGCCGTCCTCGATGACCAGGGTCATCAGCTCTTCGTCGACGTACTTCTGAAGCGCGTGGCGCAGCGGATCGACCTCGACGTTGCAGGCCTTCATCACCTGCGCCGCATCGGGATCGTCGATCAGAGCGAGGAGCAGATGCTCGAGGGTCGCGTATTCGTGGTGGCGTTCGCTCGCCAGACGAATCGCCCGGTGCAGGGCCTGCTCGAGACTGCGGGACAATGACGGCATCTACGCCCTACTCTTTCTCCATGGTGCATTGCAGCGGGTGCTGGTGGCGGCGCGAGAACTCGATCACCTGCGCCACCTTGGTTTCCGCCACCTCATAGGTGAACACGCCGCAGACGCCGACCCCGTGGCGGTGCACGTGAAGCATGATCTCGACCGCCTGCTCGCGGCCCTTGTTGAAGAACTTCTCCAGGATGTGGACGACGAACTCCATCGGCGTGTAGTCGTCGTTCAGGATCAGGACCTTGTAGAGCGACGGCTTCTTGGTCTTGGGGCGCGTCTTGGTGACGATGCCGGTCCCCGTTCCGGAACCGCCATTGCCGATCACACCGCCGCCGCCATCGCGCTTGTCTCTCATCGCTCTCAGTCTAACGGAATCGGGGTGCAAGAATGCAACAGCATTCCGCCCCGGCCCTTAATATAGGAAATCTTTGAAGAATTGCGAATGAGACCAGATGCAAAAAGGGCCCGGGCAATGAAGCCCGGACCCTTTAGCTCTCGTCCCGCTTTAGGAGGGGGGAGGAACCGCGGAACGAGATTTGTACGGTTTAGGCCGCGCGAGCGGTCTGCATCGTGTCGACCCACGCCTGGACGCGGCCCTGGATGGGGGCGAAGCTGTCCTTGGTGGTGGCGACGAAGATCTCGCCCAGCTTGGTCATCTGGCTGACATAGCCTTCGAACTGGGTCTTGGCGAAATCGCTCTGCAGCTCGAACGCCTCATGGACCGACTTGGTGGCCATCAGCGCCTTGGTCTGCGCGATGGAGTCTTCCATCGACTGCTTCGACCAGGCGAAAAACTCGTTGTGCAGGGTCTCGGCGCCCTTCGCGGCCACGTTGGCGGCCTTGGTGTACGCCTCGACGGTCTCCTTGCCGAAGCCCATGAAGTGGTCGTAGCCCTTCACGGCCTTCTCGAAGCCGGTCTTGAAGGCTTCCGCGCCGTTCTTCATCGCCGTGTCGGCGGTGTCGATGGTCTGCTCGGCAGTCTTGTTCTTCGCCATTGTCTGTCTCCAAAGGTTGGGGGCATACCGCTGAAACGCGACTGCCAAGTTTTTGTTGCACCGCACATGCTGCACCGCAACAAGGCTTATATGCAGTGCAGCATGCCCAATGTCAAGGGCCGTTTCGCGAGAAAGAACCACAGGCGGAAAACGATTTATTAACCGTTCGTAAACCACCGTAACTTAAGATAAATCTTGAATTTCCGCTTGCGCGAATCCCTGCTTTTTGTTCTGATGACCGGAAGTGGGGTGGCGTAACTAACTCGCGTTGAGGCCGTCGATGCTTGACCGGGCCAGGACCCGATTTGGCACGCTAGTGAAGGTTTTGCCGCTGCTGGCGGCTGCCTTGGTGGTTGCAAGTTCCCCCGCGGAAGCCCGCGCCCGGCATCACCGCGGCGGCGGAGGGGGCCATCGCGCCGTCATGCCGGCCAGCCCGACGGACCCGGCCAAGGACGCCGCCCTGATGGTGGATGGCGAGACCGGCAAGGTCCTCTATTCCCGCAACGCCAACGCCCAGCGTCATCCGGCCTCGCTGACGAAGATGATGACGCTCTACCTGCTGTTCGACGCGCTGAAGAAGGGCCAGCTGACCTTGTCGAGCACGCTGCCGGTCTCGGCGCATGCCGCGGCCCAGCACCCGACCAAGCTCCATCTCTATGCCGGCGACACGATCCCGGTCGACTCCGCGATCTATGCGATCGTGATCCGCTCGGCCAACGACGTCGCCGTCGCGATCGCCGAGGCGCTGGGCGGCACCGAAGGCCATTTCGCCGAGATGATGAACGTCAAGGCGCGCCAGCTCGGCATGCGCGACACGTTCTATCACAACGCATCCGGCCTGCCCGATCCGCTCCAGATCTCCACCGCCAGCGACCTTGCGATCCTCGCGCGTCACCTGGCTTACGATTTCCCGCAGTATTACCACTATTTCGGCGCGCCCGGCTTCACCTATCGCGGCGTCGCCTACACCACGCACGACAATCTCATCGGCCGCTATCAGGGCGCGGACGGCATCAAGACCGGCTATACCGGAGCGTCCGGATTCAACCTCGTCTCGTCGGTGGTGCGCGGACGCACGCATATCATCGGCGTGGTGATGGGCGGGCGCACCGCGCATCGCCGCGACAACGAGATGATGCGCCTGCTCGACAACACCTTCGCGCAGATCCAGCAGAACCCGACGCTCGTCGCCAGCGCGCGGGTGCCCTGGCAGAACGTCGCGCAGAACACGCAGACCGTCGTGGCCGGGTTCGACCTGACCGGCCCGTCGCGCGCCACACAGGCGCAGGCCGCGGCCAACGACGGCGCCGAGGACGAAGACGCCGCCGAAACGCAGAGCGACGAGAACGACGCGATCGAGCCCGAGACCACCGTGGTGACCGCGGCGCCGCCCGCGCCGGTTCCCCAGCCCGCCTTGCCGCGCCGCGCCGCGCCGCCTCCGCCGCCGGCGCAGACCGCCGTCGCGGCGCTCAACAACGCGCCCACGCCGTCGCCCAAGCAAACGGTCGTGGCCGCGCTCGGCGTGGCCAAGCAGACGGCCGTCGCCCTCAACGTGCCCACACCGTCGCCCAAGCCGAAGCACGACGTCGTCCTGGCCTCGCTGCAGCCGGGCACGCTCAAAGCCAATCCGCTCAAGCTGCCCGTGCCGAGGCCGACCGCCAGGCCCGAATCGGGCGAAGGCGATTATGGCGACGACATCGCCGCCCAGGCCAGGAAGCTCACCGCCAAGGATTGGACGATCCAGATCGGCGCCTTCGCCGATTCGGGCCTCGCCCGCGCCCAGCTCGCCAACTATGCCGAGCGCTCGATGGACATCCTGGGCCAGGCGGCGCGCATCGTCGTGCCGTTCAAGGGCGTGGACGGACAGATGCTGTTCCGTGCCCGCTTCGGTCCCTTCGTCGAGCGCGAGGCGCGCGAAGTCTGCGCCCGGCTGACCGAGCGCGGCCAGACCTGCTTCGCGGCGCTTGCGACGCGCTAAGGCTTTCCGAGCACGCTGACCTTGTCGCCGAAGCGCGGCACGCCGATCCTGTTCGCCTCGTCCCAAATGGTGAGCTGCGCCTCGACGCTGAGCCCCGCCTCCGATGCGAAATCGCGCACCAGCGCGGCATTGACGGCGCTGCGCCAGCCCTCGTGATCCTTCTGCTTGTGCGCGGCGAGGTCTTCGATGCCGGCGTGATGGATCACGGCCCTGCCGCCGGGCTTCAGCACGCGCGCGATCTCCCGGATGTACTCGCGCACGACGTCGGGATGCATGTGCACGAAGGCGTCGAACGACCACACCACGTCGATGGCGCGGTCATGATCCGGCAGGTTGCTGCCCCGGCTTTGGAAGAGCTCGAGATCGCGGTCCGGGAACCGCGCGCGGCAATGCGCGAGGCAGGCAGGGCTTAGATCGACGAGCGTGAGCTTGGCCGCCCGCGCGCCCAGGAACTCCGTCCAGCGGCCATGCCCGGGCGCGATCTCGATCGCATGCATGCCTTCGCCGACATAGGGCAGGATCAGGTGATCGACCAGCGACTGCTTCCACTGCGCATAAGGAACGCCGCAGACGACCGACTGGCCCTTCCATTCGTCGCCGTCCTCGGGCCAGCGATGCTGCTGGTCCCACTTCTTGAAGTTGGCGACGACGTTTCCGTCGCGCGTGGACAGATCGTCCTGCATCGGCGTTATTTGCACACCGCGTAGCTGACCGCGCCCTGGCTCGACTGCCATACGAACGAGTTGAAGGCCGGCGCGGCCAGCCTGCCCTCGCCCAGGTGGACGGGCGCCAGGACGTGGCCGTCGTGGCCGTTCCAGGCATAGATGCCGTCCGCCTTGACCCCGGTCAGGCGGAACTGGCCGTCACGGCCTATCCAGGGGATCGGACGGTAGTCGTCGCCCTGGATGACGCCGATGCCTGTCGGGCCGGTGAGATCGACCCTGCTGGGGAAGCTCTTGCCGCCGTCGGTCGACGTCGCCAGATGCAGCTGCCAGTCCGTCGCGCCGTCGACCTTCATCTCCTTGAGGTAAGAGACGTAGATCGTCTTGCCGTCGTCGACGACCATGAACTGGCGCGCCGGCGTGTCGACCAGCAGCGGCGCCGTCCAGGTCGCGCCGTGGTCGGTGGTCTGCAGATAGTTGCCGTCCGTCGAGATCGCGTCGCGCCACACCAGCGACACGCGGCCGCTGGCGCGGTCGATGGTGAAGATGGGCTCCTCGGCGCTGTTCTGCCGCGAGGCGCTCATGTTGCGCGCCGCGAAGTGCTTGCCGCCGTCGGTGCTCGCGGCCGTCCACACCTCGTAGCGCTTCGGCGCCGGCTGGGTGTTCCAGGCGACATAGACGTTTCGGCCCGCGGCGGTCGTGACGATCTCGCCCCAGCCCGGCGCCACCGCGACCGGCGCCGAGAGCGTCTTGCCCGCGTCCGCGCTGTTGATGACCATCACCGTGGTATCGGCCAGGTAGGCGATGTGGACGTTCCGGCCGTCCGCCGCGATCTGCGGCAGCGACGCGTCGACGACGCCCAGGTCGCGCGGCTTCGTCCAGCGCGCCGCATGCTTGCGGCCGACCGCGAACCACAGATGATCCTCGCCGTCGGACTTGGCCAGCCAGACCGCGTAGAGGTTCGAGCCCTCGGCCGCGAGCCGAAGGTCCTTGACGTTGCCCAGGCCGGTGAAGATCGACGCCGGCGCGCCGAGCGTGTTGCCGCCGTCAGACGAGGTCCAGACCCGCACCGTCTTCTTGTCGATCGCGCCGGCATAGATCCAGCCGGCCGCGGTGACGGGATTGGCCCCCTCCTGCGCGATGCTGCCGCCCGCCCCGGTGAGCGGCGCCAGCGTGCAGGCGCTATAGGCCTCGGCCGCGGCGGGCATCGCAAGGCATGCCGAAACGAGCAGATGCTTGAGCATTGGTTGTCCTTTTGCGCGCCGCAATTTTGCCGGTTGGCGGCAATCGGTCAATCGCCCAGCAGGACGTCCTTGGCCTCGTTCACTTTCGAGGCGAGATAGTCCGAGCCGCCCTTGTCGGGATGGTTCTGCTGCATCAGGCGGCGATAGGCGGCGCGGATCGCGTCTTCGCCGGCATCGGGCGGGAGGCCGAGCACTTTCAGCGCCTCGTCGCGCGACATGGTCACTTTGCCGCGCCGGGGCGGCTCGTCGTCGGGCGCGTCGCGCGCGCCGGGCTCCATCCAGTCGCGCGGCAGCGCCCGCCCACCGGTATAGATCGTCCAGCAGATGCTGGCGAAGAACACCGCCGGCACCCAGCGCTCGATGACCGCGAAGAAGATCGCCGCCGTGCCGGTGAGCGTCATGCCGAGGTAGCGCGGCAGGCTCCGGCCGAAGCCGATATTCGAGAAGCGCAGCATCGCCACGACGGCGATGAGACCGGCCAGCCCGAAGATCAGCAGCGGCATGTCGCCCCCTCGCCCATGACTGTCAGCTCGAGCTCATCAGCGCCGCATTGCCGCCGGCCGCGGTGGTGTTGACGGTGTAGCTGCGCTCGAGCGCGAAACGCAGGAGGTAGTGCGGGCCGCCCGCCTTCGGCCCGGTGCCGGACAGGCCTTCGCCGCCGAAGGGCTGCACGCCGACCACGGCGCCGATCTGGTTGCGGTTGACGTAGATGTTGCCGGCGCGAATGCGCTCGCGCACGAACTTGGCGGTGTCCTCGATGCGGCTGTGGATGCCGAGGGTCAAGCCATAGCCCGTCGCGTTGATCCCGTCGCAGACCTTGCCCAGGTCGTTCGCGCCGTAACGGATGACGTGCAGGACGGGGCCGAACACTTCACGCTGGAGCTGGTCGAGCGACTTGAGCTCGAAGGCATGCGGCGCGAAGAACACGCCGTTGGCGCAGTCGGGGCCGAGCTCGAGCTTGCGCAGCAGCCTGGCGTCCTTGGTCATGCGCGCCGCATGGGCCTGGAGCATGTCGAGCGCCGCCTCGTCGATCACCGGGCCGATGTCAGTGGAAAGCTTCATCGGATCGCCAAGCGTCAGCTCGTCCATGGCGCCCAGAATGATCTCGATCATCTTGTCGGCGACGTCGTCCTGCACGAAGAGAACGCGCAATGCCGAGCAGCGCTGCCCCGCGCTGTCGAAGGCGCTGGCGAGCACGTCGCGCGCGACCTGCTCGGGAAGCGCGGTTGAATCCACGATCATCGCGTTCTGGCCGCCGGTCTCGGCGATGAGCGTGGCGATGGGGCCGCTGCGTCCGGCGAGCGCGCGGTTGATCGCCGTCGCGGCCTCGGTCGAGCCGGTGAAGGCGACGCCCGAGAGCCTGGGATCGGAGAACAGCGCATTGCCGATGCGCGGCCCGTCGCCGGGCAACAGATGCAGCACGTCCTTCGGCACTCCGGCTTCGTGCATCATCCGAAGCGCCGCGGCGGCGATCAGCGGCGTCTGCTCCGCGGGCTTGGCGAGCACGCAGTTGCCCGCCGCGAGCGCGCCCGCGATCTGTCCGGTGAAGATCGCGAGCGGGAAATTCCACGGGCTGATGCAGGCGAAGACGCCCTTGCCATGCAGCGACATCACGTTGCTCTCGCCGGTCGGGCCTGGCAGCGCGGTCTCTTCGCTGAACAGCGCGCGCGCGCGATCGGCATAATAGCGCAGGAAATCCACCGCCTCGCGCACTTCGCCGAGCGCATTGGGCAGCGTCTTGCCGGCCTCGCGCACCGCCAGCGCCATCAACTCGGCCTGGTTCTTCTCATAAAGGTCGGCGGCGCGTTCCAGGATCGCCGCGCGCGCATCCGCGCCGGCCTTGTCCCAATCGACCGCCACCTTGTCGGCGCGGGCGAGCGCATCGCGCGCCTCAGCGTCCGTCGCGTCGTCGATATACCCCACCACGCGGCGGCGGTCGGACGGATCGCGGATCACCACCTCGCCCTTGCCGATGGGCCTGGAGACGATCTTCTCCATCTCGGCGATCATCGGGCCCGCGACGTTCGGATCGGCCCAGACGAAGCCGGCCGAGTTCGTGCGGCCCGGCAGGATGTCGGCGGGCAGCGGGATCTTGGGATTGCGCAAGGAAGCCTCTTTGGAAAGGGTCGCGACGGGATCGGCGATGATGTCGTCGAGCGGCGCGTCGCTGTCGGCCAGCCGGTTGACGAAGGAGGTGTTGGCGCCGTTCTCGAGCAGGCGGCGCACCAGATAGGCGAGCAGGTCCTCGTGGCTGCCCACCGGCGCATAAATGCGGGTTCCGGCACCCTTGCGGATGTCGCGATAGAATTCGTGCAGCGCGTCGCCCATGCCGTGCAGGCGCTGGTACTCGAAGTCGCGGTTGGTCCCTGCGATGACGTCGATGGCGGCGACGGTGTGCGCGTTGTGGGTGGCGAATTGCGGATAGAGCGCGTCGCCCGCTTTCAGCATCACCCGTGCGCAGGCGATGTAGGACGTGTCGGTCGTCAGCTTGCGGGTGAAGACCGGATAATCGCGCAAGCCCTGCTCCTGGCCGCGCTTGATCTCGGTATCCCAATAGGCGCCCTTGACGAGGCGCACCGGGATGCGCCGGTTCTGGCGCCGCGCCAGATCGATCAGCCAGTTCAGCACCGGAATCGCGCGCTTGGTGTAGCCCTGCACGGCCAAGCCCAGCCCGCTCCAGCCTTTGAGGCTCGGCACCTCGCCCAACGCTTCGAGGAAATCGAGCATCAGGTCGAGGCGCTCGGATTCCTCCGCGTCGATGGTGAGCGCGAGGTCGGCCGCCTTGGCCTGCTCGCACAGCGCCGCCACGTTGGGCAGCAGCTCCGTCATCACCCGCTCGCGCTTGATCCATTCGTAGCGCGGATGCAGCGCCGAGAGCTTCACCGAGATGCTGGGCCGCTCGAAGATCGGCCTGCCGTCGCGCGGATGGTTCTCGGCGATGGCTTTGAGCGCGTCGCGATAGGACTGCGTGTAGCGGCGCGCGTCGTGCGCGGTGTAGGCGGCCTCGCCCAGCATGTCGAAGGAATAGCGGTAGCCCTCGGCCTCCTGCTTGCGCGCTTCCTTCTGCGCCTCCTGGATGTTGCGGCCGAGCACGAACTGCTTGCCCAGCACGCGCATCGCATAGCGCACCGCCTCGCGGATCACCGGCTCGCCCGAGCGCGCGACAAGCTTGCGCAGCACGCCGGCCAAGTCCCACTTCGCCGCATCGTCGAGCTTGACGATGCGCCCCGTCAGCATCAGCGCGAAGGTCGAGGCATTGACGAACATCGAGTCCGACTTGCCGCTGTGGCTGCGCCAGTTGGCCGAGCCGATCTTGTCCTTGATGAGCTTGTCGGCGGTGTCGCTGTCGGGGACGCGCAGCAGGGCCTCGGCCAGGCACATCAGCGCCACGCCTTCGGGGCCCGACAACGAGTATTCCTGCATGAAAGCGTCGACGCCGCCTCGGCGCGCGCCCTCGGCCCGGATGCGACGGACCAGCTCGCGCGCCAGCCGGTCGGTCGCGTCGGCCTCGGCGGCGGAGAAGCGCGCCTGCTCGATGCGCTCCGCGGCAATGGTGTCTTCGTCGGCGAGATAGGCATCGGAGATGGCTTGGCGAAGCGGCGGCATGAACGGTCCTGATTTGCGAGCCCCGATCCTAGCACGCTAATCTTCGTCACATGAAGATCGTCGACAGCATCGCCGGCCTGCGCGCGCAGGTCGCAGCCTGGCGCGCGGGAGATGGGCGCGCGGGAGATGGGCGCGCGGGAGATGGGCGTGTGGGGAATGGGCGCGTGGGGGGCGACCGCGTGGCCCTGGTGCCGACCATGGGCGCGCTGCACGAGGGCCACGTGTCGCTGGTCGAGGCGGCACGAAAGCACGCGGGCCGCGTCGTGGTGAGCATTTTCGTCAACCCGACCCAGTTCGCGCCGCATGAAGATTTCGACCGCTATCCGCGCGACCTGCAAGCCGACGCCGCCAAGCTGGGTGGCGGGACCGACCTGATCTTCGCGCCGACGGTCCGCGAGATGTACCCGGACGGCTTCGCCACCACCGTCTCGGTCGGCGGACCGAGCGAGGGCCTCGAGACCGACTTCCGGCCGCACTTCTTTGCCGGCGTCGCGACCGTCGTCGCCAAGCTCCTCGTCGCGGCCATGCCCGACGTCGCGGTGTTCGGCGAGAAGGACTGGCAGCAGCTCCAGGTGATCCGGCGCCTCGTCGCCGACCTGGCGCTGCCGATCGAGATCGTGGGCGCGCCGATCATGCGCGAGGCGGACGGGCTCGCCATGTCGTCGCGCAACGCCTATCTCAAGCCGGGCGAACGCGCGGTCGCGGGGCGCATGAACGTCATCCTGCGCGAGGCGCGCGATCCCGGCGCGGCGAAGCAAGCGCTGCTCGATGCCGGCTTCGACAGCGTCGACTACGTGGCGGTGCGCGATGCCATCACGTTAGGGCCCGCCTCCAGCGGGCCAAAGCGCATTCTCGCCGCGGCCCGCATCGGCGGTACCCGCCTCATCGACAACATGGAATTCGCTCATGCCTAAGATCGACCTCGCCGCGGTGCCGGAGCGTAAGGGCGTGGGATACCCGAAGCCTTTCGACGCGCCCTCGAAGGATCGCATCCGCCGGCGCCTCGGCGATGCGGGCGGCCTGAAGGATTTCGGGATCAACCTGATGCGGCTTCCGCCCGGCAACTGGTCGAGCCAGCGCCACTGGCACAGCCACGAGGACGAGTTCGTCTACGTGCTCGAAGGCGAGCTCACGCTCATCGAGGACGGCGGCGAGACGATCTTGCGCGCCGGCGACTGCGCCGCGTTCCCGAAGAACTCCGGCAACGGCCATCACATGATCAACCGCTCGGACGCCGTCGCCGTCTATCTGGAAGTCGGCTCGCGCCAGCCCGACGACATGACCACCTGCTCCGACATCGACATGAAAAGCAGCAACGCCGACGGCCGCTTCGTGCGCAAGGACGGGACGCCGTATTAGCTTCGCATGTCATGGCCCGCGAATGCGGGCCATCCAGATAGGCGTGGGAGAAGCCCGCGGCTTCGCCGCGGCCTGCCTGCTTGCTACAACGGCTCGCGGCTTGCCTGCGGGAGAACGATGTCCGGCGCCGTTCGAAAACTGTCTTTCAGTCGGTGCTGCGCTGCTCTCGGTCCGGGCGCTGTCGTTTGCGACAGGCTTCCTCTGGGTGGCCCGCATTCGCGGGCCATGACACTATGGCTTGCCCATTTGGCCCGGTTCTACAGCAGCCCCAGCTCCGCCAGCTCGAGCTTCAGCTTCTCGGGCAGGTTTCCGGCCTTGACGTCGCGCACGTCGGGCGGCGCGTCCTTGGGGTCGAGATAGCGCCAGCCCTGGAACGGGCGGTGGTGGCGGCGCATCACCGGGATGAGCTTGGGCTCATAGACCAGCGCGCAATGCGGCTTGCCTTCCTTCTGCACCGCCTTGAGGCCGACGAGCTTCTGGCGCGCCGCGATCTGGCCCTTGATCACCCAATAGAGCGAGCCGCCGTCGAGCACCTCGTCGCCGCGCTTGGGCGTCATGCGGGTGACGTGCTGAAGCACGGGCGGAAGCTTTTTCTTCTTGCGCTCGGCGAGCCGCCTCTTCTGCCAGTCGGCCAGCTCTTCCAGGGTATCGACGCCGACGCAGAGCTTGATGATATGCAGCGTCATTCTTCGCCCTTGGCTTTTCCCTTGGCGAAGCGCACCACGACCGTGCCGTCGGGCACCTGGTCGCCCGGCGCCACCGCGACCGCCTCGACCACGGCGTCGGCGGGCGCGGAGAGCGTGTGCTCCATCTTCATCGCCTCGAGCACGGCGAGCGGCTGGCCCTTCTTCACCGCGTCGCCGGCCTTGACCATCACCTGGATGATCTTGCCCGGCATGGGAGCGGCGATGCGGTCGGTGGCGACGCCCGCGGCATCGGCCAGCTCGAAGGGATCGAAGGGCTTGAGCACGAAAGTCTCGCCGCCGCGCATCACCGCGACGTCGCCGTTCTTCATCCTGAGCGCGGTGAGCCCGCCTGGGCCGTTCAGCGGCGCTGCCACGCGCCCCGCGACGCTCAGCGGAGCAGCAATACGTCTTCCGCCGAGCACGAACTCCACCACCTGCCGCGCAGGCCCGCCGAGGCGGAACGAGTCGCGCGCGTCCCAGGGATCGTCCGTGGACGGACGGTTTCCCGCGACGCAGCGCGCCGCCGTGGCCAGCACCGCCGCGTCGGGCTCGCTCTTCGGCACCAGCTCGGCGATATGGCGGTCGATGAAGCCGGTGTCGATCTCGCCGGCGATGAAGTCGGCGCTGCGCAGGCAACGGATCAGGAAGGCATTGTTGGTGCGCGGGCCCGCGATCTGCGCATGCTCCAGCGCCGAGGCGAGCTTGGCCGCGGCGCCTTCGCGCGTCGCGTCATGGGCGATGACCTTTGCGATCATCGGGTCGTAGAACGGGGTCACCGTGTCGCCCTCGCGCACGCCCGAGTCGACGCGCACGCCGTCGGGCAGCCGCAAGCGCTCCAGGATGCCGATCGACGGCAGGAAGCCGCTCGCCGGATCCTCGGCATACAAGCGCGCCTCGATCGCATGGCCGTCGAGCGCGATCCGGTCCTGCGTCCTGGGCAGATGCTCGCCCGCCGCGACGCGCAGCTGCCATTCGACGAGATCGAAGCCCGTGACCGCTTCGGTCACCGGATGCTCGACCTGGAGCCGCGTGTTCATCTCCATGAACCAGAAGCGGTCGGCCTTCAGGCCCTGCGAGGCGTCGGCGATGAACTCGACCGTGCCGGCACCGGAATAGCCCACCGCCTTTGCCGCCTTCACCGCCGCCTCGCCCATTGCCGCGCGCATCTCAGGCGCCATGCCGGGCGCGGGCGCCTCCTCGAGGACCTTCTGGTGGCGGCGCTGCAAGGAGCAGTCGCGCTCGAACAGATAGACCGCCTCGCCGTGATTGTCGGCGAAGACCTGGACCTCCACGTGGCGCGGACGCGAGACGTATTTCTCGATCAGCACGCGGTCGTCGCCGAAGGCCGACTTGGCCTCGCGCTTGGCGGATTCGAGCGCCGCCGCGAAATCGTCCGCGGCCTCGACCTTGCGCATGCCCTTGCCGCCGCCGCCCGCCACGGCCTTGATGAGCACGGGGTAGCCGATCTTGGTGGCCTCGGCCGCCAGATGCTCCGGCCGCTGGTCGTCGCCCAGATAGCCGGGCACGACCGCGACACCGGCCTTGGCCATCAGCGCCTTGGCGCGGTCCTTCAGCCCCATCGCGCGGATCGCGGAGGGAGGAGGCCCGACGAAGACGATGCCCGCGGCCGCGCAGGCTTCCGCGAACTCCGCGTTCTCGGACAGGAAACCATAGCCCGGATGGACGGCCTCGGCGCCGGTCTCCTTCGCGGCGGCCAGGATCGCATCGGCGACGAGATAGCTCTCGCGCACCGGCGCAGGACCGATGCGCACGGCCTTGTCCGCCATGGCGACATGGGCCGCGCCCGCATCGGCGTCGGAATAGACGGCGACCGTCGAAATGCCCATCCGCCGCGCGGTGCGGATGATGCGGCAGGCGATCTCGCCGCGATTGGCGATCAGGAGCGTGCGGAACATGGACGGGCGGTCGGGGGCTGGCTCACGAGGGCCAGCTTTACCCCTTAACCCGCGGATGCGCTATCCCCTGATGCTCTCGATCACGTTTCGGATGATGCTCACCAGCGCGATGATCACCAGGAATGCGAAATAGAGCGCGAAGAAGAAGTGCCAGAACGCCGTGTCGAAGACCGGCAGGTGGAAGGTCTTGTGGTCGAAGATGACCGGCTTCAACAGGTCGATCACGATATAGATCGCCGAGGCCGCGAAGGCCCCGAACACCACCCCGATGATGCTGGTCGCCGCCCAGCCGACCAGAAGGCCGATGATCAGCCCCTGGATCGGATTGATGTGGTTCAGGCCGTCGCGGATGATGCTCCACCAGGTATCGAAAATCTGGGCCATTTCAAAATCCCCTGCGCGTTAGGCAAGCTCAATGCGCGTGGCCGTGTGCGGCGCCCCCCTTGGGCAGCAGCCGCGTCTTCACGAAAAAGAAGACGGCGATCACGACCAGATAGCCGAGGAACAGCGCCGCCGCCGTCTTCCAATAGGAGAGTTCGAGCAGATCGGGGGGCAACTGGAAGCTGCGTTCGTTGGCGAGCACGGGAATCATGATCACGGCGATGAGATGGGCGACGACCGCGCCGAGAGCAACCGCCCAGATGCGCTTCCATTCGGAGAGCTGATAGGCGGCGAAGACGGCGATGATCAGGCCGAGCGCACCGTTAACATGGGCGAAGCCGTCGCGGAAACCGTCGCGGAAAAAATCAAGGATATCATGAAGATAGACGGAAACATGCTCCATAGAACCCTCCCGAGTCGTTAACCAACCCAGGATAAACGCGCGAATATGTCTTTTGTTCGCTAACTACTTACAGCGCGATCTTTTCGGCCTCGTAGACCTGCATCCGGCCGGGATCGGCGGCCAGCGAGCGCATGGTCTGGAATGCGCGGCGGGCTTCCTTCTGGGCGAAATGGGCGTCGAGCGCGGCCTTGTCGTCCCAGCGCTCGAAGAACACCAGCCGGAGCGGGTTCTCCGAATCGATGGTGACCTCGTGGCTGATGCAGCCCTCCTCGCCGCGCGAACGCTCGACATGGGCGCGTGCGACGCGGCTCATCTCTTCGATGGTGTCGGCTTTGGCGGTCAGATGGCCGTAGACGATGATCATATGCACCTCTCGTGGCCCAAGCTTAGCGCAGCCGCAGCAACGCGGCCAGCAGCGCCTGCGTTTCGGCGACCAGGGCCACGGCGACCGCTTCGGGCTTCGTGCCCGCGCTCAGCGTGAGCCAATGCGCCACCAGAGCGATCTGCGCTTCGGCGATCTGCAGCGCGATCAGCCGGACCGGAAGCACGGGCCGCCCGCGCCGCGCCGCCGCTGCAACCTTGGGCTCGATCGTCTCGGCCAGGCATCGCACCCAGATCGGACGGATCGGCCAGTCGAAGAACACGCGGTTGACGCGGCGCTGCTCCTGGAAGTGTTGGAGGATGGGCAGCAGCGCTTCGGGTGCCACCTCGCCGCCCACCATCGCCGCGAGCGGCGCGGAAGGATGCGCCATGCTGGCCTTGAGGATGTCCTCCTTGCCTTTGTAATGCATGTAGAAGGTCGAGCGGCCGACATCGGCTTCGTCGGCAACGCGGTCCACCGTGACGGCCTCATAGCCCTCGGTGAGCACGATGCGCACGAAGGCGCGCATCAGCGCGGTGCGCGAGCGTTCGCGGCGGCGGTCGGGCGGTTTCGGCATCGTCCCTTCCGGACATTTTCGCGCGACTGTCCAAAAACGGACGGAGCGGGCCACAAGTCCAGCAAATCGAGTCCGGCAATCAATACATCCTTTCCATGACCGACACGACCCAGCCGCCCCGTTCGATCGGGATACTCTCCATCGCCACCGGCATCGCCGCCTTCGGACTGCTCGCCAGCCACCCCGAGGGCGATGCGCACAGCTTCGCCGAGGTGCTCAGGAACGAGGCCGCCAACCGCGCGATGGACGCGCTGGTGCATGGCGGCTTCATCGTCGTGCTCGCGCTGCAGACGATCGGCTATGCGCGGCTGAGATCGCCGGCCGGCCTGATCCTGTTCGCGTTCGGCGCCGCGTTCCTGTCGGCCTCGATGCTGCTGGATGGGTTGGCGACGCCGGCGCTGGCCATGCGCTATCTCGCCCAGCCGGACAGGATCGAATCCGCGCGCACCCTCTTCGTCCTCGTTGGGACGTTGATCTCATTGCTGATGCCGCTCGGCCTGGCCTTCCAATCGGCCGCCGTCGCCTGGTGGGGCGCCACGCTGTGGACGACATCGCGCATCGCGAGCCTTGCGGCAGCGGTGCTGGGCGTGGGCGCCTTCGCGGCGCTGGCCGCAACGGCGGGCACGATGAACCCGCTGGTGCTGATGGGCGCGATCGCGGCCCTGTCGGCATGGGCCGTGGTCGCGGGGATTGTGCTGCTGCGCCGCTGACGGCAAGCTTTCCGGCGCACGGGCCGGGAACACAGCATGCCGCCGATCGTCAGAAGCGTCCTCGCCGTCCTCGCGGGCGCCGTGGTCGTCATAGCGCTTTCCGCAGCCGCCAACTGGCTCGCATGGCGATTTGCCCATCCGGGCCGCCTGCTCGACCTGATGAAGGTGATCTTGCTTGCCAACGCTCTTCAATGCGTCGCGATCGTAGCCGGCGGATATGTCACCGCGCGGCTGGCGCCTTCGGCGCCGATACTGCACGCGGCAATCCTGGGCGTCATCGCCGCGATGCCGGTCGTCGCGGGCTTGATCGCGATGTGGTCGCGGGGACCCCACTGGTATCCGCTCGCGCTGGCCGCGGCCATGCTGTCCAGCGCCGTGCTGGGCGGCAGGCTCCATCGCCAAGGCCATGCGGTGGCGCAGCCGGAGCTAGGCGGCTAAGCTCCGCGCGTACGGGCTGGGGAGCTTGCACATGCCGTCCATCGTCAGAAGCGTTGCCGCGGTCGTCGCGGGCATCATCGTCGTCGTGGCCCTGTCCGAAGCGACGGACTGGCTGGTCGTCAAGCTCGGCTTCTCGTTCAACGTTCCCGATCCGACGAAGATGTTCGCGCTCGCGACCTTCTATCGCTGCGTCTATGCCGTGCTCGGCGGATACGTCGCCGCCCGGCTCGCGCCGTCCGCGCCGGCGATGCATGCGATCGTCCTGGGCGTCCTCGGCACGATCCCCGCGGTCGCCGGCGTGATCGTGATGTGGGCCTACGGCAATCCCTGGTACCCGATCGCGCTCGCGGTCACGGCGCTGCCCTGCTCGTGGCTGGGCGGCAAATTGGCAGTCCCCAAAGGCTGAATTTTCCGCGCGCGTGCCTATATACTGGCCGTCGCCCCGAGGGATTCCGCACGCCCATGCTCTACCTTGTGATCGCAGTGGTGGTGATCGCGCTGTTCGCGATCTTCCTGTTCAACCGGCTCGTGACCTTGCGCCAAGCCTGGCGCCGCGCCTTCGCCGACATCGACGTGCAGCTCAAGCAGCGCCAGGACCTGGTGCCCAACCTGGTCCAGACGGTGAAGGGCTATGCCGCGCATGAGAGCTCTGTCTTCACCGAGGTGGCGGCCGCGCGCTCCGCCGCGATGCGCGCCACCGGCGTCGCCGAGAAGAGCGCCGCCGAGGGCGCGCTCACCGGCGCGCTGGGCAACCTGATGGCGGTGGCCGAGAGCTATCCCGAACTCAAGGCGAGCGGAAATTTCCTCAAATTGCAGGAGGAGCTGTCGGACCTCGAGAACAAGATCGCCGCGGCGCGCCGGTTCATGAACAACGCGGCCGCGGAATACAACTCGGCGACGCAGCAGTTCCCCGCGCTGCTGATCGCCGGCCCCTTGGGCTTCGCGCCGGCGCAGATGTTCGAGCTCGACGCGGCCGAGCGCGCCGAGACCCGCAACGCCCCCAAAGTGAGCATGGCCTGAAACCATGGCGCTGCTCGGGCTCACCACCTACCGGCAGAACAACAACATCAAGTCGACGCTGCTGCTGCTCGCCTTCCCGGTGCTGCTGCTGACGCTGCTGGGCGCGATCTTCTTCCTGGCCGGCGCGTTCAGCCGCCCGCGCGAGCTGTTCTACGACTTCGATCTCTACTCCGTGCTCGGCACCGGCAGCCCGCTCGACCTCGCGCTCTCGGCCGTCTATGCCTATTGGCCCATCATCATCGGCATCGCCGCCGTCTGGGTGCTGATCGGATATCTGTTCAACGACTGGATCATCCACCGCGCCACCGGCGCCGAGCAGGTGACGCGCGAGCAGCAGCCTGAGCTCTATAACCTGGTCGAGAATCTCTGCATCAGCCGCGGGCTGAACGTGCCCAAGCTCTACATCGTCGATACCGAGGCGATGAACGCCTATGCCAGCGGCATCGACGAGCGCAGCTATGCGATCACGGTGACGAGCGGCCTGCTCGCCGCGCTCGACAAGGACGAGCTCGAGGCCGTGCTCGCCCACGAGCTCACGCACATCATGGAGCGCGACACCCGCGTGCTGATCGTCACCATCGTGTTCGTGGGCATGATCTCGTTCCTGACGCAGCTGTTGTGGCGCAGCATCCGGATATCGGCCTTCACGCGGCGGCGCGGCCGCGACGGCGGCGGGGTGATGGTCTTCCTTCTGGTCGCGGCGGTGGCCTCGGCCGTGGGCTACCTTCTGGCGCTGGTCCTGCGCTTCGCGATCTCGAGGCGGCGCGAGTACCAAGCCGATGCCGGCTCGGTGGATCTGACCAAGAACCCCGACGCGCTGATCTCGGCGCTGCGCAAGATATCGCAGAACCCGGACGTGCCGCACGTGCCCAGCGAGGTGCGCCAGATGTTCATCGAGGCGCCGCCGTCGAGCTTCGCGATCGCGCAGCTCTTCGACACCCATCCGCCGATCGAGAAGCGCATCCAGGTGCTGGAGCGGCTGGGCGGACACGACATGGGACCGCGCGCGGCGGCGTCCGCTCCGCCGGCCGATGCGCCCTCGCCGCACCCAAAAGGCCCTTGGGGCTGAATATCGTTCAGATTGGCTTAATCGTGCGGGTGACATCATCCGGCCGAGTCACGGAAAGCCCCCCGCTTGCGTCAGATTCTGTATGTCAGCGCCGCCACGTCGTCGATCGGCGAAGCCGACCTGGACGACATCCTGGAAGCGTCGCGCCGCAACAATGCGCGCGCAGGCCTGAGCGGCATGCTGCTGCACATCGATCAAGGTTTCCTGCAGATCCTCGAAGGACCGGACGAAGCGGTTGCGAGCACCTATGCGCGCATCGCCGCCGACAGGCGTCACGCGGCCTTGCGCAAGCTGGTGGACCAGGCCGCGGACGAACGGCTGTTCGCGGGATGGAGCATGGGCTTCGACCGGCCTGCACCCGGACAGAGCGGCGCCTTCGCCGTCACGCGCGAAGCGTTGGAGCAGGCCGTGGCGCCGGAGCGGGCGCAAGCCATCGCCGTGCTTCTCAAGACCTTTTACTACGTCAACCGCGGCACCACCGCGCGATGAGCCGCCACATCGTGAAGCCGGATGCGGCGCCCGCCAGGCCGACGGGCAAAGATGCGACGGCCACCTCGGGCAAGGTCGCCGTTCCGGCCGCCCACACGAACAGGAACATCGCGGCATAGGCGAGCACCGCCGTGACGGGCTTTCTGTTTGCGGTCCTTGCCGTACCCGTGGCCGACAAGTTCGGCGTTTTCCTGTTCGTCTTCCTCGTGCAGCGGCGCGCTTGGGATGTGATGCGATGGATTTTTCACGCACGGCGAAGCTCGGCAAGGCCTGGCTTGCAGGTTCGGTCGCGGGCGGCCACCCGAACACGCCGAACTTCGTGTCGCCGATGGCGGTCTCGGAAGTCACGAGGTCGCGCGGCCCACTTGAAGCGCGAGATAGACCGGCGATACCGCGACGGCGATGCCGCTGATGAAACTGCCGATGCTGGCGAGATCGGAAAGGTTCATGCTCACATCCTGAACACGCCGAACTTCGTCTCGGGGATCGGAGCGTTCAGACATGCGCTGAGCGCCAGCCCCAGCACGCGGCGCGTATCTGCGGGGGCGATGATGCCGTCGTCCCACAGCCGCGCGGTGGCGTAGTAGGGGTTGCCCTCGTCCTCGTATTTCTGGCGGATGGGCGCCTTGAAGGCTTCGGCCTCGGCCGGCGTCCACTTCTCGGCGTCGCGATGCACGGTCGCGAGCACGGAGGCCGCCTGCTCGCCGCCCATCACCGAGATGCGCGAGTTCGGCCAGGTGAACAGGAACCGAGGTGAATACGCCCGGCCGCACATGCCGTAATTCCCCGCGCCATAGCTGCCGCCGACGATCAGCGTGATCTTGGGCACCTGCGCGCAGGCGACCGCGGTCACCATCTTGGCGCCGTCCTTGGCGATGCCGCCGCTCTCGTATTTCTGGCCGACAATGAAGCCCGCGATGTTCTGCAGGAAGAGAAGCGGGACGCGGCGCTGGCAGCACAGCTCGATGAAATGCGCGGCCTTCTGCGCGCTCTCGCTGAACAGGATTCCGTTGTTGGCGACGATGCCGACCGGCAGACCAAAGATGCGCGCGAAGCCGGTGACCACCGTCGTACCGTAGCGCTTCTTGAACTCGTCGAGCTCCGAGCCGTCGACGAGCCGCGCGATCACCTCGCGCACGTCGTATTGCTGGGTGAGCGACGGCGGCACGATGCCGTTCAGCTCCGCGGGGTCGTAAACCGGCGGCCGCGGCGCCGCCGCCGGGATGTCGGGCGTCTTGGCGTGATTGAGCCCGCTCACGATCCGCCGCACGATGGCGAGCGCGTGGCTGTCGTCGTTGGCGAGATGATCGGCGACGCCCGAGACGCGCGTATGCACGTCGCCGCCGCCCAGGTCCTCGGCGCTCACGATCTCGCCGGTCGCGGCCTTCACCAGCGGCGGGCCGCCCAAGAAGATCGTGCCTTGGTTCTTGACGATCACCGTCTCGTCGCTCATCGCCGGAACATAGGCGCCGCCCGCGGTGCACGAGCCCATGACGCTCGCGATCTGCGCGATGCCTTGCGCGGAGAGGTTCGCCTGGTTGAAGAAGATGCGGCCGAAGTGCTCGCGGTCGGGGAAGATTTCCGCCTGGTTCGGCAGGTTGGCGCCGCCCGAATCGACCAGATAGATGCAAGGCAACCGGTTCTGGCTCGCGATCTCCTGCGCGCGCAGGTGCTTCTTCACCGTCACCGGATAGTAGGTGCCGCCCTTGATCGTCGCGTCGTTGCAGACGATGACGCATTCGCGCCCTTCCACGCGGCCGATACCGGTGATGATGCCCGCGGCGTGGATGTCGCCGTCATACATGCCGTTGGCGGCCAGCGGCGAGAGCTCCAGGAACGGCGAGCCAGGATCGACCAGCCGCTCCACGCGGTCGCGCGGCAGAAGCTTGCCGCGCTCGGTATGACGGTTGCGCGAGCGCTCGTCGCCGCCCAGAGCCGCCGTCGCCATGCGCGATTTGAGCTCGCCCACGAGCTTGTCCATCGCGGCCTGGTTGGCCTGGAATTGAGCGTCGCGCGGCGTGACCTGGGATTTGAGAACGGTCATCCTTCGCCTATTCTGAACGGTGAACATAACACAGGCAGGACTATGCGTGTTTTCGTCACCGGCGCCACAGGATTCGTAGGCACGGCCGTCGTCCGGGAGCTCATCGACGCGGGACATCAGGTGCTCGGTCTGGCGCGCTCGGACGCCAATGCCGAAATGCTCGCCCGAGCGGGCGCGACGGCGCATCGCGGCTCGCTCGATGACCTCGACAGCCTGAAGCGCGGCGCCGCCGAAGCCGATGGCGTCGTCCACCTCGCCTTCATCCATGACTTCTCGAACTATGCCGAGAACGGCCAGATCGACCGCCGCGCCATCGCCGCGATGGGCGAAGCGCTCGGCGGTTCCGGCCGCCCGCTGATCGTCACCTCCGGCACCGCGCTCGTCGCCCCCGGCGGGATCGCGACCGAGGACATGCGCCTGCCCCGCGACCATCCGTTCCCGCGCGTCTCCGAGCAGGCGGCGGACGAGGCGCGCGAGGTGCATGGCGCGAAAACGATGACGATCCGGCTGGCGCCGACCGTGCACGGCAAGGACGACCACGGCTTCGTGCCGATGTTCGTCAACATCGCGCGGCAGAAGGGGATGTCCGCTTACGTCGGCACGGGCCTGAACCGCTGGACCGCGGTGCACCGGCGCGATGCTGCCCGCCTATATCGCCTGGCCTTGGAGAAAGGCGCCGCCGGCGCGATCTATCACGGCGTCGCCGAGGAGAGCGTGGCGTTCAAGGACGTCGCGACCGCGATCGGCAAAGGCCTTGGCGTGCCCGTCGCCTCCATCCCGGCCGAGGAGGCGCCGGGTCACTTCGGCTTCCTGGGCATGTTCGCGGGTCTCGACATCCCGGCATCGAGCGCGAAGACCCAAACCGAGCTCGGCTGGCGACCGGCCGAGGCTGCGCTGCTCGCGGATATGACCGAGAATTATTTTTGAAGCGGCCGTCGCGCTAGGACTTTCTCTTGTCGTTCACCGGCTGAACGTGCCCGGCGGGCTGCGCTTCGAGCTCCTTCTTGTATAGCGCCTCCAGCTTGTCGGCGGTGGCGGCCGCCTTCTTGAGCAGGCTGCTCGCCTTTTGGCCCGCCTGGTCGGCAATCGCGGCGGCGAGTTTGGATCGCGTGATATTCACGCGCGCCTGCACGGCCGTCACACCGACCGAACCGGCCTTGTCGATCGCGCCCGTCTGCGTGCCGACATGCTTGTCGAGCTCGCCCGCCGCCGACGTATAGTAGCCGTCGATCTTGGTCTCGACCTGCGTCTTGTGATCCTTCACTTCGGCGCTCAGATCGTTCGATACTTTGTCGGCTGTCGTATCCGCGAGGTTCTTGACGTTCGCCTCGGCGACCTTGAGATCGCCCGTGATGGCTGCGACCTTCTTGTCGATGTCGCCCCTGTTCTGCGCCACCTTCTCGGTCAGCGCCGAGGTATCGGACTGAGCTTCGTGAATTTTCGCTTCGACGCCTTCTACCTGCACCAGGCCCACCACCGAGCCGCCGCAAGCCAAGGCGATGAGCACCACCGCGATCTGGACGGGATAGGATTTCTTCCAATATTTGTTGATGGCGCCGAGCGCGACGTCCTCGGTGATCTCGCCGGAAGGGCCGCAGCCGCTGATGAGCTTGTGAACCGACGCGTAGTAGTCCAAAGCTTCGTCGACCGCCTTCTGCGGATTGGCGGTCGAGGGCGGCGAAGGCCTGCCCAGCAGGGCGCCCCTCGATGTTCCTGCCGCCAATGCGTGCGCGATGCCCGTCGGCAATGCCGTCAGATTGAGCTTGTCGATCTCGATCTGCGCTTGCGCATGGTTGCCGGCGCTCAGCTGCGCCCGCGCGGCTATCAGCTTCACGATTTCGTCGTTTATCGCTTTGCTCAGCATGGGCACCTCCCGTTCCTCTTACGGGAGGTTGCAGGAAATGCGGCACGCCCGCCGTGATTTAGGTCACACCAGCTCCACCGCCAGCGCCGTCGCCTCACCGCCGCCGATGCACAACGACGCCACGCCGCGCGTCTTGCCCCGAGCCTTGAGCGCGCCCAGCAAGGTCACCACGATGCGCGCCCCCGAGGCGCCGATGGGATGGCCGAGCGCGCAGGCGCCGCCGTTGACGTTCAGCTTGGCATGATCGATCCCCAGATCGCGCATCGCGATCATCGCCACCGCCGCGAAGGCTTCGTTGATCTCGAACAGGTCGACCTCGTCCCTGGTCCAGCCCGCGAGCTTCAGCACCTTCTCGATGGCGCCGACCGGCGCGGTGGTGAACCAGCGCGGCTCGGCCGCGTGGCTCGCCTGCGCGACGATGCGGGCGACGGGCGTCAGCCCGCGTTCCTTCGCGACGTCGGCGCGCGCCAGGATCAGCGCCGCGGCGCCGTCGGAAATCGACGACGAGTTCGCCGCCGTCACCGTGCCATCCTTGGCGAAGGCGGGTTTGAGCGTCGGGATCTTCGCAGGGTCCGCCTTGCGCGGCTGCTCGTCGGCGAAGATGGCCTGCTCGCCGCCGCGGGTCGCAACCTTGAGGCCGACGATCTCGTCCCTGAACGAGCCGTCTTCGCCGGCGCGCTTGGCGCGCATCAGCGACTCGGTCGCGTAGGCGTCCTGTGCCTCGCGCGTGAACTGATAGTGCCGCGCGGCGTCCTCGGCATAGGTGCCCATCAAGCGGTGCTCGTAAGCGTCCTCGAGCCCGTCGAGGAACATGTGGTCCTTGATCTCGCCGTGACCCAGGCGATAGCCGCCCCGCGCCTTGGGCAGCAGATAGGGCGAATTGGTCATCGACTCCATGCCGCCCGCGACCACGATGCCGGCGCGGCCGAGCGCGAGCTGGTCGGCGCCGATCATGATCGCCTTCATGCCCGAGCCGCAGACCTTGGACACCGTCGTGCACGGGACCGAATCGGGGAGCCCCGCGATGCGCGAGGCCTGACGCGCCGGCGCCTGGCCGATGCCGGCCGGCAGGACGTTGCCCATTAAGGTTTCCTGGACGTCCGACGGCTGGATTCCCGCGCGGACCACCGCCGCCGTGATGGCGCTGGCGCCCAGCTGCGGGGCGCTGAGCGCGGTCAGTTCCCCTTGGAAACCGCCCATCGGGGTTCGGGCGGAAGACAGGATCACGACGTCTGAAGGCTGGTTCGGGGACTGCATTGGCGGGACCGTTTCGCGTTTTCTCCGCCTGAGGTATCATTAATCCAGACGGACGGCCAACGGCACGTTCGGGGGGTAGTGGGATGAAGAAGAAAAGCGTTTTCGCGCTGGCGGTCGGCATCGGCGTGGCGCTGGCGGCCGGCGTGGTGGTCTGGGGCACGACGCGGACTTCCCATCACGTCGATCCGATGATGCTGGCCCTGGCCGGCATGCTGTGCCTGGCGGTCGGCCTGATCGCGGCCGTGCTTTTCCATCTGATGTACGACAGGCCGGCGGCGTCGCCGCTCTATGTCCCGACCAGGCTGACCGAGGACCCGGTGGCGCATTTCGTCCTGCCGCTCTTCGAGCCCGGCGTGATCCCGATCCTGGCCAGGCCCGGCCTCCCGGTCGGCAGGATGCTGATGAGGCATGCGCGCGTCTTCGAGAATCCCGACGCGAACCGCGACAAGAAGATTCTGCTGACCATCCAGAAGGGCAAGCCGTCGACCAAGAGCGGCGATGTTTCGCTCAACCCGGTGGTGCTGCGCGACCTGTTCGACAAGCTCAAGCCCTTCGACCGGTCCGAGCACGTGCTGCTGGTCGACGACCGCTTCCGCTTCGCCGGCTATATCCCGTGGGCGGCCGCGATGAAGGACTTCACCGGCGACAACGCCGAGACCAAGATCCGCAACGCCATCATCAACGTGCTGGCCGATCCGTCGGACAAGAAGGCGGCCAAGGCGCTGCGCGGCATGGGCGGCATGGCCGAGGACGACACCATCTCGGACAAGCTCACCATCCGCGACGCCGCCAAGCAGACCTGGGGCACGCCGATGGGCGAGAAAGCCGCCGACGACGAAGCCGTCAACGGGCTCATCATCTACAAAGGCAAGGACATCACCAAGCCCGTCGGCGTGCTGACCAAGAAGGGCCTGCTGCAGCTGGTGGCGACGGGGGCTTAGAGGCGGCGTTAGACGACACTCTCGAAGCGCTTCAGCCAGATTTCAATCAGCTTGCGGCGGTCGGCGAATTGGATTTCCGAGACTTTCAGCTTTGCCTCTCTGGCGAGAGCGGGAAGATCCTTTTTGAAAGCCAGATATCTTCTCCACACATGCTGCGCACCGGGTACGATCACGCCAGTTGACGCGCTCAGCCAATTTCGAATCGCATGGACGGCATTTTCCGGTTTGCCTCTATGGGCGGTGATGTCCTGCCCGGCTATGTCCGACAGGAATTTTTGGAACCGGTATCGGTCCTTGTCGAGGATGAGGCAGATCTTCCTGCGATGTCTTCCACCACCGAATTCCCGAGCACCAAGATACAAGCCCAACTCGAACGGCATGTTGAACCGCGGTAGCCCGCTGTCGCGGTCGAGTTCGATGCGCGATATATCATGAACTGCGAAATCGCATTCCCAGATGATACGCAGGAGCTTGCTCAACCTGGCTTCCGCGCTGTCGACAGCTTCGAGAGCACCTCGCGGCACGTAGCCGCAGTCAAACATCGCAAAGATTATGGCATCGAAGATAGGTTTGTAAGCCGTGTCGAAAGGGCAATTGATGAAAATGCCGGGCGGCTCAACCTTTGACACGGGCGAGCTCGCGAGCCCGCGGCAACTTACTCAGCCAGCGTTCGATCATTTCATTGGTAATCCGGCCTGTGCCCGGCGGCGCCTCTGGAATCACGCGCATTTTCCTGCGCGGTTTCGAGGTCTTCGCGACGTTGCTTCGCGACAGTTTTGCCTGCTTAGCCATACCTTGAATATATACTGCGAGTAAGCGGGCCGCAAGCCTCAACTCGTCTCCTCGAACAGCTCCCGTCCGATCAGCCAGCGCCTGATCTCGCTGGTGCCCGCGCCGATCTCGTAGAGCTTGGCGTCGCGCAGGAGGCGGCCCGTCGGATAGTCGTTGATGTAACCGTTGCCGCCCAGCACCTGGATCGCGTCCAGCGCGACCCGCGTCGCGGCCTCGGCGGCGTAGAGGATAGCACCGGCGGCGTCCTTGCGCGTGGTCTGGCCGCGGTCGCAGGCGCGCGCGACGGCGTAGGTATAAGCGCGCGCCGCCGACAGCGTGACGTACATGTCGGCGATCTTGCCCTGCATGAGCTGGAACGAGCCGATCGGCGCGCCGAACTGCTTGCGGTCGTGGATATAAGGCAGCACCACGTCCATGCAGGACTGCATGATGCCGATGCTGCCGGCCGCCAGCACCGCGCGCTCGTAGTCGAGGCCGCTCATCAGCACGTTCACGCCACCGCCGACGCGACCCATGACGTTCTCTTCCGGCACTTCGCAATCCTGGAAGACGAGCTCGGCGGTATCGGACCCGCGCATGCCGAGCTTGTCGAGCTTCTGCGCCACGCTGAAGCCCTTGAAGCCCTTCTCGATCAGGAAGGCGGTGATGCCGCGCGGCCCCGCGCCCGGATCGGTCTTGGCATAGACGACCAGCGTGTCGGCATGCGGCGCGTTGGTGATCCACATCTTGGTGCCGTTCAGCACATAGCGGTCGCCCTTCTTCTCGGCCTTGAGCTTCATCGACACGACGTCGGAGCCCGAGCCGCTCTCGCTCATCGCCAGCGACCCCACATGCTCGCCCGAGATCAGCTTGGGCAGGTACTTGCGCTTCTGCGCCTCGCTGCCGTTGCGCCGGATCTGGTTGACGCAGAGGTTCGAATGCGCGCCGTAGGACAGACCCACCGAGGCCGAGCCGCGGCTCACCTCCTCCATCGCCACGACGTGCTCGAGATAGCCCAGCCCGGCGCCGCCGTACTCCTCTTCGACCGTGATGCCGTGCAGGCCGAGCTCGCCCATCTTGGGCCACAGGTCGCGCGGGAAGGTGTTGGAGCGGTCGATCTCCTCGGCGCGCGGCGCGATGTTGTCGTCGGAGAAGCTGCGCACCGTGTCGCGCAACATGTCGGCGGTGTCGCCGAGGCCGTGGTCGAGGGAGGGATAGGCGTTGGGGATGGACATGGCGGGGAACCTTTAGCTGGCAACGAAGGTGATGCTGGCGACGTCGTAGCGCTCCTGCCCGCCATAAGGCCCGCGGGCGATGCGCGCCATCATATCAGCAGGTGGGGGCTGAAAGGCAGCCTCGATCCTGTCGATTCCGGCAAGCGGCGAGGCGTCGAAGGCCTCGCGCATCGCGCGGTAGCCGACGCGGTTGAGCTTAGGCGACGCATAGACGAAATCGGCGATCAGCTGGGCGTCGGCGGGCCACACGCCCTGCTCCACGAGCGCGGCCGGCAAAGTCTCGCGGTCATGCGCCAGATGCGCCCAGGGCGGGATCGGATTGGCGCCGGGCACCCCGAAACGGTAATGCGCCTTCTCGCCCTTGACGCCGACGTGATGGCCGACGGCGCAGGTCCAGATCGGCCCGCCCTGGACGAAGAACAACCCGCCGGGCGCAAGCGCCTGCCTGGCGCCGGCGAAGAACGCGTCCAGCCCGTCGATATGCTCGAGCACCGCGATGCCGAAGACGAGGTCGATGCTCCCGGGCGCAATCTCCTGCGCGATGCGCCGCGCGTCGAGGCGGATGCGCTCGATCGCGCCGACGGTCTCGACCGGCCAGCGCTCGCCGTGGTTGGAGCTGAGCACCCGCGCGGCGCCCGCATCGAGCAGCATCTGCGCCGCATGACCATGCGCATCGGCGCCGATTTCCAGCACCGTCGCGCCGCGAAGGTCTTTGTAGCGCGCTGCGGCGGCGATGCGCCGGCGCAGGTCATCGCGGCGCGCGTCGGTCATCATGGAATCAGGATTCCGCGACACAGGTGGCCCGCCGAGCCGTAGCTCGCGGGAGCGAGGCCCGCCTTCGCCCTTCGGGCTCCGGCGCGCCCATACGCTGGCGCTATGGGCCCTTCACTCGCTTCGCGAGCGAAGCCTGGTGCGGTCGAGAAGACTCGAACTTCCACGGGTTGCCCCGCTAGCACCTCAAGCTAGTGCGTCTACCGTTCCGCCACGACCGCATCCTGAGGGACGGGGGATGTAGCAGGGTGAAGCGCTTAGGGCAACAGTGGGCTTCACCCTGAAAACATCGCCCGGCGCCGCGCTAAATCCCCTCCCCGTCCACGCCGTGGATGCCGCATTCGTCCTTGTCGAGCCCGGCCCAGCGGCCGGCGCGATAGCCCTCGCCCGCCTGGACGCGCCGCGTGCAGGGCATGCAGCCGATGGAGGGATAGCCGTCGTCGACCAGCGGATGCTTGGGCAGATCGTGGCAGGCGATATGGGCTTCGAGATCGGCCTGGGTCCACTCGGCCAGCGGGTTGAAGCGGAAGCGGCCGTCGTGGAACTCGACCTTCTGCATGCTCAGGCGCGCATGGGTCTGGAAGCGCTTGCGCCCGGTGATCTGGGCCCGGAAGCCTTCGAGCGCGCGGCGGATCGGGATGACCTTGCGGAAGTCGCAGCATGTATCGGTATCGCGCGACCACAGCGTTCCGTCGGGATCGCGCGCGCGGCGGTCGGCGGGATGCGGCCCCAGGCTGCGCACGTCGCCCAGCCCCAGCACGTCCTGCAGGCGGTCGCGATAGCGCAGCGTCTCGCCGAACAGCTTGCCGGTGTTGATGAACAGCACCGGCGTGTCGGGATCGACCTGCGCCACGAGATGCAGCAGCACCGCGGACTCCGACCCGAACGACGAGACGACCGCGGCCTCGTTCCGGAACTCGTCTTTCAGCGCGAGTTCCAGAATGCCCAGCGCATCGCGCTTTTCGGCCTCGGCCTGCAGATCCGCGAGCCTGGCCGCGATCGCGGGATCATTGCTGCCCATGCCCGGCAGGTCGAAGACGCGTGGGCCGATGCCATGGTCGCGATCGATGACGGCGACGCTCATTTCAGCCAGCCTTCGCGACCGACCATGTCGCGCGTGCGGCGCGAGACTTCGTCTGGCGCCAGGCCTTCGCCGCGCCAGCCCTCGCGGGCGGCGGCGACGGCCTCCATGCGGCCGGTCCATTCCAGACCGAAGGTCCGCCCCAGCCACTCGCGCAGCAGGCGCGACAGGCCGGGCGCCTTGCCGTTGGTCGAGACCGTGAAGGCCAGGTCGCCGCGGCGCAGGATCGCCGGGACGTGGAAGTCGCAGAGGTCGGGGACGTCCTCGACGTTCACCAGCACGCCCTGGGCGCGCGCCTTGCGGGCGAGCGCTTCCGATCGGGCGTGGTCGAGGCCGGCGATGAAAAGCACCGCGTAAGGGGATTCGACGGGCTCCACGCCGGCCTCGGCCAGAAGTGCCCGGCGGCGTGCCATGCCCTCTCCCGCGCCGGCTAGGCCGACACGGACGGTCTGGGGATCGATCGCGATAGGGAGCACGGCAGCCTCCGGGTCCAACAGACCTATGGGCTGCCCATCCTAAATGCAAGGATGTGGTGGAGAATGTTTTTTAGTACAGTAGACCGAGTGTTTTACTGGTAGCCGGTCAGGATCTGGGTGATCGAGACGCCGATCTTGTCGCCGTGGATGACGATCTCGCCCTTGGCCACGGGCTTCTCGTTGGCGAGCACGGTGACGGGATCGTCCTGGGCCGAGTCGAGCTCGATGACGGCGCCGCGGCCCATGCGCAGCAGCTGGTGCATCGGAATGACCGAACGCCCGAGCACGACCGAGATTTCGACTTTGACGCCGTTGATGTTCGAGGACATGTAAGAGCCCATGGATGACCGCCCCGATCCTCGCGCCGATATGGTTTCCGATGTCTTAACGGCCCCGAAGCCCGAGTGGCGGGTCGAGCCCGGCCTCACGCCCTATCCCGAGGCCGTCGCCTTCATGGAAGCGCGCGCGGCCGCCATCGCCGACGGCCGGGCCGCGGAACTCGTGTGGCTGGTCGAGCATCCGCCGATCTACACCGCGGGCACCAGCGCGAAGGACGAAGACCTGATCGAGGCACGCTTTCCCGTGTTCAAGACCGGCCGCGGCGGCCAGTTCACCTATCACGGGCCGGGCCAGCGCGTCGGTTACGTGATGCTCGACCTGAAGCGCCGAAAAGGCGCCGACGTGCGCGGATTCGTGCGCGACCTCGAGGAATGGCTGATCCGCACCCTGGCGCGCTTCAACGTCAAGGGTGAACGGCGCGAAGGCCGCGTCGGCATCTGGGTCGCCCGCGGCAAGACGCGCGAGGACAAGATCGCCGCCATCGGCGTGCGCGTGCGCAAATGGGTCACGTTCCACGGGGTCTCGCTGAACGTCGATCCCGACCTTTCGCACTTCACCGGCATCGTGCCTTGCGGCGTGCGCGAGCATGGCGTGACCTCGCTGCACGATCTGGGCCTGCTCGTGTCGATGGCCGACGTCGACGTCGCGATGAAGGATGCGTTCGACGAGGTGTTCGGCTAAGGTCGCGCCACGAATCCGGTTCCGGGGGGAACTTCATGCCACGCGTGTCGGCCGCATTTTTCGCGATGGGTCTTCTGTGCCTGTTCTTCGGCGGCGCCATCGGCATGTTCATGGCGGGCGGCGGCGACGCGGTCTATGCCGGCATGCACGTCCATCTCAACCTCGTAGGCTGGGCGACGATGGCGCTGTGCGGGACTTTCTATGCGCTGACGGCCCAGACGCTGTCGCCGCGCCTGGCCTGGATGAACTTCTGGGTGCTGACGGCGGGCATCGCCGTGTTCTTTCCCGCCTACGCCCTCTTCCTCGCGCGCGGCAACGATCCGCGGCTGGAGCCCGTGATGACGGCCGGCAACGGATTGACGGGACTGGGCATGCTGATCTTCGGCATCAGCGTCGCCCGCGAGCTCTTGCGCAGGCGCGACGCAGTTCATACTTCATAGGACCAACACGGGGGATCCATCATGCCGCGCGTATCCGCAACCTTTTTCCTGCTCACTTGCCTGTGCCTGCTCATCGGCATGGGCTGGGGCATGCACATGGCGCGCATGTCCGACTTCACCATGGCGCCGGCGCATGCCCATTTGAACATCTTGGGCGGCGTGCTGTCGGCGATCTTCGGCGGCTTCTATGCGATGACGCGCGAGACCTATTCGCCGCGACTGGCCTGGATCAATTTCGCACTGTCGCTGATCGCCGTATCGGTGACGATCCCGGCATTGGCGATGCTTCTGATGACCAACGACGAAGCGAAGTACGGACCCTTCACAGGCATCGGCTCGACGATCATGGTGCTCAGCCTGCTGACCTTCACGATCAGCGTGGTGCGCGAGGTGGTGCGCCGTCGCGCCTGAACCGGCGCTTCTAGACCGAAGGCCGCCGGCGGAAGCCCTTTTCCGCCGGCGGTTCGGCGTTGTGCAGCTCGACATTGTTCACCCGCGCGCCGGGCGGACCCTTCATCGCCTGCGCGACGAAGGCCTCCACCGCCTTGGTCCCGCCGGAGACCAGGATTTCGACCGTGCCGTCGGTGCGGTTGCGGATCCAGCCGTCGAGGCCGAGCCCGCTCGCCTGCTCGATCGCGAAGTTGCGGTAGCCGACGGCCTGCACGAAGCCTTCGACGCGGATGCGCAGCGATGTCAGATCGTCGGTCATCGGGAATATGTGGCTAGTGTGACGCCATTCGTCAATTCGCGGCCTCGCCATGCACAGGCGCCGGGTTGCGTGGGAGCCACACCCTCCCCACCTCCGTTCCGTCACGGAGGGACACATGGGCCGATTCTTTCGCATCCTGGGAATGTCGATCGCCATCGTCGCGATCCTCGCCGGCGCGCTGGGCGCGCTCTATTTCGTCGGCAAGAGCAAGTTCAACCCGGCCCCGCCCGACACGAGCTATCCGCCGCCCGCCGATGCGCGCGAGGCGCAGCGCCAGGATATCGACTATTTCGGCAAGCTCGTGGCGATCGACCGCGCCTACTCGCCCGAGGCGCGCGCGCAAGCAGAGCGGCGGCTCGAAGCGCTGGCGGACGGTCCCGTCCTCGACCGCGGCCATCTGCGTGTGGCGCTGATGCGCATCACGGCGCTGGCCGACAACGGCCACACCTCGCTGCATTCGAAGAAGCCGACGCGGCCGGCGATCCTTCCCATCCGTCTCGCGGCATTCAGCGACGGCATCTTCGTCATGCGCACCGCGCCCGGGAACGCCGACCTGCTCGGCGCCCAGGTCGTGGCCATCGACGGCCATCCGCTCGAAGAGGTGATCCGCAAATTGGAGGAGCTGCGCGGCGGCACCGAGCCCTGGCGCCGCGACTATGCGCAATGGGTGCTCAATTCCTCCGAGATCCTCTACGGCCTCGGCATCGCGCCCGCACCGGACCGCTCCACCTGGACATTCCGTACACGGACGGGCGGGACGGCTACGCGCACGCTTGCCGGCGCGCAGCCCGGCTACGACGATCCGGCGCCGGATATCTGGCGCTGGTCTTCGCCCGAGCCGGTCAAGGACGACAAGCAGCGCTGGGCCGCGTTCACGCCGCCGGATTGGAAGGCGCCGCTGACGCTCGAGGAACCCGACAAGCTGTTCCGGGCCGCGCATGTCCCCGGAAGCTGCGCCATGCTTGTCCAGCTGCGGGCCAACGCGGGCGACGGCATCGGCGCTTTCCTCAAGGCCACCGAGGCCGAGATCGCGGCGAGCAAGCCCTGCGCCGTCATCCTCGACAACCGCGTCAACGGCGGCGGCGACTATACCAACACGTCGGGCTTCGCGAGCCGACTGCCCTCGCTCGCCAGGCACATCTATGTCCTGACGGGACCCGAGACCTTCTCGGCCGGCATCACCACGACGGTCTTCGTCAAGCAGGCCTCGGCGCCCGGCCAGACCGTGCTCCTGGGCGAAGGAGTCGGCGACCGCCTCACCTTCTGGGCGGAGGGCGGCGAAGGCTGTCTGCCGCACGCGCCGTTCTGCTTCCGCTATGCGACCGGCATGCACGACTATGCGCATGCGTGCCGCGACTGGAACAAGTGCTTCTGGCTGAACTGGCTCTATCCGGCCCGCACCGACGACCTGAAGCCCGCCGAGACGATCCACATGGCTTTCGCAGACTATCTGGCCGGCCGCGATCCGGCATTCGACCGCGCGCTCGCGCTAACGGCGAAAATCGGCGGCGCCGTGCATTAACCGCAGTTAACGCGGACCCACGGGAAGTTGAATGAACCCGATCTTTATGTTTATGGGCCACAACTCTAGCACAAGGGGGGCATGCGTTTTGCGCGCATTGAAACACTAGGAACGCAGTTGCCAATTTCTTGGCACGTGACAGTCAGTCGGGGAACCAGCGTGCGAAAGAGTTTGATGAAAGCGGCGGCGGCCGCGCTGCTGCTTGCAACCGCGAGCGGCGCCTACGCGCAGACGACGGACAAGGACAGCGTGCTCGCCTATCCGGCATCGTTCTTCGCCGATATGCGGCCGAACACCGCCATGGACATGATCGGGCGGCTTCCCGGCTTCAGCTTCACCAATACCGGCTCGGCGCGCGGTTTCGCGGGCAATGCCGGCAACGTGCTGATCGACGGCCAGCGGCCGACCTCGAAATCCGACGACCTGCAATCGATCCTGGGCCGCATCCCGGCCGCCGACGTCGAGCGCATCGACGTCATCCGCGGCGGCGCGCCGGGCATCGACATGCAGGGCCTGACGGTCGTCGCCAACGTCATCCGCAAGAAGGAAAGCTCGACCCAGTGGGTGCTGGAGGCGTCGGAGAACGTCTTCCAGGACGGCCACACCATCCCCGGCCTGAACCTGAACTATACCCGCCATGACGGGCCCAAGACCTTCGAGTTCTCGGCGACGCGCTACAACAGCTTCGACGACTCGGTCGGCAACGGCTTCCACTCCCTGACTTTCCTCAACCCGGACGGCACGGTCGACGAGAGCTTCACGCAGCGCGCCCATACCAGCGGCCACGGCAGCGGCGGCGCGTTCACCGGCGCGGCCACGCTTCCCATGTGGGGCGGCACGTTCAAGGCCAATATCGCGCTGCAGGATTCGCCCTTCATGTCGAGCGCGGAATATTTCGGCGCTCCGGGGCACCGCTACATCTCGGACGTCAACGTCAGCCGCAACCTCGAGGTCGGCCTGCACTGGAACGGCAATTTCGGCAAGCTCGAGGACGAGACGCTGTTCCTGCAGCGCATCGGATTTTCCAAGGACGTCAACGCGTCGTTCGAAACCGGCGACGACGAGGTTTTCCGCTCGTCCAGCTCGACCGACGAGACCATCCTGCGCGAGACGCTGCGCTGGCCGCTGAGCCAGGCGCTGACCCTCGAAGCCGGCGGCGAAGGCGCCTACAACTCGCTCGACGGCGACACCGCCTTCGCGATCAACGGCCTCGACTTCCCCCTGCCCGACGCGCATGCCCATGTCGACGAGAAGCGCGGCGAGGTCTTCGGCCAGGGCACCTGGAAGATTTCGCCCGAGTGGCTGCTCGAGGCGGGCGCGCGCTTCGAATATTCGCGCATCGCCGAACGCAGCGACACCACCAAGCAGCAGCGCGCCTTCTCCTATCCCAAGCCCCGCGCGGTGCTCACCTGGTCGCCGACCAAGGACGACCAGGTCCGCCTGCGCTACGAGAAGGTCGTCGGCCAGCTCGATTTCGGCAACTTCATCGCCGCTGGCAATCTCGGCGGCAACGGCGTCACCGGCGGCAACTCCAACATCCGCCCCGACCAGCGCACGCAGTACGAGGCCTCCTACGAGCACCATTTCTGGGACAAGGGCGACGTCACGCTCCAGCTCATCCACGAGGACATCACCGACGTGGTCGACCTGGTCGAGGTCTTCGGCCCCGACGGCACGCCGTTCGACGCGCCTGGCAACATCGGCAACGGCGTCAACAACCAGATCAACCTGACCGTCACCGTGCCGTTCGACAAGCTTTGGATCCCCAACGGGTTGTTGAAGATCGGTTCCAACCTTCAGTACAGCTCGGTGCGCGACCCCGTCACCGGCGAGCACCGCGTCATCACGGCGGAGCGGCCGCAGGACATCACGCTCAAGTTCACCCAGGACATCGAGAGCCTGAAATCGACCTGGTACGTGTTCTATTACAATTGCTGGGACGAGAAGTACTTCCGGGTGTTCCAGACCCAGCACCGCCGCACCATCGCGCCGTATCTCGAGGCCGGCTGGACCTACAAGCCGACCCCGGATTGGAGCTTCGAGTTCGACGTCATCAATTTCGGCCGCTTCACCTACGACAACCAGTACTTCGACTTCGACGGGCCGCGCGACACCGGCCGGCTGGCGCTGATCGAGGAGCGTACGATGAAGTCGCAGCCGCGCATCTTCATCGACATCAGGAAGACGTTCTGATCCAACTGTCACGGCCCGCGAATGCGGGCCGCCCAGCTGGATTCTGCATGATCGTGGTCGCGTCATCTGGATGGCCCGCATCCGCGGACCATGACGACGGCGCGGGACTAGGCGAACTCCATGATCACGTCATCGAGGGCGAGGCTGTCGCCTTTCTTGGCGTTGACCTTCTTGACGGTCACGTCGTGGTCGGCGGTGAGCACGTTCTCCATCTTCATCGCCTCGACCACGGCCAAGGTCTCGCCGGCCTTGACCTCCTGACCCTGCTCGACATTGACCGAGACGATCAGGCCCGGCATCGGACAGAGCAGCAGCTTCGACGTATCCGCCTTGACCTTCTTGGGCATGAGCCCCGCCAGCGCCGCGGCGCGTGCGCCGCGCACGATGGCCGTCGCGTGCATGCCGCCGTGGCCGAGCTGCCAGCCGCCCGCGACGGGCGCGATCTGGATCACCTTGCCGCCCGCGCGCATCAGCTTGTCGCCGGGCCGCCAGTCGACCGTGAGCGGCGCCGTCTCCACCGCCTCGCCGTCCAGCGAGACGACGACGCCGTCCGGCTCGTGCGCGCCGTTGAGCGTGCCGGAGATCTTCGCCGCCCGGCCGTCGCGGATGCGCGTCGCCGCCGCTGCGGCCGAGGCGAACAGCGCCTTGGCCGCGTGGTCGAGCGGACGACCATGGAAGCCGTCGGGATATTCCTCGGCGATGAAGGCGGTCGTGATCTTGCCCGAGCGGAAACGCGGGTGATGCATGATCGCGTTCAGGAACGCGATGTTGTGGCGGATGCCCTCGATGCGGAACTCGTCGAGCGCCGTCTCCATCGCGGCGATGGCCTCGGCGCGGGTGGCGCCCCACGTGCATAGCTTGGCGATCATCGGATCGTAGAACATCGAAATCTCGCCGCCCTCGTACACGCCCGTGTCGTTGCGCACGGTTGCGCTCTCCGCCGGCGGCGAATAGCGCACCAGCCGTCCCGTCGACGGCAGGAAGCCGCGATAGGGATCCTCGGCATAGACGCGCGCTTCCATGGCCCAGCCCTCGAGCTTCACGTCCTTCTGCGCGATGGCGAGCTTCTCGCCGGCCGCGGAGCGGATCATCAGCTCGACGAGGTCGAGACCGGTGGTGAGCTCGGTCACCGGATGCTCGACCTGGAGCCGGGTGTTCATCTCGAGGAAATAGAAGTTGCGGTCCTTGTCGACGATGAACTCGACCGTGCCGGCGCTGTCGTAGCCGACCGCCTTGGCCAGCATCACCGCCTGCTCGCCCATCGCCTGGCGCGTGGCCGCGTCGAGGAACGGGGACGGCGCCTCCTCGATGACCTTCTGGTTGCGGCGCTGGATCGAGCATTCGCGCTCGTTCAGATAGACGACGTTGCCGTGCTTGTCGCCCATCACCTGGATCTCGATGTGGCGCGGCTCGGTGACGAACTTCTCGACGAACAGCCGGTCGTCGCCGAACGCGGCCTTGGCCTCGTTCTGCGAGGACTGGATCGCCTGAACCAGCTCGCTCTCCTTGTGGACGATGCGAAGCCCCTTGCCGCCGCCGCCGGCCGACGCCTTCACCATCACCGGATAGCCGATATCGGCCGCGATCTTGCGCGCGTGATCGGCATCCTTGATCTCGCCGACATAGCCCGGGACCGTGTTCACCTTGGCCGCGAGCGCGAGCTTCTTGGACTCGATCTTGTCGCCCATGGCCGCGATGGCCCTTGTGTTCGGGCCGATGAAGGCGACGCCGACCTTGGCGAGCGCCTCGGCGAAGGCTTCGCGCTCGGAGAGAAACCCGTAGCCGGGATGAACCGCCTGCGCACCGGTGTCGCGGCACGCCTGCACGATGCGGTCGATCACCAGATAGGACTGCGCCGAGGGCGCGGGGCCGATATGCACGGCCTCGTCCGCCATCTCGACATGCAGCGCGTCGCGGTCGGCGTCGGAATAGACCGCCACCGTCTCGATGCCCATCTTGCGCGCCGTCTTGATGACCCGGCAGGCGATCTCGCCGCGGTTGGCGATAAGGATTTTCTGGAACACCCTGTCCCCGGTATGGATTGACCCTCTACCATCTTCTTAGGACCTAACCCCAAGCCGGAGCAACGCCATTTCCGCTTTTCCCCTTCGCCGCCGCATCGGCGCCGGCCTGTTCCGCCTGCACATCGAGAACGGGGCGGCGGTGGCGCTTGCCATGGCGGTGGTGGTGGCGGGGACGGGGATGCTGCTCGGCCGCCCGGCCGCGGCGCTGGCGACCACCGGCGCCCTGTGCGTCAGCATCCTGGACCAGCCCTTGCCGGTGGCGGACAAGGCGCGCCTCTTCGCCCTTGCCGTCGCGGCATCGAGCTCGGTCACGTTCCTGGCAACCTTGTGCGGCGGGTCGCCCTGGGCGCTGGCGCCGCTGATCGCCGCGACCAGCGCGCTGACCGCGCTGGTCTCGATCTATGGACGCCGGGCGCTGGGCATCGGGGTCAGCGCGGTGCTGGCGCTGCTTTTCGGCATGGCCGCGCCGGTGCCGAGCCACACGCTGTTCTTCGCCGCGGGCGGCATCGCCTATGCCGCGGTCGCGCTCGTCCTCACCTGGGCGGGCGACGAGCGCACGCGCAAGCTCCTGCTCGGCGAGGCGATGCTGGCCTTCGCGCGCTATGTCGAGGTGAAGGCGCGGCTGCTCGACACCAAGGCGGAGCCGCGCGCGGCGTGGCAGTCGCTGATCGAGGCGCATGCCGACCTGGTGGAGAAGCTTCAGGCGGCGCGCGACCTCATCTTCACCGGCGGACGGACGCGCTGGGTCGGCGGGCTGATCGCGCTGCTCGATACCTTCGACACCATCCTGTCGAGCGACGCCGACATCGAAACCCTGCGCGCGACCGAGCATCGCCACCTGATGAACCGCTTCCATGCGCTGCTCGAAGCGATCGCGGCCGAAACCTATGACCTCGCGCGCGGCTTCATGACGCCGCGCGGCACGGCCTATATCCGCGACCGCAAGGGCACGCTCGCCGCCATCAACGACGAGATCACCCGCGTCGCGCGCACCGGAGGCGCGGACATCACCGCCTTCCGCGCCACCGCTCATAAGCTCGCCGAGACGGTGAGCCAGCTCCAGCGCCTCTCGGAGGTCGTCGATCCCTATCTGGCGATGCCCGAGCTGCCGCCCGCGATCGACCTCCAACCCTTCGTCCAGGCGAGCCGCACGGGGCTCAAGGTATTGCGCGCGCAGATGACGCTCGCCTCGCCCATCGGTCGCTATGCGGTCCGGCTGACCCTGGCGATGCTGGCCGGCTTCGCGCTGACCTTGATCTTCCCGGCCTATATCCATGGCGGCTGGGTGATGCTGACCACGGCGCTGATCATGCGCGCGAGCTATTCGATGACGCTCGCGCGGCGCAACGACCGCGTGCTGGGCAATCTCGCCGGCTGCCTGGCGACGATCGTCCTGGTGCGGCTGCTTCCGACGGACGCGCTCGCCGCCACGGTGGTGATCGCGATCGCCGCCGCGCATGCATTCGCGGCCGTCGACTACAAGGTGACGGCGTTCGCGGCCTGCGTCTCGGCGCTGCTGCAGCTGCATTTCGTGGCGCCGGTCGCGCAGCCGGTGCTGTTCGAGCGCATGCTCGACACGCTGATCGGCGCGGGCCTCGCCTGGGGCTTTTCCTACGTGCTGCCGAGCTGGGAGCGGCGCAACATCCCCAAGCTCGTGAAGGCGCTGGGCACGGCCGACCGCGACTATGCGGCGCGCGCGCTGGCGCGGCTGGCGAACGAGCAGGAGCTGCGCCTGGCGCGCAAACGCGCACACGATGCCGCTGCGAACCTGTCGACGACGGTCCGGCGCCTCGCGGCCGAGCCCGACCTCGACCCTCCCAGGCTCGCGGCGCTGCAGGAGCTGCTGGCCGCGAACTACCTGCTGGTCTCGGACCTCGCCTCGATGCGCATCCTGTTCCAGCGGCGCGCGAGCGAGCTCGACCAGGTCGCGAGCGACGCGCTTCTTTCCGAAACGCTGCAGCGCGCCATCGCCAATATCGAAAAGCCGCGCGAGCTTCTGCCGCTGTCGCGCCATGACGGCACCAGCGCGGCCATGGCGCTGAAGCGCCGTCTCGTCCATATCGAGCATTCCGCGTCGCGGCTGGGCAACGCGCTCGCTTACTTCTCGTAGGCGCCGATATCGACCTTGCCCGCGAGCACGCGCTTGTTGCCGGCGAAGTCGTGCGTCCCGCCGACGGCGCCGCTCAGCACCAGCCCGGCATCCGTTGCCGGCGACGTGAGGGCGACGTCGAAATCGGTCGTGAATTGCGGATCGAGGAAGCCCGGCGAATGCGCGTCCAGCCCCGTGCCGGTGCGATAGCTCGCATAGCTGGTGTATTTGTGCTTCTGCCAGGTGAATTTCTGCACCCCACCGGAGAAATAGAGATTGTAGTCGAGCGCCGCGGGATCGGGCGTGCTCATGGTGAAGTCGTTGACCAGCAGCCCCTGCGGCCCGGCGACCACGATGTTGTTCTCGAACAGATTGTTGGTGGCATTGAACTGGATCTGGAACTCGCCGCTGCCAGTGTTCTTGGTGTCGTTCTGGTAGAGCGTGTTGCCCACCACCGCGACGTGGTCGGTGCCGCCGCGCGCCGCCCCATAGCCGCCGATGGAGATGCCGGCGCTGTTGCCGGCATAGACGAGGTTGTTGCGCGCGCTGACGTAGCTGGAGGTATGGCCGCCATGCTCGCTCGCGATCTCGATGCCGAGGTCGACGTCGTGGATGCGGTTTTGCTCGATCACGATATTGGTGCCGCCGTCGACATAGATGCCGTCGGCCGCGTATTGGCTGCCATAGTCGGGATTGCCGAACGAGGTGATGTTGTAGATCGTGTTGCCGCGGATCACGCCCGCGCGCGCCTGGTCGTAGGCCTCGTTCTTCGCCACGCGCTCGAAGCCGATGGCGCCGATGGCGATGTTGTCGGCATCGTGTACGGCGTTGCTCACCACCGCCCAGTTTGTGACGTTGCCGTCCAGCGACAAGGTCTCGCTGCAGCCCGTCTTGGTATGGAATATCTCGTTGCCCGCGACCGCCAGCCCATCGATGGCATCCGGGAACTTGGTGCCGTAGACCGTCATGCCGAAGGCGTTCGAGCCGCATTTGGTGGGATTGGTCGTGGCCGTCGTGGTGATGTCGTGGATGCGGTTGCCGATCACCTGGTCGTTCGCGCCCGCGCCCTGCAGGAAGATGCCGATCGGCGCGTCCACCAGTCGGCTGGTCGTATAGTTGCGGATCTCGAAGCCCTCGACGATCACCCATCCGACGTTGTCGAAGGTGAACAGGCCCCACATGTTGTCCGGGATGTCGAGCCCGGTGCCGTCGACGACCGGCGTCTCGCCCGGATAGGCCGCGAAGGTGATATAGCCGGACGCATTGCCCGGCTTCGTCAGGTGCACATGCTCGTTATAGACGCCCTGGCGCACGAAGACGGTGTCGCCGGGGCCGGCGGTGTCGGCGGCGTGCTGGATGGTGGCCCATGGCGCGCCGATCGCACCGCTGTCGCCGTCGTGCCCGCCGGGTGCCACGTAGTAGGTGCTGCCCGTTGCGCCATGGCTCATCAAGGTGATCACGGCAGTCGCGCTCACCGTCGGATCGGCTTTCGACACCGCGGTGACGGTGGCGATGGCGGGCACTGGCACCGCGGACGGCACCGTATAGAGCCCGGTCTTGGACACCGTGCCCGACGCCGCCGCGCCGCCGATGGCGTTGTCGACCTGCCAGATCACGCCTTGATTGGCGGTGCCGGAGACGGTGGCGGTGTATTGCAGCGTGCGCCCGCCGCCCACCTGCATCTGCGTATACGGATGATCGAGCGTGATGGTGACCGCCGCCCGCGCGGCTCCCGGCGCCAGAAGGGAAGCCAGGAGCACCGCGCGGAGGATCGATCTCATTTCTTACTCGCCTTCTCGTGGGCCATCATCTTGTCGCGCGCGGCCTTGAACTCGCTGTCGGGCCTCCAGCCGGGCCAGGCGTCGCCGTTCGCGAGCGTATCGCCGACCAGATAGAGCACCTGGACGTCGTCGCGCGGTCCGCGCAAGTCCCAATCCGCGCGCCATTCGTCCGTGGGCTGATGGTAGCGGTTGGTGCGGTAGTCGTCACGCAGCGCCTGCCCAGCCGCCTTGCCGCCTTCGAGCAGGTCGGTGCCGCCGCCCGGGCTGATCGCCGGGATGCCGAAGCGCGCCAGGCTGAAATGGTCGGAGCGGAAGAACGCGCCCTTCTCGGGCTCGGGATCGGGAGAAATCGTGCGATCCTGCGTCTTCAGCGCGTCGGCCAGAGTGTCCTCGAGGTCGGACTGGCCGTTGCCGGGCAGCGACATGTCGTGCGCCGGGCCCTTCGGACCGTCGGCATCGGTGTTGAGAACGCCGACGATTTTGTTACGCGGCCATAAAGGATGCTCGGCGAAATATTCCGAGCCGAGCAGGCCCTGCTCCTCCATCGTCCAGAACAGGAAGGCGACCGAGCGCTGCGGCCGCTTCTCGTGCGCGAACTTCTCGGCGAGCTCGAGCACCATCGAGGTGCCCATGCCGTTGTCGACCGCGCCGTTGAAGATCTTGTCGTCGCCCGGCACGTCGTCCTTGCGGCCGAAATGGTCCCAATGCGCCGAGAAGCCGACGATCTCATCGGGGTGCTTATAGCCGGTGATGATGCCGGCGACGTTGCGCGTCTTGAGGTGGTCGACCGAGGAATGCGCCTCGACGCTCAGCGTCTCGCCTTTCATCTCGACGGCCTGGAAGCCCTTTTTGTTGGCCGCCGCCTTCTGCTCCGCGTAGTCGAGACCGGCGCGCTTGAACAGGTCCTGCGCGGTTTCGTGCGTCATCCAGCCCTCGATGGGCACGCGGCTCATGTCCTTGTCCTTGGCGTCGAGCCAGAACTTCTTGCCCGAGTTCGAGTTGCGCACGACCTGGTAGCCGTAAGCCGCCGGGATCGTCTCGTGCACGATGATCGCCGCGGCCGCGCCCTGGCGCGCCGCCTCTTCGTATTTGTAGGTCCAGCGGCCGTAATAGGTCATCGCCTTGCCCTTGAACATCGAGGGGTCGGGATTGGCGTCCTCGTTGCCCGGATCGTTGATCAGGATGACGACGGTCTTTCCCTTCACGTCGACGCCGGCATAGTCGTTCCAGCCGTATTCCGGCGCCACGACGCCATAGCCGACGAAGACGAGCGGCGCGTGATCGACCTTGACGGTGGTGCTCGCGAAGCGCGGCGTCCAATAGGTGACCTGGTCGGGAAAGGCCGGCGTCACCGCGCCCTGGGGCGTGTCGAACCGGAAATGCGAGGCCGCGCCGTCGAGCTTGATCGCGACCGCAGGGACATCCTGGAAATAGCTGCCATGATTGGCGGGCTTCACGCCCACGCGCTTCAGCTCGTCGGCGATCCACTGCGCCGCCGCTTCGCCGTTCACGCTGCCCGGACCGCGGCCCTCGAAGGCGTCGTCGGCGACGGCCTTGTCGCGCGCCGAGATGTCGGCGGCGGAGATGTCGGGACTGGTCGGCGGATGGCCGGGATAGGCGGCCAGCGCCGCGGTGGCGGCAAGCGAGAAGGTCGCGGCACAAACGGGGACGAGGCGCATCGGCTATGCTTCCATTCGGGTTGAGGTGGGGCGCATCCTATGCGATGAGCCGGGCCGTGCAACGCCGGAGACGCCGTCCATGCCCGATTTCTACACCTCTGCCGACGCCACGGCCGCGGGCCTTCCCTTCAGCCAGGCCGTTCGCGTGGGCGACGTGCTCTATCTCTCGGGCTGCCTCGGAAACGTGTCCGGCAAGATGGAGCTCGTCAAAGGCGGCATGGAGGCCGAGACGCGCCAGACGATGGAGAACATCGGCGCGGTCCTGAAGGCGCAGGGCTTGAGCTTCGGCGACGTGTTCAAGTGCACCGTGATGCTCGCCGACATGAAGCAGTGGGGCGACTTCAACAAGGTCTATCTCGAATACTTCAAAGGCCCCAACCTGCCGACGCGCTCGGCCTATGGCTGCAACGGGCTGGCGCTCGGCGCCGCCGTCGAGGTCGAGGCGTGGGCGTATGCGGGCGGAAAGCGCTGACGCACCGCACGATGCATGTAGGAGAGACTCGATGAACATCGCCCTTCGCACCGCCGTTCTTCTCGTGTCCGCGCTGCAATGCACGTCGTGCATGACGATGGGACGTGTCGGCAACGATGCGCAGCCGCCGGACGCCGGCCACGCCTATTTCGTCCTCGGCGTGGCGCCGCAGAACATGGACGTCACGATATTCCGCGGCACCATCCACGACGGCATGTTCCAGCAGGACGGGATCGCCGCGGCGACCTTCTCGGGAATGCCGGAAGACGGGTTCGTGCTGGGCGAAACCCATGCCGGCAACTCGCTGGCGATCACCTTTGTCATTCCCCATGGCGTGCCCGGCCTTCCGTCCCGGCCGATGATCCCTTGCGGGAGCGGCAAGACGCTGACCTTCTCGGCACCGGGCGGCAAAGTGGTCTATGTCGGCAGCGTGTATTACCGGGTCGAGGGCGACGGCCTTGCGCCGGCCTATCGCGACGACCTGGAGGGGGCGCGCAAGTTCGTGGCGACGCGCTATCCCGCCCTCGCCGGATTGGTCGAGAAGGGCCATCCCGAAATGATCGAGTTCGGGGGCACCCCGGGCCACGTCTGTCCGTAGACGCTTGCGTCAACGCCCGTCGTCGGACCAGTGCGGCGGGTCCTTGACGAGCTTGATCACGCCGAAGCTGCGACCGACCTCGTGCAGGATGGGGTTCATGTGGTCGCACGGCGCGTCGATGGCGTGGACGACGCCGTCGAAATCGGTGACGCGCAAGGCGCCCTTCCACGCGATGTTCATGTCGATGGCGCGGCGCTGGGTATGACGGCTGACCAGCGCCGCCGGGAACTTGATCGCGTAGCCCTTCATCATCGCCGATGCCGCTCCGCGCGCCGCCGCAAGATCGCCGCCGTGACGCCAGTCGATATCGACGCCGGCCATGGGCACCGGTGCCGTCGGAGCCTGCTCACCGCTCGCGATGCGGCAGCACCAATGCATCAGATAGGCGCGCTCGGGCGGGCGATAGGTCGCCGCGACCGATACCGTCGCGCCGCCGCGCTTTATCGCCGAGATGAAGGCGTTCACCCGGTCGCGGAACTCCGGCAGCAGGTCGCCGACCGAAGCGCTGGTCGGAAAGCGCGCGCACCACTGCGCGCCGGACGGCTCGGGCATTGCTCCCCTCCGATGCAAGACCGGCTTACGCTAACACAATGCGCGGCGATCAGAAGACGTCGGGGCCGTTGGCGCGCCGTTCGGCGTCGCTGCGCTTGAGGCGGCGCAGGAACCAAACGAGATAGCCCGCGATCAGCACGAGCGGTAGCAGGTTCAGCACCAGCATCAGCGTCCGGGGATCGCGGATGAGAAGCCCGGCCGCGAAGCCCGCCATGACCAGGAGCCCGAACAGTGCAAAGAGCGAGCCCACCAGGACGCCCATCGGCAGCCGCAGTCTCTTGTACCTGTCTATGACGAACGTCTTGGGATCGCGAAATACCGGCAACGCCAAGAGCAGGCGCACGATCAGCCCTATGACGAACACCACGATGACGGCGGCGGTGAGAAGCGTATCGATCTTAGCCGTCGTGACCGCGCCCGCCCCGGCATATTGCAGGAGGGCGCGCGCGACGACCAGCGCAACCACGCCCGCTACCATCGCGTAGAACAGATAGAACAGCAGCTTCCGGCGCAGCATCGCATCCGCTCGTTTCTACAGCGGAATATTGTCGTGCTTCTTCCAGATCTCGGTGACTTTCTTGTTCCGAAGCATCCGCAAGCTCCGCACGATGCGCCAGCGCGTGGAATGCGGGCGGATCACGTCGTCGATATAGCCCCGGCTGGCGGCGATGAACGGGTTGAGGAAGCGGTCCTCGTACTCCTTCGTGCGTTCGGCGATGGCTTGCGGATTGCCGCGCTCGCCCCGGAAGATGATCTCGACCGCGCCCTTGGCGCCCATCACCGCGATCTGCGCGGACGGCCAGGCATAGTTCACGTCGGCGCGCATGTGCTTGGACGCCATCACGTCGTAGGCGCCGCCATAGGCCTTGCGCGTGATGACGGTGACCTTCGGCGTCGTCGCCTCGGCATAGGCGAAGAGCAGCTTGGCGCCGTGCTTGATGATGCCGCCATGCTCCTGCGCCACGCCGGGCAGGAACCCGGGCACGTCGACGAAGGTCACGATCGGGATGTTGAAGCAGTCGCAGAACCGCACGAAGCGCGCCGCCTTGCGGCTGGCGTCGCTGTCGAGCACGCCGGCCAGCACCATGGGCTGGTTGGCGACGAAGCCGACGGTCGAGCCTTCGAGCCGCCCGAAGCCGACGATGATGTTGCGCGCGAAGGCCTCGCCGATCTCGAAGAAGTCGCCCTCGTCCACGACCTTCAGGATCAGCTCCTTCATGTCGTAAGGCTTGTTCGGGTTCTCGGGCACCAGCGTGTCGAGCGACATCTCGATGCGGTGAGGATCGTCGGTCGTGGGCCAGCAGGGCGCCTTGTCGCGGTTCGACAGCGGGAGGAAATCCATCAGCCGCCTGAGCTCCTCGATGCAGACGACGTCGTTGTCGTAGGCGTTGTCGGCGACGGCGGACTTTGTGGTGTGCACCTTGGCGCCGCCGAGCTCCTCGGGCGTCACGTCCTCCTGCGTCACCGTCTTCACCACGTCGGGGCCGGTGATGAACATGTAGGAGGTGTCGCGCACCATGAAGATGAAGTCGGTCATCGCCGGCGAATAGACGTCGCCGCCCGCGCACGGCCCCATGATGGCGCTGATCTGCGGCACGACGCCCGAGGCGAGCACGTTGTGCTTGAACACCTCGCCGTAACCCGCGAGCGACGACACGCCTTCCTGGATGCGCGCGCCGCCGGCGTCGAGCAGGCCGATCACCGGCGCGCCGTTCTGCATCGCCATCTGTTGGATCTTGACAATCTTCTGCGCATGGGTCTCGGACAGCGAGCCGCCGAAGACCGTGAAGTCCTTGGCATAGACATAGGTCATGCGCCCGTTGATCGTGCCCCAGCCCGTCACCACGCCGTCGCCGGGGATGATGTTCTTGTCGGCGTCGAAATCCTTGTTGCGGTGCTCGATGAACATGTCGAACTCCTCGAAGGAGTCCGGATCGAGCAGAAGGTCGAGGCGCTCGCGCGCCGTCAGCTTGCCGCGGGCGTGCTGGGCCTGGATGCGCGCCTCGCCGCCGCCGATCCGCGCGCGTTTGCGGCGCTCTTCGAGCTCGTGGATGATGTGCTTCATGGGCTGTTCCTATGGTCCGCGCACAAGGTTCATGAATCGGGCCGCCGCGTCCAGTTCCGCGGAGAGATGCCGGGCGCGGGCCTCGGCCTCGCTGTCCAGCCCCCATTTTTCGGCCTGAAAGCGCTCGTCGACCTGGCTCACGCCAAAGGCTTCCGCCGCGTCGAGCAGCCGTTCGGCGATCGCCAGCCCCAGCACCAGCGAGCCGCAGATCGAGGCCGCGACGTGCAGCGCGGCCAGCACGAACGGATCGCAGGCTTCGACCGCCGCGCGCAGCGCCGCGAGGCTCGCCTCGGGCTGCGCCACCGAGGTCACGCTATGCACGGTCACCAGCGGCGCGCCGAAATGCTCCGCCGCCCAGTCGAGCAGCGGGTCCCAGGCCGCGTTCTGGCGCGCGACCAGCTCGGCCGGCTTGTCGGTGCGGTAGCAGAGATGGTCGTGGCGCGCGAAACCCGCGATCTCGGCGATCACCTCGGCGCGGCGCGGCGCGACGCCGTCGATCGCGGTATTGGCGAGCTTGGTGAGCGGCATCGAAGCCGGCACGATCTCGTCCCCCTGCGCGCGCCATTCCGCGGCGATGGCTTCGGCGAGCGCGGCGCTGGGCAACGCAGGATCCTCGCCGCGCGGCGTCTTGAGGCGGCGACCATCGAGCAGGACGGCGCGGCCTTCGACGGAGACGGTCTTGTAGAAGCGTTTCACGCGGACAAGGCTCCTGCCACGAACGCCGCTCCGACGATCAGAACGCAGACGGCGACCGAAGCGCGATAGACGTTGCACAGCCGCGCCAAAGCCGGATCGTTCAACTCGCGAAAGTCGCCCGAAAGGATATAGTGCTGCATTTCCTTGGACCTTCGCGTGAAGCCCACGAAAAGGAAAGCTTCCGAGGGTTTCCCGAGCGCGCCCCAAATGTCTTCATGGCGGACGCGCAGCGCGCCGACGATCATCACCGCGACGACATGGATGACCATCATCATCGCAATGGCGAGAACGACCAGGGTAGAGAAGCCCGGCACGCTCATGGACGTCCCTTCGCCCGCAACGCATCGGTCAGCCCGTCATGCGGGCCGAGCTTGGGCAGCGGATGGTCGGCCCAATAGTTCTCGCCTGCCGCCACGTTGCGCTCGGGATGGAACGGATACCAATACTGGTTGCGCACCCGCGACGCCTCGCCACCGATCAGCAGCACCGCGTCGCCGCCGCTGTTGTTCAGGATCACATGGGTGATGCCGGTTCCGGCCTCCCAGCCGATGAAATCGCCTTCGGTCATCGGCGTCGTGTGCCCGTCGGTCCAGGCCTCGACCGCGCCCGACACGACATAGACGAACTCGTCCTCGTCGCGTTCGGCATGCGGATAGGAGGTGCGACGTCCCGGCTTCAGAAGCTCGACATGAATGCCGATGCGCGAGAAGCGCGCCCGGCGGCCGAACGGCGCCGGAATGCCCTGGTCCTCGTCGCTGTCCGGGTAGCGGTTGGCGGCATCTTTGAGGATGTCGGGCCAGCGCGCGACATGGTCGGGGCGCCCCCCGCGCCGCATGGCGGTCGGGGTCGGCACCTCCTGCGGGCCGCCTTCGCGCCGGCCCTCGCCGAAGACGAACAGGCGCACCTCGTCGTCCGTGTCGTTGATCAGGTCCTGCGACATACCGCCGATGGCCGGGATGGCGACGCCATCGCCTTCGCCGAGGCGATGAAGGTCATCACCGACCCGGAGGTCGGGCGTGCCCTGAAGGACGAAGACGAACTCTTCCTCGCCTTCGGCCGGCCGATACCGTCCGCCTGGCGCCAGGCGCAGGTGCATCACCTCGAGCCGCGACAGGCCGGTGGCGGCCGAGAGCGAGGCGGCCGGCCCTTCGATCTCGCGCCGGTTCTTCAGGAAGGCCGGTCTCATCTCCGCTTGCCTTTGGCAAAAGGGTCCTTGCTCGTTTCTTCATCGAAACCAAGCAGTTCCCAGCTCTTCTTCATATGCGGTGACAAGGGTGCTGTCACTGTCAACCGGCCGCCGTCGGGATGGGCGATGTCGATGGAGCGGGCATGGAGGTGCAGTCTGTCGGCGATGGCGCCCTTCCCTTTGGCGGCCTGGGCGCCGTACTTGAAGTCGCCGACGATGGGTGTGCCCAGCGACGCCAGATGGACGCGGATCTGGTGGGTGCGGCCGGTCACCGGCTTGGCGGCGACCCAGGCGAACTCCTCGCCCGCGCGGTCGAGAACGGCATAGTCGGTGACGGCGTGCTTGGCCTCGTCATGGTCGGCAACCGCCATGCGCTCCTCGCCGCGGCCGCCCTCTTTCGCCAGCGCCGCGCGGATGGTGCCGCGCGCCTGCTTCGGCACGCCGCGGGTGAGCGCCCAATAGACCTTGGACGCGTCGCGTTGCGCGAGCGACTTGGCGAGCGCCGCCGCCGCAGGCACCGTGCGCGCCACGACCAGCACGCCCGAGGTGTCGCGGTCGAGGCGGTGGACGAGCCGCGGGCGCTGCTTCCTCTCGAAGGCGAGCTGGTCGAGCATGCCGTCGACATGGCGCGTGAGGCCGCTGCCGCCCTGGGTGGCGAGGCCGGACGGCTTGTTCAGCACGATCACCGACTTGTCCATGTAGAGGATCAGCTCCTCGAGCAGCCCCGCATCCTGCGCGCGCGGCGCTGGGCGGGGCGCCTCGTCCTCCTCCGGCGGCGCATGGACGAGCTGCGGCGGGATGCGCACCGTCTGGCCGGCGGCGACGCGGTCGGCCGACTTGGCGCGCTTGCCGTCGAGGCGCACCTGGCCGGTGCGCAGCAGCTTCTCGAGCCGGCCATGGGTGAGCGCGGGATAGCGCCGCTTGAACCAGCGGTCGAGGCGGATGCCGTCCTCGTCGGCCTCGATGCGGAGATTGTCGGCCATCAGAGCGCGCGCACCAGGGTGAGTCCCGCGAACAAGGCCAGGATCGACAGCACCGTCGAGCCCACGACGTAGCCCGCGGCTGCGAGCCAGGCGCCGCGCTGGATCAGGAGAACGCTGTCCAGCGAGAAGGTCGAGAAGGTCGTATAGCCGCCCAGGATGCCCACGGTCAGGAAGGCGCGAACCTCCGGGCCGATCTGCAGCTTCAGCGCGCCCAGCTCGACGATCACGCCCATCAGGAAGCCGCCCGTGATGTTGACGACGAAGATGCCCCACGGAAAGCCGTTGGACGGAATCGCGCTCGCCACGAAATAGCGCAGCAGCGAGCCCAGAGCGCCGCCGAGCGCGACTGCGGCAAGGATGCCGACGTTCACGCCGCCTCCCAGGGGTTGACGAGCGAAAGGCCGAGCCCGGCGAAATCGCTCACGTCGCGCGTGGCGAGCGTCGCGGAATTGGCCTGCACGATGGCTGCGATCTGGGCATCGGGAACGGAGATCTGCGCGCCGGCCAGCTGGCGCCGTGCCATGATGAGTCCGGCCGATCTGGCAGCCGTGTCATCGAGCGGCAGAATCCTGTCCGCTATGACGCGCGGGAATGCCTTGTCGAAAGAGCGCTGCAAGCCGTCGCGGTAGACCGCATCCTTCACGCGAGAAATGCCATACACTATTTCCTGCAAGGTAACGGCGCTCGTCCAGAAGTCCTCTTGCTGAGCATCGATCCAAGCGATCGCAACCGCGTTCGGACGCGGCTTCATCATTTCAGAGATCACATTCGTGTCGAGAACGATCATTCGAAGTCGATCGGCTCCGGGTATTCCTTCGGAAATGGCTCCAGTTCGACACCGATATCCTTGAAATAAGAATGGAACAGCGTGCCGGCCCCTTTGCCTTGCTTGGGCTGCACCGGGACGGCCCCGGCAGCCTGTCGCAGAATCTCCCGCACCTCGCCTTCCAAACTGCGGCCATGCGTTTCCGCGCGCTTCTTGAGCTTGCGCTTGACGGACTCTTCGATATTGCGAACCACAAGTTGGGCCATCGCCGCATTTCCATCCATATGTGATATCATTCTAGCATCGCAATGATATCACTTCAACCGCCGCCGCGTCTGGCGCGCAGTTTCGCCCAATATTCCAGGCGTTTGGCGATCTCGCGCTCGAAGCCCGTATCCTTGGGAGCGTAGAAAGCCTCACGCGCCATGGCGTCGGGGAAATAGTTCTGCCCGGAGAACCCCTCCTCGGCTTCGTGATCGTATTCGTAGCCTTTGCCGTAACCCAGGTTCTTCATCAGCTTGGTCGGCGCGTTGAGGATATGGGCGGGCGGCATGAGTGAGCCGTTGTCGCCGGCCGCGCGCTTGGCGGCACCAAGAGCAGTGTAGACGGCGTTCGATTTAGGCGCGCTGGCGAGATAGAGCACGCATTGGGCGAGCGCGAGTTCGCCTTCGGGACTACCGAGGAAGTCGTAGACATCTTTCGCGGCGATAGCCTGAACCACCGCTTGCGGATCGGCTAGGCCGATATCTTCGACGGCGGCGCGGACGAGGCGGCGCGCGATGTAAAGCGGCTGCTCGCCGCCGACCAGCATGCGGGCGAGCCAGTAGAGTGCCGCATCTGGATCGCTGCCGCGGATCGACTTATGCAGCGCAGAGATGATGTTGTAGTGCTCTTCGCGGCTTTTGTCGTAGAGCGGTGCGCGCTTCTGC
>JAFBAL010000005.1 GCA_019247845.1 Alphaproteobacteria bacterium | reverse complement strand
CGAGGTCGAAATAGCACATCACCGCGCCGCCGATCATCGCCATGATGTCGGCATAGAGGGTGAGGAACGGCAATGCGATCAAAAGGCCGAGCACGCGCGGCAGCACCAGCACGTCGAACGTGTTGAGCCCGATCGTCGAGAGCGCGTCGATCTCCTCGTTCACCTTCATGGTGCCGATCTGGGCGGTGAAGGCCGAGCCCGAGCGTCCGGCGATGATGATGGCGGTGACGAGGCCGCCGAGCTCGCGCAGCACGCCCACGCCCAAGAGGTTGATGGTGAAGATCTCCGCTCCGAAGCGGCGGAGCTGGTCGGCGCCCTGATAGGCGAGCACGATGCCGATCAGGAACGACAGCAGGCCGACGATGGGCAGCGCGTTGATGCCGATCTCTTCCACCTGGTGGGCGAGGGCCGCGATGCGCAGGTTGCTGCGCGGCAGCAGCATCGCCTCCATCCACTCGATCATGAAGCGGCCGAGATAGCCGAGCATCCGGTAGCCCTGGCGGCCGGTCTCGACCGTCGCCCGGCCGGTGCGCTCGACGAAGGGCAGGAAGCCGTGACGTTTCTCCATCGTCACCGGCGGGGCGGTGTGCTCCTGCTCGATGGTGTGCAGCAGCGGCGCATAGACCTCGGGAAGGTTGAACGCCCGCACCCGCTTGCCCGCCCGCTCCATCGCGCGCTTGGTGCGCACCAGCAGCCAGCCGCCGGCGCTGTCGAGGCGGGTGACGGCGCTGCCGTCGATCTCGGCCTCGGGCGCGTCGCCGAGGTTCAGGTCCTTGAGCAGCCCGTCGAGCCGGGCGGCGTCGCGCGCCAGCCATGGCCCACCGACGAGCACGCGCAAAAGCCGGCCCTGCCGCTCGGTGCGGAGCCAGGCGCGCGCATCGGCCTGCGAATCAATATCTACGGCACTCATCCCGTTGGAACTCTAACCGGCCCCTAGCCCGTTGGAAAAGCTTGAGGCAAGCTTTGATCAGACTATCGGGAAGGGAAACGCATGAAACGCCTCGACGGACGCGCGGCACTGATCACGGGCGCCGCCAGCGGCATCGGCCGCGCCAGCGCCCTGCTCTTCGCCCGGGAGGGCGCCAGGGTGGTGGTCTGCGACCGCGCCGACGCCGTCGACGAGACCGCCGCCATGATCGCCGGGGACGGCGGCACCGCCGTGGCGCTGAAGATGGACGCCTCGTCCGAAGCCGACGTAGCGGCAGCCGTGGACCGGGCGGTGAGCGAGTTCGGCACCCTGGACGCGCTCTACGCCAATGCCGGCGTGAGCGGGGGCTTCCGCAACTTTTTGGAATTGTCGGCGCAGGACTGGATGGAGGTCCTCGGCGTCAATCTGGTCGGCGTCTATCTCGCCATCAAGCACGCGGCGCGCGTCATGGTGCCGAACAAGAAAGGCGCCATCGTCTGCACCGCCTCGGTCGCGGGCCTGCGCTCGGGCGCGGGCGGCGCGCCGTATAGCGCGAGCAAGGCTGGCGTCATCTCGCTGACCCAGACCAGCGCCAACCTGCTCGCCGGCACCGGCGTGCGCGTCAACGCGATCTGCCCTGGCATCATCGAGACCGGCATGACCAAGCCGATCTTCGACCACGCCAAGTCGCGCGGCACCGAAGGCAAGATCGGCCAGCTCAATCCCTTGAAGCGCTATGGCCATCCGGAGGAGATCGCGGCCATGGCGCTGTTCCTGGCGAGCGACGAGGCGTCCTACGTCAACGGCCAGGCCTTCGCAGTCGACGGCGGACTGTCGAGCTCGCATCCCGTGGCGGGGCGCTGGGGGTAGAGGTCAGCGTCATTCCCGGCGAGGATCGCCCGCACCGCGAGCGGTCCGGGGGAAGGGAACCCATGCGTGCCGGATGCGCCCCTGGCTTCCCTTCCCTTGCATCGACGCTGTCGCGCCGATGCTCGCCGGGAACGACACCTACTTCACATGCTCGCGCCAATGGGCGGCGTAGCGCGTGACGCAGCGGCCGAACGCGCCCTCACCTTCGACGCCGCGCGATTCCATCAGGAAGCTCGCGATCAGCAGGGGCGCCACCGGCCACCACGGCCACAAGACCGCCATGAACGAGAACGGATAGGCCAGCGCGCTGGCCAGGAACACGACGGCGAGCCCGTAATACATCGTGTACTCCGCGCGCAGCTTGCCGCAGACCGCGCCGGCCTCGGGCGAGACGAGCCGCAGCAGGTCGTAGTCGGCCGCCTGGTTCGCGGGCGCCGCCAAGGCATCGACGAGGCGCAGGCGCGAGAACAGCCCATGCAGCCGGTGGCCGAGGTCCTGCGCCCGCTTGACCAGCGGCGAGATCAGGTGGCCGACGACATAGGACAGGAACAGGAAGGCGAGCGCGATGAAGATCGTGGGATAGCCGCGGCCGTCCTCGGCGCGGCCGAGCACGCCGTTGATGATCCGGTGCCAAAGCGCCCAGCCCGGATCGAACAGGTTGAAATAGCTGAAGATCGCGAACGCGCCGGGAACGACGCGGGCGATCAGGTCGTAGAACGCCTGCGGCACGATCTTGAGAGGTTCCATCCCCATCGCTCCCCGAACCGACATAGGTTAGCATGGACTATGGCGATTGCGGGGCGGGCGGACATGATATTCGGCGCGATGGACGGCTACACGCTCACCCATGTGATCATCAGCCTGATCGCGATCGCGAGCGGCGGCGCCGTCCTTGTCGGCATGCTCTACGACCGCCGCCTGGACCGCACGACCTTGCTGTTCGTGCTGTTCAGCGCGCTGACCAACCTGACCGGCTTCGGCTTCCCGATCACCGGACAGACCCCGGCGCTGGTCCTGGGAGTCGTCTCTTCCATCGTGCTGCTGGTCTCGATCGTGGCGCGCTATGCGATGCGGATGCGCGGCGCGTGGCGGACGGTCTATGTCGTCACGGCCGCGATGGTGCTGTGGTTCAACGTCTTCGTGCTGATCGTGCAGTCGTTCCAGAAGGTCCCGGCGCTGCACGCGCTCGCGCCCACGGGCGCGGAGCTGCCCTTCGCCGCCGCGCAAGGCGTGGTGCTCGTGGCTTTCATCGTCAGCGGCCTGATGGCGGCGATGCGGTTCAAGCCGTGAGACGCGCGCACCACGACGCCTCTGCGATGGGCTTGCGCGCCTGCATCGCCCTGGCGGCGTTTCTCCTGCTGCCCGGCGCCGCCTCTGCCGCGCCGCTCGACCAGGCCTATACCTTCATCGACCAGATGATCGACCTGCATGCGAGCGGCGACACGCTGCGCCTGGCGCAGAGCTATGTGCCGACCGCCACCTTCGACAACGGCGACATCAGCTACACCTATGACGATGCGGTGCTCATCACGGCCCTGCTCGCGCGCGGCAGCGACGACGACAAGGCTCGCGCGCGGCTGCTCGGCGACAGTCTGATCTATGCCCAGGCGCACGACGCGGCGAACGACGGACGCGTGCGCGACGCCTATCATTCCGATCCATTCCTCAAATCGAACGGCACGGTCAACGTCGCGTCCAAGAGCAGCTATACCGGCAATCTGGTGTGGACCGGCATCGCCTGGATCCAGCTCTATCACGCCACCAGGGATGCGAAGTACCGAGACGCCGCGCTCGCTGTCGCGGACTTCGTGCAGGCGAACCTGAACGACACGCGCGGGCACGGCGGCTATGTCGGCGGCTTCACCGCGGCTGGCGCGCCGCTGACGTGGAAATCGACCGAGCACAACATCGACGCCTACGGCTTCTTCACGATGCTGGCGCAGGCGACCCACGATCCGGCGTGGAAGACGCGCGCCAGGCACGCGCTCGCCTTCGTCAAGGCGATGTGGAGCAGGCGCGGCGGGTTCTATTTCATCGGCACCGGGACCGACGGCGTCGCGATCAACCACGGCGACCCGACGCCGGAGGACGTGCAGACCTGGTCGTTCCTGTCGACGCATCTGGCCGCGCATCAGGGTTCGATCGATTGGGCGCTCACCAACCTCTCGGCCACCGAAGGCGCCTTCGACGGCCTCGCCTTCGAGGAGCGCGACCGCAGCGGCGTGTGGTTCGAGGGCACCGCGCACGCCGCCGCCGCGCTCTTCGCGCGCAACCTGACCGGCGACGCCGACAAGGCCGAGGGGCTGATCACCGACATCGAGATCGGCCAGGCCGGCGCGCCCAATGCCGACGGCTTTGGGCTCGATGCGGCGTCAAAGGACGGCCTCAAGACCGACGACAACGGCGACACCTACTATGCCTCGCTGCATACCGGCGCGACGGGCTGGTACTGCATCGCCAAGAGCCGCGCGAACCCGTTCAGCCTGCTGAGGAGATAGAGGAAGAGAGTCCGGCTCCCTGCCGGACTCTCCAAATGCCGCCATCTCGAGGTGCCGCCAGACTGTCCGCCCTGGCCGCCACCGCTGCCTTGGCTGCCGCCTTGTGCGCCGCCGCCCTGACCGGGGTGCACACACCCGTTCCTGGCGAGCGTTGTTGCGAAACATGGTCGTCACGACAATCCGCAGCGCGCCTGTCAAAGATCAAGGCTGTCGTCGAGCGCCAGCACCGCGAAGCTCGCCAGCCAATGCTCGCCTGCATACTCGCCCGCGACATGACCGAGCGCGGACTCGATGTGGCGCTCCGGCGCGTCGCCGAAATCGGCGCCCAGCGCGCGCATGCACCAGGCGCGGCTCAGGTTCACGCCGTCGAGATGGGCGATCTTGCCGTCGCTGCGGTCGCTGACGGTGGCAGGCGCGAACAGGATCGCCGGCTCGCGCTTCGCGAGATCGGGAAGGAAGGCCGCGAACCACGGCGCGAACTCGTCCGCCGGCAGCAGCCGCTTCATGCACAGGGCCTCGATCAAGGTCGGCGAAAGGAAGTCGTCGCCCGACGGCTCCCAGGCCGGCGCGTTTCGGTCGTTGCCGAACCAGCGCCGCGCACGGTCGGCGAAAAGCCTGCGCAAGGGCTCGTTGCCCGCCGCGCGCGCATATTCGTCGGCCAGGACCAGCGCGAAGGCGGTGTTGCCGTGCGTGCCGGCGCGGATCGGATAGGTGAGCTTGGGCAGGTAGTCGAAGAAGCGCCCGACGAAGGCGTCTTCCAGCGGCTTGAACGTCCTGGCCCAGCTCTTGTCGCCTTCGCGCCCGAGCTCGGCGCTGAGCATCAGCGCCCAGGCCCAGCCATAGGGCCGCTCGAAGCCGCCGGCGGTGAGCCGCGTCAGGTACGCCGCCTCGTCGGCGACCTTGTCCTCGATGAAGGCGTCGTCGAACAGCATGACGATGTCGCCCGCACTGTCGAAGTCGGGGAACAGGCGCAGCAGCCGCGCCAGCATCCAATAGCCGTGCACGCAGGAGTGCCAGTCGAAGCTGCCGTAGAAGATCGGGTGCAGCGCGCGCGGCGTTCCGGCGTCGGCCCCGTCCTCGAGCACGTGGTCGAGCTTGTTGGGGAATTCGCGCCGGACGTGACCCAGCGCTATGCGGGCGAATTTTTCGGCGAGTGATTGGTCGAGGATCATCGGAACACCAGGAGCGTCATGAGCAGCACGTTGGCGGCAAGCAGGAGGAACGCGGTCGGCGCCTGGACCTTGATCACCGCGTGGCGGTCCTTCAGATCCAGCACCTGCACCGGCACGATGTTGAAATTGGCCGCCATGGGCGTGCACAGCGTGCCGCAGAAACCCGACAGCATGCCGATCGCCGACATGACGACCGGATCGCCGCCGAATTTTCCCACGATGATCGGAAGGCCGATCCCCGCCGTCATCACCGGGAACGCGGCGAAGGCGTTGCCCATCGTGAAGGTGAAGAGCGCCATGCCCAGGCAATAGACCGCGACGGCCATGAACGGCGCGCTCATCGGGATGTATTGCGTCGCGACATCGGCGACGACCTTGCCCACGCCCGCGGCCGCGAAGACGCCGCCGAGCGCCGCCAGCGCCTGCGGCAGCACCGCCGCCCAGCCGACCGCGTCGACGAGGCGGCGTCCTTCGTCGACCGCGGTGCCGGGGCCCGCGCGCACCAGCAGCATCGCCCATCCCAGTCCCGCCGCGGCGCCCGCCGCCAGAGACAGCAGCGTGATGTTGGGCACCTTGGAGAACAGCAGGGTGCCTGCGACGGAGACGAGCGGGATGACGAGCGCGGGCATGAAGAGCCGGTTGCCGAGCGTCGCCGCCGAAGCCTCGCGCGTGGGCAGGTCGGCCGTCGGCGCCTGTTTGGGCCTGAGCCCGATCAGCGCCAGCGCCGCGAGCAGGATCACGATGGCGCCGTTGAGGAGATCGGACAGCCACGAGCCCGCCAGCATCGACACAGCGAAGGCGCCCCAGAAGGCCGCGCTGCGCCACGCGCCGTGCAGCGCCTCGCAGACCGCGAAGGCCAGGAACATCGCGCCGAGCAGGTCGTAGAGCAGCCCGAGCGCGGTCATGGCCCGCTCTTTCCGCGCGCCAGCTTCCGGTCGAGCAGAAGGAGCCGCACGCCATGGATCAAGAAGGCCAGCACCGCGGTCGGGATGGCCCAGACCGCGATCTGGATCGGCTGCGCGACGACGTGGTTCTGCTCCAGGAAACCCTTGATCAGCAGCACCGAGCCGATGGCGATGAACACGTCCTCGCCGAAGAACACGCCGATATTGTCGGCCGCCGCAGCATTGGCGCGCACCAGCGCGCGCGTCGCCTCGTCGAGCGGTCCGTCTTCGGGCGGCCGCTCGCGCTCGGCCGCGGCCTCGGCCATCGGCGCGATCAGGGGCCGCACCATCTGTACCTGTCCGCCCAGCGCCACGAGCCCGAGCGCCGCGCTCACCTGCCGCACGAAGAGATAGACGAGCAGCAGGCGCCCGGTCGTCGCGCCTTTGAGCTTGAGGATCAGCGCCCGCGCACGCTCGCGGATTCCGCCGCGCTCGAGCAGCCCGATGACCGGCAGCACCAGCCAGGGAACCGCGATGAAGCGGTTGGCGACGAAGGCCTTGCCCAGCATCGCCACCACGCCGGGGAAATCGATCCCCGCGGCCAGCCCGGTCACCAGCGCGGCCGCGACCACCACCGCGAGCGGATTGATCCTGAACGCAAAGCCCAGGATGACGACGGCGATTCCGGATAGAACGAGCATCTGGTGGCCCTAGCCCAAATGTCATGGCCCGCGAATGCCGGCCACCCAGGTGACATTGGCACATCGTAGGAGGCGATGCGAAGGACGGACTACACGAATTTCACCGTGCAGAATCAGCTGGGTGGCCCGCATTCGCGGGCCATGACAGGCAGGTTGCCTACTACCAGACCTGCACCCGATCCTTGGGCGCGAGGTACAGCTTCTGGCCGGGCTTCACGTCGAAGGCCGGATACCACGCATCCAGGTTGCGCACCGTCACGCCGCGATACATCGCGGGGGCGTGGCCGTCGGTCATGATCTGCTGGCGCAGCGCCGCGTCGCGCGTCTTGTTGCGCCAGCTCTGGGTGAAGGCGAGGAAGAAGCGCTGGTCGCCTGAGAGCCCGTCGATCACCGGCGCCGGCTTGCCGTGCAGCGACAGCAGATAGGCGTCGTGCGCGGCCGAAAGCCCCGCGACGTCGGCGATGTTCTCGCTCAGGGTCTGCTTGCCTTTCACGTGCAGGTCGGGGAACGGCGCATAGCCGTCGAACTGCTTCGCAAGCGCCGCGCCCGCGCCTTCGAAATGCTTCAGGTCCTCGGGCGTCCACCAGTTGGCCAGGCGTCCCTGCGCGTCGAACTGGCTGCCCTGGTCGTCGAAGCTGTGGCTGATCTCGTGGCCGATGGTCGCGCCGATCGAGCCGAAGTTGTACGCGTCGTCCGCTTTCGGATCGAAATACGGCGCCTGCAGGATCGCTGCGGGAAAGTTGAGCGCGTTGCCGAGCGGATGGTTCACCGCGTTCACCTCCTGCGGAACCATCGACCACTCCTTGCGGTCGACCGCACCGCCCAGCTTGGCGAGGTTGCGCTTGTATTCGAACATCTCGCTGCGGTCGGCATTGCCGAGCGCGTCGCCGCGCACGACGTCGAACGAGGAGTAGTCGCGCCAGCTTTCCGGATAGCCGACGCCGACATAGAGCGTGGAGAGCTTGGCCAGCGCCTTCTCTTTCGTCTTGGGCGACATCCAGGCGAGCTTGGCGATGCGCACGCGATAGGCGGCGATCAGGTCCTTGACCATCGCCTGGATGCGCGCCTTGGACGACGGCGGGAAATGCTTGGCGGCATAGAGCTTGCCGACGGCTTCGCCCAGCGCCGCGTTGGTCGCGTCGATGGCGCGCTTCCAGCGGTCGCGCTGCTTCGGCACCCCCGACAGCGCCGTGCCGTAGAAGGCGAAGTGCTCGTCGTCGAAGGCATGCGGCAGCACGCCCGCTTGATGATCGATGAGGTGGAAGGCGAGATAGTCCTTCCAGGTGTCGAGCGGCGTGCTCGCGACCAGCGCCGAGATGCCCTTCACCGCGCCCGGATGCCAGACGATGAAGTCGTTCTGCTGGGGCATCGACGCCGCCGACCAATAGGCGTCCCACACCATGCCCGGCGCCTGCGCGGCGAAGTCGGCGCGCTTCCACGGATTGTTCGCGGTGTGGACGTCCTCGGACGCCTCGCGCGTCGCATGGGTCTGGGCGATCTTGGTCTCGAAGGCGAAGATGGCGTCGGCCTTCTTCGGCGCGTCGGCGATGCCGGCCAGCTTCAAGACGTTGGCGATATGCTTCTTATATGCGTCGCGCAGCTTGGCCATCGACGGCGACTGCTCGAGATAATATTCGCGGTCGGGCATGCCCAATCCGCCCTGCAGCACGTAAGGCACGTTGTGCGACGGATCCTCGAAGGCCTGGGTGATCCAGACGCCGAAGACGTGGTCGGTGTAGAAGTTGGTCGAGTTCAGCGCGTCGACGTCGGCGCGCAGGGTCGAGCCGAGATAGGACGACAGCGACGCCTTGTCCTTGATCGCGGCGATCTTCGCCATGCCGTCCTTGAGGGGAGCCAGCCCGATCTTGTCGATCGCGGCCTGGTCGAGATAGCTCGCGTAATAGTCGCCGACCTTCTGCGCGTCCGAGCCGTGCGCCGGGTTCGCCTTGGCGGCATCCTGGATCAGCACCTTGACCTGCTCGCGCGTCTTGTCGATCAGGATCGCGCCGGGGCCATAGCTCGCGCGGTCGGCGGGGATCTCGTGGGTCTTGATCCAGGTGCCGTTGGCATAGCCGAAGAAGTCGTCGCCCGGCTTCACGCTGCGGTCCATGCCGGCGAGATCGATGCCATGGGTCTCGGTCCCCGCCACGGCTGTGGCGGACGCGGCAATCAGGACAAGAGCGGCGGTGCGAAGCATCATGGGGTTCCTCGGTTCGGCGCCGGGACCTTACAGGCTCGCGGCGCCCGCGCAAAAAACAACGGCGTGATTAACTGTCATTCCCGGCGAGGACCGCAATTGCGGGCCGAGGAGAGGGAATCCAGCGGTCGCGTCGAGCCACAGTGCTGGATCCCCTTCCCTCACAGCGCACGCTTCGCATGCGCTGCTCGCCGGGATGACAAGTTCTTCATGAACCCCGCGCGCTATTTGACAGGCCCCGCGCAACGCGCGTGATGGCCACCGCATTTGCGCATGGCTTCTCACGGACAAGTGAGCCGCGGCCGCCTTCTTTCGGACACGACGCGTCACAATCTTTGTCGAGCGCCACAGGGAGGGAGCCATGCGTGCGCTGACTGAAGCCGGGCTGAAGAGTCCGGCCGCGATCGCCGTGGGCGTCGCGGTGACGATCCTGTTCGGCGTCTTCGCGATCTTCGCGCTGCCGGTCCAATTGTTCCCCGACATCGACCGGCCGCAGATCGGCATCGAGACCGACTGGCGCGCCGAGACGCCGCGCGAGGTTGAAAGCCAGCTCGTCCAACCTGAGGAAGAAGTCCTCCAGGGCCTGCCGGGCCTGCAGGAGATGGACGGCTTCGCCAACGGCGGCGGCGGATACATCCAGCTGACCTTCGCGCTCGGCACCGACATGAAGAGCACGCTGGTCGACGTCATCGGCCGGCTCAACCGGCTGCCGCCGCTGCCGGCCGACGCGCAGAAGCCCTTCGTCCAGCTCGCCAGCACCCAGGACGCCAACGCGCTGCTGCTCTACGTCTTCATGCAGAAGCTGCCAGGCAATTCGCGCGACGTGAACTCCTATACCCAGTGGCTGAAGGACGTGGTGATCCCGCGCCTGGAAGCCGTGCCCGGCGTAGGCTCGGCGCAGATCAACGCCCGCGGCGGCACCGACGAGATCGACATCGTCTTCGATCCGATGCGCGCGGCGCAGCTGGGCGTGCAGATCCCCAAGATGGCGCAGCAGATCAGCGGCGCCGAGGACGTCTCGGGCGGCACCATCGACGTCGGGCGGAGGCAATACGGGCTCGAGTTCCGCGGCCGCTATTCCGTCGACCAGCTCAAGAACCTCATCCTGGAATGGCGCGACGGCAAGCCCGTGCATCTGGGCGACATCGCCGACGTCCATGTCGGACGCAGCAAGAGCTTCGGCTTCGCCTATCAGAACGGCAATCCCGCCATCGGCATGCAGGTATTCCGGGCGTCGGGCGCCAACGTGCTCGCCACCGTCAACGCGGTGAAGGCGGAGCTTGCCAAGATCAACGACAGCGTCGCCAAGGAACAGGGCGTCAAGCTGCAATACTCCTTCGACCCGTCGCACTTCATCAACCAGGCGATGGGGATGGTGACCTCCGACCTGGTGCTCGGCATCCTGCTCGCGGTCGGCGTCTTGTGGTTCTTCATGCGCGAGTGGCGCGGCACGCTCATCATCGCGACCGCGATCCCGATCTGCCTGATGGCGACCGTGGTCCTGCTGAACCTTGCGGGCCGCACCTTGAACGTCGTCTCGCTGGCGGGCCTGGCGTTCGCGACCGGCATCGTGCTCGACGCCGCCATCGTCGCCTTCGAGAACATACTTCGGCTACGAGAGCGCGGCATGCCCGGGCGCGAGGCCGCCAAGACCGGCACCGACCAGGTGTGGGGCGCACTCCTCGCCTCGACCTTGACCAACGTCGCGATCTTCCTGCCGGTGATCTTCCTGAAAGACGTCGAGGGCCAGCTCTTCGCCGACCTGTCGCTGACCATCGCCTTCGCCGTTTTCGTGTCGCTGATCGTGGCGGTGACGGTGGTGCCCGTGACCTCGATGCTGTTCCTGAAGACGCGGCCCAAGGTCGCCGACCTGGCCGGCACCTGGCGGCGCATCACCGACGTCATCATGACCCTCACCGACACGTCCAGGAAGCGCTGGTGGTGGATCGGCGGGCTGATCGCGGGTTCGCTGGTGGGCACCTGGCTCTTGATGCCCTCGCTTCAATACCTGCCGCAGGTCAAGCGCGCCGCGATCGACGGCTTCATCCAGCTGCCCGCGAGCGCCACCGTCGACGTCGCCGACAAGACCATCGCCCAGCCGATCATCAAGCGGCTGCATCCCTATCTCACCGGCGAGAAGCAGCCCAAGCTGCTCAACTACTACGTCCAGCTCGGCGGGCCCGGCGGCATGGACATGGCGGTGCGCGTGCCGAACGACGAGGATTTCCCAAAGCTCGAGAAGATCGTGCGCGGCGAGATCCTGAAAGACCTTCCAGACGCGCAAGCCTTCGCGCAGATGGGATCGCTGTTCGGCGGCTTCGATGCGGGCGGCGGCGTTTCGATCAACATCCAGTCCAACGACGCCGAGGCCATGCGCGCCGCCGCGCGCAAGGGCTTCGCGCTGCTCACCCAGAAGTTCCCCGAAGGCGTGGTCAACACCAACCCGACGCTGGACTACGACCAGCCGCAGCTCAAGCTCGTCCCCGACGACCGCTCCATCGCCGAGGTCGGCTGGACGCGCAACGATGTCGGCACGGTGCTGCAATCGCTCGGCGAAGGCTCCTACGTCGGCCAGCGTTACGACGGCGAGCGCCAGCTGTTCCTCATCCTCAAATCCAAGACCATGACCTCGCCCGAGCAGATCGGCGCCGCCCCCGTGGCGACGCCGAACGGCGGCGTGGTCTCGTTCGGCCACCTCGTCGACATGCAGAAGACCCTGGCGCCGAGCGGCACCTATCGGTTGGACCGCCGGCGCACCTTCGCGCTGTTCCTCCAGCCGCCGCGCGGCATGGCGCTGCAGGACGCGATGGCCATCGTCAAGCGCGACGTCGAGCCCGAGATCAAGAAGCTGCTGCCCGCCGACGGCACCGTCACCTATGGCGCGGCGGCGAACCATCTCGACAACGCGCTGTGGAACATGGGCAAGAACTTCGCGCTCGCGGTGCTGCTGCTGTTCCTGATCATGGCGGCGCTGTTCAAGTCGGTGTGGGACGCGGCGATCGCGACCATCGCCCTGCCCTTGGGAACCGTGGGCGGCATGGCGGCCTTGAGGCTGCTCGGCCTCTTCGTCTTCCAACCGCTCGACCTGCTCACCATGATCGGCTTCATCATCGTTCTCGGTCTGGTGGTGAACAACACGATCCTTTTGGTCGCGCGCACGCGCCAGGCGGAAGCCGAAGGCATGAGCCGCGTCGACGCGGTGCGTTCGAGCCTGGAGACGCGGCTGCGCCCGATCTTCTCCAGCACCTTGACCGCGATCTTCGGCATGCTGCCGCTGGTCCTGATCCCCGGACCGGGCACCGAGATCTATCGCGGTCTCGGCGCCGTCATCGTCGGCGGCTGCCTGGTCAGCCATGTGTTCACGCTCGTGCTCATGCCCGCGATGCTGCGGCTGGGCGAGAAGAAGGACCTGGCGCTGCAGGCGCCCCTCACCCCGATGAAGGAAGCGGCATGACGATGCGCGCCTCCTTCACCCCGACAAAGGAAACGGCATGATGAAAGTGCCAAAGCTGGGCCACGCTTCTCTCGCCGCCATCGGGCTGACGGCCCTGGCGCTCGTCGCGGCGCTCACCACGCGTTCGCCGCAAGCCGTCGCCGACCAGGCGCCGCCGGCAGCGCCGCCTCCACCCTCGGTCGGCGTGATGTCGGCCAGGATGGTCAAGATGGCGCCCAAGATCGCGCTGCCCGGCACGGTGATGTCGCGCAACGACTCGCAGCTCGCCAGCGAGGTCGAGGGCCGCATCGCCTGGGTCGCCGAGGTCGGCACGGTGGTGAAGGCGGGCGACGTGGTCGCGCGCATCGACGGCAAGCTCGCGAGCCTGCAACTCCAGTCCGACAAGGCCAATGCGACGCGGCTTTCGGCGCAGCTGCGCTACGACACCAGCCAGGCGGCGCGCATGGACAACCTGTTCAACCAGAACGCCATCGCCAAATCGACGCGCGACCAGGCGAGCTCGACCAAGGACATGGATACCGCGGCGCTCGCCCAGGCCCAGGCGAGCCTGAAGCGCAGCGAATACCAGTTCGCCCACAGCGACATCCGCGCGCCCTTCGCGGGCCGCGTCGTGGCGCGGCTGATCAATGCCGGCGAATACGCGACGCCGGGCAAGGCGGTGGTGCGCCTGGTCGACACCGCGTCGCTGGAGGTGAGCGTGCAGTCGCCGATCGACGCGGCCCACTACGTCAAGGAGGGCAGTGTGTTGACCGTCATCCTCCAGAACAAGCCGGTGACCGGCACCATCCGCGCCATCGTGCCGGTGGGCGACGTCGCCAGCCGCACCATCGAGGTGCGCATCGCGCTGCCGGCGGGCGCAGGCCTGGTCGGCGACGCCGCCAAGGTGTTCCTGCCCTCGGCCGCGCCGCACGACGTGCTGGCCGTGCCGCGCGACGCACTCGTCCTGCGCGAGGAGAACACCTACGTCTTCAAGGTGGACAAAAAGGACCAGGCCCAGCGCGTCGCGGTCGAGACCGGCGCCGAGGAAGGCCCGCTGGTCGAGGTCAAGGGGCTTGTGTCTGCCGGGGAACGCGTCATCGTGCGCGGCGCGGAACGGCTCGAGGCCGGACAGAAGGTCCGCGCGGTGAAAGCATAACGATTCCTCACCATGGCCGCCCTCGAGGCGGCCATCCAGCGGCTGGTTGGCCGGGTCAAGCCCGGCCATGGTGAATTTGGCAAGGGGGAAGACAATGAAGAAGGTTCAGATTCTCGTCGCGGCGCTGCTCGCGACGACGGCGGCGCTCGCGGCGCCGCAATACGGCAAGTGGGGCTACGACCAGGCGGGCATGGACAAGGCGACCAAGCCCGGCGACGACTTCTTCCGCTATGCCAACGGCACCTGGCTCGATCACGCACAAATTCCCGCCGACAAGCCCGCGGTCTCGTTCCGCCTGCAGATGACCGATCGCGCCGAGGCGCGCATCCACGACATCTTGGAAGCGGCCAAGGACAAGGAGCCCGACACGCTGGAAGGCAAGGCCGGCCGCTTCTACCGCTCGTTCATGGACGAGGCGCGGGTCGAGGCCGCCGGCGCCAAGCCGCTCGCGCCGCTGCTGGCGGACCTGCGCAATGCCAAGACGCGCGAGGCGCTGGCCGGGCTGATGGGCCGCAGCAATGCCGACCTCGAGGCCTCGCTGTTCGGCTTCTTCGTCGACGTCGACCTCAAGGACCCCAAGCACTACGTCGTCTATGTCGGACAGTCGGGCTTGGGCCTTCCCGACCGCGACTATTATCTGAAGCCCGAGTTCAAGGACCAGAAGGCGAAGTACCAGGCCTATGTCGCGCAGTTGCTCAAGCTCGCCGGTTGGCAGGGCGACGCCAAGGCCGTCGTCGATTTCGAGACCAAGGTCGCGCAAGCGAGCTGGAGCAAGGCCGAGCAGCGCGATCCGCTGAAGGTCTATAACCCGACCGACGTCGCCGACCTGCCCAAGCTCGCGGCGGGCTTCGCGTGGAAGGAGATGCTCGCCGGCGCCGGTCTGTCCAAGGCGACGCGCGTCATCGTGGGCGAGAAGAGCGCCTTCCCCAAGCTCGCCGCGATCTATGCGGCGACGCCGGTCGGGACCCTTCAGGCCTGGCAGGCGTTCCGCATCGCCGACAACGCCGCGCCCTATCTGTCCAAGCCCTTCGCCGATGCCTGGTTCGAGATGCACGACAAGACGCTGTCGGGCCAGAAGGCGCAGAAGGTGCGTTGGAAGCGCGGCGTGCTGGCGGTGTCGGGAAGCGACTTCCTGGTCGGCGACCGTTTCGGCAGCTATGGCACGATGGGCTTCGGCGTCGGCCAGCTCTATGCCGCGAAGTATTTCCCGCCCGCGTCCAAAGCCAAGATCGAGGCGCTCGTCGCCAACCTCAAGGCCGCCTATCGCGTGCGCATCCAGCATCTCGACTGGATGAGCGACAAGACGCGCGTCGAGGCGCTCAAGAAGCTCGACACCTATTCGATCAAGGTCGGCTATCCCGATCACGCGCGCGACTATTCGGGGCTGATCGTCGGCGACGACCTGCTGGGCAACGTGCGCCGCGCCGGCGCGGCCGACTGGGCGTTCTATTCGGGGCGGCTGTTCGGACCGGTCGACCGCAGCGATTGGGGAATGACGCCGCAGACCAACGATGCCTATAACGGCAACCTGCGCGACATCGTGTTTCCGGCCGGCATCCTTCAGGCGCCGATGTTCGACGCCGAGGCCGACCCCGCGATCAACTACGGCGCCATCGGCGGCGTGATCGGACACGAGATCACCCACGGCTTCGACGACCAGGGCCGCAAGATCGACGCCGCCGGCAACTTGCGCGACTGGTGGACGAAGGAGGACGCGGCCAAGTTCGAGGCGCGCGCCAGGATGCTGGGCGCGCAGTACTCGCAGTTCCAGCCGCTCCCCGGCGTGCATGTGAACGGCGACCTGACGATGGGCGAGAACATCGCCGATCTGGGCGGCCTGACCGTCGCGCTCGACGCCTATCATGCCTCGCTCGGCGGCAAGCCGGCGCCGGTGATCGATGGGCTCACCGGCGACCAGCGCGTGCTGCTCGGCTGGGCGCAGGCCTGGCGCGGCAAGGTCACCGACGACTTCGTGCGCAAGCAGGTGGTCAGCGACCCGCACAGCCCGCGCCAGTTCCGCGTCAACGGCGTCGTGCGCAACGTCGACACCTGGTACGCGGCCTTCGCCGTCAAGCCGGGCGAGAAGCTGTACGTCGAGCCTGGGAAGCGCGTGAAGATCTGGTGAGGGAGCACGACCCCCACCCGGAGGATTTTTCGCTGCGCTCAAATTCTCCGACCTCCCCACAAGGGAGGTTGTTAGAGCAAATCCCCGCCCGCCGCGCTCGCGGTCGTGCCGTACTTCTCGTACGCCTTGATCACGTTGCGGCCCGTGGTCCAGCGATGGACCTCGTCCGGGCCGTCGACAAGGCGCTGCGAGCGGATATGCGTGTACCAGCTGGCCAGCGGCGTATCCTGGCTGTAGCCCAGCGCGCCGTGCAGCTGGATCGCGGTGTCGACGACCTTGTGCACCATATGCGCCAGGAACACCTTGGCGATGCCGTTCTCCTGGCGCAGGTCGAGGCCGCGCTCCGCCTTGTAGGCGATGTGCAGCAGCATCAGCCGCGCCATGTAGAGCTCGCTGGCGCAATCGGCGAGCATGAACTGCACGCCTTGCCGCTCGGACAATTTCTTGCCGAAGGTCGAGCGTGACGTCACCTGCTTGGTCGCCATGTCGAGCGCGCGCTGCGCCATCGCGACGTTGTGCATGCCGTGGCGCAGCCGCCCGTAAGCCAGGCGATGCTGGCCCATGTTGAAGCCCTGTCCCTCGCCGCCCAGGATGTTCTCGGCCGGGACCTCGAGGTCCTTGATCTCGATCTCGCTGTGGCCGCCGCCCATGATGTGCGACAGCGCTCCCTCGACAGCCATGGTCTTGATGTCGCGGATGATGCGGTAGCCGGGATTGGGCAGCTCGACGATGAAGGTCGAGAACTGCTGGTGGCGGGGCGCGTCGGGATTGGTCTTGGCCATCACCAGCGCGATGTCGGCGGCGCTGGCGGCGGACGAGAACCACTTCTCGCCGTTCAGCACATAGGCGCTGTTGCCCTTCTTCTCGGCGCGGGTCTGCATGCCGGTCGCGTCGGCGCCCGCCGCCTTCTCGGTCATCGAGTAGCAGATGCGCTTCTCGCCGTTGAGCAGGGGCTTCAAGAACTTCTCTTTCTGATGGTCGGTGCCGTGCGCGAGAAGCGTGAGCATCGTCGCGTCGTCGGGCCCTTGGGAGTTCATCGACAGGGCGCCCAGATGGCTCTGGCCGAGCTCCATCTGCACCAGCGCATTGGCGAGCGGCCCCAGCCCCATGCCGCCATGCTCCTTGGGGATGAAGGGGCACCACAGGCCTTGAGCCCGCCCCTTGGCGCGCAGCTCGGCGAGCACCTGCTTGTAGCTCTCCTTGTCCTTCAGCCGCTTCTCGGCCGGGATGCATTCGTCCTGCACCCATTGGCGCACGCGCGCGCGGATCTGCTTTGCGTCTTCGGGAATCTCGAAGTCGATGGCCATGCCGGTCTCCGTTTCAATGTCGATGGCCAAAGAGTGCCAATATCCGGCAAAGCTGTCATCCCCGATGGCCGTCCCGGTCCGACCTGATATGTTCGGCCGTTCAGGGGAGCGACACGATGAAACATTCAAAGCATGGCGCGTCTTTGACGCCGCTGGTCTGGGCGCTGTTGGCCTGCCTTGCCGCGACCGGCGCCCCGGCCGCGGTCGAGATCTCCGCCGACCCGACGCAGAACATGTCCTGCTCGGGCGGCGTCTGCTCGCCGACCGCATCCGACGCCGTTCTCAACGCCGGCGATCTGACCGCGATGCTGGCTTCGGGAGCCGTGACGGTGACGACGACCGGTTCCGGCGTGGAGGCGAACGACATCCGCGTCTCGGCGCCGTTCTCGTGGGCCTCCGCCTCCGCGCTCACGCTCGCGGCCCATCTCTCCATCGTGTTCGACGCCCCGGTCGGCGTGCACGGCCTGGCCCCCGTCTCGCTCGCCACCGGCCCGGCACCGGCGCTGTTCTTTTTCCATGGCGCGAGCCTGTCCTTCGCGAACTCTTCCGACGTGCTGACCATCAACGCAAAGCGCTATCGGCTCGAGCCCAATCTCACCAAGCTCGCGCGTGCCGTCACGGCCCATCCCGCCGGCGCCTATGCGCTGGCGCAGGACATCGACGCGCGTCACGACCGCGTCTATCCGACCTCGCCGATCGCGGTTCCGTTCGCGGGCAGCTTCACCGGGCTCGGCCACGTCGTCCTGGGCATCAGCATCGCCGACATGGCGAGCGCCAATGTCGGGCTGTTCGCGCGCGTGCGTCCGGAAGGCATGCTCGCCAATATCGGAACGCAGAGAGCGGTCGTGGCGGGAACGCAGAGCGTCGGCGGGTTGGTGGGCTTGAACGAAGGCACCGTGAGCAATGCCTTTACCGACGGCATCGCGCGCGGCGAAGGCGAGAACGTGGGATCGTTCAATCTGGTCGGCGGCCTCGTGGGATACAACGGCGGAACGGTGATCGATTGCCAGTCGGACGTGCGCGCGTCCGGCGGCTATGCGACGGGCGGGCTGGTGGGCGAAAACTCGGGGACGGTGGAAAGCTCGTTCGCGACCGGACCGTCGACCGCCATCAGCTATGCCGGCGGCCTTGTGGGATGGAACTCCGGCAATCCCGTCACGATCCACGGCACGATCATCGATTCCTATGCGACCGGCAACGCGAGGGGACAAGCAGCGAAGCCGGCCGCGGTGGGCGGCCTGGTGGGCTTCAATCCGGGCTTCAGCGGCATCCTCTCGACGATCGCGACCAGTTATTCCACCGGCACGGCGCGAAGCGCGGTCGACGGCTCGCTGCTGGGCGGGTTCATCGGCCGCCAGACGGGCGCGGCGACGAGCGCCTATTGGGACACGACGACGAGCGCGCGCTCGCAGGCCGTCGGCAGCGGAGACTCGACGGGGATCACGGGCCTGACGACGGCGGAGCTGCAATCCGGCCTGCCCGCGGGCTTCGACCCGGCGGTCCGGGCCGAGAGCCCGTCGGTCAACGGCGGCTATCGCTATCTGATCGCCAACCCGCCAATAGCTAAACGCCGGCGGCCCGGAACCGCACGTTCAGGTGCTTCGGGCCCGAGATGAAGTTGGAGGCGAGCCATTCAGGCCGGCCCATGATCTCGATGTCCTTCATGCGGGAGAGCACCTCGATCAGGATCGCGTCGATCTCGATGCGCGCGATGTGCTGGCCGAGGCAGCCGTGCGGGCCGGTGCCGAAGGCGATGTGCTCGTTGGGCGTCCGCGACAGGTCGAGCGCGTCGGGCCTCTCGAATTTGGCGGGGTCGCGATTGGCCGAGCCGAAATACATCACGACCTTGTCGCCGGCGCGGATCTGCTCGCCGCCGAGCACGACGTCGTGCTTCGCCGTGCGGCGCATATAGACGACCGGCGTGGTGTAGCGTAGCAGCTCCTCGCGCGCCGACGCGACGCGGCCGGGCAGGTCCGCCATCAGCCACGCCAGTTGATCCGGGTTCGAGAGCAGCGCGATCAATCCCGACGACAGCAGGTTGCGCGTGGTGTCGCCGCCGGCATCGACGAGCAGGAGGAAGAACAGCAGGAACTCGATGTCCTCGAGCCGCTTGCCGTCGACCTCGGCCTGGAGCAGCCTGGTCGCGAGGTCCTCGCCCGGCCGGGCGCGCTTCTCGTCGATCACCTTGCGGCCGTATTCGAACATCTTGAACACCGCCATCGCGCCGGCGCCGGCCTCCTGCGCTTCGGGCGCGGTGTGGATCGCTTCGGTGAGCTTGTAGAGCTCGCGCCCGTCGTCGAGCGGGATGCCGAGCAGCTCGGCGATCACGTAGGACGGCATCTCGCCGGCGACGCGCTCGACGAAATCGCACGCGCCATCCGCGATCACTGCGTCGACGATCTGCCTGGCCAGCGCGTTCATGCGCGGCACGCGGCCCGCCGTCAGCGGCGCCGTGAACTCGCCCCGGATGAGCTTGCGATACGCCGTGTGCTGCGGCGGATCCATCATCAGCATCATCTTGTAGCCGCCGAAGGCGTTCGCCGCCTCGGCCGCCGGATCGGCGATCATGATCGTGGGCTCCGAGGAGAAGTTCTGGAAGTCGCGGTCGACCTCCCACACCTCCTTGAAGCGGGTCACCGCCCAGAAACCTTTTCCGTCCGGCTCCTCGTGCCAGAAGACGGGGGCGTTCTCGCGCAGCCAGCGGTATTGCGCGAACGGGTGGCCGCTTGCGAAGCTCGACGGCGACAGAAGATCGATCTTCATGGGGAGCATCATGGCCTCTGCGCTGCGCTCGATACAAGGTTCGGTCGTGCTGATCACCGGCGCCGCCAGCGGCATGGGCCGCGCCACGGCCGAAGTTTTCGCGGCGGAAGGTGCCATCGTGGCGGCGACCGACCTCATCGCGCCCGAAGGCATCGGCACCCGCGGCTGGAAGATGGACGTCGGCGATCCGGCAGAGGTGGTGCGCACGGTCTTCGACATCGCCAAGACGTTCCAGCGCCTCGACGTCGTGGTGAACAACGCCGGCATCTCGGCCTTCTCCGCCATCGATTCCGAAAACTACGACGAGGTTTGGGGGCGCGCGCTGTCGGTTCTTCTGACCGCCCAACAGCGCGTGATCCGCGCGGCGCTGCCGTACCTGCGCAAGGCGCCGCACCCGCGCATCGTCAACATCGCCTCGACCGAGGCGTTGGGCGCGACCGCGCGCGACAGTCCCTATGCCGCGGCGAAAGCGGGCGTGACGGGCCTGACCCGCGCCCTCGCCGTCGAGCTCGGCCGCGAAGGCATCACGGTCAACTGCATCTGCCCGGGCCCGATCGCGACCGCGATGACCGCCGCGATCAGCGACGAGCACAAGGAGATGTTCGCAAAGCGCCGCACCGCGCTCGGCCGCTATGGCCGGCCCGAGGAGGTCGCGCACATGACCTTGAGCCTGTGCCTGCCGGCCGCGTCCTACATCACCGGCGCGACGATCCCCGTCGACGGCGGGCTGATGGCGCGGAATGCCTGAGCCTCAGCGCGCGTAGTGCATCGCGACGGCGCCGGTGCACTTGTCGATCTCCATCTCCAGACCGCCACCGCCGGTGGAGACGGTGATGGTCTCCATGACCTTGCCCTGCGCGTTCTTCCAGGTCTTGACCGGCGGCACCGGCGAGTCCTGGCCGACACCCCATGTCGCGCCTTCGTCGAGGACGAAGATGTCGGGCTGCTTGCGCCAGGCCTTCGGCTCGCGCGCCTTGGCGATCGCGATATAGATCTCCTTTGCCGCCTGCTTCGTCGGCACGACGGGTCCCTCGATCATGCCCTCCTTCTTGGGGCAACCCGCCATTGCGAGACCCGCCGACAGGAAAAGCGCAACCAGAGCCGTCGGCGCGCGCATCTCAGCTCACCAGCTCGCAGAACTTCTTCAGGTCGATGTTCCCGCCCGACACCACCGCGACGACCGGGCCGTCGCCGGCCAGCCCTTTGATCGCCGCGGCGACCGAGAGCGCGCCGGCGCCCTCGGCGATGACGCGCGCCTTCTCGGCCAGCACCTTCATCGCCGCCCTGGTCTCGTCGAGGCTGACCACGAAGAAGTCGTCCGTGATCGGACGGATGCGGTCCCACATGCGCGGGAACATGCTCTGCCCGCCGGCGCCGTCGACGAAGCTTGGCTGCCAGTCCTTGTAGGGCCCGGGCGCGCCCGTACGGTGCGCCTGGGCCGCGGGCGCGGCGGTCTCGGGCTCGACGCCGAACATCTTCACCTGCGGCGCCTTGGCCTTGACGGCGCTGGCCACGCCCGCGAGCAGTCCGCCGCCGCCGATGCCGCAGATCACCGCCTTGGTGTTCGGCTCGTCCTCCAGGATCTCGAGCCCGATCGAGCCGTGGCCGGCGATGAAGTCGTGATCGTCGAAGGGATGCACGAAAGTGCCTTCGACGCCCGGATAGGCGCGGTCCTCCAACGCCTTCCACGCGACGTCGTAGGAAACGGGCACCAGCCGCGCGCCGAGTGCCTTCATGCGGTCGAGCTTGGCCTGCGGCGCGCTGCCGATGACGACGACGGTGCACGGCACGCCCGCGGCGCGCGCGGCATAAGCGACGCCCTGCCCCGCATTGCCGGCGCTGATCGTCCACACGCCCTTGGCGCGGTCGGCGTCGGAAAGCAGCGCCACCGCGTTCGCGGCACCGCGCAGCTTGTAGGCATTGATCGGCTGCAGGTTCTCGAGCTTGAGGCGGACATCGGGAAAGCCCGCTCCCAACTGAAGCTTGACCAGCGGCGTGCGGATGGTGGTCGCGGCGATGCGATGGCGCGCGGCCTCGATCTCGTCGAGCGCGATGGGGCGGATGGATAGGGCGGTCATGGGTGTGTCCGAAGGAGGGAGCGCCAACTGTGCCATGGCTGCATCCGATTGTCTCGGCAGGCGAATTGTCCAGGCATGCGAGTCGTCCAGGCACTGGGCGCTCGATCGCGCATCAACGTCGTGCCGATGGTGCGCGATCCGGTGGAGCGACGCGAAGAACGGCTTGCCAAGGCGAAACTGCGCGGTCCGAGGCCCGGCTTCGCTCGCTTAAGAGCTACGCCGTGGCAGTCTCCGCCGCTGCGCAGCGAAGACTGGTGGGCGCGACAGGGATTGAACCTGTGACCCCTACCATGTCAAGGTAGGCGTGGCGAGCTATTCCGTGTTTGCTCAAGTTCTTCAGTGATCGCCCCGGCGTTGAAACGCCATTGTTTTCAGTGCACTGGTGCATTACCCCCGTTTCCTGTCGGGAGCCGATGAAGGGCCGAGCATTCCTTCTTCTGCTTCCAAAACCAAGGCGCGCGGTAAAGCCGTGGTGACGGGCGGCGCGGGCACAGCAAAGAGCGCGTGCTGTCCACGATCGAGCTGGCAGCGCTTGGGCGCGTATTCGACGAGCAGGAACATGCCCAGCCCGAGGCTACGGCCGCGGTGCGGCTCATAGCGCTTACAGGGATGCGGCGCAGTGAGGCCAGCGGCCTGCGTCGGTGCGAGCCCGATTTCGGCGCCAAGTGCTTCCGCCTCGAAAAGACCAAGACGGGCCGGTCGATGCGGCCCATGGGAAGCGCGGCGGCGGACTGGTTCAAAACCCTAACGAGGCCGAACAAGGCGGAGTGGGTATTCCCGAATCGGAAGGCCAATGGACCCGCCGACCTCAAGAAGCGCATCGCGGCGCTGTTCAACGCGGCGGGGCTGCATGATGCCCCCGCACAAACTCTGAGGCGCACTTTTGCCACCTCCGCCGCGATCCTCGGCTACAGCGAGGCCACCATCGACGACATGGTCGGTAACGCGCGAGGCGGCGTGACCGCCGGCACTATGTCTGCGTCCCCGACGAGGTTCTCATAGCGGCTGCAGATCGCCTCTCAGAGCGCATGGCAGCGGCCCTGCGCGGCGAATTGAAGGACGGCGATGTCATCGCGTTCCCCGGCCCGCAGCAGGCTCCCGCGCGCAGGGAAGCGCCGGAGCCCAATCTGGTAAATCGCGCCGTCGAACTCATGAGCCTCGGACTCGCGAGCCTGGGAGACGACTACGGCGACGCGCTCCTCACGGTGTCGAGGGCCATAGAGAGCCAACTTGTGTATGCTCTCGGCAAATGTCGAAATCCTAACTTTCGAGATTAGGCCCGCCCTCGGAAGCACGGCTAAGGCAGGACCAGCAGCCGATAGCCCACGCCGGGCTCGGTGGCGAGCATTCCGTGCGATGCGCTCGGCTCCAGCTTCTGACGCAATTGGCGCATCAGGACGCGCAGATATTGGACGTCCTCGACATGCGCCGGTCCCCAGACCTCTTGAAGCAGTTGCTGGTGGGTCACGACCTTGCCGGCGTGCATGACCAGGAATCGCAGCAGATCGTATTCCTTCGGCGACAGGTGGACCTCGGTCTCGCCGACGCGCACCCGGCGATGCACGAGATCGACCGAGAGCGGGCCCGTGCGGAACACGGGCTGCTCGCCGGCGCTCTGAAGCCCGTGCCGCAGAGCCGCCTTCAGCCGCGCTAGAAGCTCGGCCATGTCGAAGGGCTTGGTCACATAATCGTCGGCGCCGAGCTCCAGGGCGCGCACCTTGCCCTCGACGTCGCTGCGGGCGGAGAGCACCAGGATCGGCGTCAGGGCAGCAGCGCGCACCTTGCCGATGATGGCGAAGCCGTCCTCGTCGGGCAGGCCGAGGTCGAGGATCAGCACGTCCGGCTTCTCACGTGGCAGGAGCTTCAGGGCCTCGGCGGCGGTGGCGGCCTCGACCACCTCATAGCCATGCGGAGGCAGCCCAGTGCGTAGCAGCCGCCGGATTTGCGGCTCGTCGTCGACGACAAGGACCTTGGGCTTAGAGGCCATCGTTGCGCTCCACAGCGCGCGGCAGTGTCAGGGTCAGGACGGCGCCGTGAGCGCCGCTTCGGTTCGCCGCCTCGACGCGGCCGCCGAAGGCTTCCACGAACCCGCGCGCGACGGCAAGGCCGAGCCCGGTGCCGGCGACACGGCGGTCCGCGGCTTTGGCGCGATAGAATTTGTCGAAGATGTGCGGCAGTTCCTCCTCCGCAATGCCCGGCCCTTCGTCCTCGATGCAAAGCAGGACGTTCGGTCCGTGCGCCATTCCCACGATCCGGATGGTGCTGCCCTCAGGTGCATATTTCCCGGCGTTGTCGAGCACGTTCACCAATGCCTGCTCCAGGAGCAGCGGATCGACCGCGACGAGCGGCAAATCGTCCGGCACCTCCACCGCGACGCGGTGCGTGGAAAGCCTGCGGCCCAATCGCTTCAGCGCCGCATCGACCATTTCGCGGGCGGAGACTGTCTCCGGTTTGACGCCGAGCACGCCAGCTTCCAGGCGCGACATGTCGAGCAGGTTTCCCACAAAGCGGTCCAGCCGTTCGGCTTCGTCGCGGATCGTGGCGAGGAGCTCGTCGGTCTCCTTCACGCCGTAGAGCGTTTTGCCCGAAATCAGCGAGGTGGCGGCACCCAGGATCGAGGCGAGGGGCGTGCGCAGATCGTGGCTCAGCGAGCTCAGCATCGCCACGCGCAGCTTGTCGGCCTCGGCACGCACCTGTGCTTCGTGAACACGTTCGGAAAGCAAAGAACGCTCGACGGCGAGCGCGGTCTGATCGACCAGCGAATCGAGAAGCCGCTTGTCGTCGGGTGCGTAAGGCCGCGCATCGTGGGCCAGGAGCCCGATGACGCCGACCACGCCCTCGCCGGTGCGCATCGGCAGGAACAGCCGCTTGGCGCCCGGCAAGGTCTCGGCGTTGCGGCCCGCGGGCGCGCGCTTCTCCCACGACCACATGGCGGCAGCGAGGTCCTGGGCGTCGAGCTCGTCCTCGGGCGGATAGCCGATTCGGATTTCCAGCCGTCCCTTCGCGTCCGGCAGCAGGATGACCACGTTCGACTTGAGCATAGAGGCGATCTGAAACGCGGCCGCCCACAGGATGTCGTCCAGCCGCGCGATAGCCGCGAGCTTGCCGGTGAACTGATAGAGCTCCCCCGCCACCGCCGCGCGCTGGGCTGCGAGGTTCGCTTGGGCGCGAACGCGGGCGGCGAGGTTGGCGGCGGTCACCGCCACCAGCAGCAGCACGGAGAACGAAAGCCAGTTGTTCGGGTCGGCGATGGTGAAGGTGTAGACCGGAGGCAGGAAGAAGAAATTGTACGCCATGACGCTGGCGAAGGCGGTGAGCAGCGCGGGCCTGAGGCCGAACGACACCGCGCTGAGCAGCACCGGAACCAGAAAGAACATCGCGATGCTGCCGGCGGCCAGATCGAGCACCGCATTGGCAGCCCAGGCGACGCCGATTGTGACCGCGATGCCGAGCAGGCTCCACGCATAGCTCTGCCAGGGAATCCGGTCGCCGCCGGCGGAGATCGCAGCCGGGGTGGAGCGCGCCGCATCGCCCTGCGCCATCACGGCCGTGATGCTGATCGCGCCGCTGTCGCGCATCAGCTCGCGTACCACCGAGCCGTTGACCAGCTCGAACCAGCGCGAGCGCGCCGACTTGCCGATGACGATCTGGGTGACGTTGGTCTTGCGCGCGTGGTCGAGGACGGTTTGCGCGATGCCGCGGCCCGGCACGGTTACCGTCTCCGCCCCCAGCCGCTGCGCCAGGCGCAGGGCGCCGGCGACACGGTCCTTCTCGGGCTCGGTGAGCGCGAGGTGCCGCGGTCCCTCGATATAAAGCGCGATCCACGGCGCCTTGAAATTGTCGGCGATGCGCTTGGCGCGGCGCACCAGTTCCGGCGAGGACGGATGCTCGTTGACACAGACCAGGATGCGCTCGCCGGCCGGTCCGCCGATGGCGCGCGCCTGGGTATATTCGCCGACGTCGCGGTCGACACGCAGCGCCGTGCGCCGGAGCGCCAGCTCGCGCAGCGCGTTCAGATTGCCCGGCGCGAAGAAATGCTTGAGCGCGCGCTCCGCCGTCGCCTTGACGTAGATCTTGCCCGCGCGCAGCCGTTCGAGCAGGTCGTCGGGCGTGGTGTCGACGAGCTCGATCTCGGACGCCCTGTCGAGGATTTCGTCCGGCACGGTCTCGCGCACATGGATGCGGGTGATCTGCGCGATGACGTCGTTCAGGCTCTCGATGTGCTGGATGTTGACCGTGGTGTAGACGTCGACGCCCGCCGCGAGCAGCTCCTCGACGTCCTGGTAGCGCTTGGGATGGCGGCTGCCTTCGGCGTTGGTGTGGGCGAGCTCGTCGACGAGCACGAGCCCCGGCCGACGCGTCAAGATGGCGTCGAGGTCCATTTCGGCGACGACGCGCCCCTTGTAGAGAGAACGCTTCTTGGGAATGACGTCGAAGCCCTTGGTCAGCGCATCGGTCTCGATGCGGCCATGCGTCTCGACCACGCCGATGGCGACGTCGACGCCGTCGAGACGGCGGCGGCGCGCCTGGGACAGCATTTCGAACGTCTTGCCGACGCCCGGCGCCGCGCCCAGGAATATCTTGAGCTTGCCGCGGCTCTCTCGCTCGGCCTGTTTCAGAAGCGCTTCCGGCGAAGGTCGTGCGTCCATCATCGCGCGGGCAATGTAGCACCATCCAGCGCAAGATTGAGCTTGAGCACGTTGACGCGCGGCTCGCCGAGGATGCCGAACGCGCGGCCTTCGACCTGAGCAGCCACCAGCTCGCGGACCGTCGCATCCGGGACACGCCGCGCCTTGGCGACCCGCGGGACCTGGAAGTAGGCAGCCTCGGGCGCGATGTCGGGATCGAGCCCGCTGGCCGAGGTCGTGACCAGGTCGATAGGGATTGGCGCGCTCGGGTTCTCGGCGTGCAGCTTTGCCGTGTCGGCGGCGACGCGGTCGATGAGCTTCTTGCTCGTCGGACCCAGATTGGAGCCGGACGAGTTGGCCGCGTCATAGCCGTTGCCGGCGGCGGAGGGGCGGCCGTGGAAATACTTGGCGCTGGTAAAGTTCTGGCCGATCAACTCCGAGCCGATGACCCTGTCGTCCTTCTCGATCAAGCTGCCGTTCGCCTGACGCGGGAAAAGCATCTGCGCGAGGCCGGTCATGCCGAGCGGATAGACGAGCCCGGTGAGCACGGTCATGATCGCGATCATCACGAAGGCGGGGCGGAGCTGTTTCAGCATGGCGTCCTCACACGAGTCCGGCGGCGTTGACGATGATGTCGATGAGCTTGATGCCCACGAACGGCATCAAGATACCGCCAAGGCCGTAGATCAGCAGATTGCGTCGCAGGATCGCGGCGGCGCCGACCGGCTTGTAGGTCACGCCTTTCAGCGCCAGCGGGATCAACGCCACGATGATCAAGGCATTGAAGATGATCGCCGACAGGATCGCGCTCTGCGGCGACTTCAAACCCATCACGTTCATCGCTTGAAGCTCGGGATAGAACGTCAGGAACATTGCCGGGATGATGGCGAAGTATTTCGCCACGTCGTTGGCGATGGAGAATGTGGTCAGCGCGCCGCGGGTCATGAGCAGCTGCTTGCCGATCTCGACGATCTCGATGAGCTTGGTCGGATCGCTGTCCAGGTCGACCATGTTGCCGGCCTCGCGCGCCGCCATGGTGCCCGTGTTCATCGCCACGCCGACGTCGGCTTGGGCGAGCGCTGGCGCGTCGTTGGTGCCGTCGCCGCACATCGCGACCAGCTTGCCCTTCGCCTGTTCGTCGCGGATGAGCTTGAGCTTCGTCTCCGGCGTTGCCTGCGCCAGGAAGTCGTCGACGCCGGACTCCGCGGCGATGGCGGCAGCCGTCAGCGGGTTGTCGCCCGTGATCATCACGGTGCGGATGCCCATCTTGCGCAGCGCCGCGAAACGCTCGCGGATACCGCCCTTTACGATGTCCTTGAGGTGAATGACGCCGAGCAGGCGCCTGTCCATCGCGACGGCCAGCGGCGTGCCGCCGGTTTTGGCGATACCGTCGGAGAGCGCGGTCAGCGCCTTGGCGTCGCCGGCATTGGCCCAGGCAAGCACCGCGTCGACGGCGCCTTTGCGGATCGCCTGCGCACCGTCGACGCCGCTGATGCGGGTCTGCGCCGAGAACGGGACGAAGGTCGCGTTCGATGCTTGCGCGGCGACGCCGTATTTCTCGCGTGCCAGCACTACGATGGAACGGCCTTCGGGCGTCTCGTCGGAGAGCGAAGCGAGCAGCGCGGCTTCCGCCAGATCGCGTGCGGCGACGCCCGGCAGCGCCAGGAACTCGCTCGCCTGGCGATTGCCCAAGGTGATCGTGCCGGTCTTGTCGAGCAGAAGGGTATCGACGTCGCCGGCCGCCTCCACCGCGCGGCCCGACATGGCGAGCACGTTGAACCGCACCAGCCGGTCCATGCCGGCAATGCCGATCGCCGAGAGCAGCGCGCCGATGGTGGTAGGGATGAGCGTCACGAACAGCGCCACCAGCACCAGCACCGTGATGTGACCTCCGGCATAGGCCGCGAAGCTCGGAATCGTCGCCACCGCGAAGACGAAGATCAAGGTCATGCCCGCGAGCAGGATGTTGAGCGCGATCTCGTTGGGCGTCTTCTGCCGCTCGGCGCCCTCGACCAGCGAGATCATGCGGTCCAGGAATGTGTGCCCTTGGGCTGCCGTGATCCGGACCTTGATCCAGTCCGAGATCACCGTCGTGCCGCCCGTCACCGCTGAGCGGTCGCCGCCGGATTCGCGGATGACGGGCGCGGATTCGCCGGTGATCGCGGCTTCGTTGACGCTGGCGACGCCTTCGACCACCTCGCCGTCGCTGGGGATGATGTTGCCGGCCTCGACCAAGACGACGTCGCCTTGGCGGAGCGCGGCCGCCGGCACGGTCGTGCCGTCGAGCAGCCGCGCGACGGTGTCGGTCCTGGTGCGGCGGAGCGTGTCGGCCTGCGCCTTGCCGCGGCCTTCGGCGACGGCTTCCGCGAAATTGGCGAACAGCACCGTGAACCAGAGCCAGAGATTGATTTGAAGCGCGAAGCCCAGATGTCCCGCTCCCGTGACCAGATCGCGGACGAACAGCACCGTGGTCAGCGTCGCCACGATCTCGACCACGAACATGACCGGATTGCCGATCATGTGGCGCGGGTGAAGCTTGGCGAACGCTCCGCCGACGGCGGGCACAAGAAGAGCCGTATTCATGAGAGCTTTCCTGCCAGCATCGCGAAATGCTCGACGATGGGGCCGAGCGCGAGCGCCGGGAAAAAGGTAAGTCCGCCAATGATCAGGATGACGCCGATCAGAAGGCCGACGAACAGCCCTCCGTCCGTCGGGAAAGTGCCGGCCGAGGGCGGCACGATCTTCTTCGCCGCCAGCGAGCCCGCAACCGCGAGCATCGGCACGATCATCAGGAAGCGGCCGGTCAGCATCGCAAAGCCGATGGTCACGTTGTAGAACAGCGTGTTCGCGCTGATGCCCGCGAAGGCGCTGCCGTTGTTGCCCGTGCCGGACGTGTAGGCGTAGAGGATTTCGCTGAAGCCATGCGGCCCCGCATTGAGCGGCCCGGAAAGGCCGGCAGGCAGCACCGTCGCCAGCGCCGTGAAGCCCAGGATCGACAGCGGCAGGATCAAGATCGCGAGCATCGCCATCTTGACCTCGCGCGCCTCGATCTTCTTGCCGAGATATTCGGGCGTGCGCCCGACCATCAACCCCGCGACGAACACGGCGACGATGGCGAACAGCAGCATGCCGTAGAGGCCCGAGCCGACGCCGCCGAAGATGATCTCGCCGAGCTGGATGTTCAGCATCGGGATCATGCCGCCGAGCGGCGTGAAGCTGTCATGCATGGCGTTCACGGCGCCGCAGGACGCATCCGTCGTGATGGCTGCGAAGAGCGCGGATCCCGCTATTCCGAAGCGCACCTCCTTGCCTTCCATGTTGCCGCCCGCGAGGTCGAAGGCGGGATTGCCCGCCGCCTCCGCCCAATAGATCGCGGCCGTCCCCGCGAGGAACAGCACTGCCATCACGGCGAAGATCGCCCAGCCTTGGCGCTGGTCGCCGACCATCCGGCCGAAGACATTGGTCAGCGCCGCGCCGAGCGAGAAGATCAAGAGCATTTGCACGAGGTTGGTGAGCGCGTTCGGGTTCTCGAACGGATGCGCCGAGTTGGCATTGAAGAAGCCGCCGCCGTTGGTGCCGAGCATCTTTATCGCTTCCTGCGAGGCGACAGGACCCATGCCGATGCTCTGCTTGGCGCCTTCGAGTGTCGTCGCGTCGACATAAGCGCTCAAATTCTGCGGCACGCCCTGCCAGACGAAGAACAGTCCGACCACAATGGAGATCGGCAGCAGGACGTAGAGCGTGCAACGGGTGAGATCGACCCAGAAATTGCCGATGGTCTGGGCCGAGCGCCGCGCGAAGCCGCGGATCAGCGCCACCGCCAGCGCGATGCCGGTCGCGGCCGAGACGAAATTGTGTACGGTGAGCCCGGCCATCTGCACCAGATAGCTCATCGTCGTCTCGGGCACATAGGACTGCCAGTTGGTGTTGGTGACGAAGCTCATCGCGGTGTTGAAGGACAAATGCTCGCCCACCGCCGGGAAATGCTGCGGGTTGAACGGCAGGCTCGCCTGAAGCCGCATCAGCGCGTAGAGCGAGAGAAACCCCGCGAGACTGAACAGCAGCATGCCGACGCCATAGCCGATCCAGCTTTGCTCGTCGTCCTCGCTTACGCCGCAGACCCCGTATATCGCGCGCTCGACGGGCAGGAGGAACCTGATTTTGCCTTCGAACACGTCGGTCATGTAGCGGCCTAGCGGCTTCACCGTCAGCAGCAGCAGGACGAAGAACAGCGCGATCTGAAGCCAGCCGTTGAGCGTCATCAGAACTTCTCCGGCCGGACGAGCGCGAAGACGAGATAGGCGAGGATGCCCAGGGTCACGATCCCGCCGAGGATATAGTCGAGCGACATATCAGAGCCTCTCGCAGCCGTACTGGTAGAGAATGGCGACGGCGAAAAAAGCGATGCCCACAACGAGCATGATGATGTCGAGCATCAGAGCAGCACTCCGGTCTCGAAGAACACGCTTGCCTGGCTGTCGCGGTCGAGAGCCGGACCATAGGCAGAGCCGGGCGTGATGTCGCTTGCACCAAGGTATGAGCCTTCGAGCCGGGCGAAGACTCTTTGGTATTGGTAGGTCGGCGTGAGCGTGACCGACCAGGCGCTGCTCCCGGGGCCGGCAACAGCGATGTTGGTCACGCCGTTCGAACCCACATACTCGATGCGGCCTGCGAGCTTCCAATGATCGTCGAAGGCGTAGTTCACCAGCAGCGCGGCGGCCGCCGAATCCGAGCCGTCGGCAGCGCGGACGTATTGGACATAGGGACTGATCGTCCACGAACCGGAGCTGTGCGTGTAGATCAGGTTGTAGATGTCGCCGTCGTTGAAGACGGGCGTGGCGAAGCCGAGCCTCTCCGGATTGCGGCCCAGATTGCCGCTGGCGACGACTGCCACGGTGTCGCTTCCGCCGTTGAAGCCGTAGGACGCCAGCGCCGAGACCCAATCCAACCGCTTGGAATAGAAGCCGTCGTTCCATGAGACGGACAGCGAGAGCGGGCCACGCGACCAATTTGCCTGGACGCCGTTGCTGACCGACGGCTCCTGGTTCCAGAGCAGACCGCGCTGGATGTTCAGGTTCTGGAACGTGAACACGTATTCGGCGCCAATCAGCGTCGGCAGCTTGCCGGCAGCAATCGAGAAATCGTCCGTCGGCGCGAGCTTGACGTAAGCCACCGGCACGTCGCCATAGAGCAGCGCCGGCGCCAGCGACGACTTGATATAACCGGTCCCGAGCGACGGCAGCGAATAGGCGCCGGCCTGGACGTAGAACTGCCACCATCCGTCCTTCTTCTCGATCCACACCTGGCCGTTGTCGAGATCGGCTTGCGAATGGGTGCCGAAGTTCGAATTGTCCTGGTCGTAGGCGAGCCCGCTCAACGCTCCGCCGACAGACCACTTGCCCGCCCAATCGAGGTCAACGCCGTAAGGATCGGCATTGGCCGCGAGAGACGCGCTCATGGCGGGCGCGGGCAGCGGATCGGCATGCGCGGCAAACGTGGCCGCAATGACGGCGACGCCGACCACCGCGCAGATCAAGCCGATCTCGCGGATGACCCGCTTCAGGGAGTTCGCCGGGTTCGCGGATTGCTCACCCACGCTGCATGCGACGTCAGGCCAGAAGCTGTAGGCCGCATCCTCCGTCGGGATCAATCTATCGGCTGCGAGGGCGTGGTTTTCAGGCTCGAGCCGCGAAGCCGCTTCGAATATGAGGATGCTCGCCATAGGGATGTCCTTCGCCGACACGTTGCGTGCCTTCGAAAGGAACGTAGGGACTAAGGCCGTTGAGTTTCCATGCGGATTGGCGGCGCGGAAAATAAGAAAAGCATAAGGGTGTCGATGTCATTGATGATGGAAGCACGCTTACCCTGAGAGGCGTTTATCCACCACGAGCATGAGATACACCTTCGCGCCTCGACCATCCGGGCGTCGGAACCCGCCGGAAGTCTGGCGGCATCGCCGATACGCACGTAACCACAGAATTTTTGGAGGTGACCAACGCAGGTCCTTTTTCCCCCACGCGCGCTTCCCCGGTGCTTCCCCCGGAGAACGAACGCTTTTCATGTTGTGCGGTTCACATCTAAAACGATTTTGGTATCAATCGTTTAGATGGTGGGCGCGACAGGGATTGAACCTGTGACCCCTACCATGTCAAGGTAGTGCTCTCCCGCTGAGCTACGCGCCCCCGAAGGGACGGTTGCTATACCGTCCCCCGGTAGGCGTTGCAAGGCGCCGGAATTACCCCGCGTTCCTTATGCTGAACATCACCGCGGCGGTCGTGGTGGAGGCAACCGGCTCCCCGCCCTTGGTGGCCGGCTTGTACTTCCAATGCTGGATCACCCAGCTCTGGGCCGCCTGGTCGAGACGCGCAAACCCGCTGGATTTGACGACGTCGGCCGCCATCACAATGCCCTGCGGCGAGATGCTCAGCTTGAGCTCCACCGTGCCCTGATTTCCCAGCCGGCGGTCGAGTTCCGGATAGGGCGGGATCGTATGCGTGCCCGCGACACCGGTCGCGAAGGTGTCGGCGATCGAGACGATCCGCGTTTCGCCCGGCTGCTGCGGCGGCCCCCGGTCGACCACGAGCGGCGACACCGGCGCGTCGTCATGGATGACGACCGTCGGCGGCGCGACCAGGCTCGTATGCTGCGTCGGCAGCTTGACGTCCGGGATCGTCGGCTTCGGCGGCGGCGGCTGGTCGGGCTTCTTGATGTCGATGATGGTGATGTCCTTCGGCGCCACGGCATGCACGATCTTCTGCGCGAGCCCCGTGACGATCGCCCAGACCACGATCACGTGCAGCACGGCGACGAAGCCGATGCCGACGACGTGTTCGGGCGTCATCTCCTTTCGATGCGTTATCGCGTGTACAGGCTGTCTCATGATGTCCTCCCGTTTTCCCTCAGAGGAAAAACGCTAGCGAGGAAATCGGGCGGGGCGCGGACGCCATATGGCGTCACGGCTGCAAAGACGGCGCGATTGCTGCAAACGCGGCGCGATTTAGGCCGCGATCATGCGGTCGACTTCGGCGACGATCTCGCGAAGGTGGAAGGGCTTCGACAGCACCTTGGCCTGCTTGGGCGCCTGCGACGAGGGATGCAGCGCCACCGCCGCGAAGCCGGTGATGAACATGATCTTCAGCGCCGCGTTCATCTCGGCGGCGCGCTTGGCGAGCTCGATCCCGTCCATGCCGGGCATCACGATGTCGGTGAGCAGCAGGTCGAAGCGGAAGCCCTTGAGGCACTCCCAGGCCTCGCTGCCGTCGCCGAAATCGGTGACCTCGTGGCCGGCGCGCACCAGCGCTTGCGCCAGAAACTTGCGCAAGGACTCGTCGTCTTCCGCCAACAGGATGTGCGCCATGGACCCGCTCCGGCTTCGAGTAGAGCGTATAACAGGCGAATCTGTAAATGCCGGTTAACGACATTGGTGGCACGGCGCCGCGGTTTTGCTTGATCGCCTGGGCGCCGGGTGCTTCCCTAAGACGCGGATTGACTCAAAGCGTTGGCAGGCATGACGGGCCCCTTCCGGCCGGACACGGACGAAAGATTCGACGCGGTTCTGGCCGCGCTTTATGCCCACCCGTACAAGATCCACCGCCCGCTGGAACAGCGCGTCCCCTTCGTCTTCGCGTCGCCCCACTCCGGGCGCCTCTATCCGGCCGGTTTCGTGGCCAAGAGCCGGCTCGACCCGCTGGCGCTGCGCCGCTCGGAAGACGCCTATGCCGATGCGCTGTTCGGCGACGTGGTCGAGCTGGGCGCGCCGCTCATCGCTGCCCGCTTCCCGCGCGCCTTCCTGGATGCCAACCGGGCGCAGAGCGAGCTCGACGTCTCGATGTTCGACGGCGCGCTGGGCGTGAAGACCGACCCGCCCAATGCGCGCGTGCAGGCGGGGCTGGGCGTCATCCCGCGCATCGTGCGCGACGGCGCCGAGATCTATCGCGCGCGGCTGGACCCGCGCGATGCCGAGCAGCGGCTGACGCGGCTGCATGCGCCCTACCACGCCGCGCTCGCCCGCCTGGTCGACGAGACGCGGCGCAGGTTCGGCGTCGCCATCGTCATCGACTGCCATTCGATGCCGTCGGCCGCGGCGGTCCCCGACATCGTGCTCGGCGACCGCTACGGCGCCGCGGCCGCGCCGCTTGTCACCGGACGCGCCGAGGCCGCGCTCGCCGCCAGCGGCTTCGGCGTCGCGCGCAACACGCCCTATGCCGGCGGCTACACCACCCATCTCTATGGACGGCGCGAGGCGCATGTGCACGCGCTGCAGATCGAGGTGAACCGCGCGCTCTATCTCGACGAGGAGCGCATCGAGCTGACGAGCGCCTTCCCGGCGGTGCGCGCGCGGCTCGCCAAGGCGCTGGCGCATCTCGCCACGATCGACCTCGATATGCTCGGCCGTGCGCCCGTCGTGGCGCATGCGGCGGAGTAGACCAGCAGCGATTTCGCTCAGCCCTTAATTATGCCGCCCTTCTGGGTTCAAGCTGCCATCCCTGCTTGCCTTCGATCAGGGTGAGACGTTTTTGATCTATGACGTCTTCGAGCTCAGCAATGCGCTTCAAAGAAGCTTTGATCTTCTCGTTGTTTCCAAGATGCTCATTGAAGAGAAGTCTGATCAACGCTTCGGCGGGTTTTGGAACTTCCGTCTTACCGGCCTCCCACCGGTGAACGGTCTGATCGGCAACATCGAGCAGTTTGGCCAACGTCGCTTGCGACATCAGCATTTCGTGCCGAAGGAAGCGCAACTCCTTGCCAGAGAGATCCCGCTTCTCGTTCACCAAAATGCTTCCGATGATTTTGTGCAGGCCGTCTATATCCCGAATGATCACTTGTTTTCCATGTGGACCATTCACGTATTCGATGCCGCCGCAGAGGTACACGTTGTCCAAACCGCACTCGGTATAGTGATACGTTTGATTCAGTTTCCGTCCTCGCTTCTCGTTCATAATCGCCACCCTTCTGCCGGGCCTGCACCCTTCGCTTGAAGGTCTTAGATCACGGTGACCGGGGAGATATAGCTCTCCGAAACGGCCACCACGACTTGCACCCTCCGTCCAGCCACTTTGCGAACGAGACGAATGCGCCAGTCTCCGTATTCATCCAACGTCGGGTCTTGGTTCGGCTCGCCGTTCCTGATGACCTCCAACATCTGCCGCATGGTGATGTTTCGCTCTGCCATCCGCAATCTGAGATGCGGACTGTTCATGCGCATATTGGCGGTCTGGAACGCTAATACCCGTATCCGGGCTACCAACTCCTCACGACTGGGAGGCTGCTTGCGGCCCGGAAAGGGTATCACCTTGTTCACGGGTACTACCAATATGATAGTCCATAACACCTGTCAATATGGTAGGTTCCTCTGGTAAGCCAAAAATATCGACATCTGCAAGCGGTCGCGACGGGCTCGGCCGTGCGCCCGTCGTGGCGCATGCGGCGGAGTAGAAAAAAAGCCGCTCCCGAAGGAGCGGCTTGAGTTCAGGGAGGAAACGCCCAGGAAGGGCCGCGATGTTGCAAGCGCGAACTCGCTCTACCGCGTTGCAGCATCATGCGCCGATCCGATGGGGTAATCAAGCCATTTAGTTGCGTGACGCTGCGATAGTTTTTTTAATTGTTGTGCGATTTAACCACACATAGCCACGAGCCTTTGCAGCGCAACAAAATCTAGGGTCATAAAGTTGTCGCCGCAGCGCAACAAAAGATTCGTGCGCGGACGATATTCATGGCGTCGTAACGCGTAAGGGCGATTCGCTGCCATGCAAAAGGCTACTCGTATCGTCGCCGAGGCTGCGTTCCGCGGCAGGTACGCTGCCCCGCAGGCCGCCCGCGCGCCCCGCCGCAAGCGCGGCGCCGCCCCGCCCTCGTCCAAGCTTCTGCCGCGTGGGGTCAGGCTGCACCGCACGATCTTCATCTCGGACACGCATCTGGGCACGCGCGGCTGCAAGGCCGAGCTGCTGGCCGATTTCCTCAAGCACAACGAGTGCGAGACGCTCTACCTGGTCGGCGACATCTTCGACGGCTGGCAGATCAAGCGCTGGTACTGGACGCCGGCCCAGGACCAGGTCGTGCGCGAGGTGCTCAGGAAGATCGAGCACGGCACGCGCGTGATCTACGTCCCCGGCAACCACGACGAATTCCTGCGCGACTATGTCGGCCAGACCGCCTTCGGCGTCGAGGTGACGCGGGAGGCGATCCACGAGACCGCCGGCGGCCTCAAGCTGCTGGTGTTGCACGGCGACCAGTTCGACGGCGTCATCGGCTGCGCCAAGTGGCTGGCCCATGTCGGCGACCGCGCCTATACGCTCGCGCTGCAGTTGAACGACGGGTTGCACGCGGCGCGCCGCTGGCTGGGCCTGCCCTATTGGTCGCTGTCGGCCTACCTGAAGCGCGCCGTCAAGAACGCCGTCGAATACGTCTCGCGCTACGAAGAGATCGTGGCGCGCGAGGCCGCCCGGCGCGGCGTCGACGGCGTGATGTGCGGCCATATCCACCACGCCGAAATCCGCCGGATCGGCGACATCCTCTATCTGAACGACGGAGACTGGGTTGAAAGCTGCTCCGCCCTTGTCGAAGATGCCCACGGACATCTGGAGATTCTTCGCTGGTCCCAATCCGCTCCGCAGAGCGATCCAGCCCCCGCCGCCAGCGGCGTCCAGGCCGCGCCTCTACCCGCGTAGGATCCGCCGCGTGAGGCCGGGCGGCGCGATGCCGGCCGGCATCGGGACGGCGCATGACGGCCAGGCGCTGAAAGTCCTCATCGTTACCGATGCCTGGGCACCGCAGGTGAACGGCGTCGTGCGCACGCTCGAGATCCTGGGGTCCGACCTGCGCGCGCTGGGCCACGAGGTGCGCTATGCGACGCCGGAAGGGCGCATCACCGTGCCGATGCCGACCTACCCCGAGATCCGCCTGTCGCTGTTCCCGCGCAGGAGCCTGGAGAACGAGTTCCGCGAATTCGCGCCCGATGCGATCCACATCGCGACCGAAGGCACGCTGGGGCTTTCGGCGCGCGCCATCTGCATCAAATACGGCATCCCCTATACGACCTCGTTCCACACCCGCTTCCCCGAATATGTCCGCGCGCGCTTCCCCTTCATTCCGGAAGAGACGGTCTATCGCTTCCTGCGCTGGTTCCATGCGCCGGCGACCGCGATGATGGTGGCGACGCCGTCCTTGAAGCGCGAGATGGAGAGCCACGGCTTCAAGAACCTGCGCATCTGGTCGCGCGGCGTCGACGTCGACAAGTTCCGCCCCATCGCGGACGCGAGCTTCGATTTCCCCGGCCCCATCTTCCTCTCGGTCGGCCGCGTCGCGGTCGAGAAGAACATCGAGGCGTTCCTGAGCGCCGACCTGCCCGGCACCAAGGTCGTGATCGGCGACGGCCCGGCGCGGGCGAGCCTGGAGCGCAGATTCCCGGACGCCAAGTTCCTGGGCCAGAAGACCGGCGAGGAGCTGGTGCGCGCCTATGCCGCCAGCGACGTCTTCGTCTTCCCCAGCCGCACCGACACCTTCGGCCTGGTCATGCTGGAGGCCTTGGCCTGCGGCGTGCCGGTGGCGGCCTATCCGGTCCAGGGCCCGCTGGACGTGGTGGGCGACGAGCCGGTGGCCTGCCTGGACGAGGACCTGGCCAGGGCCTGCCGCAAAGCCCTGGAAATCCCCGGCGTCGCCTGCCGGGCCTATGCCATGGAGCGGTCCTGGGCGGCCTGCACCCGCCAGTTCGTCTCGAACCTGGCCCTGGAGCCCGCGATAGAGGGGTGAAAATCCTCGCGAATTCTGCTTTAGCTCACCCGGTATCCCTTCCGGCCGGTTGATGTCCTCCCCTCTAGACGATCCCCGCGACCTGCGTCTGGCGCCGCGCGAATGGCTGTTCCTAGGCGCGGCCGTCCTCGTCTGGGCGGCGTTCGTCGTCTATCTGGGCAAGGACACGTCCTGGGATTTCCGCAACTATCATTGGTACATCCCTTACGCCTACCTGAACGACCGGATGGCGATCGACGTCGTGGTCGCGCACCAGGCGAGCTACTACAACCCGTTCCTCGACATCCCGTTCTATTGGCTGGCCACCCACACGCCGCCGTGGTTCGCGCTGGGGGCGCTGGGCGCGGTGCAGGGCGCCAACGTCGTGCCGCTCTATCTCATCGGACGGCAGACGCTGCGCATCGACGAATACAAGCTGGGCGCCGGCGCGCTGGCGCTGCTCGGACAGACGGGCGGCCTGACGCTCAGCCTTCTGGGCCTGCACTACTACGACAATGTGATGAGCCTGTTCATCCTGAGCGGGGTCGCGATCCTGATCTGCTGCGGCCCGACCTTGCGCGAAGGCGCGCTGTGGAAGACGGCAGCGCTCACTGCGGTCGCCGGCTTCCTCGTCGGCATGGCACCGGGCCTGAAGCTTCCCGAAGCGCCCTTCGCGGTCGGCTTCGCGGTGGCGCTTCTGGCCGTCGGCGGCGGCTGGAAGCACCAGGCGACGCGGCTCGTCGCGGGCGGCATCGGCGGCGCGGCCGGCTTCGCGCTCTGCGCCGGCTTCTGGATGGCGAAGATGGAGGCGCTGACCGGCAATCCGCTCTTCCCCTATTTCAACCAGTACTTCGAATCGCCGCTCGCCATGGCGCGCAACTACCGCGACCTGCGCTTCGTGCCGACGCATTTCTGGAGGCAGGTGCTCTATCCGATCCTGTTCGCGGAGGACTGGTCGGTGGCCGACGACCTGCCCTATCGCGACATCCGCGTGGCGCTCGCCTATGTCGGCGTGATCGGCGCCGCCCTGGCGTGGCTCAGCGGCCGCCGCTCGAAGGACCCGCTGATGAGCTTGCGCGGGACCGCGATCCTCTTCGCCTTCGCGGCCGCATCCTATTTCGCCTGGCTTCGGGTCTTCGCGATCTACCGCTACATCGTGCTGCTCGAGATGCTCTCGCCGCTTCTGATCGCGGCAGCGGTCGGGTTGTTGCCCATCCCGCGCCGGGCGCAGCTGGTGACGCTCGCTTGCGCCTTCTTCGCGGCGCTGGTCCTGACCCGGCCCGATTTCCTGGACCGCGCGCCGCTCGACAACGACAGCCCCTATGTGAGCGTGGCGTTGCCAAAATGGGAGGACCCCAAGCACACCATGGTGCTGATGACCGGCAACTCGCCCATGGGCTTCATCGTGCCCCAAATGCCGCCCGAGATTCCCGTGCTGCGCATCGACGGCTGGATGCTGCAGCCCAAGGACGGCACCGGGCTGACCGCCGGGATGCGCAAGCGGGTCAAGGCCTGGAAAGGCGACCTCTACCTGATCGCCGAATCCTTCGACATGATCCGGGCGCACGACGCGCTTTTGGACTACGATCTGTCCATCGACTGGTCGAAATGCACCCTGTTCGACACCAACATCATAGGCGCGTATCAATTGTGCCCGATATTCAAGCATCCGCCGATAAAATGACCGACGAGACCCTCCGAGCCGGCGCCCGCATCGCCGTCATCGTGCCCTGCTACAACGAAGAGGCCGCGATCGCCACCGTGGTGCGCGACTTCCGCGCCGCGCTGCCGCAGGCCGCGATCTACGTCTACGACAACAACTCCAAGGACGAGACGGCGGCGCGCGCGCGCGAGGCGGGCGCGGTGGTGCGCAGCGAGCTGCGCCAAGGCAAGGGCAACGTCGTGCGGCGCATGTTCGCCGACGTCGAGGCCGACGTCTACGTGCTGGTCGACGGCGACGACACCTATGACGCCTCTGCCGCGCCGGCCTTGATCGGAAGGCTGGTGGAGGAAGGGCTCGACATCGTCACCGGCCAGCGCGTGGCGACCGGCCAGGCGGCCTATCGCGCCGGCCATGTGCTGGGCAACCGGCTGCTCACCGGCCTCACCGCGATGATGTTCAACGTCAAGCTCAACGACATGCTGAGCGGCTACCGCATCATGTCGCGCCGCTTCGTGAAGTCGTTCCCGTTCACCGCCGAAGGCTTCGGCATCGAGACCGAGCTCACCGTCCATGCCGTGCGCCTGCTGATGCCGATGATCGAGGTCCAGACGCGCTACAAGGAACGTCCCGAGGGCTCGGTCTCCAAGCTCAACACCTATCGCGACGGTTTCCGCATCCTCTTCACCATCGCGGCCCTGGTGCGCGAGGAACGGCCGCTGGTGTTCTTCACGACGATCTTCCTTTTGCTGTTCGTGTTTTCGACCGCTCTCGGCACCCCGGTGGTGATCGATTACTTCCATACCGGCCTGGTGCCGCGCCTGCCGACCGCTTTGGTCGCGGTCGGCGCCATGGTGCTGGCATTCCTGGCGCTCGCCAGCGGCCTCATCCTCGACACGGTCACGCGCGGCCGCTGGGAGGAGAAGCGCATGGCCTATCTCGCCATCCCCGGCCCGCAGGATTTGAAGCTTCCGTGAGCGCCTTCCTGCGCTTCGCGGCGGTCGGCGCGGCGGGCTTCGTCGTCAACGAGGCGGCGCTTTACGTCGCGATCCACTGGCTGCACCTGGGCAAGGACGCCGCGTGGTTCTTTGCCTTCGTGCCCGCGGTCACCTTCACCTGGTGGGGCAACCGCACGCTGACCTTCCGCGAGCACGCCAGCGACCGGCTCCTCGCCGAATGGCTGCGCTTCGTCGCCACCAACAGCCTGGGCGCCCTGGTCAACCTCGCCGTCTACGAGGCGCTGGTCCACTTCACCAGGCTCGATGCGATGCTGGCGCTCGCCGCCGGCGTGCTCGCCGGCATGGTGTTCAATTTCACGCTGTCGAAGAAGCTTGTGTTCAGAAGCCCATCTTCCTGAGCTTCGCCTTGATCCCGGCGATGGTCTTGAAGGGATAGCGGTCGATCCTGCCGTCATCCCAAGCGCAATCGCAATTGTGACCTTCGAAACGGTGACTCACGCCAGGCAAATAGGCGAGCTTGGTCTGGCCGGCATGAAGATCGTCGAAGATACGCACTTCGTAGAGCGTCCCGCCGACGTCCAAATGCACTTGCGGCCAAGCCAGGAGCACGATGAGCTCTTTGGCCGGATCGCTATCGGCATTGGCGAACCCGATGGCGATGTCGGGCGTACCACCTTCTTCTTCGCCGGCCGTGACAACGACTCGCCGATAGCCGTTTGCGGTCTTCTCGAGCGCGACGAGTTCACGCTCCGCGTCCTTGAGATAATCGACGAACAGAAAGGGGCGGCCGTTCCAACTCGCGGCCACAATGTGGGCGTCATCGCGTTCGACCGAGATCGCCAGCGCGCGCTCGGCCAGCGCCGCCTCACTCTCCTCGGCGGCGCGGCCGGGCGCCAAAAGCATGGCGGCGGCAAGAACAGCCAACCCGGCTTTCTTCATCCCACCTTCCCCCACTCCGGCACCGCCACGCCCTCGGGCGCATCGACCTCGACGCGGGTGGTTTCGGTCATGCGCGCCATGGTCATGTAGAAGCCGGCGGTCAGGATGATCTCGACGATTTCTTGCGGCGAGAAATGCCGCTTGGCCTCTTCGACCGTCGCCTCGCCGGCCTTCACGTTGCGCACGACCTCGCGCACCAGCTCGAGCATCGCCCTGGCGCGGCCGTCGAACGCCGCGTCGTCGAAGGCGAGCGCCTCGAGCGCCGCGATCTGCGCATCGCTGCAGCCGGCGCGCTTGCCGATCGGCACGTGCTGCACCCATTCGTAGATGCCGCCTTCGAGGCGCGCGACGGCGAGGATGATCAGCTCGCGCAGGTCCTTCCCCAGCATCTCCTTCGACAGGATCGCGCCGCCGAAGCCCATCCCGGGCACGAACAGCGTCGCCGCGTTGGCCCACATGCGGAAGATGTTGAGCTTGCGCGGCAGCGCGTCGAAGGCCTGGCGCGCCGCATCGGGCAGCGCATCGGTGTCGGCATAGGGAATGAGAGGCATGGGTCGCTCCGGCTCAAGGGTCGATGATGACGGTCTTTATGACGGCGAATACCGGCACGCCGGGCGAAAGCTCCAGCCGCCTGGCCGAGGCTTGCGTTATGCGCGCGACCAGCCGCGCCTTGCCCATCGCGAGCAGCACGTCGGCCTGCGCGCCGTGCGGCGCGACCGCGACGACGGTCGCGGGCAGCACGTTGTTGGCGGAGATGGCGCGCGGCTCCTCGCGCGCCAGCATGATGTCCTCGGCGCGCAGCCGCACGCGGCGCGCGCGCTCGACCTCAGGCACCACAAGCTCGCCGCCGTCGAAGCCGAGCACGGTCAACCCGTCGCGCTGTGCCACGATGCGCGTCTCCAGGACCGCGCCGACCGCCGCCACGCCGAGGCCCGTCAGCAGGTCGAAGACCGAGCCCTGGGCCGTCACCTTGCCGTCGGCGATCATCACGACCTCGTCGGCGAGACGCGCGACCTCGTCGACGTTGTGGCTGACATAGAGCATCGGCAGGCCCGTCTCCTTCAGCCGCTCGAGATAAGGGAGGATCTCGGCGCGGCGGCCCGCATCGAGCGCCGCCAGCGGCTCGTCGAGCAGGAGGATATCGGGCGATGAAAGCAGCGCGCGGCCCAGAGCCACGCGGCTTTTCTCGCCGCCGGAAAGCTTGGCCACGCGACGCTCGAGCAGGCGCGCCAGCCCGAGCATGTCGACGACGCCCTCGATGGCATGCTCGTCCATCCGATGCGCCGCGCGCCGCCAGCCGAAGCGCAGATTGTCCTCGACGTTCATATGCGGGAACAGCCGCGCGTCCTGGAAGACGTATCCCGTGCGCCGCGCGCGGGCGGGGACGAACACGTCCGCCTCCGTGTCGAGCACGACGCGGCCGTCCACGACGATGCGGCCGATGCGTGGCTTGAAGAGGCCCGCCACCGCGTTCACGACGCTGGTCTTGCCGGCGCCCGACGGCCCGAACAGCGCGGTGACGCAGGCGCGCTCTATGCCGAACGCGACGTCGAGCGCGAAGGCGCCGAAGCGGTGCTCGAGCGCGACCTCGAGGCTCATCGCTTCATCCGCCGCTGGGCCAATTCGGCCAAGGTCATGAACAGCAGCGCCAGAAGGATCGAGATCAGCGACAGCCGCGCCGCCTCGGCCTCGCCGCCCGGCGATTGCAGCGCGCTGTAGATCGCGAGCGGCAATGTCCTCGTCTCGCCGGGGATGTTCGAGACGAAGGTGATGATGGCGCCGAACTCGCCAAGGCTCGCGGCGAAGGCGGTGATGAGGCCGGCGACGATGCCGGGGAAGGCGAGCGGCAAGGTAAGATTGACGAGCCGGTCCCACCATCCGGCGCCCAAGGTCTCGGCCGCCGCGTCGAGACCCGGATCGGCGCCTTCGAGCGCAAGCCGTATCGCGCGCACCTGGAACGGGAAGGTGATCAGCGCCGAGGCCAGCGCGGCGCCCGTCCAGCTGAACACGAAGCGGATGCCGAAGCTCTGGTACAGCCACCCGCCCAGCCCGCCGCGCGTGCCGAGCAGCACCAGGAGCAGGAAGCCGACCGCCACGGGCGGCAGGATCAGCGGCAGATGGATCAGCCCGTCGATCACGACCTTGCCCGGGAAGCGCGTCCGCGACAGCCAGAGCGCCGCGGCCACCGCGAAGGGCAGCGCCGCGAACACCGCCACGAACGACACGCGCAGGCTGAGCAGCAGCGCCTCGGCCTCGTCGGGGGTGAGGAGATCGGTCATCGGCGATGGGCGGCCAAATCGGTCATGGGCCCGAGGATGGCACGGGGCGTGGCCGTGCTGCCACGGGCGCCGCTAACCCTGTTTCGTTCGGCTTGACCGGACGGGCCGAGCCCTTACCGTCGCGCCATGGGGGGAAGAACGGCACTCGGCCTGCTGACGGCGGCGCTGCTCGCGAGCGCGGCCTATGCCGACGCGCCCGCGCCGCTGTCCGCCGCGGCGGCGCCGGCCATAGCGAGCCCTGCCGCGCCCGCCGTGCCTGTCGTGCCGCCACCGGTCGCGGCGGCGCCCGCCGCGGCCCACCCTGCCGGATATCAGCCGATCTACGTCGTGCGCACCGACCATTGGAGCGAGACCGACGAGCGCGACTACAGCCGCTTCGTCGCCGACATCGGCGATTCGGGCTGCAACACGGTCGACAAGTGCCTGCACTCGATGCGCAACCCGTTCCGCGCCAGCGACCCCGACGGCGTCTATTTCCGCTCGGACTGCGCCGACCTGCCCTACAACCTGCGCTTCTATTTCGCCTGGAAGCGCGGCCTGCCCTTCGGCTATGTGAGCGAAGTCAGTTCGCGCGGCTCGGGCCGCGACATCCGCTATACCTTCAAGGGCAACGCGGTCGCCGAACGCGTCACCGTGCCGAGCGGCGGGACGACCGGCTATGCCGTGATGGAGACGCTGCGCGACGCGATCTCGTCGGCGACGTTCCGCATCCATCCGCTGCTGGAAGAGCCGCAGGACAGCGACACCTATTCGCCGGTCATCGACGCGAAATCGATCCATCCGGGCACGATGATCTACGACCCCAACGGCCACGTCGCGACCGTCTACAAGGTCGAGCCGGACGGACGCATCCGCTATATCGACGCCCATCCCGACAGCTCGATCACGCATGGCTTCTACGACCTGCGCTTCGTGCGCGCCTTCCCGGGGATGAGCGCGGGCTTCAAGAACTGGCGGCCGCTGAAGCTCGTCGGCGCGCGGCAGCTTCCCGACGGCAGCTATATCGGCGGGCACGCGGTGCCGGCGGCGAATGCGCAGATCGCCGACTTCTCGGTCGAGCAGTTCTACGGCACGGGAAAGCGGCCCGACGACGACCACGACTGGCGCCAGGGCGGCTTCGCGCTGAACGGCCAGGCGATCGACTGGTACGACTATGTCCGCGCCAAGCTGGCCGGCGGCCGGCTGCAGTTCGATCCGCTGCGCGAGGTCTCGGACATGATCGATTCCAACTGCGCGGACCTTCACGACCGCGTCATCGCGGTCGACCTGGCGATCAGGGCCGGCATCGCCAACCAGTCCGAGCCGGACCGGCTGCCGGTGAACATCTACGGCACCGAGGGCGACTGGGAGACCTATTCCACGCCGTCGCGCGACGCGCGGCTGAAGACGGCGTTCAAGGAGCTGCGCGACACCGTCGAGCGCTTCGTCGCGATGTACCGCGCCAGGGATCCCAGGCTGCAGTACAAGGGCAGCGACCTGATCGCCGAGCTGATCGCGCTCTACGACGGGAGGACGGCGGCGTGCTCGATCTCGTACACGCGCACCGACGGCATGACGATCACCATCGGCTACGAGGAGGCGCGGCGGCGCCTGTTCGCGATGTCGTTCGATCCCTATCACTGCATCGAGCGGCGCTGGGGCGCGATCCTGCCGCAGGAATATTCGACCTGCCCGGACGGCACGCTGAAGGCCGCCTGGTACGAGGCCGAGAAGGCTTTTCGCAACCAGCTCGACCGCACCTATGAGGCGCGGATGGACTTCTCGCTCGACGAGCTCGGCGAGCCCGGCCCCGGCAAAGGCGTCGCCAACCCGCCCGACACCGACGTGCGCCGCTTCCTGGTGAACCAGCAGGGCACGGCGCCGGCGAAGCCGCAAAGCATCAACGGGTGACGCGACGTCATTCCCGGCGAAGATCGGTCGCATTGCGAGCGATCTGAGGGAAGGCAATCCACGTCGCTTGCTCGGGCCCGTCGCTTGCTCGGGCCCTGGATTCCCTTCCCCTCGCTTCGCTCGGCCGGGAATGACACCGGGCCCAAACGAAAAAGGGCGACCCGAAGGCCGCCCTTGATCCTTTGCCCGATGCGGCGCGTGCTTACTTCCGCGCGTAGAGCGACCACAGCTTCGCGGCCAGCTCCTGCTTGGGATTGTCCTTGACCTGGTTGAAGGCCTTGATCGCGGCATCCTTCTGGCCGTTGCCGAGATAGGCCATGCCGAGGCGCGTGTTGGCCTCGTTCATGTCGGTCTTGTCCTTCTTGATGCCGGCCTGGATGGTGTCGACCGCATCCTTGAACTTGCCCTGGCCCCAGAGATCCTCGCCCGCCTTGATCAGCGCGTCGCCGTTCGGCGCCTTGTTGGCGGCGGCCATGCGCGCGCCCCAGCCGGCTTGGCCGGACGCGACCTGCTGCTTGGTCATCGCCATCAGGCGGTCGGCGCTGTTGCCGGAGAGCAGCTTGGCGTCGAGGCCCTTCTGCTGCACGGCCTGCGCCTCGGCGGCGAAGCCGAATTCGAGGCACAGCTTGGCCAGCATGGTGTAGTCGTTCGCCGCCATCGTCGTGGTGCGCATCTTGATGCGGTAGATGTCGAGCGTCTGGTGGTCGTTCAGGCCGCGGGTGCGCTCGGCCGACTTGAGCAGCTGGTCCCACAGCTCGGGGCTCTGGGTGCGCGACACCAGGGTCTCGAGCGCGCTGGTCTGCGCTTCGTCGTCGCCGGCACCGAAGGCACAGGCCATCTGGATGCGCAGGACGGTGTCGCTGCCGTTCGGCCCGAAATGGCTCTTGATGTAGCGCACGCATTCGGCGTTGCGGCCGAGCTTGTAATAGGCGGTCGCCACCGCGGCCTGTTCGGTCGCGTCGAGGCTGCCGTGCAGCGCGTCGGCGTCGGCGATCACCGAGCTCCAGCGGCCGGCGCGATAGTCGCTGGCGAACTTGCCCTTGGGAGAGCCGTCGCCGCCGCCGCTCTGACGGGCCTGGATATAGGCGCGCATCTGCGCCACGACGCGGGACTCTTCAGGCGTCAGCCCGCCCACGCCCTCGGCCTGATGGACCTTGGCCATGGCGGCGGAATAGTTGCCGGACGCCGCCAGGCTCTGCGCCTCCTGCAGCGGCTTGCCGACCTGGGAACGCACCGCCGCATCGGCGGCCCCGGCCGTGAACGCCAGCGCGGCGGCGCCGAGAAGCACCGCCGCCACGCGGGAGGAGAAGGAAAACTTCGCAATCATCTTCGCAAGACCTCGTTGAATGCGCGGGGCCTCGGAATGCATGCGACCGCATGCTCCGGTACCGCGGTCGCCCCTCACTTATTGACTGAACTGCGCCGTGTTCGAGAACCCTATCTTCGTGATGCCCAGACGCTGCGCGTCGGCGAGCACCATTGCCACCTTGTCGTACTTGGCGAGTCTGTCCGGATTAAGGTGGATTTCGGGCTGCAGCGGCAATTCCTGGGCCGCCTGGGACACGAAGTAGGAGTCCATCGTGCCGCGGTCGATCGGCGTGCCGTTCCAGGTGATGGTGCCGTCGAAGTCGACGCCGAGATCGACGGGCGGCGTCAGCGGCGGAGGCGGCTCGGTCTTCGGCGGCTGCGGCATGTCGAGCTTCACCGCATGCGTCTGGATCGGCAGGGTGATGATGAGAAGGGTGAGAAGCACAAGCATGACGTCGATCAGGGGGGTGGTGTTCATCTCCACCATCACCTCGCCTTCGCCGCTTGCTGGACCGACACTGCCTGCCATGACGTAGCTACCTTCTTATGCGTTTGACTCAGCCGCCTTCGTTGCGCGGCTCGGTCAGGAACCCGACCTTGAGAATGCCCGCCTGCTGACAGGCGAAGATCACGCGACCGACCGCCTCGAAGCGCACGTTCCGATCGCCGCGGATGTGCACTTCGGGCATCTGCGCGGCGTTCATGCCGCGGGCCTGCGCGCGCCTGAGCGCATCGGCGAAGCGGGTCTTGAGCTCGCTCGCGTCGATGGGGGCGTTGTTGTAGTAGATGTTCTCGTCCTTATCGATCGCGATGACGATGTTCTCGGGCTTCGTCTGCGTCGCGATGTTGCGCTCGTTCGGCAGAGTGACCGGAACCGTCTTCACGATCACCGGAATGGTGACGAGAAAGATGATGAGCAGAACCAGCATCACGTCCACCAGAGGGGTGGTGTTGATCGTGGTGTTCAGTTCCGCTTCGTCGCCGGCATCGCCGGACTGGACGTTCATCGACATGCTGAAACTCCAAGCTGCTTCAGATACCCGCCAGGTCCCGAAGGGCTATTTGCCCTTCGAGATCAGGTAGGACTGAAGATCGCCCGCGAAGCCGCGCAGCTTCTCCTGGATCACCTTGTTGCGGCGGACCAGGAAGTTGTAGCAGAGCACCGCGGGAACGGCGACGAACAGACCGATGGCGGTCATGATCAGCGCCTCACCGACCGGACCCGCGACCTTGTCGATCGAGGCCTGACCGGCGACGCCGATGGCGATGAGCGCCTGCAGGATGCCCCACACCGTGCCGAACAGACCGACGAACGGCGCCGTCGAGCCGACCGAGGCCAGGAACGCGATGCCGCCCTGGAGGCGCGCATTGGCGTCTTCCAGCTGACGGGTCAGCGACATGGCGATCCAGTCGTTCAGGCCGACCAGCGTCGTGCCGCCCTGGCTCGCCCGCACGCCGCTTTCGGCGATCAGGCGGAACATCGAGTTCTTGGGCAGCTTGTCGATGCCTTCGTTGAGCGTGCCCGACGACCAGAAGCGGCGCTCGACCGTGCGCGCCTGGCCGAGGATGCGGCTCTGCTCGAAATACTTGACGAAGAAGATGTACCAGCTGCCGACCGACATGATCGCGAGCAGCGCGAGCACGCCCAGCGACACCGGGTTGCCCTTGTTGATGATGTCCATCAGGCCGTACGGATTGTCCGTGCCGGCGGCCGTGGCGGGCTTCGTCGGCGCGGGCGCGGCAACGGCGGGAGCCGGCGCGGGCGCGGGCGTCGCCGCCGCATCCGGAGCGGCCGGAGCCGCGGTGGTGGTCGAATCGGCGGGCGGGGCGGCACCGCCGTTGTTCTGCGCCAGCGCGGGGCCGGACAGAAGGACAACCGCGGCGACGATCGTCAGATATTTCGAGATCATTTTTCAGCTACTCCGTGTTTATTTCCATAACCGGCCGATCCCCTCGATCGGCCATCCCTCAGCAATCCTTAGTGCAGCTTCCACTGGACGTTGGCCTGCCAGTTCGTCTCTTGCGGCTGACCGTCGACGCTTTGCGGCTTGTAGTGCCAGCGGCCGGCGCAGGATATCGCCGCCTGGTCGAGACGGTCCGAGCCGCTCGACTTGGCGATCGAGACGTTGCTCACGCTGCCGTCGGTCATCACCTTGAAGGACAGGGTGGTCGTGCCTTCCTCGTTCAGGCGCACGGACACTTCCGGATACTTGTCCTGGCAGGTATGCGGGCGGCCGATCGAGACCGGCGTCGTCACCGCGGTGTGCACCGGCGCGGGCGGCGGCGGCGGCGGCGGCTTGTTGGTGACCGTGATCGGCGACGCCGGCGCATCGGTCTGGATGTTGATCACCGGCGGCGGCGCGACCGGCGGCGGCGGCAGGTCGACCTGCGGCGGCGGCGGCGGCGGCGGCTTGGGCGTGATCTTCTCCTGCTCGACCGCGACCTTCAGCTCCTCGGGGAGCTTCTGAATCAGCGTCGCCGCAAGACCAGACACGATGGCGTAGACGAAACCGGCTTGAAGAAGAAGCGCCGCGACCATACCTACCACGCGCGGGGGCGTGATGGTCTTGTTGGGCACGGAGCGCATGCTGTGGAAGGGCTGTTCCATGGATCTATCTTGACCTGACAAAGCTTAACCCGGCGCGGAGGCGGAACGCCTCGCGACAGAGTATAGAAACTACGCATCCCCCTTCGGGCGCCCGTGGAGCCGGGCGCTTCGTCGATGTTGGTTTTATCGTAGTCATCGTTTTTGGATCGGTCCAGTCTTTCGAATGGTTAACTCTGCCCGATGGGCCATCTGGTTAAAACTAGCACGAAAACGGATCGTTCCCGTTTCGAGCCCTGTGGATCGTTCGACTCATCGCATTTCGTAAAACGCACACCGAAGCGAATCTTCAAACGTGCAGCACTAAGAAATCGTGCCCTCTTTTGTGACAGTCGACCGCTTGCTGACAAGCGGCGAATTGTATCAGCCCGTCTTTTCAAGGCTTTATGTTCGCACCACGGCAGGATTTCGTCGCGGGCGCGGCAAAAAATTTTCTTGCGCGGGCACAGTTGCGCGCAGCCGAGGCGGACCGGCGATCAAATGACGATCGAACGGCGCGGCCGGATTGTGCGCCTCGGCCGGGGTGCTAGGGTCGGACGCGCAGCGAAAATCTGCGACGACGATCAGCAAAAAGTGAAGGCAAGTGATGCGCTATCTCCACACCATGATGCGGGTCGCCGACCTCGACGCGGCGCTCGACTTCTATTGCGCGAAGCTCGGCTTGCGCGAAGTCCGCCGCATCGACAACGACAAGGGCCGCTTCACCCTCGTCTTCCTCGCCGCGCCGGACGACGTCGAGCGCGCAAAGACCGATTCCGCGCCGCTGGTCGAGCTCACCTACAACTGGGATGCGGAGAATTATACCGGCGGCAGAAACTTCGGGCACCTCGCCTACCGGGTGAAGGATATCTACGCGCTCTGCGCCAGGCTGATGGCGGCGGGCGTCACCATCAACCGCCCGCCGCGCGACGGCCACATGGCCTTCGTGCGCTCGCCCGACGGCATCTCGATCGAGCTGCTGCAGGAGGGCCAAAGCCTCGCCCCCGCCGAGCCCTGGACCTCGATGCCCAATACCGGAGCGTGGTGACGCGTCCGGCATGAACTTCACCAGCGACAATTGCTACGGCGCGGCGCCGGAGATGATCGAGGCGCTGGCGCGCGCCAACGACGGCGCCGACGCCTCCTATGGCGACGATGCGATCAGCGCACGGCTGACGCGGCGCTTCGCCGAAGTCTTCGAGCGCGAGGTCGCGGTCTTCCCCGTGATCAGCGGCACGGCGGCGAACGCGCTTTCGCTCGCCACCCTGGTGCCGCCGCACGGCGCGGTGCTCTGCCATGCGACGAGCCACGTCGTCGTCGACGAATGCGGCGCGGTGGAGCTCTTCAGCCACGGCGCACGGCTGGTCGGCATCGAGGGCGAAGCGGGCAAGCTCGCCCCGACCGCGGTCGAAGCGGCGCTTGCGCGCTTCGTGAAGGGCGACGTGCATCATCCCCAGCCCAAGGCGCTCAGCATCACCAACGCGACCGAGCTCGGCACGGTCTATCGCGCGCACGAGATCGCCGCACTTTCGGGCGTCGCGCGGGCGCACGGCCTGAAGCTGCACATGGACGGCGCGCGGTTCGCCAATGCGGTCGCGAGCCTCGGCTGCACGCCGGCCGAGCTCAGCTGGAAGGCGGGCGTCGACGCGCTCTCGTTCGGCGCGACCAAGAACGGCGCGCTGGGCGCCGAAGCGGTGATCTTCTTTGCGCCCGCGGAATCGGGCGATTTCGAATACCGCCGCAAGAAGTCGGGGCACCTGATGTCGAAGATGCGCTTCGTCTCGGCGCAGCTCGAGGCGGCGCTCGACAAGGCAGGCTGGCTCGCGCATGCCGGCCGCGCCAATGCGCTGGCGGCCGCGCTCGCGCGCGGGCTCGAAGGCGTGCGCGGCGCCGAGATCGCCTTCCCCGTCGAGACCAATGCGGTGTTCGTGCGCCTCGACGCGGCGATCGCGGCACGGCTGCGCGCCGCGGGCGCGCGCTTCTACGACTGGGGACCGCCGGAAGCTTGCGGCCGCCGGCTCGTGCGCCTGGTGACGTCCTTCGCCACGCCCGAAGCGGACGTGGCGAAGCTCGTCGAGATCGCGAAGGCTTGAGCTAGATCCTTCCCAGCAGGTGCACCGTGCCGACCTCGGTCGTGGCGCCGTTGGTGCCGCGCACGAAGTCGAAGTTGGCGCCCAGCGTCCAGGCGTCGGTCGTCGCCGAGATGGCCGCGCCGGCGACGAAGTTGCCCTGCGCCGGATCGGGACCGATCACGGTGAAGGTCGGGCCCGGCGTATTCGAGTTGGCGCTCACATTGGCGAAGTTCACCTTGAGCTTGGTCGCGTCGTTGATGAAGTCGTAGCGATAGCCGACGCGCACATCGGGCTGCAGGAAGAAGTCGCCGAAGTTGAGATCCTCGCGGACTTCGGTGCCGAGGAAGACGCGCGCCGAGCTCGCATAGAACGACTGGGTCTGCAGGTCCATGCCCTTGCCGTTGCCGGTGGACGAGGTGCCGACATGGGTCTCGGTATAGCCCTCCTGGCGCATCGTCATGCCGTCGATGCTGAGCTGCGGCGTGATCGTGGTCGAGCCATAGGCCAGGATCGCGCCGGTGGTCATGCCGAGCGCGCCGACGATGCCCGGCCGCTTGCCGTCGGCCTCGTCCACGAAGGGCACGGTGCCGCCGGTGGTGGCGTTGGGCAGGGTCAGGTTGATGAAGCGCTTCGACTTGAGCGTCATGTAGCCGATGTCGGCCTTGGTATCGAGGAACAGGCCCTTGCCGCGCCAGTCGGTATAGCCGGTGAGCATGTACCACAGCGTGTTGGTGTGCGAGTTGCGCGGCAGCGGCTCGACGATGTCGCCGGTATAGAAGCTGAACGCGCCGCCGTACCAGCCGGCCTTCGGGTCGCCGCCGTCCATGCCCAGCACGAAGCCGAAGCCGTGGTCCTTGAAGCCGGTCTGGCCGGTCGAGCGGTTGCCCGGATCCTGCACGAACTCGGCGAACTCCTCGCCCCACAAGGTGACCTCGCCGGTCTCCTTGCCGTACATGCGCAGCACGCGCTGGCGCGCCGCGACAGGGCCCGAGGACTGGTCGGTCAGCGCGATGGCGATGGCGCGCGCGCCGCCGGTGACGTCGGGCGCCATCTCGTTATAGGCGATCTGCGCGGTCTTCTGGTCGGAGATGCCGGCGACGAAGGCGGCGCCGAGCACGTCGTCGTTGGCCAGCGCCTGGTTGGCGAAGGGCAGGATCTGCGCCGCATAGCCCGTCAGGCCCAGCTGGGACGCGTCCTTCGGCGTGATCTCGAGGGTCAGCTTGTCGTCGACCGGATCGGTGTCGTCGATGAACAGCCTTGCCGAGTCGAACAGGAACGGCAGGTCGTCGTTGATCTGCTGCTGATAGATGCCCTGGTCCGCCAAGGTGATGTCGCCGCGCGGCGCGCTGATCAGCACGAAGTCCGAGGTGCTGGGCACGAAGCTGCCGTACTGGATGTTGAACAGGGCGCCGTGGTCGAAGAACACCGGGCCCGCGGAGTCGATGATGCCCGAGGTGAATTCCTGCTTCACGGTCAGATTGAGCGTGCCGCCGGAGTTGACGGTGAAGTCCGAGGCGTTGAGCGCCTTCGAGACGTCGTCGTTGAGCAGGTTCAGCGTGCCGCCGTTGTTGATCAGCACCGAGACGCCGACGGTCGCATCCGCGGTGATCTTGCTGGTGACGGTGGCGAAGTCGCCGATGGTGAGCTTGTCGCTGCCCGGCGTGCTGCCGCCGCCGTAGCTGATGTCGCCGACGATGGTGGCGACGTTGTCGGTGCTCGCGCCCTCGACGTCGATGGTCTGGTAGTCGCCGGTGCCGAAGCGGATGTCGCCGATGATGCGCGCCGCCGAATTCACCGTCGCCTGGTTGAGGATCAGGATCGGGTCGGTGCCGTCCTTGTCGGCCGACAGGTCGATCGCATAGGAGATCTGGCCGCCTTCGTCGAGCGTGGTCGCCGTGGCCGAGATGATGCCGTTGTTCTGGATGTAGTTTAGCGTGCCCGACTGGTCCCAGATCGCGCGCGCGGCGAGCCCCGTGATCGAGGTGTCGGTGGTGGTGGCCACCGCCGTGATCGATCCGGTATTGATGAGCGACGGCAGGTTGGCGTTGGCTTCGATGTCGATGGCGATGGCGTTGCCGCCCATGGGTCCGGAGATCGTGGCGTTGATCACGCCCTGGCCGGCTTCCGCGCTGTTGACGAAGGCCGCGAGGTCGTCGTGCAGCGCGTCGCTGTTCAGCTTGCCGCTGCCGGGATTGTCGTAGTTGAACTGGCCGTTGGCGTCGCGCGTATAGGTGTCGTCGATGCCGATCAAGGCATAGTTGTTGATGTGGAACGCGATCGCGCTCACCTGCGAGCCGTCCTTCACGCTGGTCGCCAGCGCCTGGACGAGGCCGGAGTTGAAGATGCCGCCGTCGAGCGTGGCAGCGGCGTCCAGCGACGAGCCGCTGATCGTGACCGCCTGGGTGTCGTCGCCGAGATTCGACGACTGGACGCTGACGATGCCGCGATTGTAGAGGCTGAAGCCCGGATCGATGGTCTCCGCCGTGTACTTGCCGATGTCGATCGGGAACGGATCCTCGCCCACGTCGCGGTTCTCGAGCGCGGTCGAGATCACGATCGCCGGCGCGCTGCCCTGGGTGAAGATCGTGGCGGCGGCCGTGTCCTCGCCCTTGAAGCTGGCGCCGTCGTTGTAGATGCCGCCGTTGATGCTGCCGCCGATGGCGAGCGCCGAGTTCGCGACCGGATTGCCGGTCTGGCCGGTGCCGGTGCCGCCGCCATGCGTGGCGATCGTGCCGTGGTTGACCAGCGCGCCGTTGCTCGTGCAGTCGGGGACCACGCCGGTGTCGCAGGAATCGATGTTGCCGGTGAGCTTGATGCCCAGGGCGCCCGCGCCGGTGGCGTTGACCGCGCCGCCCTTGTCGATCACGACGTCGCCGTTGATGGTGCCGGTCAGGTTCATGCCGATCAGCGAGCCGGCGGCGGTGGTGGCGTTGCCCGTGACGTTGATCGATCCGACCTGGTGGATGTCGCCATAGACGATGCCGTCGACCTCGAGGCCGATGACGCCCAGGGTCGAGGTGCTCGAGGTCGGCGATATGTTGATGGTGCCGAGCGACAGGTTGCCCTTCAGGTCGGCCAGCGTATCGATGAGCACGCCGACGCTGGAATCGCCGGTGACCGTCATCGTCGAGTTCGACATGTCGATGTCGCCGGTGAACATGAACGGCCCGCCGGTGGTGTCGTCCGCCGGACCCTGCAGCCACAGGCCGCGCTTGGTGTCGCCGGCGCCCGAGAGGTCGATGGTGCCGGCCTCGGTAAGGCCCGAGACGCAGTCGACGTCGGTGCAGGTGCTGTCGATGTTGTGCGCCGTCAGGTCGACCAGGATGCCGACCGCGTCGGAAGTGCCGATGTTGGAGATGGTCGAGCCGGCGTCGGCCAGGAACGAGTTGTCCGAGTTGATCGTGACCGCGGCGCCGGCGAGCTTCACGGTGACCGAGCCGGTGCTCTCGATATGGATGTCGCCGGCCTCGCCGTTGGCGGCATGGGCGGTGTCGATGGGGACGTTGAGCGCGGTGGTGATGTCGGTCCAATCGTCGGCGAAGGCCGGCGATGCGGCCAGGGCGGCCACGGCAACGGACAGCAACAGGACCTGCTTTTTCAAGACCAACCCCTACAATTTGAGCCGTACGGAACCGCGGCGTCCGAGCCTTTGACCGTCTGGCGTTTACTACACAAAAACCGGTTCCCGCGCGCCCAGCTCCCCGGCGTCCGGCGCAGCCCGGGGGGACGATACACAAATCCGGCCCCGTCACCTAGCCTTGGACGAGCCGCAACGCAACTTTCTCCATTTTAATCAGGTGTTAGCGGGTCGGGGGAAGAATGCGCGGCTGCCATCCTTAACGTGGCGGCACCTGGGGCCCGATGCAGACCGTTCGCCGTACCAGCTTCGCAAAGCTGTCACAGAAGGAACTCTCCGCCGCGGTGGCGCGGCACGAGATGCTCTATTCCGGGCGCATGGGCGGCGCGCGGGCGGTGTTCGCCTTCTGCGATCTGAGTGGACTGGACCTGTCGGGACGCAATCTGGCGGATGCCGACTTCACCGGCGCGATTCTCGAGGAGGCCAACTTCGCGGGCAGCCGGCTGGACTCGGCGAGCTTCTTCGCCTGCGACCTGAGGCGCGCGAACCTGGCAGGCGCGAGCATTCGCCGCGGCGACCTGCGCGGCGCCTGCCTGCGCGGCGCGAACCTGATCGGCGCCGATCTCTACGAAGCGGACCTGCGCGAAGGCACCATCGCCGAGAAAGACAAATATGGGAACCTGCGCGTGCTGCAGCACGACGTCGGCCCGTCGGAGATGGGAAGCGCCATGCTCAACTCCGCCAATCTCGAGCGCGCCAAGATGGGCGGCGCCGTCGCCATCCAGGCCGACTTCACCGATGCGATGATGAAAGGCTGCAGGCTGGTCCGCGCCAATCTGCGCCAGGCGAGCTTCGCGGGCGCCAATCTCGAAGGCGCCGATCTTTCGAGCTGCGACCTGTCGGGCTGCGACCTGTCGAACGCGGTGCTCATCGGCGCGCGGCTGACCATGGCGCAGACCCAAGGCTGCGACATGACGGGCGCCTTGACCGAACAGGCGAGCGGGCCCGTGCCGGCCGAGCTTGCGACGCCGATCGAGGACTTGCTCGCGTCGCATGCGCGCTGGGTCGAGACCGACGGACGCGACGGACGTCCGGCCGATCTGTCGCGCATGGACCTGCGCAAGCTTGGCTCGCTTTCGCACCGCCTGCTCACCGCGCTGATCGCGCCGGGCGCGAACCTCTACGGCCTCGATCTCGAAGGCGCCTTGCTCCAGGGCAGCAATCTGCAGGACGCCGATCTCAGATCCGCCAAGCTCACCGGCGCCGATCTGCGCGGCGCCAATCTCTGCGGCGCCAAGCTCAACCGCGCCGACCTGCGCGATGCCAAGCTCGGTCCGCTGATGATCTCGGACGCGCGGCTTCTGCCGGCGCGTCTCGACCAGGCCGAGGCGCGCTACGCCGATTTCCGCGGCGCCGACTTGCGGCGCGCCAATCTGACCGGGACCGACTTCGCCTATGCCAATCTGGGCGATGCCGACCTGCGCGGCGCCAACAGCGCCGACGCCGACCTCACCGGCGCCAAGCTGCCGCGCGAGAGGGCGCAGGCGCTGCCCGCGAGCGCCTGATCACAGATTGCAGGCGCTGAAGACATGGAAGCCGCGATCCGCGGCGGCACCCGTGATGTCGTAGGTCCTGACCGCGATGGTCCCTCCCCCCAGCGCCGCGACGTTGACGATGCCCGGAACAGATACGCCGGACGTGCCGCTGAGGCCGATGCTCGCGGTATAGGCGCAACTGTCGGAGAACTGCCCGTTGGCGGAGGTGAAGGTGTAGGTCCCGGCGCCGGTGTGGTTGGCAGAGGTCGCGTTCAAACCGCGCACGAGGCCGCCATTGGCGTCCACCACCGCCCAGACGGGCGCGACGCTGGCCGTGCATTGCATGATCAGATGGAAGCCCGCATCGGCCGGGTTCCCGTCGCTGTCGTAGGTCGCGACCCTGACCGCGGCGCGATCCTCGCGCGCGCCGGTCGCCGTCGCCATGGTGACGGCCGGGATCGTCGTGTCGCTCGAGCCGGCGGTGACGATGAAGGCGCAGCCGTTCACCGGCGTCTGGTTGTTGACCTGGTACTGGCCGGCGCCGAGATGGTCGATCTTGATGGAGCCCGAGCTGCGCGCGACGCTGCCGTCCGCGTTGGCGACGACATAGCCGTTGGCAAGGACGGCGGAGGGCGCGAGCAGCGCCGCGAGGACGAGGATCGGAAGTTTGCGCATGACGCTCTCCTAGCAGGCGACGACGAGATGGAAGGGACGGTTGCGCGGCTTGCCGTTCGGGCCGAAGGTCTGCACGAACACGCCGTCCGCGAAGCCTGACGAACGCACCACGGTGATGAAGCCCGGCCGCTCGTCGACGCCGCCGTGCCGGATGCCGCGGGCGAGCGACGCCACATAGCCGCAGGTGGTCACCTGGATCGGGAACTGCGCGATGACGGTGCCGAGCTGGGCGTTGAACGCGCTCGTGCCCGCGGAGCCGCGGACCTTGTTGCCCGCGTTGTTCACGACGATGTCGTAGGTCGTGTGGCTTTGTCCCGGCGGCGGCGCGGCCGTGGCGGCCGGAGCGGCCTGAAGCAGCAGCGCCGCGAGCGCGGCGCCTGTGGTCCTGAGCATCTTGAAGTCCCCCATCTATTATCGTGGGCAGAGCATGACTCGGACGGCTGCGGGAGTCACGCCCGCCCGGGTTGTTCCTTGACGGCCACGGATTTCATGCCCGCGCGAAGACCAGGGAAAGATTGTCGGCCGGCATCCCGGCGATCTCGCGCAAGCGCAAGCCGCGAGCCTGCGCCGCATTCTCGACCTCGCCCAGGTCGCGCACGCCGAAGCGCGGGTCGCGCTGCTTGAGCCAGCCCTCGAACGCCTCGTTGGAGGGCGCGGTGTGCTTGCCGCCGCGCTTGTAGGGACCATAGAGAAAGACGATGCCGTCCGGCCCGAGCAGCCGCGCGGCGCCCGCAAACAGTGCCGGCGTCGCCTCCCACGGCGCGATATGGATCATGTTGATCGCGACGATCGCATCGAACGGCGGCGCGACGTTCCAGTCTCCGTCACGCACGTCGATGGCGAGCGGAGGCGCGACGTTCGAAAGCGTCTCATGCGCGCGCCAGGCCTCGATGCTCGCGCGCGCCGATGCGTCGGGATCGCTCGGGCACCACGAGACGCCGGGCAGCGCGCGCGCCATGTGCATCGCATGCTCGCCGGTGCCGGAGGCTATCTCGAGCACGCGCGCGCGTTCGCCGAGCACGCGCCGCAAGACGTCCAGGATCGGCTCGCGGTTGCGCGCCGCCGACGGCGAGGACTGGCGCGCGTCGCTCACGCTCTGGGCGTGCGTTGGCGGATGAACTGGCCGAGGCGGGCCAGGCTGACCCGCGCTTCGGGCACGTAGGGGTTCGCCTGGAAGACGTGCTGCATGTGGTCGTAGATCTCCACGCTCACCTGCGTGCCGGCGTCGGCGGCGCGGTCGCCCAGCCGGCTGGCATCGTCCTTGAGCATCTCGAAGCTGCCGGCATGGACCATGATCGGCGGGAAGTCGCGGAAGCTCGCATAGGCCGGGCTCGCGTAGGGATCGCAAGGATTGGTCTTGCGCAGGTAGTGCCGCGCCGACAGGAACAGCAGCTCCCAATTGAGCGCGGTGTCGTGGCCGCGATTGGTGAGCACGCTCATCCCCGAGAGCGAAAGGTCGGCCCAGGGCGACATCGCCACCGCCGCCGCCGGCATGGCGAGCCCCGCATTGCGCGCGGCGAGCAGCACCGCGAAGGCGAGCCCGCCGCCCGAGCCGTCGCCTGCCACCACGATCGACCTGGCATCGACGTTGCGGGCGAGCAGATGGCGATAGGCGTCGATGCCGTCGCGCACCGCGGCGGGAAAGGCGAACTCCGGCGCCAGCCGGTAGGCCGGCACGAAGGCATGCGCCTCCGCGGCCTGCGCCAGCCGCGCGATCAGGGGACGATGGGTCTCGGGCGAGCCGGCGATATAGCCGCCGCCGTGGAAATAGAGGATCAGCCGGTCCGCCGCCTCGCTGCTGCCCCCGCCGCCGTGCTTGACCCACTCGCCCTTGATCGGGCCGACCTGGCCGGCCTCGAAGGCGACGTCGCCCGGTGCCGCGCCGAAGCGGTCGGTGAGATAGGTGTATTGGCGGCGAAGCTCGGCGATGTCGCTCGTGGCACCGGCCACGTTCGGCTTCGACAGGCGCGCAAAGCGCCGGAACCACTCACTCTGCCAGGACGGCATCTATCACACGGACTCGACGACGGCGCGCGAGGATAGGCCCAAGCGCTCGGGCCTGTCACGCAGGCGGATTGAGGCGCGTGTCCAGCGCCAGCGGGTCTTGGGATTTCAGCCGATACATCCCGGCGGCGTTTTCCGCGACGAAGATCACGTTCCAGCTGTGCGGCGCCACGACGCTTGGGAGCAGCACGAATTTGTGCCTAGCGAGCAGCACATCGCCGAAAGCCTGCTGGGCAGCGCTCGGCTGGGTCGGGGCCAGCCAATTGCGGTTGGGAACGCTCGTCACGGAGTAGACCGTATCGAAGTCGCCGACGACCGCCGCGGTCAGCACATAGTCCATGCCATCCAGTGTGTTGAATCCCTTGTGCACCGCGACCTCGAGAATCGCGTTGCCGGGATCGGTGGTGCAATAGACGGCTCGCGTGCCGATGCTGCTCCAGCGCCCGCCGAAAAGATATGAGCCTTCGCCGCTGTTCCACGTGTTTGCATATTGTGCTTCGTCCAGACGCCAGACGACCAATGCGCCATCCCTGAGCGGCACATCTCTCGGAAGAGTCACGTATAGACGCCGTATTTGAGGCGCCCGAGAAGATTCATGACCATTTCCGTTCCCGCAGGCGTGCTCAAAAGGTCGATGGGACGGCGTCTGTTCAATGCGAGCGCCGGGCGCTCCAGCCATTCCTCGGCAAGATCCTGCCCGCCCATGACCCTGGTCGCTTCGGCCAGGACCTCGGCGAACTTCCAGGCGCGTCCGCTCTGATCGGAGCTGACCGGCTTGTTCGGCGTCTTCTTGTGGCGCTGATAGGTACGCTCGCTCATGCCGATGGCCTTGAGCACGGCATCGCGCGGGATGTGCTTGACCTGCTTCTGGACCAGGTGGACGAGCGCCTTGGACTTGAGGCCTTTGTCCAGCATCTGGTGCGCGTCGAAACCCGTTTCGAGGACCTGACCCAAGGCCTGACGGCCGCCGAAGATTTCCTGCACGCGTTCCAGTTCGTCGGACATATCCGTCACCGCCAAGTGTCGGATTAAATATGCCACATGGCGGAACACGGGCCAAGCGAAAAGGCCGGACCGCTTTCGCGGCCCGGCCTTTTCCGATACGCCCGAGCGGAGGCTTACGCCGCTTTGGCGGACCCTTCGATGGTCTTGAGCTCCGGCGCGCCGAGACCGTTGCTCTGCGCATTGGTCTGGCCGTTGATCGCGATGCGCCGCGGCTTCTTCTCCTCAGGGACCACGCGCTCGAGGTCGACATGGAGCAGCCCGTTCTCGAGCTTGGCGCCCTTCACCTCGACGTGCTCGGCCAGCTGGAAGCGGCGCTCGAAGGCGCGGCCCGCGATGCCGTGATGGAGATAGGACTGCTTCTCGGCGTCCTCGCGCTTGCCCGCGACCGAGAGCACGCCGTCGCGCACCTCGATGTTGAGGTCCTTGTCGCCGAAGCCGGCGACGGCGACCGTGATGCGGTACTGGCTGTCGGCGAGACGCTCGATGTTGTACGGGGGATAGCCTTGGCTGGTATCCGCGACCTGGTCGAGCATGTCGAACATACGGTCGAAGCCGACGGTCGAGCGGAACAGCGGGGAAAAGTCGAAACTGCGCATGGTCAAACCTCCTCAAAAGCGTTTGGTTGAGGCCCTTCCCTTGGCAGGGCAAAGGCCGTTTTCAGGTCCGCGCGCCATCTGGCCGCCCGGACGAAACCTAGGTAGGTAGCGGTCAAAGGGGTTTCAAGGGGCAAAAAACGCGGGGTGCGATCTCTCGCACCCCGCGCTTCCCGGCGGCGGCTTCACGGGGGTCAACCGGTGCACCCGCCGCCGATTCGCGGTCACGGCGTGAACTTGTAGAAGACCCCGGCGTTGTTCGGCGCGCCGATGACCGTGCTGCCGTAGAACGCGCCGGACGCATCGAGCATGAGGCCCGCCAGCGGCGCCGCGCCCGAGGCCGTGGTGCCGTCGAAGCTCACCATCCGGGCGAAGCTTTTCAGGCTCGGGCCCGCCAGCCGGTAGAGCGTTCCCTGGCCGGTGTCGCCGCCGAAATAGGTCGTGCCGAACAGGCGGCCCTGGCCGTCGAAGATCGGCCCCGACCAGGGATTGCTCCCGTCGGCGCACACCCCGCCCGTCGTGTCGTTGCAGAAGGTATGCAGCGTGGTGAGCTTGTACGCATCGCCGTTGGGCACGAGCTTGTAGACGGTGCCGAAGGTCGTGCTGCCGCCGTTGAAGGTCGTGCCGTAGAGGTTTCCCGCGCCGTCGAGCACGGGTGCGGCGATGGGCGAGGTGCCGTCCGGACAGGTGCTCGTCTTCTGCGCGCAGAAATGATGCAGGACGGTGTGCGTCCAGCCGGCGCCGTCGGGCGCGAGCTTGTAGACGGTGCCGAAGTTGTATTTGCCGCCGGCTGCGGTCGTGCCGAACAGGTTGCCCGCGCCGTCGATCGCCACGGTCGTGTACGGCACCGCGCCGTCGAGGCAGTTCGCCTTGGGACAGAAGCTGTAGAGCGTCTTGAACGTCCATTTGGTCTGGGCGGCGTTGGGCGTGAACGCGAAGACGACGCCGTGGTTGGTCGCACCGCCGCCGGAGGTTTCGCCATAGAACGGCGACGTGCCGTCGTAAGGAAGACCCGAAGACTGGCCCTGATAAACCAGCGAGAGGTCCTGCGCGATCGCGCTGTCGGCGCAATTGGCCTTGGCGCAGAAGCTGTAGAGGCGCTTGAAGGTTCCGCCCGCGCCGCTCGGCTGGAACTTGAAGATCGTGCCGTTGCCGATGTCGCCGCCGAGCTCGGCCGTGCCGTAGAGATTGCCGTCCGTGTCGACGACCAGCGTGCCGCGCGGCTCCGCGCCATCGGTGCAGTTCTTGTCGGTGCAGAAGCTGTAGAGACGGGTGAAGCTCCAATGCCCGTTCGCCAGCGTCATACGATAGATCGTGCCTTTGCCCTTGGCGCCGCCCTGGGCGGTGACGCCGTAGTAGTTGCCCTTGCCGTCGGTGACGGGCGGCGCCCAAGGCTGCGCGCCGTCTGCGCAATCGGTCTTGGCGCAGAAGGCATGGACGGGCTTGAGACCGGCGGCCGAAGCGGTCTGCGCGAGCGCGCAGCTCGCGGCCACGCCGATCAGAATTGCGAGAAGCTTTTTCATCGTCGTTGTCCTGTGTCTCGAATTACGGGGCGATCGAATAGAAGAGGCCGAGGTCGTTGGCGCCGCCGGTGATCGTCAGCCCGTACAGCGTCCCCGACATATCGAGGGCGAGGCCCGCGGTCGGATAGGAGCCGGACGTCGTCGTGGTGCCGAAGGAATGCAGCGAGGTGAAGGTCGACAGGTTCGCGCCGGAAAGCTTGAACACCGTGCCCTTGTTGCCGCTGCCGCCGCCATAGGTCGTGCCGTAGAGGCGGCCCTGCGCATCCAGCGTCACCGAGGCCTGCGGGTTCTGGCCGTCGGCGCAATTCGCCTGGGCGCAGAAGCTGTAGAGCGTCGAGAAGGTCGAATGCGCGCCGTTGGGCACGAGCTTGAACACCGAGCCCTTGGCATGCGCGCCGCCGAAATAGGTCGTGCCGATGAGATCGCCCTGGCCGTCGACGACGAGCTGCGACACCGCCCCGTCACCGTCCGAGCAGAACCCGCCACCCGCGCAGAAGCTGTAGAGCGAGGTGTAGTGCCAGGCCGCGCCGTGGGTCAGCGCGAAGATGTTGCCGTGGTTGTAGTCGCCGCCGACCGTGGTCGTGCCGAAGACGCGGCCCATCGCGTCGACGGTCACCGGCGCATCGACCTGACCGCCGTCGGCGCAGCTCGCCTCGCTGCAGAAATTGTGGATGACCTTCTGCGTCCATTTGGTCGCGCCCGGCGTCAGCGTGTAGACCGTGCCCTGGTTTTGGCTGCCGCCGTTGACGGTGGTGCCATAGAGCGGCGAGGTGCCGTCATAGAGCGCGCCGGGCTGCTGGCCCTGATAGCTCAAGCCGGCATAGGTCGGACGCGCGCCGTCGGGGCAGCCCGACTTGGCGCAGAAGTGGTGCAGCACCTTGTAGGTCCAGCCGCTGCCGTCGGGCGCGATGCTGAAGATCGTGCCCCAGCCGTAGCGGCCGCCGTCCGAGGCCGTGCCGTAGAGCGTGCCGTCGGTGCCGACGATCAGCTGCGCGCGCGGATGGGCGCCGTCGGGGCAATCCATCTTGGTGCAGAAGACATGGACTCGCGAATAGACCCAGCGCGTGCCGTCGTAATGCATCCGGTAGACGGTGCCGGAATCGCTCGGCGCGCCGCCGCTATAGGTCGTGCCGTAGTAGTTGCCGGCGCCGTCGCCGGTGGGCGTCGCCCAGGGCTTGGAGCCGTCGCTGCAGTTGTTGAGGCCGCAAAAGGCATGCAGGGGCTTGTACTGGGTGGCGTCCGCCGCGGTGGCGGCAAGCGTGGCGACGGCAACCGTCAAGGCAAAGATCGTGCGCATGGAGAATCTCCTTTTTCGCGTGTTCGTGGATGTGGTTGGTTCGGTGGCTTCGGATCGGGGCGCCAAGTCAGGGCGTCAGGCTGTAGATGACGCCGCCGAATTTCCTGCCGCCCCCGGAAAGCGTTCCGACGAGCTCGCCCGAAGGGCCGAGCGCGAGAGGACCGAAGGGCGTGGCGCCCGTGCGCGGCCGGAAGACCTGAAGCGTCGCGAACTGGTCATGCTTGGCGCCGCCGAGCTCGAACAGCGTGCCGCCGTCGTGGAAGCCGCCTTGCAGCGTCGTGCCGAACAGCGCGCCGGAGGCATCCATCGTCAGGCCATAGAGCGGGATCGCGCCGTCGCTGCAGCGGCTGAGCGCGCAGAACCGGTGCAGCACCGTGAACTTCGGGTGCGTGCCGCCGATTGCGACCTTGTAGGCGACGCCGCGGTCGTGCTCGCCGTCGCCGGCGGTGGTGCCGTAGAGATCGGTGCCGTCGATCAGCGGCACGGCCGCCGGGTTCATGCCGTCCAGGCAGGTCGTGCCGTCGAAGTCGCTGCAGAAGTCGTGCAGCACCGTCGGCATCCAGCGGTCGCCCGATTTGTCGAGCCGGTAGAGCACGCCGACATGCATCGCCCCGCCCAGCGCCGTGCCGTAGATGCGGCCCATGGCATCGACGCCGACGCCCGCGGCCGGCTCGGCGCCGTCGAGGCATTCCGTGCGGCGGCAGAAATGATAGGCGACCCCGAACTTGCCGTTGCCGGCATCGGGTGTGAACGCGAACACCGTGCCTTCGTCGTTGGCGCCGCCCTTGTTGGTCGTGCCGTAGAGCGTCGAGGTGCCGTCATAGAGCGCGCCCGACTGCTGGCCCTGATAGGCGAGACCGGAATAGAGCGGATCGGCGCCGTCGGTGCAGCTCGCATGGCTGCAGAAGTTGTGCAGCAACTTGAACACCCAGCGCCCGGACACGAATGAGAGCTTGTAGAGCGTGCCGCGGTTGGCCGGGCCGCCCGCGCTGGTCACGCCATAGAGGTCGCCGGACTGGCCGACGATGACGCCGGCTTCCGGGAAGTAGCCGTCGGTGCAGTCAGGGCGGCGGCAGAAGCTGTGCAGAAGGGTGTATTTCCACTGCGTGCCGTCGAAGCTGAAGCGGAACACCGTGCCGCCGTTGTAGGCGCCGCCGCCGGTGGTGGTGCCGAAATAGTTGCCCGCCATGTCGTGGGCGAGGCCGGCGCGCGGCTGCTGGCCGTCGGCGCAGCTGGCCTTGGCGCAGAAGCCGTGCAGGTTCTTGTAGGTCGCGGCCGCGGCCGGACCCCAGGCGAGAAGAGCGGCCACGGAAACCACCGCCAGCGTGGTGAGCTTGTTCATAGGTTGACCCCCTAGAAGAACGATGGCGCGGCTTTTGGGGTGATCCGGGCGTTGCGCCCAGTTGCATCGGCGGGCGGCGCGCTGTGCAACGGCGCATGCAACCGTTGCATTTCGGTGCAGATTTGCGATGGTGGCGACAGGATTACGGCCAGGACAGCAATGCCCAGCAGCGACTTCGGACCCAAGCTGAACCTGGTGCTGAAGGCCTTCTCGATGAGCCGCGGAAGGCTGGCGGCCGAGCTCAAGGTGGACAAGTCGCTGGTCGGGCGCTGGGTCGCGGGCGCGGTGACGCCGTCGGCGCATAACCTGACCGCGCTGACCGGGCTGATGGCAAAGCGCGTCCAGGGCTTCTCGATGCTCGATTGGGATCTGGGCTTGAACGCGCTGGCCGAGCGGCTGGGCGTCGATGCCGCCGTCCTGACGCGCGACGCCGCCGCGAACGGCGACGCTGTGGCCGGCCTCGACGTTCCCGCGCGCCTGATCGAGACGGCGCGCAACGAGACGGCGCGGCGCGGCCATGGCTTCGAAGGCTTCTGGAACGGCACGCGGCTCGCCTTCACGCGGCCGGGCGAGTTCCTCCACGACGTGCTGATGATCAGGAAGCAGAACGGCATCCTGCACATGCGCTGGGGCAACTCGGCGTATGAATGCCGCGGGCCGCTGCTGCAGCTCGCCGGACAGCTGCACGGCATCCTGATCGACGGCAGCGACGACTCGATCCTGTTCTGCCTGCTCAACGGCGTGAACATGCCGCAGGTCGACGTGATGGACGGCTTGTTCATGGCCATCGCCAAGGACGGGCCGCAGACGCCGGCCTCGGCCGCCTGCCTGCTCGAGCGGCGCGGCAATCTTTCGGGCGACGCGCAGCAGGACGATAGCCGCTATGACGAGATGAAGCGCGAGGCGTTCTTGTGGGAACCGGCGGCGGTCCCGCAGCACGTGCGCGATCACCTGTTGCGCGACACCGGCCCCCGCGCCTTTGCCGAAGGCGGCGACCTGTTCTTGCGCACGCCGCTCGCGCGCTCGATGTCGCGCGGCTCGCCGCGGAGTTGAGCGTCATTCCCGGCGAGGATCGCCCGCATCGCGAGCGGCCCGAGGGAAGGAATCCACGCCGAATGCCTAGCCGGTTGCCTAGGATTCCCTCCCTCGCATCGACGCTGTCGCGCCGATGCTCGCCGGGAATGACGCCGTGTTAAGGCTCTTCGAGGTTAAGGCTCTTCGAGCGCCAAACCTTGCGCCTTCAGCTGATCGGCGATGCCGCCCTTCCTCAGGATCACGCCGATGCCGACCAGCATCACCGTCTTGCCGGGCTTGGCGAGCGCGTCGTCGATGGCGGCGACGCTGTCATGCACCGCGCGGCCGAAAAGGGCGGCGGCACCCGGCACCGCCTGGATGCAGGCCTGGAAGCGCTCCTCGGAATAGTTCGCCTTGATCGCGCCGAGATCGCCGACCGCCCAGGCCTGCGCCGCCGCATCCGCATGCCCGTCGAGCGCGTCGATGTCGTCGAGCGCGTCCCTGGCGCAGGCCTCGTTCGCCGCTTTCGACATCGTCGGCAGCTTCTCGATCATCGGCAGCGCCTCGTACTCGGCAAGCGGCTTCACCGGCACGTCCAGCTTGCGCGCCAGCCTCTCGACCGTCTTGCCCGGTTCGTAGCGCGTGAGGTGGTTCGCCTCCAGGAAATCGCCCTCGAGCCGCAGCGCCGCGAGCGGCACGCGCAGCGAGGCATAGCGGTCGGCGCCGCGCTTGATCTTGTCGCGCCGGGCCGCGAAGCGCGCGCGCAGATCGGCCGGCAAGGTCGACTCCATCGGCACGTCGCCCGGCAGATAGACCGCGTTGGAATGCCAGGCCAGGAACCACAGCCCTTCGGCGATGCCGACCGAGGCCTGGGCGTTGGTGTAGAGCACCTTCGCGCCCTTCAGCGTCTCTTCGATGCCGTGCGTGTTCCAGGCCAGGCTCTGCGGCACCGGCTCGACCTGGCCGATCAGGTCGACCTCGGCATCGCCCTTGGTCACGCGCCAGACCAGCGGCCCGCGCTCGTTGGCATGGACGACGACGGTCTCGATGTTCGTGGACCAGTCCTGCGTCTGCGCGGCCGCCGGCGCGGCGACCAGCGCCAGCGCAAGAGCGAAGCGCTTCACCACCAGCCCTTGAGATGGGCCAGCCCTACCGACCACAAGGTCGCCATGACGGCATAGGTGAGCAGGTCGGTCTGCCAGGCCTTGAGCGCGACGCCGGTGACGTTCTTGATCAAGGTCATCAGCCAGGCGCCCTCTTCCGCGTTCTGTTGCGAGCGCCAGGTGCCGTAGCGGATCAGCGATTCGATGTTGTTCAGCACGCAGGAGTTCCTGTTGAACTGCCAGTGCAGCGCGACCAAAGGCAGGAAGCCGAGATAGAACCAGAGCGCCGGCGCCCAGGGCAGCGCCCAGCCGGCGACGATGAAGATCATCACCGCGAAGTGGAAATAGAAGCAGAAACTGCCGAGCAGATCTCTCTTCTCGACCGGCGACGGTGCCGTCGTCGCCAGTGCCGGCACGTCGTCGTCCTTCAGGACGCTCATGCGATGCCCTTCTTGCCCTTGCATACCCTAGCATAGGACCGCGCACGGCGAAATTGAGGAGGTTTTGTGCTCCCACCGCGCCCGTATATAAGGGCCGTCGGGAGAACATAAGGGAAGGACACCATGCCCTCGCCACGGATCCAGGAAATCATCAACCAGCTGGGTGCGGCCATCGGCACCAATTCGGGGCTGGGCGGCACGCTCAAGTTCGATTTCGGCGCCGACGGCAGCGTGCTGATCGACGGCAAGTCGGTGCCCAATTCCGTCACCGACGGCGAGGGCCAGAACGCCGACTGCACGCTGTCGATGGCGATGGAGACCTTCGAGAAGATGGTCAAGGGCGAGCTCGACGGCACCTCGGCCTTCATGCAGGGCAAGCTGCGCGTCGCCGGCGACATGGGCCTGGCGATGAAGCTCGGCCCCATCCTGCAAAAGGCGCGCGGCTGATTCCTTTCACACCGCGCTTCGTCACCACGGCCGACGGCACGCGGCTGCGCTGCGGCATATTCGGCGGCGCGGAGCACACGCGCGGCGTCGTCGTGCTGCTGCACGGCCAGACCGAGTTCATCGAGAAATACGACGAGGTCGTCGCAGAGCTTCTGGCGCGCGGCTTCACCGTCGCCACCTTCGACTGGCGCGGACAGGGCGGATCGGCGCGGGCGCTGGCCGATCCCCTGCCCGCCCATGTGCGCGACTTCGCGCAATACGACGACGACCTGAAAAGCTTCCTCGACCAGATCGTCCGTCCACTGAGCGAGACGCCGCCGCTGGCGCTCGCCCATTCGATGGGCGCGCATATCCTGCTGCGCACCTTGCACGACCGCCCCGGCGCGATCCGCGCCGCGGCCGTCACCGCGCCGATGATCCAGGTCTCGACGCGCGGCTATCCCGGCTGGCTGGCGCGCGCGGTCTGCGCCGCCGAGAACGCGCTCGGCCAAGGCGACGCCTTCGCCTGGGGCATGGCCGCGCGCGACCCGTTCCTCATCACATTCGACACGCAGCTGGTGACCTCGGACCGAGAGCGCTTCGCGGCCACGCAGAAATTCCTGGGCGACCATCCCGATCTGCGCCTTGCGGGCCCGACCTGGGGCTGGCTGGAGGCGGCCTATCGCTCGATGGCGCGGCTGCGCGCGCCGGGCTTCGCGGAAGCGATCACGGCGCCGGTGCTGGTCTGCGGCGCAGGCAAGGACCGCATCTGCGTGAATGCCGCGGCGCAGGACTTCACGCGTCGCCTGCCCAACGGAACCTGGGTCGATATGTTCGACAGCGAGCATGAAATCCTGATGGAGAATGATACCATCCGGGCGCGGTTCTGGAGTGCCTTCGATGCGTTTGCGTGACGTTGCAGTCCTGTCGCTCGTGTTGTGCGCGCCGGCCGCCGCGAGCCCGACCATCATCCAGTTCAACGTGCCGGGCGCGCATGACACGACCGTCACGGGGATCAATGCGACGGGCACCGTGACGGGCCGCGCCATCGGGCATAACATTGCGGGCTGCAGCCACTACTGCGGCTATCTTCGCACGCCCGACGGCAGCTTCGCGGTCTTCGAGGTGCCCGGACAAGGGCAGACGCTTCCGGCCGACATCAACAACGACGGCGCGGTGACCGGCACATACGTCTTTCCCGGCAACGCCGCGGAACAGGGCTTCGTGCACACCGCCAATGGGAGCTTGACGACCTTTGGCGTGGCGGACGCGACCGCCGTCGAGGCTCGCGACATCAATGCCGACGGCCTGATCGTGGGCGAGGCCTTCGCGGTCTCCAGGCGCAATATCGGCTTCGTCCGCGCTCCGGATGGCACGACCGGGACGTTCCATATCGGAAGATTCTCCACGACCGACCCGCAAGACATCAATGCCGATGCGTTCATCACCGGCAGCTGCTTCAACGGCGACGGCGAGCGTCACGGCTTTCTCTACCAGAGCGGCGGGCCCGTGACGATCTTCGATGTCCCGGGCGCCGGCACGCACCAGAGGCAAGGCACCTTCGCGCAGGCCATCGACCACGACGGCGCCGTCGCCGGCCTCTTCGTCGACAACCGCGACAACAAGCATGGCTTCGTGCGCACGCCCGACGGCAGCATCGCGACCTTCGACCTTCCCCACGCCAAGGACATGTCGCCGGTGTCGATGGCGATCGTCGCCGACGACCGCATGGTGGTCGGTACGTTCCGGGCCAAGGACGGCACCCATCACGGCTATATGCGCCACGGCGACGGCAGCATCGAGATGTTCGACGCCGTGAACGGCACCGATCCCGGCACCGGCACGCTCGACGCCCAGATCGGCGCGTCCGGCGTCATCGCCGGAACCTCGTCGATCGACGGCGTCACGATGCGGGGCTTCGTCAGGACGCCGTAAGATGCGCATGGCATCCGAACGCGATTTTCGGTAGCATTGCGCAGGCTCGCCACCTGACGGAGAGTTCGACGCGCGCGCCATAAAGGAAAAACGATCATGCGGTGTCTTGCGATCGCTCCGCTTCTGGCGCTGGCTGCTCCCGCTCTCGCCGCGCCCGTCGTCACCAGGATCGACGCGCCCGGCGCGAGCATCACCTATGCGGAAGCGATCAGCCCCTCGGGCATCGTCGCCGGCGCCTACGCTCCCGCCCACACCGACGCTTGCGGAATGCGATGCGGCTATCTGCGCATGCCCGACGGGACGTTCACGACCTTCCCGGTCTTCGCCGCCACCAACATGGGCGCGGAAACGGTCCTCGACGACGCGACGGTCGCGGGCGTCTATCTCAAGGGGCACAACAACCGCGGCTTCATCCGCAGCCCCGACGGCACGCTCACCGACATCTTCTTCAAGAAGGCCGACGCGATCGTCAAAGGCCTCGACGATTCCGGCATCGCGGCAGGCCAGACTCCGGCCCCACGCGCGAAGACGTCTTCCTGCGCACGTCCGACGGCGACGTGAAGGTCCTGAAGCTGAAGGGCTGCGGCTTCACGGGCACGATCGGCATCAATGCCGCCGGCACCATGGCGGGCAATTGCCTGCACAAGGGCAGGTCGCTGCCCTATCTGCGCGCCCCCGACGGCACGCTCACCTTCGTCAAGCATGCGGGCTGGCAGAACGTCGGCATCAGCGCCATCGACGACACCGGCGCGGTCAGCGGCATCTATACCGACAAGGCCACCGGCAACCGGCACGGCTATATCCGCAACGTGGCCGGCGGCTTCCGCTCCTTCGAGCTTCCGGGCGACAATCCCGTCAACACCTACATCATCACGATGGCCGCGGTGAACGGCGACCGGCAGGTGGTGGGCTGGCTCGAGGGGAGCGACCAGCGCAACTACGGGTTCATCCATCACGGCGACGGAACCGACGAGATCTTCGACGTCTCGGGTGCGCACACCGCCCAAAGCGGCACCCTGGTCAGCGGCATCTCGCCCTCGGGCGCGATCGTCGGCTACACCTTCGACGACGGATTGGCGGGCATCCACGGCTTCATCCGCACGCCGTAACGCGACCTGCACCTCCGCAAGCGCGATCAGCGCACGCGTTCGCTTGCGCCAAGCCCGCACCCGCGCCTTGAGAGCGCGAGCGCGGGCGACGGTGCAGCCATGCTTGAGCGCGTTCCTGTTTCCCGGCTGACCGCCGCGCTTGCGCCGCACGATGCCGCTGGCCGTCATGGCGCTATTCGTTTTCCTTTTTGCGCGCACGCTTCTCCGCCGCCGGCGGTGCGGCCCCGTTCAGCCGCGCAATGCAGTCCGCGACCTTGATCGAGGACTGCATCAGGCCTTCGGCGTGGTTGACGAAGCCGCCGCGATCTATGGGTTCGCCCCCCGTGTTGCGATACAGGAACCCGGCATCGCGTATCAGGAACAACGCTTCGGCCAGCTGAGCCCGCAACATCACCTCGGTGATCTCGGGTCGAAGGAGCTCCGGCGCCAGATCCACGGGATAGGCGGGGAGAGGTGTTGCCGGCTCAGGAGCTACCGGCTGCTCGTTCTTTTGGGTCATGGCGCATTATCCGCCCGTTTCAGGCGCGTTCGATAAGGATTGCGCGAATTTCTTCCAAGCCCTGGAAGGCAAAGAGCAATCCGCGACGCCCGCGTTCGATAGCGACGGCTATCCGCCCTTGAGCAGCGCGACGGCCTGCGCGTGCACGCGCTTGTCGCCGCTCGCCAGACATCGTCCGCCCGCGCTCGGATCGCCGCCCGCCCAGTCGGTGATGACGCCGCCCGCGCCTTCGATCAGCGGGATCAGGGCCGCGACGTCCCAGCGGTGGAAGCTCGATTCCACGATCACGTCGCAGAAACCCATCGCCAGCATCGCGAAGATGTAGCAGTCGCCGCCGAAGCGGCTCATGCGCACCGCGCCCGACACGCGGCGGAAGCCCGCGCGCTCGTCGGCCTCGAAATAGGCGTAGGGATGGGTGCAGCACAGCACCGCGTCCTCGATCTTCGCGCAGCTGCGCACGCCGATCGGCGCGCCGTTGAAAGAGGCCGTGCCGTTGACGCCCAGGAAGCGCTCGCCGATCACCGGCTGATCGATCAGGCCGAGCACGGGACGCATGTCCTTCTCCAGCGCGATCAGCGTGCCCCATTCGTGGCGGCCGTTGATGAAGGCGCGCGTGCCGTCGACGGGATCGAGCACCCAGCGATAGCCGCTCGTGCCGGCCGTCTCGCCGAACTCCTCGCCCAGGATGCCGTCGTCCGGACGCTCGCGCGCGATGACGGCGCGGATGGCGCGCTCGGCGCCGCGGTCGGCTTCGGTGACAGGATCGAAGATGCTGCCTTTGGTTGCACCCTTGTCGTCGATCGCGAGGTTCTTGCGGAAATAGGGACGGATCGTCTCGCCGGCGACCTCCGCCAGGCGATGCGCGAAAGCGATGGTTTCAGCGTCGATCATGTATATTCGTCTCAATCGCAATTTTAAGGGTTCATGCCATGAAAAGCGTCGTCGTAACAGGCTCGTCCACCGGCATCGGCTGGGGCGCGGCGAAAGTGCTCACCAGGAAAGGCTTCCGCGTCTTCGGCAGCGTGCGCAAGCCCGGGGACGGCGAGCGGTTGCGGCGCGAGCTCGGCGCCAATTTCGTGCCGCTGCTTTTCGACGTGACCGATGTCGAGGCGGTGAACGCGGCGGCCAAGCTTGTCTCGGACGCGCTCGCCGGCGAGACGCTGTTCGGCCTCGTCAACAACGCCGGCGTCGCGATCGCGGGCCCGCTGCTCTATCTCAAGATCGACGAGTTCCGCCACCAGCTCGAGGTCAACCTGACCGGCCAGGTGATCGTGACCCAGGCCTTCGCGCCGCTGCTCGGCGTCGATGCCCAGCGCAAGGGCAGGCGAGGCAGGATCGTGATGATCTCCTCGGTCGGCGGGCGCAACGCCAACCCGTTCATGGCGCCCTATTGCGCCTCGAAGTTCGGCCTCGAAGGCCTGTCGGAATCGCTGCGCCGCGAATTGATGCTGTTCGGCATCGACGTCGTGGTGATCGCGCCGGGGGCGGTGGCGACGCAGATCTGGACCAAGGCGGAAGAGATCGATACGTCGCAATACGACGACACGCCCTATCGCGGGAAACTCGAGAACGTTCTCAGCTATGCGGTCACGAACGGGCCCAAGGGCCTCAAGCCCGAGCAGCTGGGCAAGGCGATCCATCACGCGCTCATCACGCGCAAGCCCAAATGGCGCTACACGCTGACGCCCGAGCCGCTGCAGAACTTCATCCTGAACACCCTGCCCAAGCGCGTGGTCGACAGGATGATCGGCGGCCGGCTGGGCCTGCTGCGCCGCTGACCTTGCCGTAAAAGCCGCCTTTAAGCTACGATTACCCCGGGTAGGCGGCTGCGGCCGCGCGTGTACGTACACTTGTAGCTACACGGCTGCGGGGCTAGGATGGCGGATAAGATCAGGTACGAATGGGATCCGAGGAAATCGGAAGCCAATCGGCGTAAGCACGGAATAAGGTTCGAAAACGCCATACAAGTGTTTTGCGACCCGCTGAGACGACCGGATATCGAAGGTGACGATCATGGAGAGATCCGCTGGCGTACGATCGGTGAAATCAACGGAAGACTCTACGTTGTTTCCCACACGGTCCGTGAAGAAGGCGACGAAGAAGTCTACCGCATCGTCTCGGCGCGAAAAGCCTCACCTCGTGAGCGTGAGGCTTACGAAGAAGCGCCCTAAGCTGACGCCGGAACTTAAAGCTGAACTCGATGCGCTTGCAGCGCTTCCCGACGATCAAATCGACTTCAGCGACATTCCCGAGCTGACGGACCAGCAAATTCGCAATGGTCCGATCTATGTCGGTCTCTTCCCCATGCCCGGGACCCGCAAGAAAAGCATCACCATCCGCCTCGACGAGGACGTGGTGCGCTGGTTCAAGAAGCAGGGCAAGGGCTGGCAGACCAAGATGAACTGGGTGCTCAGGCTCTATTTCGCCAGCCACCGCAAGACGGGCGTGAAGGTGGGGCGGCCCTGAACGGTCCGGTGTATGGCGCGCGCCGGTCCGGCGAACGCCCGTCCGCCGGGCGGTCAAGGCGTGCTGGAGAGAGACATGGAACATGCTCCGGACGATCTGGTGGTCATCCCCCTGCCCACGAGCGCGGGCGGCGTGACCTATGCGGTGGCGCGACTGGTGGATGACGGCGGAAAGCCCTTTGCCGAGGCGATCGCGGCCGTTCCCGACACCGCCTTCGCGCCGCCGCGCCGCATCGCGCTGTCGGCCTACAGCCTCGCGCGCATCCGCCCCGGCTCGGCCGGGCGGCCGGACCTCTATCTCTATGAAGGGATGATCCTGCCGCGGCCGGATGCGTGAGACCTAAACCTCCGCCTCCGCCCGCGCGGCGCGTTTGCGGTCGTGCGGGTTGAGCTCGCGCTTGCGGATGCGGATGGACTGCGGCGTCACCTCGACCAGCTCGTCGTCCTCGATATAGGCGATGGCCTGCTCCAAGGTCATCGGCACGATGGGCGTCAAGCGCACCGCCTCGTCCTTCGAGGTCGTACGGATGTTGGTGAGCTGCTTGGCCTTCAGCGGGTTGACCTCGAGGTCGTTGTCCTTGGCGTTCTGGCCGATGATCATGCCCTGATAGACCTTGGTGCCGGGCACGATGAAGAGCTTGCCGCGCTCCTCCAGGTACCACAGCGCATAGGCCACCGCCTCGCCGTCGCCGGTCGAGATCAGCACGCCGTTGGTGCGCCCCGCGATCGTGCCCTTGTGCGGCGCGTAGCCCGAGAACATCCGGTTGATGACGCCGGTGCCCCGCGTGTCGGTCAGGAACTCGCCGTGATAGCCGATCAGCCCGCGCGACGGCGCGGTGAAGACGATGCGCGTCTTGCCGGCGCCGGTCGGGCGCATGTCGGTCATCTCGCCCTTGCGCGTCGAGATCTTCTCGATGACGACGCCGGTATAGGGATCGTCGACGTCGATGGTGACCTCTTCCATCGGCTCAAGCCGCTCGCCGCCCTCGCTCTTGAACAGAACGCGCGGACGGCTGATCGACAGCTCGAAGCCCTCGCGGCGCATGGTCTCGATCAGCACGCCGAGCTGCAATTCGCCGCGGCCGGCCACTTCGAAAGCGCCGTCGCCGGTCTCTTTCACCTTGATCGCGACGTTGCCCTCGGCCTCGCGCAGCAGACGCTCGCGGATGACGCGGCTCTGCACCTTGTCGCCTTCGCGGCCCGCCAGCGGCGAGTCGTTCACCGACACCGTCATTGCCAGCGTCGGCGGATCGATCGGCGTCGCATGAATGGCTTCGTTCACGCCCATGTCGCAGAGCGTGTCGGCGACGGTCGCGATCTGGAGCCCCGCGATGGCGACGATGTCGCCGGCCTCTGCGCGCGCCACCGGCGTGCGCGCCAGCCCGCGGAAGGCGAGAAGCTTGGTCACGCGGGCGCGCTCGATCTCCTTGCTCTCGCGGTTGAGCACCTTGATCACGCGGTTGACGGTCATCGCACCGCTCTCGATGCGCCCCGTCAGGATGCGGCCCAGGAAGTTGTCGGCCTCGAGCGTCGTCACCAGCATCTTGAAGGGATGCTCGTCGCCCGCCAGCGCCACCGGCTTGGGCGGCGGCACGTCATCGACGATGCGCTTGAACAGCGGGGAGAGGTCCTTGCGCTCGTCTTCGAGCTCGTTGACCGCCCAGCCGTTGCGGCCCGAGGCGTAAAGGTGATGGAAATCGAGCTGGTAGTCGTTGGCCTCGAGCGCCAGGAATAGATCGAAGATGCTGTCCAGGGTCTCGGCCGGCTGGGCGTCCTGGCGGTCGATCTTGTTGATCACGACGATGGGCTTCAAGCCCAGCTTGAGCGCCTTGGAGAGCACGAACTTGGTCTGCGGCATGACCGACTCGGCCGCGTCGACCAGGAGCACCACGCCGTCGACCATGGACAGGATGCGCTCCACCTCGCCGCCGAAATCGGCGTGGCCGGGCGTGTCGACGATGTTGATGCGCGTCCCGTTCCACTCGACGCTGGTGCACTTGGCCAGGATGGTGATGCCGCGTTCGCGCTCCAGGTCGTTGGAATCGAGCGCCCGCTCCTGCATGTGCTGGTTCTCGCGCACCGAGCCCGACTGCTTGAGGAGCTGGTCCACCAGCGTGGTCTTGCCGTGGTCGACATGGGCGATGATGGCGATGTTGCGCAGTTCCATGGGGATCTTTTTGGGCCGGTCTCGGCCGCCTTCGGGTCGGTGTCAGGGGAAAGTCGGGCGGCTTATATCGGGGCGGTCCGGTGCGGGCAATCGCTGCGCTGCACAATAACGCGGGCGCCGCCCCAGGCCGAAAGCGGTACCGCCCCGGCCCCCTCGAACGTTACCGCCAGGCAAGGCCGAGCTTTCTTCGTCGCCAGGGACTTGGAATCGTGCATTTCGTTACAAAAAAGTCGCGGTTTAGGCCAAACTTTCGCCCAGCCGTGATAGGACAAGGCCGGGGCCGCCCGCATATAAGCGCCGGGGCCGGCCGAAACCCCGTCGGGCCCCAGGGACCTGGTTGATGAACATCCGCTTTTCGAACGCGTTCGACTCCGCCACGGCGACCGGTAGCAAGGCGCGATTCGCGTCCGGCGTGAGCCCGCGCCTGCGGCTGATCGCGAGCCTGGCCGGGGTGGTCCTGCTGGTGGCCGCGGTCTGGATCCTGTTGAACGGCGGTTTGTTCGCGCCCGCCGAGAAACCCAGGGCCGCGCCGCCGGTGAAGGTCGCCGTTGCCGTGAACAGCAACGTGACGGTGACCGAGCGCACCATCGGCACGGTGATCGCCAACGCCACCGTCCAGGTGACGGCCCGGGTGGAGGGCCAGCTGATGTCGGCCGCCTTCAAGGAAGGCGACCTGGTCCATAAGGGCGATCTGCTGTTCCGCCTCGACCCCCGCCCCTTCGAGGCCGCGCTGCAGCAGGCGCAAGCCCAGCTCGCCAAGGACCAGGCGATGCTGACCAGCGCCCAGAACGACCGCAAGCGCTATGAGACCCTGTTCAAGGCCGGCGCCAGCTCGTCGCAGCAGCGCGACCAGGCCGACGCCAACGCCAAGGGCCTGGTCGCCAGCGTCGCCGCCGACCGCGCCGCGGTGCGCATGGCGCAGCTGAATGTGAGCTATACCCAGATCCGCTCGCCCATCGACGGCAAGACCGGGCCGATCCTGATCCAGCCCGGCAACATGATCGCGGCCAACGGCACCGCGCCGCTGGTGACCGTGACCCAGATCCGGCCCGTGAAGGTGTCGTTCTCGCTGCCGCAGTCCGACCTGCCGCGTATCCAGGACCGCCAGCAGGCGGGAGGCCTCACCGCCGCCATCGACCTGCACGACCAGAGCGGCAAGCCGCTGATCGCCGACGTCGACTTCACCGGCAACGCGGTCAGCAACACCACGGGCACGATCGAGCTGCGCGCGACCTATGCCAACCAGGACATGCGGCTGGTCCCCGGCCAGCTTATCGACGTGTCGGTGGCGCTGAACAACTTGGCCAACGCGATCGTCGTGCCGCGCGAGGCGGTGAACATCGGCCCCGACAACCGCTATGTCTATGTCGTCAAGGACGGCAAGGCGGACATGCGCATCGTCAAGGTGCTGTTCGACGCCGGCGCCACCATGGCGATCGAGGGCGACGTGAAGGCCGGCGACATGGTCGTCACCGACGGCCAGCTGCGCGTGCTGCCGGGCAAGCCCGTGAGCATTGCGGGCGACAATGGCGGCGGGCACGCATCCGCCAAGAAGTGAAGCCAATCCCCGAAGTGAACCGACCCCCATGAACATCTCGCGGCCGTTCATCCTGCAACCGGTGATGACGACGCTGCTGATGGCGGCGCTCGTGATCTTCGGCCTGTTCGGCTATTTCACCCTGCCGATCAGCGAGCTGCCCAACGTCGATTTCCCGACCATCGTCGTGCAGGCGAGCCTGCCCGGCGCCGATCCCGACACCATGGCCTCGGCGGTCGCGACCCCCTTGGAGAGCCAGTTCACCACCATCGCCGGCGTGAGCTCGATGACTTCGTCGAACACGCAAGGCGCGACCTCGATCACCATCCAGTTCGACCTGGACCGCAACCTGGACGCCGCGGCCCAGGACGTGCAGTCGGCGATCTCCACCGCGCAGCGCAAGCTTCCGACGCAGATGCCCTCGCCGCCGTCGCTGCGCAAGGTCAACCCGTCCGACCAGCCCATCATGTACCTGACCATGGGCTCGCCGACCCTGCCGCTGCAGGAGGTCGACAAATACGCCGAGACCCTGCTGGCGCGCCAGATCTCCACCATCGACGGCGTGGCGCAGGTCAACGTCTACGGCTCGCAGAAATTCGCCGTGCGCATCGCCGCCGACCCGATGGCGCTGGCGGCGCGGGGCATCGGCATCGACCAGGTCGCGGCCGCGGCCAATTCGGCCAACTCAAACATCCCGACCGGCACCTTGAACGGCGCCAAGCAGTCGATCGTCATCCATTCCAACGCCCAGCTCGACAACGCCGACGACTTCAGCCGCCAGATCATCGCCTACAAGAACGGCGCGCCGGTGCGCGTGAAGGACGTCGCCCAGGTCGTCAACGGCGTCGAGAACAAATACGTGGCGAGCTGGTTCGACGGCCACCGCGCCATCGTGCTCGCCATCCAGCGCCAGCCGGGCTCCAACACCATCGCGGTGGTGGATTCGATCAAGAAGATCCTGCCCGAGTTCCAGGCGCAGCTTCCCGCCTCGGTCCAGCTGTCGGTGCTCTACGACCGCTCGAACTCGATCCGCGACGCGGTGTCGGACGTGCAGACCTCGCTGCTGCTGGCGGCGCTTCTGGTGGTGATGGTGATCTTCGTCTTCCTGCGCACCTTCCGCGCCACGATCATCCCCTCGCTGGCCCTGCCCATCGCGGTGATCGGCACCTTCGCCGGCATGTCGGCCTTCGGCTACAGCCTCGACAACCTTTCGCTGATGGCGCTGACCTTGTCGGTGGGCTTCGTCGTCGACGACGCCATCGTCATGCTCGAGAACATCGTGCGCCACGTCGAGGAGGGCGAGCAGCCCTTCGAGGCCGCCATGATCGGCTCGCGCGAGATCGGCTTCACCATCCTGTCGATGACGCTGTCCATGGCGGCGGTGTTCATCCCCATCCTGTTCATGGGCGGGATCATGGGGCGGCTGCTGCACGAATTCGCCGTCACCATCGTGCTGGCCATCCTGTTCTCGGGCGTGGTCTCGATCACGCTGACGCCGATGCTGTGCTCGCGCGTGCTGCGTCCCGAGCATGCGCGCAAGCACAACCGCTTCTATGAATGGAGCGAGCGCACGTTCGACCGCATACAGGCCTTCTACGACCGCACGCTCAGCTGGAGCCTGCACAACAAGCCGGCGATCTTCGCGGTGTTCCTGGGGTCCATCGCGGCCACCGTCGGCATGTTCATGTTCATGCAGCAGGACTTCCTGCCCGATTCCGACACCGGGCAGATCTTCGCGCTGACCGAAGCGCCGAACGGAACCTCGTTCGACCAGATGGCGGCCTATCAGCAGCAGGCGGCGGCGATCGTCCAGCGCGATCCCAACGTCGCGGGCTTCATGTCGTCCGTGGGCTCGGGCGGCTCGACCACCGGCACCAACAGCGGGCGCATCTTCATGACGTTGAAGCCGCGCGCGGAGCGCGACAGCGCGATGCTGGTCATGCGCGAGCTGGGCCGCAAGCTCGAGGCCCTGCCCGGCATCAAGGTGCATCTGCAGATCCCGCCCATGATCCGCATCGGCGGCCAGCTGACCAAGTCGCAATACCAGTACACGCTGCAGGACCTCGACCTGAACGAGCTGCAGGACACGTCCGAGAAGCTGAAGAACGCGCTCGCCCGCCAGCCCGAGCTCGAGGACGTGGCCACCGACCTTCAGCTCTCGAGCCCCGCGATCAACGTAACGATCGACCGCGACCGCGCGGCGGCGCTCGGCGTGACGCCGGCCGCGGTGCAGACGGCGCTGGGCGCGGCCTATGCGGGCGCGCAGATCTCGCAGATCTACGGCTCGTCGGACACCTATGAGGTGATCCTGGAGCTGCTGCCGCAATACCAGGCCGATCCGACCGCGCTTTCGCGGCTCTATGTGACGGCGTCGGACGGCGTGACGCTCGTCCCCCTCACCTCGGTCACGCGCACGGTGCAGAGCTCGATGCCCTTGAGCGTGAACCATCTGGGCCAGCTGCCCTCGGTCACGCTGTCGTTCAACCTGGCGCCGGGCTATGCGCTCAGCGACGCGCAGCATGCCATCGCGCGCGCGGAAGCGCAGATCGGCATGCCGTCGACCGTGCAGGCCTCGTTCCAGGGCGCGGCGCAGGCGTTCCAGAGCTCGACCGGCGGCATCGGCTGGCTGCTGCTGGCGGGCCTTCTCGTCGTCTATATCGTGCTGGGCATCCTGTACGAGAGCTTCATCCACCCGCTGACGATTCTTTCCGGCCTGCCGTCGGCCGCGGTGGGCGCGCTGATCACGCTCAAGCTGTTCGACATTCCGCTCACGCTCTTCGCCTTCGTGGGCATGATGATGCTGATCGGCATCGTCAAGAAGAACGCAATCATGATGATCGACTTCGCGCTGGGCCGTCAGCGCGCCGAGAACGTGGGCGCCGAGCAGGCGATCTACGAGGCCGCGATGATCCGCTTCCGCCCGATCATGATGACGACCATGGCGGCCTTGATGGGCACGCTGCCCATCGCCATCGGCTTCGGCGCCGGCTCCGAGACGCGCAGGCCCCTGGGGCTGTGCGTGGTCGGCGGGCTGCTGCTGTCGCAGCTCCTGACCCTCTACATCACGCCCGTGCTGTTCGTGTATCTCGACCGCGTCGCGCAGCGCTTCAGCTTCCGCATGCCGGCGCGTCACCAGCCGGCGGAGTAGCGTTCACGCCTTCGCGCTGATCCGGTCCACCTCGGCCGCCTCGTCCGCGGTCAGCTCCCACGCCGAGGCTTGGACGTTGCCGTCGATCTGTTCGGGGCGCGTGGCGCCGGCGATGACGCTGGCGAGCGCCGGGCGCGAGAGCAGCCAGGCGAAAGCGAGGTCGAGCAGCGTGCGGCCGCGGGCTCGTGCGAAAGCGTCGAGCTTCTCGACGATCGCCCAGTTCGCGTCGTTCATGTAGCGGTCGGAGAAGCGCTGCATGCGCCCGAAGCGCGTGCCCTCGGGCGGCTTTTGCCCGCGCCGGTACTTGCCGGTCAAGAGGCCGCTCGCCAGCGGGAAATAGGGCAGGAGGGCCATGCCGTGGCGCTCGACGGCGGGGATCAGCGCATCCTCCGCGCCGCGCACCAGGAGGCTGTATTCGTCCTGCGCGCTGACGAAACGCGCCAGACCTTGCGCATTCGAGATCGCCGCCGCGTCGTCGATCCCGGCAGCAGGCAGATTGGAGCAGCCGACGGCGCGCACCTTGCCGGCCCGCACCAGGTCGTCGAGCGCGCGCAAGGTCTCGTCCATCGGCGTTTTCGGATCGGGCGTGTGCAGCTGGTAGAGATCGATCCAGTCGGTCTTGAGGCGCTTCAGGCTCGCCTCGACCGCCGAAAGGACGTAGCCGCGCGCGGCGCGCGCCGCGTTCGCGTCGTCGTCCATCGCCATGCCGAACTTGGTCGCGAGCACGATGTCCTTGCGGCGCGGCCCCAATATCTCGCCGAGCTGGCTCTCGGAGCCGCCGCGGTTGCCGTAGATGTCGGCGGTGTCGAGCAGCGTGATGCCCCGCTCCAGCGCGCGGTCGACCACGCGGCGCGAGGCGGCGACGTCGAGGATGCCGAAGTTGTTGCAGCCCAGTCCCACCACCGAGACCTGGATGCCGGAATTGCCGAGCGCGCGCGTCTTCATGTCCTGCTCCCGAAAAGAAAAAGGGCGCCGGTCGCCCGGCGCCCCAATTCTGTCCCGACGCGGCTTCGATTAGAAGCGGGCGCCGATCGTGATGCCGACGTTGCGCGGCTCGTTGTAGAACACGCCGGTGTAGAGACCCGACGAGGAGCTCGTCAGGTATTCGCCGGTGATCTGGTTTCCGCCGAGCAGGTTACGCGCATAGGCCGAGACGTACCACTGATTGTCCGGCGCGTTCAGCGTGATCAGCGCGTTCAGGATGTTGTAGGACTTCAGCTTGTCCGCCGGGCCGTTGAAGATGCGGCCGAACATCGGCGCCTGCCAGTAGTAGTCGGCGCGGCTGACGAGGTTGTAGCCGTGGCTCATCGGCAGGGTGTATTGCGCGCCGAAGCTGATCGAGTACGGCGGCGTGTTGGCCAGCTGGTTGCCCTGCAGGTTGACCGGAACGCCGGTGAGCGTTCCGCCGATCGTCGGATCGGTGGTCGTGAAGTTCGTCGCGTCCAGCGCCTGGCCCAGATGTCCGGCGCTGTGATTGTTGAGCTCGGCTTCCGTGCACAGGCCGTAGGCGGAGTGCGCGACGCCGTACTGGGCCAGGGACCCGGTGCCTCCCGGGGGCGCGAAGAAGATGCCGCCGGAGAAAGCGCTGAGGTTGGCGAAGTCGGTCGCGAAGTTGTTGCCGTGATAGTAGAGCACGCAGTTCTGCGCGTTGGTCGCCGACAGCGTGCCGTCCTTGATCAGCAGCGCGTTCGGATCGCCGCCCGTCGGATTGCGGGTGTCGATCTGGGCCGTGTTGCCGATGCGCGACTGGGTCCAGTCGGCGTTCAGGTTGAACTGCCACGCGTCGTTCGGCGCCCACAGGAACTCGCCTTCGAAGCCACCCAGGAACGCGGTGATGTTGGTGTTCACCGAGGTGTTCGCGATGACCGACGAGATCTGGTAGTTGCCGTAGTTGTAGTACCACGCGGTCAGGTTCGCCTGCAGGCGGCCGTCGAGCAGCGTGTTCTTGGCGCCGATTTCGTAGGCGTCGATGGATTCCGGCTCATAGGTCGCCGGAACGCCCAGGTTGCCCTGCTGCACGCCCGGATTGGAGCCGCCCGCCTTGTAGCCGCGCGCATACGAGGCATAGAGCAGCGTCTGGTCGGTCAGGTCCCAATGCGGGTTGTAGTCGACCACCAGTCGGCCGGTCAGCTTGTCGAACTGACGATGCGTCTCTTCGAAGAGCTGGGAGCCCGTGGTGGCCGGATCGAAGTCGCAGCCCGGCTGCCCCTGCTGGTTGCAGATCGCCAGCGCCTGGTCGGAGTTCGTCGAGCCGATCGGCTCGAAGCCGTTGAAGATGGTGATGCGGCCGATGTTGTTCTTCACGTCCTCGGTATAGCGCAGGCCCAGCGTGATCTTCAGCGAATCCGGGATCGCCTGCCAATAGGCTTCGCCGTAGACAGCCTTGGACTCGATCGTCGATTTCTGGGTGCGGTTGTCATAGAAGGTGCTGCCGAAGATGCAGCCCGTCGTGGCGCAGCCGGGCACGCCGGTGAACGGACCGGCGATCGCGCCCAGGAGCGTCTGGCCGTAGTCCAGCGTGTTGGACGCGACGTAGTAGTCGCCCCACTGCTGGTCGTTCAGGTAATAGGCCGCGAGCATGAAGTTCAGCGGGCCTTCGAAGTTCGTGTTGAAGCGAAGGTCGGCCGAGTACTGCTTGCTGGAGCCGTTCGACTGGTCATAGGCGAACGGGCCGTTGGTGTAGCGGTTGATGTCGCCGCCGATGACGCTGTTGTTGGTGAAGTTGCCGGTCGGCAGCAGGCCCGCGAAGTTCGGGTTGAGGATGAAGGCGTAAGGACCGTTCACCGGATCGGCATAGGACGCCGGCACCAGGCCCAGGCCCGCATAGGTATCCAGAGTGGCCTGGAACACGCCCTTCGAGCAGTCGATCGTCGGGGTCGGGCCGCAGGCGCCGCGCGCGAAGGGCTGGCCGGGCGAGTTGGTGTAGCTCTCCTGCGACAGGACGCTGCCGTCGGCATAGCCGCCGACGAAGGTCATATCGAGCCAGTCGGTCCACTTCTGCTTGACCTCGCCGGTGATCGAATTGCTGTGCGACTTCAAGGTCGGCGTGAAGTCGGTGTTGATGTCGCGCGGATTGGCCGGAACCATGCCCGGCGTCGCGACGAAGGGCTGGCTCAGGTCGAACAGGCCGAGCAGGCCCGCGGCGCCGCCCAGCTCCGGCGCGAACAGCTCGGCAGCCGCCTGACGGCTGACCGGGATGTTGAAGAAGGTCGCGTTCGGGTTCACCGGGCCGGTGTCGAGCTTGTCGGGAAGACAGCCCAGCACGCCGGTCGGGTCGGTGTGGCAGAGCTGCTTCTGCGCGCGCATGCGGGTGTCGTCTTCGTCCGCATGCGAATAGATGACGTCGACCGTGGTGTTGTCGGTCGGCTGCCAGCGGACCAGGCCGCGGGCCGACCACTGGTCGCGCGAGTCGGGGTGGTGGTCGCCGCCCGGAACCGCGGTGTCGAGGTTGTTGGCATAGCCGTCGTGGCGGATCCAATCGGCCGCGACGCGCACCGCGAGCTCGTCGGTGATGATCGGCATGTTGACCATGCCCTTGATCTCCGACGTGTTGTAGGTGCCGTAGCTGGCGTCGATGCTGGCCGCGAAGGCGTCGAGCTTGGGCTTGGCGGAGAACACGTTCACCGCGCCGCCGGTCGCGCCGCGACCGTACAGGGTCGACTGCGGGCCGCGCAGGACCTGCACGCTCTCGAGATCGTAGAACTGGCCGCTGTCGACCGGCGCGTTCGCGTAATAGACGTCGTCGATGTTGAAGGCGATGCCGCTTTCGGCGTCGCCGGAGATGACCTGCGTGCCGATGCCGCGGATCTGGAAGTTCGTGCCGGTGAAGTTCGCCTTGGTGTAGGACACGTTCGGCGTGGAGAACTGGATGTCCTTGAAGCCGTTCACCTGATGCGCGGCCAGGTCCTGGCTGGTATAGGCGGTGACCGCGATCGGAACCGACTGGATGTCTTCCGCGCGCTTCTGCGCGGTGACGATCACGGTTTCGATCTGCGCGTATGCCGGCACCGTGAATGCGGTGGTCGCGAGCAGCGCGCCAAGGAACGTAAGGGACTGAACCGTCCCGAGCTTCACAGGCATTTTGAACTCCCCGTTGCGGCCCCGTTTGCCCCGAGGCCATCTGACGCCAAGCGCGTCCCACTCATCCCGAGCGGACCCAGCACGACGCATTTTGGCGGTTGGAATTTGATGGAATGTCAGCAGCCCGCGCAAGGGGATTGTCCCGGCCATCCCCAGGCGACGCAATTTCGCGAAAGCTTTGTACCCAATATGCCACAGTGAAACACGCTTCGCCCCCCGCTATCGCAACTTTAGAATAGCGCGGGAACTTATCGTGTAACTTATTGATTTACTTCGGAAATCTATTCTGCCGTCGCAGGCGAGGCCGAGCGATTTCGCGTGCCGCGTGCCGTCACTTTTCCTTGGGGAAAGGACCGAAGGGGAACGGCTTTTCGTCCCGCGCAAAGCAGATGAAGGTCAACAGCTCCCACAGATAACAGGCGAGTCGGCGGGTGAAGCTTTTGAGCTCTTCGTTGGCATGCCCCTCGATGGCATAGACCGCGAACTGCGCGATGCCCAAGACCACGAGCACCGGGAACAGGAACCAGGCGATGACCGCGAAGGCGAGCGCATAGAACAGCCGCTCGAACGGGAACGGCGGCCGGACGGGAACGGGATAGGCCTGGGTGTTGTTGCCGGATTCGGACATGGTCAGATCTCCATGTCCCTTAGGTTGGGTCTGCGGGCGCGGTTTCAAGCCCCACCAGGCGGTCGAAGGGGCCGCAGAGCAGCAGCCCGGTGAAATAACCGCCCAGATGCGCCTGCCAGGCGATCTCGTGGCCGGCGCCGAAGATGTCGACGCCGACGAACCCGGCCGCCAGGTTGATCGCGACCCACAGCGCGGTGAAGGCCAGAACCTGCGGCGACAGGATGGGCACCAGCGCCGCGCTCGGCGCCTGCTGCGGCGGGCGCAGCGTGCGGATGCCGGCCGCCATGAGTCCCGAGATCGCGCCCGACGCGCCGATGATCACGCCCGCCGCGCGCCAGTCGAGCGCCAGATGGACCGCCGCCGCGGCGATGCCGCAGACGAAGAAGAAGAGCAGGAAGGCCCAGGTCCCGTAACGGCGCGCCACCGCCGGGCCGAAAGCCAGGAGCCAGAGGCAGTTGACCGTCAGATGCATCGCGTCGGCATGCAGGAAGATGTAGCTGACGAACGGAATCGCGCGGTCCACAAGGCTTCCCGGCTGCAGCGCATTGGGTGCATAGCGCAGCGGCACGAAGCCGAAATTGGTCAGGACCTGCTCGGCCAGAGGCGCGGGCAAGAGCCAGACCCGCGCCAGAT